>NZ_JBBXMW010000007.1:0-260247 GCF_038442325.1 Methylorubrum subtropicum | reverse complement strand
ACGACCAGCACTGGCTCCTCGACGTCGCCTTCCGCGAGGACGACATCCTCACCCGCAACGTCACCACCGCCCAGAACCTCGCCCTGCTGCGCCGACTGGCCCTCGCCATCCTGCGCCAGGACACCGCCAAGGGCTCCCTGCACACCAAGCGACAGCTCGCCGGATGGGATGACGACTTCCTCGCCGACCTCATCACCCAAATGCGATAGCCCTGCCCTTGCGGGGAGGGGTTCGGGGTGGGGGTGGTGCAGGATGGGGCGGGAGCGGTGCCTCCTGCACCACCCCCACCTCCATCTCCTCCCCGCAAGGGGGAGGAGAGGCGCCCCATTCGGCTCGCGCATGGTCCTGCCCATCACGCCAGCCTGCGGCGGCGAGCGGCCATCAGCAGGCCGAGGGCGAGGAGAACGAGGCCGGCGAGCGCCCGCAGTTCGAAATCCGTAGCGGTCTGCGGCAGCGGCACGGAGGGGGCCGCGGCGTACCGGGCCGGGGGCAAGCCGGCACGGCGCTGGCGCGGCGGGGCGGCTTCACCGGCGCCGCCGAACAGGGCCTCGAAATCCCAGCCGGCGGGCAGGTTGAGCGGCAGGTCGGTGCTGACGAGGCGCACGCCCTCGGGCCGGCGCGGGGTGGCGTCGATTGCCACCAGCGAGGTCAGCCGCGTGGTGAGGCCGTGGTCGAGGGCGAGCCGCAGGATCGCGGCGTCGGCAGCCTCCGGGCCGAGCCGGCCGGTGATCCGCGCGGTCTCGGCATCGGCGATTTTCTGGCGCGCCCAGACCTTACTGACCCCGGCGCCCTCCGCTGCCGCGTCGAGGTCCAGGACCGTGTGCCACGGCTGCCCGCCGATCCGGCCGGTGATGGTCAGCGTCCCCTTGGCCTCCGGCATCCGCGCCGCGACGGTGACCGGCTCGCCGCGATAGAGGTCGGGCATCTGCGCGGGCGTGGCGTCGGCGGCCTCCGAGAAGGTGGCGGCGAGGTCGGTGACGACGGGGCTCTCCAACTTCACCAGCAGCTCGCGCATCCGCTCGGCCACCTGATCCACCGAGCGGATCTCCGTGAAGCTGCCCCGGCCGAGTTCGGCCGCGTGGCGCATCAGGGTGCCGTTGGGGGCCGAGCCGATGCCCACCATGAACAGCCGCGTGCGCCCGCGCTCCGCGGCGATGGCGGAGAAGATCTGCGCCTCGTTGCCGACGGCGCCGTCGGTGAGGAACACGACCTGCCGCAGGCGACCGGTCTCGTCCGGGTGCGCGTCCTGAAGCGCGGCCTTGAGCGGCGCCAGCATCTCGGTGCCGCCGCTCGCCTCCAGCCCGGCCACGAAGTTCCTTGCCGTGGCGAGATGGCTCTCGTCGGCCGTCACCGTATCGGAAAACAGCGCGTCGTAGGTGTGGTCGAAGCGGATCACGTTGAAGCGGTCACCCGGCCGCAGGCGGTCGAGGCCGGCGAGCAGGCTGGCCTTGGCCTGCCGGATCGACGCGCCGCCCATCGAGCCGGAATTGTCGATGACGAACACCACGTCCCGCGGCAGCGCGGGCGCCGGGACGGCCTCGGCGGGTGGCGTCACGACGGCGAGAACCGCGTCGGCCCCGGCGACGCGCTCGCGGAACAGGCCGATGGCGGGTGCGGTGCCCGGTGCCGGCGCCCAGGTCAGCTCGAAATCGCGGTCGGCCGCCGTGGCGCCGTCGGCCAGCGTGATGCGGCGCTCGGATGGCGAAACGTCGTCCACGCGGATCGCGTGGGTGGCGCTCTTCACCGCGCCCAGCGCGAAGCCGGCCTTGAGGTCGATGGCGAGCGTCAGCGGGTTGACCGGCGCGTGGCGGGCGGGATCGCGCACGGGCGCCTCTATCTTCGCGCGATCCGGCACCGGATCGGGCGCGGCCGGGCCCTCGGCGGCGCCCTGCACGAGCGGCGGGGCCGGGCTGTAGCGCGGCGCCGCGACGGTGGGCAGGCGCAACGCGTAAGTGCCGCCGGAGAGCCGGACGCTCTGCTGATAGGTGATCTGCACCAGCACGGTCTCGCCGGGGCCGATATTGGCGACCGCGTTGGTGAACAGGTTCGGGCGCTGCTGCTCGGTGAGCGCGGCGGCCTTGCCCTCGGCCTTCGCCGCCTCGTAGGCGCGCCGCGCCGCCTGCCGCTCGCGGATGTCGGCGACGATCACCTGGTCGCCGACCACGAGCTTCATCGAATCGACCGCGGCATCCTCCAGCAGCGGAAACAGGTAGGTGCCCTCGACCCACGCGGCGGTGGTGTTGCGGAAGGCCTGGGTGATGGTGGCCCGCGCGGTCGGGCCGCTGACCGTGATGGCGGCGTCCGCCCGCAGTCGCGGCGCCTCGACCGGGGCGGCGCCCTCGCGGCGCAGCACCAGCGCGCCGCTTCCCGCTTCCTCGGCGCGGGCCGGCGGGCTGCCGAAGCAGGCGACGACGAGGGCGACGAGCGGGCCGATCAGCAGGTTGCGGGGAAGACCTGGGTTCGAGACGGGACGGGGGTGCATCGAAAAACTCCTTGAGGGTGCCGGCACGGACCGGTTGTCCTCGAAGCTCCTCCGCGCCGTGCCTTCCCGCCACGGGAAGCTTTCCCCTCCTTCCGCCCGCGCCCGCACCGCGCCCGTCGCATCGGTGCGGAAACCGGCGCCGCTGCGCACATACGGTGACGCTTCGTCCGGTTGCGTGCGCAGGCGAGACCCGCCGCCGCAATGGGTGGCGCGTGGCGGCCCCCGGCCTACATCGGGCTCATGTCAGCGACCCGCATCCTCTGCATCCGCCACGGCGAATCGACCTTCAACGCCGAGCACGAGGCGACGGGGCGCGATCCCGGCCATATCGACGCCCGTCTGTCCGAGCGCGGCCACGCTCAGGTTAGGACCGCCCGCGCGCGGTTGCGCGACGTGCCGTTCGAACTCGTCGTCACCTCGCCGCTGACCCGCGCCCTCCAGACCACCGCGGGCATCTTTGCCGATCACCCGGCCAAGCCGAAGGTTCTGGTCGAGGTGCTTCACCGGGAATGCCAGGAGAGCAGCTGCGACATCGGCCGCGCGGCCTCGGTGCTGGCGCAGGAATTTCCGGATTTCCGGGTCGATCACCTGCCCGAGACGTGGTGGTACGCCGAAGGTGCGGTCGGGCCCGAGGGCTGGCACGTCGAGCCGCAGACGATCTTCGACCAGCGCGTCGCGGGCTTTCGCGAATGGCTGCGGGCGCGGCCGGAGCGGACCATCGGGGTGGTCGGCCACTGCACCTTCTTCTACCACCTGACCGGGCGCTGGCTGGCCAACTGCGAATCGATGGAGATCGACCTCGCCGAGGAGCCGCGCCCGCGCGCCTACGCCTGAGCCCGGGCTCGTTCCAAGCGATCGCGGGCGTCGATTAGGTCGATCGACGGCGCCTGCCGGCCGATGCCGAGCGCTCCGTCGAGGATACCGAGCGCGGTTCTCCAGATGCCGTCGGCGAAGGGGGCTGCGCCCTCCGCCACTTCGGCCGCGCAGCGCGGATCGTCGAACGCCCGGATCGCCGCCGTGGCGGTGCGGGCGACAGCCGAGGCGTGCGCCCCGATCACCCAGGCGCGCCGGCCCGACGCAGCGTGGGAGAGTGCCCCGCCCTGCCCTTCCGCGGTTCTGGCGGCCAGCAAAGCGGCCTCGGCGTCGGGCGCGGTCTCGCAGCGGGCGGCGAGCGCGGGCAGGCCGGCCCGGTCGAGCAGCGGCGGCAGGATGCGGCGCACGCTCTCCAGCGCCAGGAACTGCGTGCGGGCCGCCTCGATCTCGGGCGCGTCGGCCGAGCCCGAGAGGCGCAGCACGAAGGCCATCAGGCCCTGGCGCTCGGCTTCCGGCATCGCGTCGTTGAGGCCCAGCGCGTAGGCGGCGAGGGGCCGCGAGAAGCAGGGCGGGCAATCCTCGGTCGCCCGGATCGTCCGATAGGGCAGGCCCGCCGCGACGATCGCCGCCTCGTTGATGCAGGTGCCGCCGTCCGGGCCCGGAAAGGCGTGCGAACCTTTGAGAAGCCGCCAGTTCAGGATCGGCGCGAAGGCGTCGAGGGCATCGCCGGGTGCGGTCACGCAGGGCTCCTCTGATCAAGGCGTGCAGCCTGCCACGGCTTCACGACCTTTGGCGAGAGGACGTTCAGCCGCCGACGCTCGCGGCGATCCCGGCGACGAGGGCGAGGCCGAGCACCAGCACGAAGGCCGCGGCCAGGAGTTCGAGCCCGCCGACCGCCAGCGCCCCGGCCCGGCCGCGTCCGCCCGCGAGGCGGAGCGCCAGCGCCTTGGCGAAAACCGCGAGGCTCGCGAGTGCCCCTGTGGTGAGCGCGGTGCCGAAAGCCATGGCGAGGGTCGCAGCGATGCCGGCCCACAGCATCCCCTGGCTCGCGGCGAAGACGAGGATCAGCACCGCCCCGGCGCAGGGGCGGCTTCCGGCGGCGAGCACCACGCCGGCCCGCTCGCGCCAGTGGCCCAGCCGGTCGAGCGCCGCGGCGTCGGTGAGATGGGTGTGGCCGCAACCGGGGGCGCAGGCCGCAGCGGGCGCGTCCGTGGCGAGCGCGGCGAGCCGCCCGGCCTTGCGCCACGTCACCGCGGCGCCGAGCAGCGCGACCAGGGCGAAGCTGACGGTCTCGATCAGCGTGCCGGCCCGCGTGATGCCGCCGGCCGTCGCCTTGAGGATCAGCGCGCCGACGCAGACGATGGCGATGGCGACAAAAGCCTGGAGCAGGGCGGCGGCTGCGCTCAGCGAGAAGCCGCGGCGTAAGGAGCGCTCGCCCGCCACGATGTAGCCGGCGATCACCGCCTTGCCGTGGCCGGGTCCGGCGGCGTGGAACACGCCGTAGGCGAAGCCCATGGCGACGAGCGGCCACCAGCCGCCCCCCGCCTTCAGCGCCGTAACCGCGCCCTGGAGATTGCGCGAAAAATTCGATTGGACGTTGAGCAGCCAGCCGCCGAGCCCGGTCGCGGCGGGGGCCGCCTCGCGAAAGCCGATCCCGAAGGGCGAGCGCGGCGGCGGGGCGGCGACCGGCCCGACGATCCAGGCGAGCGCGCCGAGCAGGCCCGCCGCAACGAGCACCGCACCGGCGGCGAAGGCGAGGCGCAGGGGGAGCCGGCTCGCGGCTCCTGCCTTGGGGGCGAGCGCCGCCGTCAGGGACACGCGACGATGGCCCGGTTGGCGAATTGCTCGCCGTAATTGGAAGCCGAGGTGAGGGCTTCGAACATCGCCTCGCTCATCGACTTGCCGGCCTCGGCCACAGCGGGCTCGGCGTTCTTCGGCCGCGTCACGGTGGTGGTGCAGCCGGCCGCCGCGCCGGGCAGGCGCACGGCGTCGGCGCCCTCGGCGAGGCTGAAGGAGACGAAGTAGGTCGGATCGTAGACCTCGAGCGCCGCGACGCCCCGGCCTTGCACGGCGGGTGCCTTCAGCGGCAGCAGGAAGCTCAAGGTCAGCCGGTCGCCGTCCATGGCCATCCGGGCTTCGCGCGGATCGCTAAAAGCCTGATCGCGGCCCGCGACCTTGAGCTTGGTGAAGTAGGCGAATTCGGCGAGGTTCGCGGTGTTCTCGGTGGCGAGGCCCTGCAGTTCCTCGGGCGAGAGCTTGCCGTCGCCGTTGGTGTCGAGCCCCTGCGTCACGAAGGCCGAGTAGGACGCATCGAAGCTCCACGTGTGGCGGATGCCGGCGACGCGCCCACCCTCGTAGGCGACCTCGGCCTTGGCCGTGACCCAGACATGGGGGTGCGCCTGCGCGACGGTGGGCAGGGCAAGGGCCGCACTCGCGAGGAGGAAGCGGCGAAGGGGTGCGGCGATCGGCATGGCGCTCGGATCGGGCTGGCTTTGCGTTGAAGGGCGTCGGGCGTCATCCCTGCCCGGCCGATCGGGCGAAAGCAGGGCGCGCGATGACCGACGACGAACGGACCGAGTGGCTGCGCGACTGCCCGACGCTGTTCCACATGGCGGAGGCCGGGGCGTGGCCGACGATCCGCCGCCACGGCCTGCTGAGCCCGGTTGCCGCGCTCGACCTGTTCGGGATCGAAGGCGTGGCCCGTGACGCCGCCCTGCGGCGGCGGCCCGAGAGCATCGTGCTGGAGCGGGCCGATCTCGGGCGGATCGTGCTGCGCGATCAGAAGCCCCTGAGCGACAAGGCGCTCGCCCGCTGCCTGCGCGACGACCTCACGCCGGCCGACTGGCATGCGCGGCTGAACGAGCGGGTGTTCTTCTGGCTCAGCCGCAAGCGGGTGCTGACGCTGCTCGCGGGCCGCGCCTACCGCGACCACGCCCACGAGATCATCGAGATCGAGGCCGCGCCCTTCGTCGCCGCCTATTGCGACCGGATCGAGCTGTCGCCGATCAATTCGGGCGCCACTGGCCAGTTTCCGGCGCCGCGGGGCGCCGACACCTTTTTGTCCCTCGACGCCTACCCCTACGCGGAGTGGCGCGGGAAGCGCCCGCGCGGCGAGCGGGCGGTGGAGCTGACGGTGCCGGGCGCGGTGCCCGACATCGCCCGCTACGTACGGCGTGTCGTGGTCATGCGCGGCAGCGAGGAAGGGGAGACGCTCTACGCGGGGTAAGGTCAGCGCCGCTTGATTAGGGCCTCGACCTCAGCGGCCTCGGCCGCGGACAGCCCCTCCGCCTTCGGCGCCCGGCGGCGCGACAGGCGCCAGATGCCGAAGGCGCCCAGCCCGACGGCGAGCAGCGGGCTCAGCCACAGCAGCAGCGTGTGCCAGCCGAAGGTCGGGCGCAGCAGCACGAACTCGCCGTAGCGGGCCACCACGTAATCGACGACCTGATTGTTGGTGTCACCCTCCTTCAGGCGCTCGCGCACGAGCAGGCGCAGGTCCTTGGCGAGCGGCGCGTCGGAATCGTCGATCGACTGGTTCTGGCAGACGAGGCAGCGCAAGCCCTCAGAGATGACGCGCGCCCGCGCCTCCATAGCGGGGTCCTTCAGCACCTCGTCCGGCTGCACCGCGAGCGCCGGGGCCGGGGCGAGCAGCAGGACGAGGGCGAGGCGGGCAAGCAGCCGGGTCATTCGGCCGGCACCGCGGAGGGCGGGAGCTTGGCGCGCGCTTTGACCGGGGCGCCGACGCGCATGCGCCGGTCGGTGAGCGACAGGCCGCCGCCCGCCGCCATGATCAGGGCGCCGATCCAGATCAGCAGCACGAGGGGTTTGTGATAGAGCCGCAGTCCGATCGAGCCGTCGGGCATCACCTCGCCGACGCTGGCGTAGATCTGGCTCATGCCGACCGTCTTCAGGCCGGCCTCGGTCACCGTCATCCGGCGGGAGGGGTAGAAGCGCTTGCCGGTCTCGACCGTGCCAATGACGTCGCCGGCCCGGTTGCGCAGGGTCAGGAAGGCGGCGGTCTCCTCGTAGTTCTCGCCCTTCTTCGGGCCGATCCGGTCGAGGGTCGCGACGTAGGGGCCGGCGGCCACCTGCCCGCCGGGGCGGACGGTGCCGAGGCCTTCCGTGGCCCAGCCCTGGGCGGCGATGCCAAGCACCGCGACGCCGACGCCCGCATGCGCGAGCGCCGTGCCCCAGGCCGAGCGCGGCAGGCCGATGGCGCGGCGCCACGTGGTGCCGAGATCGCGGCTGCGGCTCTGGCCGTAGCCGCGGGCGCGCACCCAGATTTCGAGCGCGGAGCCGATGATCAGGTAGGCGCCGATGCCCAGCCCCACGGGCGCCATGATCGGGCCGCCCCAGGTCAGCGCAGCCGCCGCGAGGCCGACGACGAGCGCCACCGCGAAGGCGGCGATCAGGCGTTGCGCCGCGGCGGCCGCGTCGCCCCGCTTCCAGGCCAGCCCCTGCCCGAAGGGCACGATGAACAGCAGCGGCATCGCCAGCGGGATGAAGGTCCAGTTGAAGAAGGGCGGGCCGACCGAGATCTTGTCGCCGGTCAGCATCTCGAGGAGCAGCGGGTAGAGCGTGCCGACGAACACCGTGGCGCAGGCCGCCACCAGAAACAGGTTGTTCATCACCAGCGCGCCCTCGCGGGAGATCGGCGCGAACAGGCCGCCCTGGCGCAGCATCGGCGCACGCCACGCGAACAGGCTGAGCGAGCCGCCGATGAACAGCGCCAAGATGCCGAGGATGAACACGCCGCGGCTCGGGTCCGAGGCGAAGCTGTGCACCGAGGTGAGGAGCCCCGAGCGGACGATGAAGGTGCCCACCAGCGACAGCGAGAAGGTCAGGATGGCGAGCAGCACCGTCCAGACCTTGAGCGCGTCGCGCTTCTCCATCACGACGGTGGAGTGCAGCAGCGCCGTGCCGGCGATCCAGGGCATCAGCGAGGCGTTCTCGACCGGGTCCCAGAACCACCAGCCGCCCCAGCCGAGTTCGTAATAGGCCCAGTACGAACCCATGGCGATGCCGAGCGTCAGGAAGCTCCAGGCGATCAGGGTCCAGGGCCGTACGGCGCGGGCCCACACGGCGTCGATGCGGCCCTCGATCAGCGCGGCGACCGCGAAGGCGAAGGAGATCGAGAAGCCGACATAGCCGAGATAGAGCAGCGGCGGATGGATCGCGAGGCCGAGGTCCTGCAGCAGCGGGTTGAGGTCGTTGCCCTCCAGCGGCGCCGGGGCGACGCGGCTGAACGGGTTCGAGGTCATGATGATGAACAGCACGAACACGAAGGTGATCGAGGCCTGCACCATCAGGGTGTTGGTGCGCAGGACCGGCGGCACCGAGTTCTTGGCGGTGGCGACCCAGGCCCCGAACAGGGCGAGAATCAGCACCCAGAGCAGCATCGAGCCCTCGTGGTTCCCCCACACGCCGGAGATCTTGTAGATCAAGGGCTTGGCCGTGTGCGAGTTCTCGACGACGTTCTGGACCGAGAAGTCCGACATCACGTGCGCGTAGGTGAGCGCGCAGAACGAGAACAAGAGGCAGGCGAAGGTGCCGAGTGCGGCCGGCACCGCGACCTCGCGGAGCGCCGCGTCGCCCGAGCGGGCGGCCCAGGCCGGCATCACCGCCTGGACGAGGGACAGGGCCAGGGCGAGCGCCAGGGCGTAATGGCCGAGTTCGACGATCACGAATGCGTCTCCCGCGCGGTGTCGGACCGGTTGGTTTTCATGGCTATCGCTCGCTGCGCTGGCCAAGGGTCGCGTCGGCGGCGGGCTTCGGGGCCTCCTTGGCGGCCTCCGGCTTCCCCTTGCCCTCGCCCTCTTGCCAGCGCCCCTGCGCCTTGAGGGCGTCGGCGACCTCGCGCGGCATGTAGTTCTCGTCGTGCTTGGCCAGCACCGTGTCGGCGCGGAACACGCCGCCGACATCGAGCTTGCCCTCCGCCACGATGCCCTGGCCCTCGCGGAACAGGTCCGGCAGCTGGCCGCGATACTGCACCGGCACGGTCGCGCCGGTATCCGTCACCGAGAACTCGACGTTCTGGTCGGGCCCGCGCTTGAGCGAACCCTCGGTCACGAGGCCGCCGAGGCGGAAGCGGGTGCCCGGCGCCACCCCTTGCGCGGCGACCTCGGTCGGCGAGCGGAAGAACACGATCGAGCCGGTCATCGCCGACAGGATCAGCCCCAGCGCCAGGGCCAGGACGGCCCCGCAGCAGGCGATGAGGACGAGGCGGCGGCTCTTGCGGGTCAACGGTTCCGTCCCGGTTCGTCGGCGCGTTCTTTTCCCTCGCGCGATGCGAGGGGCGGCCTGACGGCTTTAGACTCGTTCGTCCGTACGGTTTCGGCCCCCGCGCCCCTCGGGTCAAGGTTGCGCGGGCGGGACCGATTGTCAGAGGCCCATTCAGGGCTTCGGCGCGAGGTCCAGTTCGCGGCCCAGCGCGTCGAGCCGCTCCACCGCGCCGGGGTTGGCGGCGAGCGCCATCTTGGCCCGATCGAGCGCCTGGATCGCGGCGGCGCGGTCGCCGAGCACGCCGTAGGAGCGCACGAGCCGCATCCACTCGTCGGGGCTGCCGCCCTTGGCGGCGAGCCGCCGGTCGAGCGTCGCGACCATGCCGCGAATCACCGCCTCGCGCTCTGCGGGGGGCATGACTCGGATGGCGTTGGCAGCGGCGTCGGCCTCCATGGCTACCGCGGGCCTGCCCTCCGAAACGCCGGCTTCCGGCGGCTTGGTTTCGGGTGATTTGGCCTCGGGTGCGGCCTCGGCGGTTGCACCCGGCTTGCCGTCGGCAAGGCCGAGTTCGCGCGCCTGTGCGTCGAGGCGGGCGCGGGCCGCTTCGTCGCCCTTCAGGGCCTCGCGGGCGCGGGTCAGTGCGTCGAGCGCCTTGTCGCGCTCGCCCAGCACCGCGTGGGAGCGCACGAGGCGCAGCCACTCGTCGGCGGTACCGCCCTGCTTGGCCAAGCGCCGCTCCAGTCCCTCGACCATGCCGCGGATCGCGTCGATCCGCTCGGAGGGCGGCAGCGCCTGGATGTTGGCGGCAGGCCCCGCCACGGAGGAGCCGCCCGCCGCAGCGCCGCCCGCGGGCGCCTCGGCCTTGGGGCCGCCCTCCGGCGTCGCCGCCGGGGTAGTCTCGCCCTTGAGGCGAGCGAGCGTCTCGCGCACCGTCGGCAGCCACGGCGCATCGGCGGGGGCGCTCTCGGCCAGCCCGGACAGGCGGCGGATCGCGCCGGCCACGTCGCCGGACTGCTCGTCGCCGCGGGCGAGATAGAACTGGGCCTTCGGCGCCTTCGGGTCGGCGGCGACCGCCCGGTTCAGCACCTTGCGGGCCTCCGGGGAGACCGCGCCCTCGGCGGCGACCACCAGAGCCTCGCCCCAGTCGGACAACGCGGAGGCGTCCTCGCCCTTGAGGCGCACGACCGAGGCGTAGGCGCGAGCCGCGTCGTCGTAGCGGCCGAGCCGCATGTAGACCGGGGCGAGCACGCTCCAACCGCGGACGTCGTCGGGGTGGCTGGCCAGCCGTGCCTCGATCTGGCCGATGGCGGTCATCATGTCCTGCGCCCCGGCCCGGCTGGCGCTGCGGTCGGCCTCGGTCTGCGAGGGGAGGTTCGGGGAGCCGTAGAGGCCGTAGACGACGAGCGCGACCAGCGGGATCGTCGAGAGGGCGAAGGCCGAGGCCGCGCGGCGCTGGCGCAGATGCGGCTCAGCCAGCGGCGCCACGGTCGATTTCGCCGCGCTCTCCTCGCGGCTCGCCCGCAGCAGCCGGCGCGCGGCCTCGGTGCGAGCGGCCTCGGCCTCGGCGGGCGCGATCAGCCCGCGGGCGAGGTCGCGCTCGATCTCGGCGAGCTGATCCTCGTAGAAGCCGGCCTCGGTCGACAGCTCCGCGCCCGCCGCCTCCTGACGGCGGCGGCGCGACATCGGCCAGAGCAGCGCGAACACCGCCGCCGCGGTCATGGCCGCCAGGATGAACCAGATCGCCGTCATTGGCCCCCGAACGAAAAGCTCGGCCCCGTTTAGTGCCCGAGAGGAGCCCGCACGACATCGCCTTCGGGCGACACGTCGTCACGCGAAGCGCGGAGCATGCGCCTTAGCATAGGCGCGGGGCGACGTAACCTTGGCCTTGAATCACGTTTTCAGCGCTGTCCGACCCCGGCGGGCCCGTCGCCCGGCACCTCGATCACTGCGCGCAGGCCCCCCAGCCCCGCGGCCTCCAGGCGGAAGCGGCCGCGGTAGAGCGTGGCGAGATCGGCGACGATGGAGAGGCCCAGCCCCGAGCCCGGCTTGGTCTCGTCGAGGCGGCGCCCACGCTTGAGCACCGCCGCCCGGTCTTCTTCCGGCAGGCCCGGCCCGTCGTCCTCCACCGCGACGATGAGGTGAGGATAATCGTCGCCGCCGACGGGCGAGGCCGAGATCGCGACGCGCCCTTGAGCCCATTTCGAGGCGTTGTCGACGAGGTTGCCGATCATCTCCTCGAAATCCTGCTTCTCGCCGCGGAAGCGCAGCCCCGGCGAGACGTGGACCTCGTAGGCGATATCCTTGTCGCGATAGATCTTTCCGAACGTCCGCACGAGGCCGGCGAGCGCCGGCTCGACCTCGGTCGAGGCGCCGAGCGTGCCGGCGAGCGCGGCGGCGCGGGCTCGGTCGAGGTGGTAGTTCACCTGATCGCGCATCACCGCGGCCTGCTCGCGGATCTTCTCCGCCAGTTCCGGCGGCGCGTCGCTCGAGCCGACTTCGTTGACGATGATCGAGAGCGGGGTCTTGAGCGCATGCGCGAGGTTGCCGACCTGGGTGCGGGCGCGCTCCAGGATCTCGCGGTTGGTTTCGATCAGCAGGTTGATCTCGCCCGCGAGCGGGGCGATGTCGCGGGGATACTGCCCGTCGATCCGATCGGCCTCGCCGCGGCGGATGGTGCCGAGCGCCGTGCGCAGCGCCCGCAAGGGGGCGAGGCCGAAGCGGATCTGCAGCAGCGCGGTCGCGGCGAGCGAGAAACCGAGCAGGCCGAAGGTCATGAACAGCGAGAAGCGGAAGCGCTCGACATCGTTCACGATCTCGTCGGCGGGGCCGGCCACCCGTACGGTGTAGCGCCCCTCCTGGCCGACATCGACATCGCGCTCGACGATGCGCAGCGTCCGGTCGTCCTGGCCCCGGCCGTAGCCCTGGCGGATCTGGCCGATCGTCGCGGTGCCGGCCTGATCCGGCCCTTTCAGCGGCACGCCGACCAGGGAACGCGAGGTGCGCAGGTCCCGCGGCTTGGCGTCCGGCCGCCCAACCTGCCAGTACCAGCCCGACAGCGGCAGGTCGAAGCGTGGATCGCCGAGCGCGAACGAGCGCGTCTCGGGATCGCTCGGCGAGACCAGATCGGTGGCGAGGTTGTTGGCGAAGACGAGCAGGCGGCTGTCGAAGGCGCGCTCGGTGTTCTCGCGATAGAGCGTGGTGAGGATGAAGGCCGCGATGACGAGGATCGCGGTGCTCGACAGGAACGAGGAGACCGCGAGCCGGACCGCGATGGAGCGGCGGCGCAGGGGGAGCCAGGCGAGGCGGTCGGTCATGAATCCTGGCTCGCGGAGGGAATCGATCCCATGTACATCATGATCGCGCGCTCTCTACACCGCGATCCGGGAGGACGCCCATGGCCCTTCATATCCGCGATACGGAGACGGACCGCCTCGTCCGCCTGCTGGCCGAGCGCAAGGGCATTCCGCTCACCGAGGCCGTCAAGGTCGCGGTCCGTAACGAGCTGGAACGGGAGGCGGGCCGGCCGGGCCTGTGGGAGCGGCTGAAGCCCCTGCACGCGCGGGTCGCGGAGCGGCCGTCCACCGGCCTTGAGGCGGACAAGGCGTTCTTCGACGCGCTGAACGACGAGTGATGTTCGTCGATGCCTCCGCCCTGATCGCCATCATCACGGCGGAGCCCGAGGGCGAGGCGCTCGCCGAACGTCTCGATACGGTGGCCGCGCTGATCACCTCGCCGGTCGCCGTCTATGAGGCGGCCCTCGGCATCGCGCGAAAGAAGCAGGGCGGCCTCGAAGCCGCGCAGGCGGATGTCGCGATGCTGCTCGATCTCGCCCGGATAAGCGTGGTCCCGATCGGCCCGGAGGACGCCGACCGGGCGCTCGACGCATTCGAACGCTACGGCAAGGGAACCGGGCATCCGGCCCGCCTCAACATGGGGGACTGCTTCGCCTACGCGGTCGCGCAACGCCATGCCGTCCCGCTGCTCTACAAGGGCGAGGATTTCGCGCTGACCGACTTGGCCGGGTAGCCGCTCCGGGGACGCATCGGCCCGATGCTTCAGCCCTTCCCCCCAGGCTGGTTCGGATCGACCAGATACCCCAACCCCCGCACCGTCTGGATCAGATCCACCGCGAGCTTCTTCCGCAGGCGGCCGACGAACACCTCGATGGTGTTGGAATCGCGGTCGAAATCCTGATCGTAGAGATGCTCGGTGAGTTCGGCGCGGGAGACGACGCGGCCGGTGTGGTGCATCAGGTAGGAGAGCAGGCGGTATTCGTGGCTCGTGAGCTTAACCGGGTTGCCGTCGACGAAAACGCGGCCGGAGCGGGTGTCGAGGGTGACGGGGCCGCAGGCGATCTGGCTCGAGGCATGCCCCGCCGCGCGACGAAGGATCGCGCGCACGCGGGCCATCAGCTCCTCCATGTGGAAGGGCTTGGTGACGTAGTCGTCGGCGCCCGCGTCGAAGCCGTCGACCTTGTCGGACCAGCGGTCGCGGGCGGTGAGGATGATAACCGGCGTCTTCACCCCGGCCCGGCGCCAGTTCTGCAGGACGGTGACGCCGTCGGCCTTGGGCAGGCCCATGTCGAGGATGATGGCGTCGTAGGGCTCGTTCTCGCCGAGATAGCCGCCCTCCTCGCCGTCGAACGCCTTGTCGGCGACGTAGCCGGCCTCTTCCAGCGCGGTCACCACCTGTCGGTTGATGTCACGGTCGTCCTCGACCACGAGCAGACGCACGGTCGGTCACTCCTCGAACTGTCGTTCCATCGCCGGGAATATCTATCCGAGGCGACGTTTCTCAATCCTTGTACCCGGCCGATTTCCAGCCCCGCCCCTACCACTGCCCGCTGACTTGCCCCGACTGGCCGTCGACCATGACCTGGACGAAGTGTCCGTCCCGGCGCAGGGCGGTGAGCAGGTAGACGAGGCCGGCATCGTGGCGGCACAGCCGGGCGCGCTGAATCTCGGCGCGGGGAATCGCCTGGCGCGCGGCGCGGATCGCGGCGATCGGCGGCACCACGCGCTTCTCGGCCACCGCCTCGCGCAGGTCGGCGGGCGACAGGCAGTCGTCGCCGCGGTTCATCGGCTCGCGCACCTCCGGGACGGGGGCGAGGGCGCCGGTCTCCTCGGCGAGGGGGCCGACCGCGCCCGCCGCGAGAACCGCGGCGGTCGAGACGACGATCAACAGGGCGAAAGCTTGGCGCATCGGCAAAGACATTCGCGCCCGAGCACTGAATGCGTCCTGAATGTTCGGGACGCGACACCAACCGGGAAGACTGAATGCGGATTTCGAGTGGGGTGCCATGGCCACGGGCGCGCTTCGGTGCGGGATAAGACCGGGATCGCGGCGAGGGTTCCCCGGGGCGTTCCCGGTGTGTCCCCAGCACAGATCAGGCCGTCCGGCCGCGCTCGGACCGGCGGTCGAGGAAGACGCGCAGGGTCAGGCTCGCCAGATCCTGGCTGTCGACATGGTCGAGGGCGGCGGTGCGCAGCGCGACGATCGAGCGCTCGAAGCCGCAGACCGCGGCCTCCAGCCGGCCGGCGGCGGCCCGGCTGCGGCGGCGGGCGCTGGCAGTCCGCCACGCGGCGCCCGCACGGGACAGGTTCGAGAACATCGGGTTTCCCCTGATTCGTCGCCTCGCTCACGGGCGCGGGCGGTGCTGGAGTTCACCCAGCCGTCGGAGAATCTCTTCGAGCTTCTCGCGGGCGCGGGCGTCGCTGCGCTCGACCTCGCGGGCGATCTCGCCGGCGAGCCGGGTGAGGTCTTCCAGCACGCGGGTGCGGCTCTCCAGGGCGGCGGCCACCGCCGCGTTGGTCTGCGAGGCCCGTTCTAAGGCGGCGGCCGTGGTGCCGGTCTCCTCGATGCGCGCCTCCAGGGTGCGCAGGCTGTCGCGGTAGAGGTGCAGACAGGCGAGGCCGAGCAGCACCGCGACGATCCAGCCGGCGCCGCCGTCGGAAAACAGCAGGCGGGCGGCCTCGATGGCGATCTTGTCCACGGGTGGGCTCCGGAGCGACGGTCGGGGCGGGCAAGGGGGGCCCGCCCGCGCGGTCAGGCCGGCTTGCGGAGCGGGGCGGGCCTGGGGGTCGGTCCGAGGACGCGGTCGAGGGCGGGCCGCAGGGTGTTGGCGGCGGTCGCCTCCTCCTCCAGCGGCAGGGCGCGGAACACCTTAGCGGCGACGCCCTCGCCGCCGCCCGCCGCCCGGATCAGCCAGCCCGGCGCCTCGTCGAGCGCCCGCTGCACGGCGCGCGCGATCACCGCCGAGCCGAGGGGGACGGTGAGCGTGCGCCCGCGGACGGCGCCGGCGACGGCGTTGAGGGCGTAGTCGGTGGCGTTGTGCACCAGCCGCTCGACGAGCGCGTCGGTGACCAGCAGCCGCAGCGGACCGAGGATGCGGGCGACCAGGGCGGCGACGATGGTGGCGAGCACCGGGGTCGCCAGGGCGGTGAGCACTTGCGCCAGGGCGACGAGCCCGTCGCCCCAGGGCAGCACGATCGCGGCGGCGTCGGTGGCGTGGGCCGGGGTGCAGGCTTCGGGCGCGACGAGCAGGAGGGCGCAGGCGAGCAGCATCCCCCGCAGGCCGACCGCGGAGGGCCGCGCGGCGGGTTCGGTCGTGAGCATGGCGGGTGTTCCTCGGGTGGGGGAGGGGGTGTCAGCGGGCGCCGAGCCAGCCCCGCAGGCGGGTGAGCCAGCCGGCGGGCGGCGCGTCGGCGACGGGTTCCGCGACGGGCGCGGGCGGGCGTTCCGATGTCGGCACGGCGACCGGCTGCGGATCGCTGCGGCGCGCCCGCGGCAGGGCGGTCTCGTAGGGGGTGCGGAACTGGTCGTATTCCGCTTGCCGCCGCGGGATCAGCACGGCGGGGCGGTTCCACATCAGCATCGCCTCGGCCGCGCCCGCCCGGTCGCCCGCCCGCAGGCGGCGCAGCACGGTCGAGCGCAGGAAGGCGGCCGGGCCGATGTTGAAGGTGAGCGAGACCAGCGCGTCGAAGGCGTGCTGCGCCAGCGGCGCGGGCAGGGCCCCATCGACGGTGCGGACGAAGCGGGCGACGTCGCGGGCGAAGATCGCGTCGCATTCGGCCGCCGTGATGCGCAGGCCCGCCCGCGGCAGCGGCGGCCCGGCGGCGGCGGTGTGGCCGACGCCGATCGTCCAGATGCCGACGCTGTCGCGATAGGCCTCCAACCGCCGCCCCTCGCGCGCGATGAGAGCGGCCTCGCCGATGCGGCTGAGATCCATGGTGGTTCTCCGGTGGTGGTGGGTGAAGGGATGCCGCCCGCGGGCGGAGCGCACCTGTTGACGGGCTTGTCAGGACCGCAAGGGCGAGAAATCCAGATCAGAGGCTTGCGGCGGCATGGGCGAAGCGAAGTCGAGCGTCGTGCTATTTCCGCCCTCCCGCGCTAGAGCGCAGGCCCGCTGCATTTGAGCCGGCCGACATGACCTGTCCCAAGTGCAATTCGTTCATGTGGCCGGGCGATTTGCGTCCCGCTGCCGTACTGGGCGAGATGGGCTTTCAAGAGCGGATCGTGCAATGCGAGGCGTGTCCCCACAGCGAACCGGCCCTCGTTTGAGGGTGCGGACCCAAGCGGCGAAATTGGGTCGCTTGCTTGCGTTCTTGAGGGGGTTTCCGTACCACGCCGTCAGACGTGATTCGCATTTAATAACGGCGGGGACACCATGCAGCGGCCCGAATTAATCAACAGCTTCCTTTCGTTGTTTGATCAGCCGCGATATTTGGAAATAGGCGTCGAAAAGGGCCTGACTTTTAAGGAGATCAAGGCGGACTGGCGGGTCGGCGTAGATCCTCAGCCTAAGTTCGAGGACGAAACGTTCCTTGGTGAAGATTTTCAAATGTTCCGCATGCCGTCTGACAAATACTTTACCGATGAGGTCGAGGTCGGCAAGCCGTTCGATGTCGCATTCATTGATGGTCTGCACACGGCTGAACAGACGCTGCGCGATTTCATCAACGTCATGAGCTTCACCAAGAACGAGGCTGTTATTATTATCGACGACATCAGACCAGCCAACTGGGTCGAGGCGCTGCATCTCGATCTCTGGGTCAAAGTCGTGCCGATGACGGATGGCACCTATACCGGCTGGACCGGCGACGTGTTCAAGCTGCTCTACCTCATCGAGACGTTCTTCCCCTCGGTCGAGATGCGCATCTCCGCCGAGGCCCCCAATCAGGTGATCTGCTGGAAGCGGACCAAATCGCGCCCGCTCGGGAAGCCGTTCGCCTCGCGCTTGGATGAGATCGCCGCAGCGCAGTTCCCGCAGTTTCTGTTGTCGAAGCAGAACTTTGCCTCGACCAGCTTGGCAAGCATCATCGCGGACTACAAGCAGTCCCGCGCCGAATGGGCTGCATCGGGTCGGTAGCGATTTGGCGGTCGGCTTTGTGCGTTCTAGACAGCAGTTAAAACTGGCCGCTTTCGAATTGATAGGGGGAAGTGAATTGTAGCACAGATTCACAAGAGCGATCTTGACGATAACGTCGCAGAGTTCATTGAAGAAAAATTCCGAAAGCCGACATAAAAACCGTTTTCGATGTCGGTAAAAATATCGGTCGAATAACTATCAGCTTTCTAAATCCTTAAAAGAAAGCAAAAGTCTGGTCGTTTGAGCCGATTCCTCCGGTTTTTGGCAGATTGAAATAAAACGTCACTAAGCTGGCCGACACCAAGCGCGCCGAGTTCGTTGAATTGGCCCTAGGCGCTAGCAACAAAACTGCTCTGATGACGAACCTTCCCGGGCCGGGAGTGACAGTTAACAGGATCATCGACAAAGCGACCGACAGTTCCATTGATGTAAACGTAGTTCGGGGCGATAGCTATTGCCAATAAAATGTAATATCTTGCGTAGACTGCCTAAAAGTCGACGTTGAAGGCCGTGACTTACAAACGCGGATTGGCTTCGGTGGAATACTGTCTACTCGGACGATCAGTTTCGTTCAAGTCGAGGTCGGCATCGCCCAGGGGAATACAGATCATATCCATTTAAGATCGTTTGAAAGCTTTCTGCTCCCCCGTTCGATATCGCATTCTTGCAATGAAAAATTAGGCTTCGTCGCATGCGCCGTACTTGCGCTGGGCCGATGTGATATTCATCCGCGAGGATGTCGCACATAAATACGCCTGAGCCACGAAGTGGGGGCGCTGCCTCGCCGCAATTGGCCCGCACGTGTCAATTGATCTCGGCGGTGTGGCTGAAGAAGAAAAACGACCCGCTGACCGCAGCGCGCAGCGCACCGACGAGCGTGATGCTCGTGCCCCCCTGATCGCCGTAGGTCGCCCCGCCCGCGCCCGCGCTACGGTTGACGAGCGCGCCAGCCGAGCCGTGTTTGAGCGTCACGCCCGCAGGAAGCGTCAGCGTAACCGAACTCGGGGCGGTGGTGTGCGTGATTTGGATGCTTCCCTGGAGCCGGATCGTCTTTCCGGCGATCTCGTAGCTGACGCGGTTGTTCGTGATCGTCACGCCCGAGCCGCCGCTTTGCGTGTAGGTCGGGGCGTAGACGGTCCAGGGGCTGCCCGTGACGCTGGATGCGTTGCCGCTGGCGTCCGTCAGCGTAAGTGCACCGTCCGAGGTGATGGTGAGGCCCGCGACCTTCGTGCCGGTACCGTTTTCCCAGACCATTTCTTGGCCTGTTTTGATCCGAATCGGATCGTTGGCCGCGAAGGTCGAGCGCGACAAGTCGATGCCGTGAGCCCAGAAGCCCCAGGTTTGACCGACCGCACTCGGCGCGAGCGCCGCGGTGGTGCCGCCCCAGAATGAAAAGCCGCGCCCGCCCTCGCCGCCAATACCTCTGGATGCGGGAACGAGCGCATCCCGGTCGGTGGCGTAACCCATGTAGGTGCGGGAGTAATCGCCCCCGAGCGGCTTGGACGGGTTGGACGAGCGCGAGACGATGTACCCGTAGGTAACATTGGTGCCGATGCCCGGCGCCCCGGGGAAATCCGCCTCGGGCACGAAGTTGAGGCCGCCGACCTGCTGATACGGCACGGTGCCGCCGTATGTCGTTGGGCTGGACGGGCTGGCCTGATACCCCGTGTCGGCGCCCCGGTTGGTCATATTCCATTCGGCGACAGCGGCGCCGACGATACCAGTCTGCATCGGCGGAGAGCCAACGAAGAAAAATTGTCCAAGCCTCGACTGCGTATTGGTAGCGTGAGTGCCGCGGAAGTCGGCGACGATTTGCTCTGCCGCATCAAAATCCGAATTGGTCGCGGAGGAAATATAGGTTTGCCCGAGACCAATCGCCGTGTTGGGTCCCGTATTGGTGGTATAGATCTCATTTAGGGTTGCAGTGTCGTGCGATGACGCCCCTGTGGGCGCCACCGAAATCGCACCGTTCACCCGAACCGGACCGGCGAAGGTGGGGGCAGAAAGCGGCGCCTTTCCGGCAATCAGGTCGGCGAGCGTGCCCGCGGCGGCGTCCGTCGAGGGGGGCACCGACATGGACGACACGTCGCCGGTCGAGCCGGGACCGGTGATGGTCAGGCGCTCGGTCGTGATGGGGCCGGTGCTCTGGGCGTAGGCTGGACCGGCCGCGAGAACGGACAACGACAGAATTCGCAAAGAGTATTTCATCATATTCTCCTCACATGGACTGATAAAAATCAGTCATGCCTCTACAAGCCGGCGCCGCGGCGCCAGAGCTCGTCCGTCTGCGCCTCGGACCAGCCGAGCGCCTGGGCCAGCACCAGGGTGCTCGGATGGGTGCGCTCGAAGAGCGTCGCGCCGGAGACCTGCATCTCGGCGGCGAAGCGCGCGTCCGCGTCGGGAATCGCGTCGATGGCGGCTTGGAGCGGGGCGGGTACCTCGCCGCGCTTGACGAAGGCGAGCGCCTCCGCCCGGGCGATCACGCCGAGGTCGGCGAGCGCCTGCGCGAATTGACGGTCCGAGATGGCGGGGAGGACCGCGAGCGGCGCGGGCATCTCCGAAACCGGCGTTCCGTCGTCGGGCTCGATGCGCTGGCCATGCTGCGGTGTGAACGCGGCTTTGCCGTCCCACTCGACGACGTTGCGTTTGCGGCCGGTGGCCGTCTCGATGATCTGGTAGCGGGCCATGAGAGGCTCTCCTCAACCGCGGGCGATGATCCAGACTTCGCCGCGCGCCCCCGCGCCGCCGGCGCCGGAATTCGCGCCATTGGTCGAGCCGCCGCCGCCGCCGCCCGGCCCGCCGCATGGAGCGCCCGCGCCGCCGTTGCCGCCCGCGACCGTCCCGGCCGCGTTGCCGGCCGCGCCGCCGCTGCCGGCTCCACCGAAACCGCGGGACCAGGGCTTGGCGTTGCCGGCAGCACCATTGCCCCCGGGGGCGACGCCGCCGACCAGGAAGTTCGTCACCCGCCCGGTCAGGCACGAGAAGCCGCCGTTGCCGCCGTTGCCGGACACGTCGCCCGCGGTCAGCCCGCCGCCGCCGCCGGCGCCGGCCGCCCCCTGAAGGCCGTTCTGCGCGCCGCCCCCCGGCCCCGCAGCGCCCGCGCCGCCATTGCCGTTGCCGATGTCGAGGGTGACCGTGCCGCCCGCGAGGCCGCCCGAGACGTTTCCGCTCGTTCCGGCGCCACCCCCCTGCCCGCCCCCCGTGACGATGACGACCGCCCCGCCTGACAGCACGCGACTACCGCCGCCGTTGCCGCCGGGATTGCCGTTGGTGTTGTCGGTGGTGACGCCCGCGCCGCCCGAGCCACCGGCGCCGACCTCGATCGAGAGGGTGCCGGCGAGTTCCGTGGCGGCAAAGCCGTTGCTGCTGTATCCGAGGCCGCCCGCGCCGCCGCCGCCGCCGCCGCCGCGCCCGCTGCCCGCCGCCCCCCGCCGGCCGGAGCCGCCGCCCCCGCCGCCGCCGATCACGACGAAATCCACCTCCCTGGCCCAGTCCGGCTTGGTCCACGTCCCCGTCGCGGTGACGACCGTGACCTCCTCGCGCAAGGTGCCCCGGTCGAAGGTCGCGACGCCGGTGGTGCGCTCGACGCTGAACACGCTCAGCCACGTGCCGCCGTCCGGGCTGACGCGCAGGCCGAGATTGTCGCTGCCGACGAGGCCGATCTCGGCGCGGCCGGCAAAGCCCGTCTGCAGCAGCAGCGACAGCACGTTGCCCGCCGCCTGCTTGTTGAGGGTGTAGCGCAGGTCGCCGGTGCCGCCCTCCGGCGTGGTCAGCGCGGTCCAGAGCGCCTTGTTGAGCTTGGCCGCGAAGGGGTTCTGCGCATCCGCCGCGGTGCCGAGCCCGAGCCGCGTCAGGTTCTGGAGCGCGGTGAAGGTCGAGCGGAACGCGATCCAGGCGCCGCCGACGAAGCTGTAG
Organism: Methylorubrum subtropicum; assembly: GCF_038442325.1. Classification (NCBI taxonomy): domain Bacteria; kingdom Pseudomonadati; phylum Pseudomonadota; class Alphaproteobacteria; order Hyphomicrobiales; family Methylobacteriaceae; genus Methylorubrum; species Methylorubrum subtropicum. The sequence continues at coordinate 238,450 of NZ_JBBXMW010000007.1, read as the reverse complement.
ATCTCCGCCTCGTCGGCCACGAAGGCGAGCCAGCCCGGCCGCGGCACCCGCGCGAGCCACGCCCCGTCCTGATAACGGGCGATGCGCCCGGCCCAGCCGGCCCAGGCGCCCGAGGGGTCGGCGGCGACGATGTAGCGGTCGCCCTCCGCCGGGTTGGCGGGCGGAGCGGCCAGATCCTTGTCGATCACCGCGAGCTGGACCAGCGCGTCGAGGAGCGTCAGCGCCTCGTTGTGGGTGACGTGCTTCTGCGCCTGCCCGCCCGCGATCAGCGGCAGGGCGAGGCTCGGGGTGGTGTCGGCCATGACTCTACTCCGGTGATCTTGGCTCCGTGAGGATTACGTCTGCACGCTCACCCGCGCCCGGCCCGCGGGGCCGCGCCCGCCGACGGTGCCGAGCTGCGCCACCGCGAAATCGATCTCGGTGACGGGGCCACCGAAATCGGCCGCCTCCTGCGCGTAGAGCAGGCTCGGGCCGGTGGCGGTGAGGCTGCGCCGGAGCGCGCCGTCGGGTCCGAGGATGTCGATGGCGTAGGCCTCGGCCGGCTCGTCGAGAGGCACGTCGGCGGGCTCCCAGGCATCCGCGTCGCGCCGGGCCCGGCGGGTCCACGAGAGCCGCAGGCCCCCTGCCTCGCGCCGCGCCCGCAGGTGGACAGGCGCCAAGGGGACGAAGGCGATCAGCCCCGCGGTCGCCTCCAGGCCGATGAAGGCCGGATCGGCCGGGTCGCGTCCCGCCGGCCCGATCCGGTAGAGGAAGCGGCGTCCGGCCTCGTCCAGCCGCTCGACCAGTGGCACGACCGCGCCGTCGTCGAGCCGCACGATCAGGCTGCCCGCGGGCGCGGCGCGCCCGGCCGCCGCCTCGCTGCCCGCGAGCCCGCGCAGCAGCGTCGTCAGCCGCCACGTGTCCGGCCCGGTCAGGGTCGCACCGGCCGCCGAAAAAATTTCGACGGCGCCGTCGGGCCCGATGAGCGCAAACAGGTTGGTGCCCGCGAGCGCCGCCGCTTCCGTGACGGCACCGAACCCCTCCGCATGGCGCAGCCGCACGTCGAGCCGGGCGTTGCGGTCGAACCGCCAGAGGGGACCGGGCGGCAACGGCGAAAGAATCTGCCCGAGGCAGGCCGGATGATCGACGAGGCGATGGAGCGCGAACGGCGCATCCGCGCCGCCTGAGCGCCAGACCGCGACGACACCGGGCCAGGGCTCGGCGGCGACCGCGAGATAGGAGAGCGGGGTCGGCTCGCCCCGAGTCACCGGCAGATCGAGGACGCGGGCGAAGACCGGGCCGGGCAGCGCCGGCGGCGTCCGACGCGGCGGCGCGGCCGAGCGGGCAGGACGGGCATCGCGCCCCGCCGCCGGTACGCCTTGCGTCTCGAACCGGCGGCCTTCGGGCGAATCGTCGATGCGGGCGATCCGGTGCAGGGCGCCGCCGGGCAGGCGCAGGCGGTCGCCGGGCTCCAGATCGAGCCGGCGCGGACTCAGGGCGAGCGCCGCGGTCTCGCGCCCGGCGAGGCTCGCATCGAGCAGGGCCTCCGCCAGGTCCTGCGCCGCGTCGCGCCGCGTCACCACGGCCGCCTCGACGCGCACCTCCCGCCGCCGGGCGCCGCCGGGGCGCTGGGCCGCGGCCGACGCCCGGCGGTATTCCGCGCTCTCGCCGTCCGAGAAGCCGATCTCGACCGCGCGAGGCAACGCGCTCTCCTCGGCCCGCACGAGGTGCAACGGAGCGTCCTCGCGCTCGGCCAGGACGAGGTCGTCGGCCGCGATGGTCACGGGCAGCCGGCCCTCGGGCCCGCCGATCCGCAGGGTGCCGGCGGAGACCGAGACGTCGAGGCCGTAGAGGCGGGCGAGCGGCTCCAGCGCCTCGCGGGCCGAGAGCGGCCGGTCAAGGACGTAGCCGTCGAGGAAGCCCGCAGCCTCGATCACGGCCGGCGCGTCGATGCCGAGATCGGCCAGGATCGTGGCGATCAGCCGGTCGAGGTCGAGCCCCTCGATGCGCCCCGTGATCCAATGGCCGAGCGCCCAGTTCTCGGCATCCGACCACACGCTGCGGAAGTCCGGAAAGGCGGGAAACGGCCGCGCATCCCACGCCCAGACGAACACGTCCTCGGGCGCGATCATCCGGCCGCCGTAGACCGGCGAGACCGGATTATGAGCCGGCTCGAAATTCGTTGCAGTCGGATCGAACCGAGAGAGGATCGCCTCCAGGCCGCGGATTTGGATTAGGTCGTCGCGGAAGCCCCGCGAGAAGGGCGGCGCCGCGTTCTCCGAGGATTTCGGATCGGGAAACACGTTCGGGCCGTTGGTGCCGCGATCGACCGCGGGCACCCCAATCTCGGTGAGCCAGATCGGCTTCGATTTCGGCACCCAGGCGGTCGGACCGGTCTCGACGCCGTTCGTCCGCTCGACATGCGGGTTCGACCACCACGCCACCAGATCCTTGGCGCGGTAGACCCACGGCTTCCCGTAGGCGCCGTCGGTAATCGGCGTGCGCACCTGCGCGGCGCGATCCTCGGGGCCGGCGTAGAACCAGTCGAACGCCTCGCCCGCGCCGAGGCGGCGCTTGAGATAGGCGCGGTCGTAGACGCTTCCCGCCTCCGCCGCGTCGCGGTGGCCGGTGCCGTCGCGCCAGTCGGAGATCGGCGGATAATAGTCGATGCCGACCGCGCTGATCGCCGGATCGGCAAACAGCGGATCGAGGGGGAAGCTCAACGAGGCGCCGCCCTCGCGGACATGGGCGCCGTACTCGGTCCAGTCGGCGGCGTAGACGAGCGCCACATCGGGGCCGAGAGTGGCGCGCACCTCGCCCGCGAGCAGACGGAAGCGCTCGACCGCCGGATAGCCGCTCGGGCCCCGCACGCGGGTGAGGCTCGCGAACTCGCTGCCGAGGATGAACCCGGCAAGCGGGCTGCCCGCCGCGGCCCAGCCGGCGGCGAGGCCCGCGTAGTGCAGGATCATCGCCCGGTAGCCCTGCGGCCCGGCGAAGAAGTTCTGGACCTGATCGGCCGCGCCTTGCGTCCCGTCCGGGGTGCCGGGCAGGCAGGGGGCGGGATCGCAGGTGATGCGCCCGCGCCAGGGGTAGGGCGGCTGCGTACCGGACGGGTTGCGCGGGTCCGGCAGGGCGTTGCCCGCCGCCACGTCCATCATCACGAACGGGTAGAGCACGGCGGACAGCCCGCGGCGGGTCAGTTCCGCCACGAGGCGGGTCAGGCCCACGTCGGAGGGCGTGCCGCCATAGGCGGCGACATCGCCGGAGCGCGAGACGGCGGTGGCGCTTGCGCGGGTGCGGCCGGCAACCGCCCAGTCGGCACCCTTCGTCACCTTGGTCGCGGAATCGACCCGCGGCGTCACGGTGCAACGGCCCGCGCGCAGGTCGTCGCCGAACCAACTCGCCACCACCGAGACGCGGACGAGGTTCGGGCACAGCGCCTGCAGCGCGTCGAGGGAGGCGATCACGTCGCTCGCGCCCTGGAGCTGAAAACGGTTAGCCGGCTTCGTCGCACCGAAACCCGCATCCTCGCTGACCGGCACCGGATCGAGCCCGAACTCGGTCGAGCCGGGGATCAGGCAGACGGCGCGGACTTGGTTCGCCAGCCCCTCGACCGGTCGGATCACCTCGAAGGCGAATTGCGGGATGCGGTTGCCGAACTCCGCCAGCGGCAGCCGCTCGAACACGATGTAGGCGAGGCCGCGATAGGCGGGCGCGTTCTCCGCGCCCTCCTTGGCGACGACGAGCGGGTCGGGCTCCTGCATCGCGCCGCCGGTGTGGAGGCGGTAGCTCACGGTCGTCAGGTCGATCTCGGTGCCGTCGGCCCAGACCCGGCGAACCCAGGCGATCTCGCCCGCGCAGAGGGCGACCGCGAGGTCGGCGAAGTAGCTGTAGGCCGTGCGCACGGTCTTCTGCCCGCCCCCCCCGCCCTTGGCGCCGGAGCGGGTGCGCTCGACCGTGGTGTTGGCGACCTCGAGCGGGCGCGTCGCCCAGATCAGCGTGCCGCCGATGCGGGCGCGGCCGTAGACCCGCGGCACCGGCGCGCCCTCGGTCGAGGTGAGGCCGGCGACATCGGTGAGGCGCGGCCCCTCAATGAGGCGGGCGCCCCCCGCCCCGCCGAACAGCGCGTCGTCGAGCGCCGCCCCACCGGCCGCGCCGACGACGCGGCCGATCATCCCGCCGATGGGCCCGCCGAGCGCATTGCCGACTGCCTCGCCGGCCGTCTGAAGGACGATCGTCGTCATGGCGGGTCCTCCGTGTGGGCGTGAGGGGTTGGATCGCTTCGAGCGCCACCGGATCCCCCTCTCCCCGCACGCGGGGAGAGGCCGCAGGCACCTCGTCGTGCCTGCGGAAGCGGAGGCGAAGCCGGAGCGGCGGTGAGGGGGCGGCTCCGAAAGAGCCTCTTCCGTCGAAGCCCCCTCACCTTCGGCTGCCGCCTCGCCGCGCCGACGACGAGGTCGTCGCGGCCCTCTCCCCGCACGGCGGGGCGAGGGGATGCGTCGGATCAGTCGACGCCCGGGAAGCGAAAGGCGTGGGCGAGGTGGCGGCGCCACCACGGCGTCAGGGCGACTTCGGTCACGGCCGCGCCGTCATGGGCGTGGATCATCGCGGCCGGGCCGGTGGCGATGGCGCAATGCTTTGCCGGCAAATGGGCGCGGAAGGCGAAGAGCAGCACGTCGCCGGCCTGCGGCACGTAGGTCGGCAGCGAGGTCGGCACCGGCACGAGATGGCGGCGCGCGGCCTCGGCCAGGGGATCGTCGCCCGCGGCGGATTCGGCCCAGGAGGCGGCGTAGGGCGGCGGCGCCTCCGGCTCGGGGCCGAGCACGCCGCGCCAGACGCCGCGCAGCAGCCCGAGGCAGTCGCAGCCCACGCCCTTCAGCGAGGCCTGATGCCGGTAGGGCGTGCCGGCCCAGGCGCGGGCCTCCGCGACGATTCTGTGCGGGATGTCCATCGACGCTTCCTCACCGGAACAGGCTGGCACCGTCGAGGCGGGCTGAACCGCCCTCGACGCCACGCAACACGAAGTCGTTGCCCGGCATGTGCGGAAAACCCTGGAAGTTGACCGCGTTGGCGAAGCGGTCGCGGCAGGTGGCGAGCCGCTTGTCGCAGCCGGCCGTGAGCCGGAGTGCGTCGCCCGGCACGACCGGCCGGGGCGGCGGCTCCCACAGGTCGAGCAGAATACTTGCGCCGTCGCGGCTCTCGGTCCGCAGGTCGGCGGTGGCGCCCGCGTTGGCGCCACCCGTCCAGATGAGGCGCCCACCCGAAAACCAGCCGGGGGCGAAGCTGCCCGCGAGCGTGACACCGAGCCGACCCGGCTCAGGGTTGGCCAGCACGGTGCCGGTGGTGCGGTAGCGCGGATCGGTGAGGTCGATCCGGCAGCGGACGTCGCCGAGATCGGCGTCGCAGGTCGCCCGGAAGGTGCGGCCGGTCGGCACGTCGAGGCGGTGCATCAGCCCGCGCAGCTCGGCCACGAACGCCCCGCCGGCCCGGCGCAGCTCGCCGAGGCTCGCGACATCGAGGAGCAGGCGGGCGTCGGGCGTCGTCCAGTCCACCAGCCAGGTCTCGATGCCGGCGCCGTCGTAGAGGCCCGCGGCCACGTCGGCCTCGGCGATGCCGGTCGAGGTCAGCGCGCCCGCCACCTCGCCGCCGCCGACGGCGAAGCCGAGTTCGACCGACGCTTCGGCCGCCTCCAGCCCGGTGCGGGCCTCGTAGGTGAGGCCGCCGAAGCTCAGGTCGCGGTCGTGGTCGGTGAAGCCGAAGCTGACGCCGTCGCGGCGGTGCAGGGCCCAGCATCGGCAGAGCGTGGTGGCGCCGCCGTCGAGGCGGGCGGCGAGCGCAGTGGGGATCGTACGCATCGGTGTGGTCTCACGGCACGATCTCGACCAGCGGCACCCGCGGCACCTCGCCCGCGGTGAAGGCGGCGAGATCGATGGACAGTTCGTCGGTGTCGAAGCGGACCGGCACGTCGAACTCGAAGCCGGCGGTGACGGGTGCGCCCGCGGGCGGGGCCGCGCCGGGGATGAAGGTGACGAGGCCGGTCGCCGAATCGCAAGCGGCGCGGCCTGCCGCCACCTCGACGCCGGAGACCGCGATCCGCACCGAGCCGGCCACCGGCTTGGCGATGGTGCGGCGGTAGGGCGCCGGGCCGTCGCCGTAGGTCTTGGCGAGCGGGAAGACGCGGGTCGCGCCGTCGCCGGTGCCGATGCGCTGGTCGGTCGGGGTGACCGCCCGCGAGGGCGGGCCGGAGCGGTGATCGACCCGGTCGCGGTAGCGGAAGCCGTAGAGGCGCCCGCGCCGCTCCTCGAAGAAGGCCAGCACGGCGTGCAGCGCGTCGAGCGTGCGGATGCCGAGGCCCGCATCGTAGCGGCGGCGCGAATCCGCCCAGCGGCTGTTGCGGTGTTCTCTCCCCGAGGCCAGCGTGACGATCTCGGTGCGCCGCACCGGGCCGCCGCTGCCCCGCAGGGCCACGTCGAGGGGGAAGCGCACCTCGTGGAAGTCGGAGGGCATGCGAACGAACCTTCACAAGGCGCGCCGGCCGCGGGCGACCGCGCGGGCGAGGCGGGCGGCGACCTGGGCCTCGGAGCGGCGGAAGCCCTCGATGTCGGGGGTCGCGATGTTGACGGTGACGGCGACCGGGCGTTCGGCCCCGCCCGCAGCGACGCCGAGGCGGCCGTCGCTGCCGCGCCGGAGCGGCAGGATCGCCTCCGGCCCGGCCTCGCCCACGAGGCCGAGATCGCCGCCGAGCGGGAAGTAGGTGGGCGCGGCCACGACCCCGCCCGCCGCGAACGGCCGCACACGGGCGCTCCCCGACCCGAGCCCGTCGAGCACGCCGCCGCGGGCGAAGGCCTTGGGGCTGGCGGCGGAAGCGGTGCTCGAACTCAGCAGCGTCTCGACCAAGCCCTTCACCCCGGCCTTGAGCGGATCGAGCGCGGCTTTCGCCGCCACGCCCGCGAGCTTGGTCGCGAGCGTACCGAGCAGGCCGTCGAGCTGGCGCCCGGCATTGAGGTTCTGGTTGAACGCCGCCGACAGGCTCTGCCCGAATTTCTGGGCGAGCCGGTCGAGGGTTTCGAGCTGCCTGACGCGCTCGGCGGTGCTGCGGTCGCTCTCGCTCATCGAATTGGCTCCGGATCCGGGTGGGCGGCGATGAGGCGCGCGAGGTCGGCCCGGCCCAAAGCCGCGCCGGCGCTTTGGGGGCTCAGGCCCGCCGCGGCGGCGATCTCGCGGGGCGTGGCGGCCCAGAAGTCGCGCGGGCGCCAGCGCAGGGTGGAGAGGCCGAGCGCCATCACGGCGTCCCACGGGAAGGCGGCGGCCTGCGCCGCCGGCGCCGTCCCGCCCGTGGGGCTCAAGGGTTTGGAGTGGCCTCACCGAAGGCCGCGGCGAGCGTCTCGCCGAGCGCCGCGGTGACGGCGGAAAAACCGCCCGCCAGCGGCAGGGCGGCGACCGCCGCGTCGTCGAGGGCGTGGCCGCCGCCGCGGAGCGCCGCGCCGAGCAGCACGATGAGGTCGCGGGCGCTCAGGCGCCCACCCTCGAACCGGGCGGCGAGCCCGGCGAGGTCGCCCGCCGCGAAGGCGTCTTCCAGTTCGGCGAGCGCCCCGAGCGTCAGGCAGAGGGTGTAGCGCTCCGCGCCCAAGACGAGGGGCACCTCGCCGCGTCTGCGGTTGGCCATGGCGAACCTCAGGACGCGGTGAAGGTCAGCGGCCCGGCGGAATCGAGGGCCATGTCGTAGGTCACCTCGCCCGCGTGGTCGCCGCGGTATTCGAGGCTGGAGATCTGGAACAGGCCCTCGATCGTGCCGAAGGCCGGCACCACGATCTGGAAGCGGTCGATCGTGCCGTCGAAGAACATCTGCCGCAGCCGCAGGTCGGAGGCCTCGTCGCGAAAGACGCCCGCTCCGGCGATGGCCGCGCGGCGCACGCCGGCCCCGTCGAGCAACTCGCGCCAGCGCCCGACGGAATCGGCGTTGGTGACATCCACGGTCTCGGCGTTGAAGGCGATCTGGCGGGCGCGCAGGCCCGCGACGGCGATGAAGCCGTTCGTCCCGTCCTTGACCCGGATCAGCAGGTCCTTGCCCTTCTGTGCGCTCATGGTCGGCTCCGGTCAGTCTTTGGGATCGGGATCAGGCGGCCGAAACTTCGGTCACGGCCGCGAAGGTGAGGGTCGCGCGGGCCTCGCCCGTGCGCTCGTCGCGGGTGGCCGCGAGGGTGCCCAGCCGCAGCAGGACGAGGGCGTGGCCGGTCAGGCTCAGCGCCGCGTCGTCGAGGAGGGCGGCGATGCGCTCGGCGGCGTCGAGGGCGGTGCGGGTCGAGCCGGGCTTGGCGATCACGTGGAGCGCCAGGGCATGGCGGTGGCGGCGCGCGCCCTCGACGGAATCGTCGCGGACCTCGCCGTCGCCGAACAGGGCGTAGACGGGCGTCGCGCCCCGCGGCGGCTCGTCGTAGAGCCGGACCACGCCGCCCATCAGCGCCGCGAGCGCGGCGTCGCCGCCGAGGCGTGCGAGAATGCCGGCGCGCAGCGCCAACAGGGGGCTCAAGGTCGCGCTCACGATGCGGCCTCCTCGATCACTTCCTCGACCTCGCAGACGAGGGCGCGGCGGGCCCCGTCGGGATCGTCGGCGGAGCGGATGGCGAAGCGGCGGGCGCCGTCGGTCAGCCGCATCGCGGGGACGATGCCGGCCCGGTAGCGCAAACGGACCCGGTAGCGCCCGCCCCCGGTGCCCGAGCCCAGCGGCTCCAGCGCGCCCCACAGGACCGGCCCGGCGACGAAGCGGCGCAGCTGCCCGCCGAACCCGTCGGGCTCGTCCACCGGCCGTTCGAGCACGAGGCGCCGCCGCCGCACGCCGAGAGACGCGTGGGTCATGGCAGAAGTCTCCCTGAAAGCTCGGGTGCGGGGCGGACGGCTACAGCCGCATCCGCCGGCAGGCGGCGCAGAGGCCGGCCGCCGCGAGCGGCAGCGCGCGGGGCGGGCCGGCCTCGGAGCCGTCGCCGCGGTTCTCGAACCCGTCGGCCACCGTCAGGCGCACCGCCTGCGCCAGCGGCTCGGGCACCGGCGGGCCGTCGCCGCCGCAGCCCGCGATCACCTCGACGAGGATGGTGCGGTCCTCCAGGGCGGGCCGGTCGCGCCCGATCGTCAGGCAGGGTGCATCCCAGGGGTCGGGCCCGAGGCCGACCGGCGCGGTGATCGGCGTCACGTCTCCGTTCGACTCGACGAGGCCGACCCGCTCGACCGCGACCAGCGGGCTCAGCGGCAGCGGCAGCAGGCCGTCGGCGGGCCAGCGCAGCATCAGCACCCGGAAGCGGGCGCGCCGCAGCAGGCGGCGGGACGCCGCCTCGACCGCGGCGCGGGCGCTCGCGATCAGGGCGAGCACGAGCGCGTCCTCGGCGGTCTCGTCGGAGCCCAGCCGCAGCACGGCGCGCATCTCGGCCAGTGTGACCGGCTCGACGCCGAGCTCCGCCACGCGTATCGGGGTCATGCCGTTCTCCGTAAAGCCATGTTTCCGATCCGATGACCGCGCCGCACCCGCCCGTCCGCCGCGCCCCGCTCCGGTGCGCGCTCGTGGCGCTCGCCTGGGTCGTGTCCGTCCCGGCCGGGGCCATCGTCGGCGGGCACGAGGGGGCGGACCTGCCCGGTGCCCGCTCCACCGTGATGGTGCTGACCTCCGGCGGCGGGGTCTGCACCGGCATCGTCGTGGCGCCCGACGCGGTGCTGACCGTGGGCCATTGCGTGGCGGGCGTGTCCGAGAACCGCATCCACTACCGCGACGAGGCGGGGCGCCCCGTGCTCGCCGAGGTCGCCGCCCGCGCCCCGCATCCGGGTTACGACGGCGACGCGATCCGCGGGCGCACCCGCTCGATCGACCTCGCGCTCCTGCGCACCCGCGCCGCCCTGCCGGCCCGGTTCGAGCCCGCGCCCTTGAGTTCGGCAATGCCACGCGCCGGAGCGTCGCTGACGCTCGCGGGCTACGGCGCGGCGCGGGGCAACGACCGGCGCTCGATCGGCCGTTATCGCGGCGCGGCGTTGTCCGTGGTCGAGCCCTACGGCCCGAGCCGCATCCTGCTCTGGCTCCAGGCCCGCGGGGCGGGCGGCTGCAACGGCGATTCCGGCGGGCCCGTCCTCGACGGCGGCGCGGTCGTGGCGGTCGCCGCCTGGGTCAAGGATGCCTGCGGCGGCCTCACCCAGGCCGTCCTGCTCGGGCCGCAGCGCGACTGGATCGACCGGACGCTCGCCGGCTGGGGCGCGGCGGCCCGGTGGTGATCCCGCCTGACGATGAGCGGAAGTTGATCATTCGGTAGGCCACACCGGGGAACCGGACCTTGGCCGCCGAATTGCGTTCGGATACGCTTCCCGCGCGTCCGGCGTCGGAACGGCCGGATCTTCGGAGAACCGCGATGGCTTCGAGCCCCCTGCGTGCCTGCCTGCTCGGAGCCCTGATCGGTCTCGTGCCGCTTTCGGCCCACGCCGTGGTCGAAGGCCATACCAGCCGCGATCCGTCCGGCCTGCGCGCCTCTGTGGTGCGCGTCGAGAGCAGCCAGGGCGAGATCTGCTCCGGCACGCTGATCGCGCAGGATCTCGTGCTCACCGCCGCCCACTGCGTGATGCGCAAGGCGAGCTACACCGTCTACGTGGTCGATCCCGATTTCCGCCAGCGCCGCCTGCGCGTGGTCGCCGCCTCCATGCATCCCGAATTCGTCCCCGGTACCACGCCGGAGGAGCAGCCCGGCATCGACCTCGCGATGCTGAAGCTGGAGCGCCCGGTCGGCGCGGGCTTCCGCCCGCTCGATCCCCGCGGCGGCGCGATCGGCACCGGCGATTCCGTCGACATCGCTGGCTACGGCGTGCTGGCGGAGAACCGCCGTGGCACCGCCCGGACCCTGCGCACGGCGCAGCTCGTCTCGATCGGTTCGCTGCAGGTCGCCAACCGCGTCACCGTCGTCACCGACGCGCGGCGGATGGCCGAGACCGCGGGCGCGGGCGCGTGCCTCGGCGATTCCGGCGGCCCGATCCTGCGCGGCGGCCAGATGGTCGGCGTGGTCAGCTGGTCGAGCGGCGCCATGCGCCAGGACCGGCGCGCCCGCACCGCCTGCGGCGGCTTCACCGCCGTGACGCCGACCGCCGAGCACACCGGCTGGATCTCCAACCGCGCCGCCGAGATGGAGGCGCTCCCCGCCGATGTCGCCCAGGCCGGCGAGACCCGCTGGGTCGCCCGGCCGGGACGGCGCTCGGCGCGCTGAGCGCGACACACTTTTCGACAATGAGAGGGCGGGCCCGCGGCGAGCGGGTCCGCCCTTCTCGTTTCGCGATCAGCTGAACTTCAGCAGCTTGATCGCATCGAAGTCCTGCACCCCGCCGCCGACGCGCTTCGTGGTGTAGAACAGCACGTAGGGCTTGGCCGAGTAGGGGTCGCGCAGGGTGCGCAGGCCCGCGCGGTCCACCACGAGATAGCCGCGGCGGAAGTCGCCAAAGGCGATCGACAGGCTGCCCGCGGTGATGTCGGGCATCGCCTCGGCCTCGACCACGGGGAACCCCATCAGCGTCGCGGCTCGGTCGGCGGCGAGCGGCGGCTGCCAGAGGTAGTTGCCGTCCGCATCCTTGAACTTGCGGATCGCGCTCTGGACCCGGCGATTCATGACGAAGTTCGCGCCCTGCCGGTAGCCCGCACGGAGCGCGTAGATCAGGTCGAACAGGATGTCGGTCGGGTTCGAGGCCGGGAAGGCGCCCGCCGCCCCGGTCGCGACGAAGCCGAGCTTGCCCGGCACCCAGGAGGCGTTGGCCACCGTGTCGTAGGTGAGGAAGCCCTTGGGCCGGGCGACGCCGTTGCCGGTGACGAAGGCGACGCTCTCCTGCTCGGCGAAGGCCGTCTCGACCTCCTCGGCGAGCCACGCATCGATGTCGAGCACGGCGTCGTCGAGCAGCGTCTGCGTCGCCGCCGGCATGGCGTAGAGTTCCATCGCCGGGAAGGTCAGCTCGGACAGGGTCGGCGAATCGGTCTGCGGTCGCGGCGCGGTCTCGGCGACCCAGCCGGAGGCGGGACCGTTGACGCTCACGGCGCGCTTGTACTGGCCGCCCGAGACCACGCGCACGGTGGCGATGGAGCGGATCGGCGAGATGTTGGCGAGCCTCCGCAGCACCTCGCGCTCGATGGTCGTGGGCACGAGATAGCCGCCGTCCGGGCCGGAGCCCGCCGACAGCGCCTTCTCCTCCAGCCGCTTGAGGCCGCCGCTCTCGCCGGCCCGGACATAGAGGTCGAACGCCGCCTTGTGCTCGGTGGCCGAGCCGTCGCGGGGCGCTTCCGCGCCGCCGAGCGGCGGGCGGGCGCGGTCGAGGCTGATCCGGTCGAGGCGGTTCTTGGCGTGGTCCAGCGCCGCGTCGATGCGGGCGAGCTTTTCCTCGGTGACCACGTCGGAGGCCAGCCGATCCTCGATCTCGGCGAGCCGCGCGTCGTTGGTCTCCTTGAACGCCTCGAAGGCGCGGGCGAACTCCTCCACGAGCCCATCATGGCCCATCGGCACCGCCTTGTTCTCGGGCAGGCCCGCGGGCGCCTTGGTCTCGAAACGGGTCTCGGTCATGGCAATCCTCTTTGAGTTGAAATGTGAGGGGGGGTCAGGCGCAGGCACGCGCCGGCACGAAGGGGCGCAGGCGCGGCAACGGTCGGGTGAGGTGCGGCTGCGAGGCGTGCGAAATCCGCGCGCCGGGCTGGAGCGGGAAGGTCACGAGCGAGATCTCCCACAGATCGACGGTGACGAGCCGCCGCCCGCCGCGCTCCGGCACGGCGCGGGTCGCGCGAAAGCCGATCGACAGGCCGTCGAGGGCGCGTTCGCGCATCAGCGCGTCGAGTTCGCGGGCGCGCTGGACCGCGAGGTTGAGACGGCCCGTGACCCGAAGGCCGCGGGCATCCTCGGCGAGCGAGAGCCAGGTGCCGATCGGCTCGGCCGGATCGTGCTGCCAGAGCATCCGCACCCCGCCCGGACCGCGCCGGGCGAGACTCGCGGTGAACGCCCCCGGCGCGACCGTGTCGCGACCGAGATCGGGCACGCCGAACAGGCTGGCGTAGCCGGTGAAATGGCCATCCATCGAAGGACCTCAGGAATGAAAGAAGACGGGCTCTGCCCGAATCCCGCCGGGGCCTCAGGCCCCGGACCCCGGGACTTGTGCGGGGTAGCCGACCGCTTCGCGCTTCTCGGCCACCGACAAGAAGTCGGCCGACTGGACGCGGCGCCACAGCGATTCCCGCTCGGTCGCCAGCGCCTCGATGCCGTCGAGGTCGGGCTCCAGCCGGGCCGGGCCGAGCGACGGCTCCAGCCAGCGGGCGATGGAATCGGCGGTGCGGCGCACCAGCGGGATCACCGTCTGGCGGTAGAAGGCGCGGTTGGCTTCCGCGTAGTTCGCGTGGGTGTTGTCGCCGGGCAAGCCCAACAGCAGCGGGGGCACGCCGAAGGCCAGCGCGATCTCGCGGGCGGCGGCGGCCTTGGCCTCGACGAAGTCCATCTCCTTCGGCGACAGCGAGAGCGGGCGCCAATCGAGCCCGCCGTCCAGCAGCAGCGGCCGGCCGGCATTGCCCGCGCCCTGATAGCTCGTCTCCAACTCCGCCTTGAGGCGGGTGAACTGCGTGTCGCTGAGCGAAGCGCCCGACGAAGGCGCGAAGACCAGGGCGCCGGAGGGACGCGCGGCGTTGTCGAGCAGCGCCTTGTTCCAGGCACCCGCCGCGTTGTGGATGTCGAGCGGCACCGCCGCCGCTTCCATCGGCGAGAGGCCGTAATGGTCGTCGAGCGGGTTGAACAGGGTCAGGTGCAGGATCGGCGGCACCGCCCCCTCCTGTTCGTAGCGGACCGCGCGCCCGCCGACGCTGTACTCGTAGGCCACCGGCCAGCCGTCGCCCCCGGCTACGACGCGCATCCGGTCGGGGCGAAGGCAGAAGAGTTCGCGCGGCACGCCGTCGATGGACGCCGCTTCGAGATAGGCGTTGCCGGAGACGAGCAGGTGTCCGTAGACCCGGTCGAGGAAGCCGGCGCCGCCCTCGCGCGGGTTCGGCCGGGCGAGCAGAGCGGTCAGCGGATGCGCGTCGTCGGCGCCCGCCAGCGTCAGTGGCAGCGTGGCCGCCGCCTCCGCCACCAGCCGCACCGCGCGATGGACTACGGCGTTGCGTTGAAAGCCCTCGCGGGCCAGCGCCGCGTAGTCCCGCGGCGTCCACACCGCCCGGCCCTCGCCGTAGAGGGCGAGCACCGGGGCCGCCTTCTGCGTGGGCGCGTAGCCGGCGGCGCGGGCGAGGCGTGCGATCAGGCCGGCCATGGGTCTCCTCCGGGCAGCGAATGTTTCACGTGAAATTAACCATGGCGGCCGAGGCCGCGATCACAGTCGGCGCACCCGCGGCTCGGAGGTCGGCGCCAGCATCAGATGCGTGAGCGCCCAGACCAGCGCATCGAGCCGGTCCGGCGAGCCGGCGCCGGACAGGCCGTTGGGGCCGAAATCGCACATCTCGTCCTCGAGCGCGGGCAGCGGCCCGACATGGCGGACGCGGCCCTGCGCGTAGAGCAGCGAGACCGGCTCGGCCCGGATCATCTTTCCCCGCGTCGCCCGCACCGGGAGAACCGGCACATTCGCGTCGGCCTCGGCGAAGACGGCCGTGACCATCTCGCCGCCCTGGTTGACCTCCGCCACCAGGGCGTCGGCCTCCAGCCGGTGATAAAGCGCGAGCGCCGACCGCGCCCAGGCGGCGGGGCTCGCCCGTTCCAGGGTCGCGTCGGCGAGCACGTAGGCGGTGCCGTCGGCGGCCAAGCCGGCCGCGACGATCCCGCAGGCATCGGCCCCCGCCCGCGAGGAGGCCGGCGGATCGACCGCGACCGCGATCCGTCGCAGCACGGGTGCTGCGGCGACACGGGCGCGCTCGATCCCCTCACGGGTCCAGAGCGCGTCCGGCCGATCCTCGATCAGCTCGCCGTCGAGTTCCTGTCGCCCGAGCCGGGTGCCGGCATAGCGGCCGACCACCTCGTCCAGAAAGACCGGCGCGAGGTTTTCCGAGTTGTCGGCGGTGCGCGAGCGGGTCACCGCGGTGCGCGGATCGGACAGCAGCCGCCGGATCAGCGGCACCGGCCGCGGCGTCGTCGTGACGAGGCCGCGGGGACGCCGGCCCAGCCGCAGCCCGAACTGGATCATGTCGTAGGCGGCTTCCGCCTCGCGCCACTTGGCGACCTCGTCGGACCATGCCGCCCCGAACTGCGGCCCGCGCAGGGAATCCGGTTCTTCGGCCGAGAAGGCGAGCGCCACCGCACCGTTGTCGAACACCAGCCGCCGCCGCGACGGCTGCCACGAGGGCGGCACGTGGCCGAGTGAGGGCAGGCCGAGGAGACCCGACGGCCCCTCGATCATCACGTCGCGCACGTCGGCAAAGGTCTCGCCGATGAGCGCGATGCGCCCCACAGCAGCGTCGGTGAAGGCCGGATCGCCGTGGGCCAGCCCCCGCACCCACTCGGCGCCGGTGCGAGTCTTTCCGGACCCGCGCCCGCCGATCACCGCCCAGGTGGTCCAATCACCGGGCGGGGGAAGCTGATCCTCGCGGCCCAGATGCTGCCAATCGACGTCAAGCGCCTGAAGGTGCTTCAGCGGCAGGGTCGCCAGGAACCGAGGCCCTAGTTTCTTGCGCCTCGAACGCTGCATAGCGTCGCGCGAGATCCGCGCGGAGTGCCACGAGGTCGAGGGGCGGACCGCCCGATCCATGCCCCTCCTCCATCCGCAATTCATCGAGCAGGGCCTTGAGGCCGCGCAGGTCCCGCAGCACCTTGGCCGAATCGAACCCACCCGGCGTCACCTCGGCATCGAGGGCGGTGTCGAACCGGTCGATCTGCCGTTCCACATGCGCAAGAAACTTCGCCCGCAGCCGCTTGGCCGTCGGCGCCGGTTTCTTACGTGGCTTGGGGCTGGGCGGCTCATCCTGGGGTTCGGAGCTTCGCGACATCGCGGGGTCTCCATCCACACTTCTTGAGCGTGGGAAATCTCTACCTCAGGAGCGTCGCGCTGTCAATGCTAATTTTCCTAATTATATACCTGAGAAAGCAGACACTGGCTCCCCTTGCCACTACAATGCCTTAGCTAAGGCATTGAGCAGACAGGGTGAGTTCGCTATGGCGGACGCTGAAAAAGTCGAGGAATTTAAGCCTGATCGTTTAGGCGCGGAACCGAGCGACGAGGCCATTCGGGCGGGAGTCCGATTTCTGTGGCGCTCAGGGCGCTTAAGCGAAGAAGCTCCGGGTCCAGACGCTGATCTAGTGCGGGCTCTCGTGCGCGTTGTCCAAGAAAGAGACCGAGTACATAGGCATACATCTTGAGGTCTCTCGATAGAGCCCACAAACTACGCTCCGCGGCCTCAATCATATGTTGCGTGAAAACAGGATATCCTCGCAGCGGATCGGGGCCGTATTTAGCTATATTATTCAGATCTCTTATCATCGGGCGCAATTCGTATTGTTTATCGCGTTTGGCCTGCGGATTAATCATGACCTGATAGTGCGCTATCGCATTTCTAGTTTTTCGCCTTTTCGTTGCCCGATTATACAGAGACTTCCAGCGAGAAAGCACATCACCGCTTGCAAGACGCATCGAAACAGCCGAATGCGTAATGCTTATTTTCACCTCCGGGCTTTGGACGGCATAGAAGCTTGCAAACGCTGGTGCGCTGTTTGGCGCGCCGATGGCTTCCATATAAATTGCGGCCAGCTCATCCTCGACGTGCGCCCAGGCTGTGATGCAGCGGCCTATGGCGGTGTAAAATCGTAGATCGACTTCTTCCTCAGGGGACATTGATGGCCGCCAATGATTCGAAAAAGAAGCCGCAGCTTACCGACGCTGACAAGGCGCTCCTAGAAGCCGATCCCGATTGGGAGCGGATGGGGCAGGCGGCGAAGCAGTTGCTGAGCGAGAGACCATCTAAACAGGGTGCGACGAAGGTTAGCGCACGAGCCAAGAACAATCCCTGATGGGCAGGAGACATTAATGCATCAACATCAAAAATATGGAATAAATGACAATGCCCCGCTCGCCGAAGAGACGGCGCATTCTGTTATAGTAAAATTGCTGCGCGCCGAAATCGCAGATGCTAAGCCTGACGACTTAGCCTTTCTCGAAGGGCAGGTTCCGCGCATAGCGCGAGATATATTGCATCGTCTTTATTCGATGGATGTTGGCTCAGCATCCTTTTAAATTTCATGCCAAATTCACACACCAGATCGTTATGGTCAATGATTTTTTGGAAGTCGCGCTCGCGATAAACATAGATATGCTCCTCACTAATTCCATCATAAGTATGCTTTGGGTTAGCGAGAAGAAATGCATCTGGGATTTCTGGCGAATAACCCCAAGTCCAATGAGCTAATTTATCCCTTCCAGTTTGGCCGGTCTTGGCCGTCTTGATGATCGCCATTAAGAGATCACGATAGTTGTCTTCAAGTACATCATTGGCAACGGCGTTGATTATTGTCGTTTTGGCGTTTTGCGCTTCTAGCGCTAGATACGCAACAGCGGCCGGTTCGCTTGGACCGCCCAACATATGAATATATGTATCGAGCATAAAGCGTTCGACATTTGACCATGATATAATCGCTTCCATTGCAAGCAGTCCAAGTTCGGAATTGTGCCGAAGAGGGCGATCCCCAGCATTGCACATGACGATACTAGCACCGGGCATCACGCGAGACAGGGGTTGAGGCATCAGAGGCTCCATTGGTGGCTCCGGCAATAACACGCTAGAGGAAGCCAAAACCGATGGCGCGGCTCCGACGACCTCGCCGCAGCTAAGCATGAATTCAGCAGGTTTGGGACTCAACTACTAGCAAAGTCGCGCGGACAAATGCCCAGCCGTTGCATACCGCAGCGCTAATCTTTTCGCTTCAACAACCTAAGGCGATGCCTCTCAGCCATGTAGGTATCGACCGGCCTCGTCAGTCCGCCGATAGGTGAGGCGCTTGCCAGCGATGCCAGCCGCAAGCTTGCAGGAACGCTCGTAATCCGAAAAGCCGAGCTTCGTGCGGGTGTTGTAACGGAAATCGAACTCCGCGAGGTAGCGGTGCAGGTGCTTCTCAGCGCAGTGCTGATAGATGCCACGCATGCCACGCTTGAAGACCGAGAAGTAGTTTTCGACCGTGTTGGAGTGGACTTCGCGGTCGGTCAGGCGAACGTACTCGCCAGCCGAATGCTTGACCGTGGAATGCTCCACGAAATGCGCTGAGAGGCCCGTGTAAAGGCGGCTCTCATCGGTCATGAAGCGGCTGTCCTTGGAGATGTTCGCCTTCACGATCTCCTGCACGTTGGCCTTGGTCGCGGTCGCGGGATGGAAGGAACGGACAGTGCCGCCGCGCTCGACCAGGGAGACGACGGCGCACTTGTCGTAACCGCCGCCGGTCTTGAGGTGGGGACGGCCCTTGCGGGACTTGGACGGCTGCGCCTCTTCGACCTTGCCGATGTAGGTCTCGTCAGCCTCTACGACCTTGCCAGCGCCGCCCATGGGCTCCTGAGAGCCGGGAAGCGGGCGCATAGCCTCACGCAAACGGTGGGACATGAACCATGCCGTCTTGTAGGTGATGCCGAGCATACGGTGAAGCTGGTGGGCCGGGACGCCTTTCTTGCTCGCGGCCATCAGGTGAAGGCCCATCACCCACTTGGTCAGCGGGATTTTGGAACGCTCCATCACCGTGCCGACCGTGACCGTGAACTGCTCACGGCACTCGTTGCACTGATAGACGCCGGGGCGGTGAGACTTGCCGGCTAGAGCCCTGATCTTGGCCTGATCGGCGTTGCCGCAGTGAGGGCAGGTCCGACCCGTGGGCCAACGCTGTGCCTCAAGCCACTCGCGGGCGGCGGTCTCATCAGTGAAGCGGGGCTGGTTGAGCGACATGGCGGGCGGGTCCGTTCGATAGATAGGACTTACACCCTCATTCTTGCTTTGTCACGTATATAATTGCGCTAATTTTCCTATATAAGGGAAATATGCCGGATGCATCGCCCCTCCAACCCTCCCCCCTCATCCTGAGGCGGCGACGCGAAGCGGCGCCCTCGAAGGAGGGCTCCAGTGGAGCGCGCGATCCCTGGAGCCCTCCTTCGAGGCTACGCCTTCGGCTCCGCACCTCAGGATGAGGGGGTTTGATGGGATTAGGATGGGATGATCGAACCGGCCAACGATCAGCCCGCGGCCACGCTCCGCGGCGTGTAGACGAACGGTGCCTGCCCCTCCCGCTCGATCAACCGCGTCGTCGAAGTCCCGATCAGAATCATCGTCGCCATGTCGGCGGGCGCCGTGCGGGCTTCCGTCAGCGTCAGCACGCGAACCGATTCGTCGGGCCGGGTCACGGCGCGGGCGAAGATGACGGGGGTGGTGGCGGGCAGGATTTCGGCGGCGAGCGCCAGCGCGCGGCCGAGTTGCCAGGGGCGGGCGGACGAGATCGGGTTGTAGAGGGCGACCGCGAAGCCGGCGCGGAACACCGCCTCCAGCCGGGCGGTCACGACCTCCCAGGGCTTCAGGTTGTCCGAGAGCGAGAGCGCGCAGAAATCGCCGCCCAGCGGCGCGCCGAGCCGGGCGGCGGCGGCGAGCATGGCGGTGATGCCGGGCTCGATCCGGATGTCGAGGGTGCGCCACTCCGGTAAGCCATGTTCGATCGCCTCGAACAGGGCCGCCGCCATGGCGAACACGCCGGGATCGCCCCCCGACACCACCGCGACGTGGCGGCCGGACATGGCGAGTTCGAGGGCGTGGCGGGCGCGGTCGAGTTCGACCCGGTTGTCGGTGGAATGGCGGGTGAGGCCTTCGCGCTCGGGCACGCGGGCGACGTAGGGGTGGTAGCCGATCAGGTCCTGCGCGGCGTCCAAAGCCGCGCGGGCGGATTCGGTCAGTAGGCGCGGGTCGCCGGGGCCGAGGCCGACGACCGTGACGCTTCCCCCGGAATTTGCCCGAGTCACGGCCGGCGGCCTTCGCCGGGCACCAGCACCATCGAGAAGTAGGGGGCGGAATCGTCGGGCTTCTGCGCCAGCGGGATCACCCGCTCGCCCGCCATGGTGCCGCGCTCGACATAGACCGCGCGGTCGAGGAAGCCGGTCTCGGCCAGCACGCCGCGCACCTTCGGCAGATGGCGCCCGAGCTTCATGATGACGGCGGCATCCGTCCCCTTCAGGCGCTCGACCAGCGCCGCTCGCGGCAGTGTCGCGGGCAGGATGGTGAGCACGTCGTCGCCCCAGGTGATCGGCGTGCCGGCCCGTGTCCAGCAGCCCGACATGCCGGTGACGCCGGGGATCACCTCGACGGGGAAGCGGTCCTTCAGGCGCCGCCACAGATGCATGAACGAGCCGTAGAAGAACGGATCGCCCTCCGACAGGATCGCGACGTCGCGGCCCGCGGTCAGATGCGCGGCGAGCCGGTCGGACGCCTCGTCGTAGAAGCCGGCAAGCGCCGCGACGTAGTCCGGATGATCGGGCGGCAATTCGGTGGTGTAGGGATAGGCCAGCGGAAACTCGCGGGCGGGGTCGCGCAGCACCGCGTCGGCGATGGTGCGGGCGTTGCCGCGCTTGCCCTGCTTGCAGAAGTGGACGAGCACCGGCGCGCGCTCCAGCACGCGCATCGCCTTGACGGTGAGGTAGTCGGGATCGCCCGGCCCCATGCCGACGCCGAAGAGCGTGCCGGTCTTCTGGCGCACGGGGTTCTCGCCCGCGCCGTCCGTCTCGGCCGGGGCGTCGATGCGCACGCTGCCCTCCATCACTCGACCTCGTTCGCGAGCGCGTTGATCGCCGCCGCCGTCATGGCGCTGCCGCCGCGGCGGCCGTGGACCACGACGAAGGGCACCCGCCCGTCACGCGCCAGGGCTTCCTTGGATTCCGCCGCTCCGACGAAGCCGACGGGAATGCCGATGACGGCGGCCGGCGGCGCGACGCCTTCGTCCAGCAGTTCGAGCAGGCGGAACAGCGCGGTCGGCGCGTTGCCGACCGCGACCACGCTGCCGGGCAGGTGCTCGCGCCACAACTCCATCGCGGCGGCCGAGCGGGTGGTGCCGAGTTCCTGGGCGAGGCCCGGCACGCGTGGATCGCCGAGCGTGCAGACGACCGGGTTGTTCGCCGGCAGCCGCGTGCGGGTGACGCCGTCGGCGACCATGCGGACATCGCACAGGATCGGGGCGCCGGCCTTCAGCGCCGCCTCGCCGGCCTCGGCGAAATTTTGGGACATCTCGACGTCTTTCGGCAGGTCGGTCATGCCGCAGGCGTGGATCATCCGCACAACGACGCGCTCGGCCGCGCCCGACCAGCGCGCGAGGTCGGATTCGGCGCGGATCATCGCGAAGGAGCGGGCGTAGATCGCGCCGCCGTCGCGGATGTAGTCGTGCCGGGCACTCATTGCGCGTCGTTCCGAAAAGCCAAATCCAGGGCCGGGCGGCCGGCCGCGGCAGCCTTCTTTATCCGGTCCAGCGCCGCCTCGAAAGCGAGACGCGTGGTCGGCGTATCACCGGGCGCACCGCCGGGCACCGCGTCGTAGATGCCATCGCGCGCCACCAGCGTCAGGTCGGCGGGGCCCGGATGGGCGCAGCCCTTGTGGCAGCCCGAGACATGCGCGGTCAGCCCGAGGCCGGCGAGCGGGGCCAGCGCCTCGGCGAGCCGCGCAGCGTGGTCGGGCACCGGAGTGGTGCCGGAGCGGCAGGCCGGGGCGCCGGGGCAGGCGAAGACCGCGCGGCGGGGATCGTCCGGGCTCACGATGAAGCCGGCCTGCGCCAGGGCCGCCTGGAGCGCGGCGGTGTCGCCCGCGGGCGCGACGAGGGCGAGGCCGCGCTCGGGGCTGAGCCGCGCGCCCTCCGGGCCGGCCAGCGCCGCGACGCGCTCAAGCCGATCCGCGGTGCAGCGGCCGAACGGCGCCTGGACCAGAACCGCGGCGCGGCCCTCGGATAGAGGCGCGAGTCCCGGCGCGGCCGGTGACGGGGCGGGGGCGAGCGGGCTCGGTGTGAGCGGATGGAAGCCCGCCGCCGCCGCGACGAGGGCGCGTTCCGCCGGATCGAGGTCGCGCACCCGGCGCTTGCCGGTGCCGGCAAAAGCCGCGAGCGCGAGGCCGAGCGCCCCGGCGGCGCCGAGTTCCGGCAGCAGGCCGCAGCGCAAGGGCCCGTCCGCCCCCGCCAGCCCGAAGGCGACCTGGGCCCGGCCCGTGGCAAAGAGAAAAAAGTCGGCCTCCACAATGCCGAGGCCGAAGGCGCCGCCGCCATCGACCGCCACGAGCGTCTTGGGCGGCAGGCCCGGCACGGCGAGGCCCGCCGCCTCGACGGCGCGGGCCAGCGCCGGCACGTCGATGGCCTCAAGCTCGTCGAGGCCGGCGAGCGGCGCGGTCAGCGTCAAGCGCTGCGGGCCACCGTCGTCGCGGGTGTCGGCGAGGCCTGCTTCCGCCAGCGCGCAGGCGAGGCGCGGGGCGCTCTCTTCGCTGACGCCGCGGATCTGCAGGTTGCCGCGGGCGGTCACGTCGATATGGCCGTTGCCGTGGGCCCGCGCCCCCTCGGCCACCGCCCGCATCTGGTCGGGGGTGAGGCGCCCGAGCGGCGGGTGGACGCGGGCGAGCAGGCCGTCGCCGGTCGGCATCGGCCGGGTCAGCGACGGGCACCAGCCGCGGCGGGCGCCCTCGGGCAGGGTACGGCGGGCGCTCATTCGGCAGCCATCAGTTCGTCGGCGGGGGCGGCGTTGCGGCGGCTCTGCCAGAGGCCGCGGGCGCGCATCTCCTCGAAGCGTTCGAGGATGGCGCGGGTCGCCTCGGGGTTGGCCGTCCGCAGGGCATCGAAAGTCTCGGAATCGGCGATCCAGGCGCCGTAGAGCCGGTCGAGGTCGGCGCTCGCCACCGCATCGGTCGCCGCAGCCAGCACGAACACGGCGTCGATCCCCTGCGCGAATTCCTGGGCGCCGCGATAGCCGTGGCGCAGCTGCGCCGCGATCCAGCGGGGGTTGGATAGCCGGCCGCGGATCAGCCGGGCCACGTCCTCGCGGGCGGTGCGGGGGCGCGGCGCCTCGGGGTTCGAGACGTCGAGGCTGTAGAGGGCGGGCGTACCACCCTCGGCGGAGGCGGCTGCGAAGAAACCGCCCATGGCATCCGCCGCGGCATCGCCGTCCAGAAGATCGCGCTCGGCCACGTCGAAGGCGTGGACATAGGCGTCCGCCGCGGCCACCCGGGCGGCGAAGTGCGCGTCCGGCGCTTCCGCATCGCCGTAGGCGTGGGTGGTGGCGGCGAGATAGGCCGCGCCGAGATCGACCCGCGCCTCCCAGGCGCCGTCGAGCGCCTGTTCGGCCGCGCCCGCGCCATAGCGGCCGGGTGCGGCGCCGTAGATGCGGGCGGCGGATTCGCCCCGGCGGCGGGCGGCGGCGAGGGGGTTCTCGTCGTCCTCCTCGTCGCGGGCGGCCACCGCGCGGGCGGCGCGGTCGAGCAGCGCCAGCGTCTCGGGAAACGTGTCGCGGAAGGCGCCGGAGACGCGGCAGGTCACGTCGATGCGCGGGCGGTCGAGCATCGCCAGCGGCAGCACCTCGAAGCCGGTGACGCGGGTCGAGGCGTGGTCCCAGACCGGGCGCACGCCCATCAGGCTCATGGCGTGCGCCACGTCCTCGCCGCCGGTGCGGAGCGTCGGTGAGGCCCAGAGGTCCATGACGATGCGGGCCGGATACTCGCCCTCGTCCTGCAGGTAGCGGCGCACCACGGCATCCGCCGCCTTGGTGCCGAGCATGGTCGCGGCCCGCGTCGGCAGGGCGCGGGGGTCGAGGGTGGTGAGGTTGCGCCCCGTGGGCAGCACGTCGGCCCGCCCGCGCGACGGGGAGCCGGCGGGGCCCGGCGCGACGAAG
Source organism: Methylorubrum subtropicum (assembly GCF_038442325.1). NCBI lineage: Bacteria > Pseudomonadati > Pseudomonadota > Alphaproteobacteria > Hyphomicrobiales > Methylobacteriaceae > Methylorubrum > Methylorubrum subtropicum. The sequence goes on along the minus strand of NZ_JBBXMW010000007.1, from coordinate 214,651 downwards.
CGGCCGTCGAGCGCCGCGATCAGCGCCGTGCGCTCGGCCTCGGCCGAGGCCCGCACCGCCTCCGAGGCGTCTTGCGATGCACGGCCGAACACGTGGAGGCCGTCGCGCATCGGCGTCTCGCCGAGGTCGCACAGATGCGCGTCGAGCGCCGTCAGCGCGTCGGCCATCGGCGTGTCGGCTGCGATCCCGGCGCCCGCAAGCAGCCCGGCGGAGGCGGCCTCGTCGAGGATCGCGCTCGCGATCAGACCCGCCCGACGCGGATCGAGGACGCTCGCGGCGGAATACTCTTCCACCAGTTCGCGCAGCGCCGCGGCCTCCGGCGTCAGTCCCGCGGCCTCGACGGTGGGGGTGAGGTGGCCGAGCGCCACGCCGCCGAGCCGGCGCTTCAGGGGCGCGGCCTCGCCGGGATCGTCGACGATGAAGGGATAGACCACCGGCAGCGCTCCGACCGCCAGCGCCGGCCAGCAGGTGGGGGAGAGCGCCAACGCCTTGCCGGGCAGCCACTCGGTGGTGCCGTGGGTGCCGAGGTGGATCAGCGCGTCGAAGTGCGCGCGCAGGCCGAGGTAGAACGCGAGATAGGCGTGCGTCGGCGGCTCGTCGGGATCGTGATAGCCGGCCTTGCGGTCGGTGGCACGGCCGCGGTCGGGTTGGAGGAAGACGGTCAAGCTCTCGTCCCTCCCCCCTCTGCGGGGGAGGGTGGTCCCCGAAGGTGATCGGGAGAGGGGAAACCCCGCTTCCAGAGAATTCGCGTCGAGGGCGGCCAAGCGGAACCGTTGCTCCCCTCTCCCGCCTGCTCCGCAGGCACCCTCCCCCGCGGAGGGGGGAGGGTTTTCGGAGAGCGCCCGCACCATCCGGAACCGGAACGCACCGTCACGGCAATGCGGATCATCTTCCGGCGCGCCCCAGCGCTCAATCAGCTCGCTACGCCGCTCCTCCGGCAATCCTGCAAACCACGCCGCGTACTCGGCGAGCGAGACCGCAAAGCCCGCCTCGCCCTCGGCCAGCGCCGCCATCAGCGCCCCGGCCTCCGGCAGCGCACCCACCGAAAACCCCGCCGCGGCGAGGTCGTCGGCGATGGCGCGCGCGCTCTCCGGCGTGTCGAGGCCGACCGCGTAGCCGGCCCGTCCCCCGCGGGCGGGATAATCGGACAGCACCATCGCGAGCCGCCGCTGTTCGCGCGGCGTGCGGCGCAAGGAAACCCAGGCGGCAGCGCGATCCGCGAGCGCGGCGATGCCTTCCGCATCCGGCACGGCGCGGCGCTCGGAAAAGCCCTCGACCGCCGCCCCCTCCTCCTTGAACGAGACCGAGAACCCCGAGAGCCGCCCGTCGAATTCCGGCAGCGCCACCTGCATGGCGAGGTCGGACGCGTTCATGCCGCGGCCCGACGCCGCCCAGGCGGCGCGGGGGGCGCCGACCGTGTAGGCCTGAATCACCGGGCAATCGGCAGCGTCGAGGACGAAGCCGGCGTCGTCGCGGGCCGAGAAGGCGGTGGCGGCGAGCACGATGTCGGGGCGGCGCGCTTCGAGCGCGGCGCGCAGAACGGCGACTGCCTCCGGGTCCTTGAGGCTCGACACCGCGAGCGTCAGGCAGCCGATCCCGCGTTCGCGCAAGGCCGCAGTCAGGTGGACGGCCGGGGCGGTTTCGCCCGAGAGCACGGCGGATCGGTAGACGAGGAGCAGCGCCAGCGGCCCGGGGCCAGCGGCTTCCACTGCCCGCTCGACCGGAACCGGGCCGCAGCCCGCGCACCACGCGAAACCCCGCGGCAGCGCCCGCGGCGGCTCGGGCACCAGCGCGTGGCCGGCCTCCACGGCGAGGCGCCGCAGCAGGTTTTTGAGGTTGTCCGGCCCGCCGGCGCGGAAATACGCATCGAGGGTGGCGCAGGTCTCCGGCGGCAGGGTCGAGAAGGCGTCGAGGCGGGGGTCGGGCCGGTCGTCGCCGGGGAGCACCGCGAGGCGCACCCCGTGGGCGCGGGCGGCGGCGCTCGCCCGCTCGATGCCGTAGCGCCAGTAATCGAGCCCGCCGAGGCAGCGGATGACGCAGACCCTGGCCCGCGCGATCACGGCATCGACGTAGAGATCGACCGACATCGGATGGCGCAGCTGCGCCATCTTGGCGAGCCGCAGCGACGGAAGGGCGGGGTCCGAAGCGTGGGCCCGCGCGATGGCGGCAAGATCGGTGTCGGTGAACGACAAGAAGACGATCTCGCCGGGGGTCTGGCCGAGATCGACCGCCGCCTCGCCCTCGTCGAGGGAGACCGTGTCGATGCGGATCAGGTGCATGGCGCTCCGCTCACCGCTCGGGCTCGCCGGGCGTCTCGTCCTGAACGAGGCGCGGGCGGGTCGGGAAGGTCACGCCGTCGTAGAGGTCGGCGAGCGCGAGTTCGATCCGCAGGCCCGTCAGGGCGAGCCGGCCGTCGCGGCCGGAGACGCGCTCCTTGCGCCACGTGCGGTCCGGTTCGCGGGACCAGAGCATGACCTCGGCGGCGTTGGGCTCGATCAGCAGGATGTGGTCGAGGCCGGCCATGCCCTTGTATTCGGCGAGCTTTTCGAAGGCATCGAAATCGCGCGTGCTCGGGGACAGGACTTCCGCCACGAGGCGCGGGTCCGCCGCCTTCATCGCGCTCGGATCGCGGGCGCCGCAATCGACGCCCGCATCCGGCCGGCGGATCTGATCCGGCAGGGTCTCGACGCTGCCGTCGCCGGTGAAGGGCCGGCAGCCGCTGCCGCGTAGCGCCGTGTGGAGGGCGGCGAGCAGGTTGACCACGATGTCGTCGTGGACGTTGCGGGCCCCCGCCATCATCCGCACCGGCACGCCGCCGACGAGTTCGTACCGCTCCGCTTGGCGCTCCTGCCACGCGAAGAAGGCCTCGACGGTCATCGGCGGGTGGATCGGCTCCAGCATGCTCGTACGGTGTCTCGAAGGGCGCTCAGCATACCCTGATGGCGCCCACATCACGAATCGGGCGCCTTTAGCCCCTGAGCGCGGCGGCGACCGCGTCCTGATCGAAACCCTTCAGGCCGATGACGACGAGGCGGCCGTCGCGGGGCTCGGCGCCCTTCCACGGGCGGTCGTAGTGATGGGCGACGCGGCGGCCGACGCCCTGCACCACGAGGCGCATCGGTTTGCCCTTCACCTCGGCAAAACCCTTGATGCGCAGCACGCCCTCGGTCTCGGCGGCCTTCTCGACGCGGGCGGCGAGGTCTTCCGGGCTGCCGGCGATGCCGACGGGGAGCGCGACCGATTCGAAGTCGTCGTGGTCGTGGTCCTCGCCCTCGCCGTGATGCGAGGGGCGGGCGTCGAGGTCGTCCTCGGCCGCCGCGGCGATACCCAGCAGCACGCGTGGGTCGAGGCGGCCGTGCTCGGTCGCGACGATCTCGACGGCGCGCGGCAGATGCGCCTCGATGTCGGCGCGGACCTTGTCCTGGGCCGCCGCGTCCAGAAGGTCGGCCTTGTTGAGCACCACGAGGTCGGCGCAGAGGATCTGGTCCTCGAACACCTCCTCCAGCGGGTTGTCGTGATCGACCGCTTGGTCCGCCGCGCGCTGGTTGGCCAGAGCCTCCGGGTCGTCGGCGAACAGGCCGGAGGCCACCGCCGGGCCGTCCACCACGGCGACGACGCCGTCCACCGTCACCCGCGAGCGGATCGACGGCCACTGGAACGCCTGGACCAGGGGTTTGGGGAGCGCGAGGCCGGAGGTCTCGATCAGGATGTGCTCCGGCGGCTCGGGCCGATCGAGCAGCTTCGTCAGCGCGGGCACGAAGTCGTCGGCGACCGTGCAGCAGATGCAGCCGTTGGGCAGTTCCACCACGGAGTTCTCGTCGCAGCCCTCGATGCCGCAGGCGGCCAGGAACGAGCCGTCGAAGCCGAGATCGCCGAACTCGTTGACGATGACGGCGAGCCGCCGGCCGCGGGCCTGCTCGATGGTGTGGCGCACCAGCGTCGTCTTGCCGGCCCCGAGGAAGCCGGTGACGATGGTGCAGGGGATCTTTTCGAGGATGGCCATGGGGTCAGGATTCCGCTCGTGTCGGGGTCAGCGGCGGGATGCGGGCGACGACGCCCTTGCGGAACGCCTCCGGGCGCGCGCGCCAGGGCACGATCCCATCGGGCGTCTTCTGGTAGTCGCGCAGGCCCGCCAAGATGGTGCGGGCGGAAGTCTCCGCGCGCTCCAGCGCGTCGAAATCGCCGTAGACGTAGGTCCAGCGGCCGGGAGAGGCCACCGCCACCGTGCAGGGCCGCTTGCAGACCGAGAGGCACTCGGCACCCTCGATCCGCAGGCCCGGCACCGGCTCGCGGTCGGCTTCGGCGCGAAGTGCCGCCAGCAGCCGGGCGCCGGCCCGCGGCTCGGACGCGTCGCCCGCAGCCCGGCAGGTGGTGCAGACGGAGAGGACGGTCTCGGGCTGATCCTCAGGCATGCGCGCGGCCGCCCGCCTCGCGACCGAACAAGCCCCAGGCCCAGCCATAGGCCAGCCCGATCAGCGCCCAGAACACGAAGCCGATGGCGAGCGAGCGCGCCACGAACTGCGCCGCGACCGCGGGCGGCACCTGCGAACTCACCGTGTCGATCGATTGCGGCGCCCCCGCCAGATGCGGGGCGACGATCAGGATCAGGCCGCCGAGAATCGTAATCGGCACCCGCCGCACCGCGATGAGGTAGAGGCCGATGCCGGTCGCCGCGACTGTCATCACCCACCAGGTCTGGCGCAGGACGAGAGGGGCAGCGCCCATGCCGGGCAGTTCCGGCGGCAGGCCGATGGCCGGGGCCAAAGCCACCGCGAGGAAGCCCGCGATGCCCACGGTGAGCCCGCTGCGCGGGGTCGGCTCGCGGCGTAAGCCCAGCATCACCGCGGCGAGGAGCAGCGCGTAGCCGACGCCGCCGATCAGCGTGGCGAGGCCGGTGAAGGCCATGCGCTGGAAGCCCTCCGCGGGCTGCCATTCGTCGGATTTTTCAGCCTCGGTGCCGGCCTCGCCGTGGCCGTGGGCATGCGCCTTCACGATCAGCGAGGCGGGCGTGAGCGAGACGGGGGCGTGCGCATGCGAATGCCCGCCCTCGAACGTCTCGGCCTGGAGGATCAGGGGCGAGGTCAGGGCGAGTTGGAGGCCCGTCGCGACGACGGACGCGAGGAAGCCGGCGACGAGCGCCGCCGACAGCAACCGGGTGATCATGGAGCCGCTTTCGCGTGTCGGAAAGCGGTCAGTGGCAGGGGAAGTTCTGCGCGTGGCGGAAATCGTGCGCCGCGTTGTGCAGCACGCTCGCCGGGGCGAAGCCCGCCAGGAACACGAGGCCGAGGCCGAGGAAGGCGGCGACGAGCAGGGCGCGGGCGCCCTCGCCGGAGCGGACGGCGGAGGTCTGAAGGGTCGCGGTCGTCATCGGGTCACGGGCTCCGGCCGCCCCACCGGCGGCGTTCGAGAAAACGTTTTTCGTGCCGGACGGCAGGTCTCCTGGCTCGCGGTTGGTATCGCGCCTGCCGCCTTCCCAGGTCGCCCCGGTGGCTCTCGGCAGGAACTCGCCGCTCACAGTTGCGGGGGCAGCTGCGGTTTCGGGTTTCCCCTCACCGCATTCCCTTTTCACCCCGTTGCCGGGGCACCGTCCTATGGCTCGCTTCTAGCGCGCGCCGGGCCGCCTTGCAAAGCGCCATTGCGTGAACGCTCGCCTCCGGTGCAAACCGACGCCCATGGATGCCCGCCCTCCCGACCGGATGACGCTGGTGCTCGGCGGTGCCCGCTCCGGCAAGAGCGCCTATGCCGAGCGGCTGATCGAGGCCTGCCCGGCGCCCTGGCTCTACATCGCCACCGCTCAAGGTTGGGACGACGAGATGCGCGCGCGCATCCACGAGCACCGGGCGCGGCGCTCCGCCGAGTGGCGGACCCTCGACGTGCCGACGGCGTTGCCCGAAGCGGTCGCGGCCTCGACCGGGCCGACCCTGGTCGATTGCCTGACGCTGTGGGTCACCAACCTCCTGCTCGCGGAGGCCGATCTCGACGCCGCCACCGAGGCCCTGGCCCGCGCCTGCGCGGCGGCGCCGGGGCCGCTGGTGCTGGTGGCCAACGAGGTCGGGCTCGGCATCGTGCCGGACAACGCGCTGGCCCGCCGCTTCCGCGATGCGGCCGGGCGCCTGCATCAGCGGCTGGCGCGCGAGGCCGACCGCGTGGTCCTTACCGTCGCGGGCTTGCCGCTCACCGTCAAACCTTCCGCCGAGAATCCAGGGAATCGCTCATGAGCGACGACGACCGCCACCGCGAAAAGATGGCCAAGCGCAAGGCGGTGCAGGACGCCGAGGTCGCGTCCAAAAAGATCGAGAAGGGCCTGCTCATCGTGAACACCGGCCCCGGCAAGGGCAAGACGACGGCCGCGCTCGGCCTTGTGCTGCGCATGCTCGGGCGCGGCCACCGGGTCGGCGTGGTGCAGTTCATCAAGGGCGCCTGGGACACCGGCGAAGCTCGCGCGCTCAAGGCCTTCGGCGACCGGATCGCGTGGCACGCGCTGGGCGAGGGCTTCACCTGGGAGACCCAGGACAAGGCCCGCGACATCGCCGCCTGCCGCAACGCCTGGGAGCAGGCCCGCGCCCTGATGGCGGACGCGAGCATCCGCCTCCTCGTCCTAGACGAGCTGAACATCGCGCTGCGCTACGACTATCTCGACCTCGAGTCGGTCGTCGCCGAGTTGCAGGCCCGCCGGCCCGACCTCCACGTCGTCGTCACCGGCCGCAACGCCAAGCCGGCGCTCATCGAGGCCGCCGACCTCGTGACCGAGATGGGCAGCGTGAAGCACCACTTTTCGGCGGGGGTGAAGGCGCAGGAGGGGATCGAGTTCTGAGGGCGCCCTGTGGGTCCCGAGGAGCGGGCGCCTCGCGCCCATTCAGGGTTCGCGATCCGAGAGGGTCTCCAGCAGGCTCTTCTCCCGCATTGCCGTCACCAGGGCGACGATCTGCTCGCCGCTCGCTCGGTACGCATCGGAGCCCTCGATCCGACGGAAGCCGTGAAATTCCGCGGCCTCGACGATGGCGTTGGCGGCCTCACTGCCGGGAGCGGGCGGCATCAGGGGAGCGCGCCCTTCGTCGCGTGACCGGCGCGCTTGGCGCAGGCCCTCGTAGATCTGCTCGATCAGGACATGGCCGCTCCAATCGTCTGCGATCCGGATGACGGCGTCGCCGTGCCGAATCTCGAACAGGGGGGCGGTGGTGTCGATGCTTCCAGTCATGCCCGCTCATGCCACGACGGCAACGATGGCGGGAAGCGCGGAGGATCGTCGGTATAGAAAGGTCCGACGTAGCGGCAGCGTTCGGGTGATGGGACGCGACCGGAGCCGCGCCCCAAACAGCCAAAAGAACTCAGTACTCGATGATGTCTTCCAGGGCGTAGTGCTTCACCGTCTTGCGGTTGGCGATCAGCTCGTCGATCGTCGGCTCGCCGCGGATCGCCCGGCCGATGGCGAGCTTCGTGGCCTCGTAATTGGTGCGGTAGAGGTCCTTGCGGTCGAGTTCCTCGTGGCTGCCGCAGCGCTCGTCGAGCCAGATCGTGATGATCATGCACAGCTCGTCGAGGCCGTCCTTGGGCAGGATGCCCTCGATCACGCAGTCCACGATGGCGTCGCCGGTGGCGGCCTGCACCACGCCGCCGAGCAGCTCGGCGTATTCGGCGGTGTGGATCGTGACCTTGGTGGTCATGATGGTGGAGGGGCGGACCAGCTGGTTGAGGTCGCGTACCACGAACATGCGGGTGTGGCCCTGCACCTGGCCGAGCATGCCGGCAAACGCCTGCCCCACGGGGCCGCGGACGGAGCCGATCAGCACCTCCGGCATCGCGTCGGTGTATTGCCCCTCGGCGGCGAGCACGGTCGCCTCGCCGGTGCGGAACCAGATCTCGGACATGGTGGTCGTCCCTGCTCTCTCGTGAAAACGTCTTGCCCCGCGGGCGGGTCGCCGCGCGAGACATCATTCCCCGCCGTCGCCGTCAATCGCGCCGCCCGCGGCCCTGCCCGGCCCCCTGGTCCGGGCGGCGGGGGGCGACCATCTGAAGGGAGGCCGAAGCCGCATGGGGCCCGATTGCATCGGACCCGACACGGCTCTAGGCCTCGGTTCTCACGCGCCGTCTTTCACCGAACCGACATCCCCTTGGTCGGACGGCGCTTCGAAGAGGATTCGTCCCGATGAGCGAGTCCGGCCCATCCGACAAGCGCGGCTGGAGCCTGTCGGCGACCGCCGAGGGCGAGGGCGTGCGGCTCGAACTCGGCCTGCCCGATCTCGACGGGCGCCCGGTCACCGCGATCCTGAGCCTGGAGCGGCACGAGGCGCGGGCCTTCGCGCGGGCTCTACTGGCGGCGGCGGGGGACGCGACCGAGCGGACCTTCGTCGGCCCGGCCGAGTCCTAGATTCCTGGGCCGCATCGCATCTTTTCGAAATCCGGCCACCCCCTTTCGGGCCGATGCTCGAAAAAAATCAGCGTTGCAGCCGCCGGCCCGGCAGGCGGGGCACCTGGGTGCCGCGGGGCTCGATCGGCGCGTCGCAGGCGTAGACGAACTCCGTCTGGAGGTCGCTGAACACGGTCTCGCCGGTGATGGTGCAATCCTCGCGCACGGTCTCGTCGAGATAGGTGCGGGCGGCCGTGCGGAAGCGGGCGGCGCGGGTCTCGGCGGGCGGGCGGCCGGCGCCGAGGCGACCGACGTCGCAGCCCGTCACCTCGCGCAAGGCATTCGAGACCACCAGCACCCGGCGCTTCTGGCGGTTGTCGTAGATCTCGTAGGGCTCGTTGCAGCCGATGGTGACGACCTGCGGCACCTGGGAGACGTAGGTCTTGGAGATGTAGGCGAAGCCCGTGCAGCCGGACGCCGTGAGGCCGAGCCCAAGCGCGAGCGGGAGCGCGAACCACCGAACCGTCGTCGCCATCTGCCGCCTCGCGCGCCTCGTCCCCGGCCGGAGGGCGGGGCCGCGCATTGAAACAGCTGAGCTTGCCCGGTCAAGCTGTCGTCGGCAGAGATGTCTGCACCGTGTCCGCGGCGCATCCGGAACGCGGACGCCGCCTTGCCGCGTTGCCCCGTCCCAGAGCACGAGGAGACGGACGACGGTGGAGATCCGACACGAGGACGTGCGCGCCAACGGCGTGCGGCTGCATGTGGCCCGCGCGGGCGAGGGGCCGCCGCTGGTGCTGCTGCACGGCTGGCCGGAATTCTGGCTGACCTGGGAGCCGGTGATGGCGCGGCTGTCCCAAAAATTCAGCCTGATCGCCCCGGACCTGCGCGGCTTCGGGGCGAGCGAAAAACCCGATCCCGGCCCCTCGGACCGGGCCGGCCCCGAGGTACACGCCGCCGACATTTTGGGAGTTCTCGATGCGCTGGGGATCGAGCGGGCCGGCATCGTCGGTCACGATGTCGGGGCTTATGTCGGGCAGGTCCTTGGGCGCATGGCACCGGAGCGGCTCACCGGCCTGTTCTTCTTCGATTGCCCCTATCCCGGCATCGGCCCGCGTCTGGCGCAGCCCGAGATGCTGGCCGAGATCTGGTACCAGTCGTTCCATCTCCAGCCCTTCGCGGCGAAGGTGGTCGGCGCCACCCGGGAATCCTGCCGCGCCTATATCGGCCACTTCCTGAAGCATTGGGCCGGCGGCAACCCGCACGCCTTCGACGACGTGCTGGAGGCCTTCACCGACAACTTCATGACGCCGGGCAACCTTCAGGGCGGCTTCAACTGGTATCTCAGCCAGCAGGCGGGCCGGCTCGCCATGCTGAAGGGCGAGGCGCACGACCTGCCGCCGATCACGGTGCCGACCGGCATCCGCTGGGGCACGCAGGACCCGCTCTTCCCCTACGCCTGGACCGACCGCCTCGGCGAGACATTCTCAAACCTCGACCTCGCCCCGTTCGAGGGCACCGGGCATTTCCCGCATCGGGAGCGGCCGGACGCGGCGGCGCGGGCGATCGCGGAGTTTTTCGGGCGGATCACAGGTTGAGGCCCGCCACGTCCCGCTCTCCAAGATAATCCTCCACAAAAGCGCGGCCGTGAGGAGAAGCACCCTCGCCTAAGCCCCTGAACTACGGAGGATTATTCCGTTGACCGGACGCCCCTGAGGCGGCGAGATTGAAGCGCGGCCCGGTCTCCACCGGCCCTCCCTCAAGACAGGTTCCGGCGAACGGAGCGGGTCCTCGGGGAGTGGCCGGGACGACGCCGGGCCTGCCCAATTCCTCCCGAAGCGAGACCCCGACGGGGCGGCGCGCCGCCGCCCCGGACGATCGCTGCCGCCTTGTCCGGAGCCAATCCCGTGCTGCGCAAATCCGCCTTCCTGTTCGCCGTCGCCGCGGCCGTCCTCCTGCCCGTGGTCCCGGCCGCCGCACAGGAGCCGGCCGCCAAGCCCGCCCAAGCCGGTGCCGCCAAAGAGAGCCCCCTGGTCTCGACCGAATGGCTGGAGAAGAACCTCGACTCGAAGAAAATCCGGATCGTCGAGGTCAGCGTCGAGCCGGGCGTGTTCGAGCGCGGCCACATCCCGAACGCGCAGAACGTTTCGTGGCACACCGACCTCGTCGAGACAGTGACCCGCGACATCGCCGGCCCCGAAAAATTCACGGCGCTCGCCCGGCGGCTCGGCGTCGATCGCGACACCACGGTCGTGCTCTACGGCGACAACAACAACTGGTTCGCCGCCTGGGGCGCCTGGGTGTTCGCCCAGTACGGCCTGACCGACAACGTCAAGCTGCTCGATGGCGGGCGCAAGAAGTGGGAGGCCGAGAAGCGCCCGCTCGACACCCGCAATGCGGAGGTGCCGGCCTCGACCTTCACGGCGCAGGCGCCCTCGCCCAAGCTGCGCGCGCGCTTCGCCGACGTGCTGGCGGTGGCCAAGAAAGAGCGCGACGAGCAGATCCTCGACATCCGCTCCCCCGACGAGTTCAGCGGCAAGATCATCGCGCCCGCCGGCATCCAGGAACTGGCGATCCGCGCCGGCCACATCCCCGGCTCGGTCAACATCCCCTGGGCCAAGGCGGTGAACCCGGACGGCACCCTGAAGTCCAAGGAGGAGTTGAAGGCGCTCTACGCCGCCGCCGGGATCGACGGCTCCAAGCCGATCATCACCTCCTGCCGCATCGGCGAGCGCTCCAGCCATTCGTGGTTCGTGCTGAGCCGCATCCTCGGCTACGACGCCCGCAACTACGACGGCTCGTGGACCGAGTACGGCAACGCGGTCGGCGTGCCGGTGGTCAACCTCGCCGGCACGGTGTGGGGCGGCAAGTGACATCACGGAACGCTCTGGCGGAGCCGGTCGGCTCCGTCAACTTCGCCGCCAAGCCGGCCCGGCGCCTCGCTCGGGCCGGTCTCGTGCCGGCGCTGCCGGAGCCGGCGCCGGTCGCGGCCTCGAGCGGTCTTGCGCTCCGCGCGACCCTCGCGGCGCTCATCGCCGCCGGGCTGATGGTCGGGGCGTGGCGGCTCTCGGGCGAGGCGGGCGGCACCCGGCTCGCCCTCTCGCTCGTGTTCGGCGCGCTGTTCGGCCTCGTGCTCCAGCGCAGCCGCTTCTGCTTCTACTGCCAGTGGCGCGACTTCCTCGTGCTCGGCGATCCGCGCGGGATGCTCGGCATCCTGGCCGCCCTCGCCGCCGGCATCGCCGGCTACGCGGTCGTGCTCGGCGCCTGGATGCCCGACCCGTCGGGCATGCGGCTGGCGCCCGACGCGCATATCGGCCCCGTCGGACCGGTGCTGGTGCTCGGAGGCCTCGCCTTCGGGGCCGGCATGGCGCTGTCGGGCTCCTGCATCAGCGCCCACCTCTATCGGCTGGGCGAGGGCTCAGCCACGGCGCCGTTCGCGCTCATCGGCACCGCGCTCGGCTTCGTGCTCGGCTTCCTGACGTGGAACCCGCTCTACCTCGCCAGCATCTCGGACGCCCCGGTGCTGTGGCTGCCGCGCCATCTCGGCTATGCCGGCACGCTGACGCTCTCGCTCGCGGCTCTGGCTGCGCTCGCTTGGCCGCTGCTGCGCCGCCTGCCCGCACCGGCGCCGGCCGCGCGGCCCGATCCGCTGCACGCCGTGTTCGTGGCGCGCTGGCCGGTCTGGCTCGGCGGCCTCGCGGTCGGCGCCCTCGGCACGCTCAGCTATCTCCGGGTCGGCCCGCTCGGCGTCACCGCCGAGATCGGCGGACGCGCACGGCAGGCGGCGGGCTCGCTTCAACTGCTGCCGGACCGGCTGGAAGGCCTCGACACGTTCCGCGGCTGCGCCACCGCGGTGCGCGACGCGTTGCTGACGCCCAACGGCCTGTTCATCGGGGGGCTCGTGCTCGCTTCTTTCGCCGCGGCCCTGGTCGCCGGCCAGTTCCGCCCCGCCCTGCCGACACCGGGACAGGTGGGGCGCGGCCTCGCCGGCGGCCTGCTGCTCGGCTGGGGCGCGATGACGGGGCTCGGCTGCAGCGTCGGCACGCTGCTCTCGGGCATCATGGCCGGCGCGGTCTCCGGCTGGGTTTTTGGGCTCGCGATGTTCACGGGCGCGGCGGCGACGCTTTGGCTCGGGCGGCGGACGGGGGTGCTGGCGTAGGAGGACGCCGGCCCCTCAGCAGAGGATCACCTCAAGGTCGCTCTCACACCCCCACGAGGGCATGGGTATCGAGAAGGACGCCCGGCAACGGCTACGGGTCTGTCCGCTCGCCGCGTCGTGGAGCGAACGCCTGCTCGGCGATCGGCTTCAGGAGGTCGATCCCCTTGCCGAGTTCGAGATCGCTGTCCTTGAGCGCGCCGAACCCCTTCACGGTCACGGTCGCACCCGTCCGCGCGTCGCGCACGACCTTCGTCGCGGCCGGCGCCGGTTTCGCAGGTCGGCTCGGGGACGATGTCGGACGAGTCTTCGCAATGCCACCATCATAGCAGGCCGATGGCTGGGTTTCGAGCCGAAGATCGGGACGGCGCATGAGACACAGGCCCCTCACCCCCGCGCGATCATTTCGCGGATGCGCAGGCCCAGCGTCTCGACCACGAAGGGCTTGGTCAGCACCGCCATGCCGGGCTCCAGATGGCCGTTGCCGACCGCGGCGTTCTCGGCGTAGCCGGTGATGAACAGGATCTTCAGGTCGGGCCGCGAGACGCGGCCCGCATCGGCCATCTGGCGGCCGTTCATGCCGCCGGGTAGCCCCACATCGGTGATGAGCAGGTCGATCCGCACGTCCGATTGCAGCACCTTGAGGCCCGAGACGCTGTCGGCTGCCTCGATCGCGGTGTAGCCGAGGTCTTCCAGCACCTCGGTGACGAGCATCCGCACGGTCGGCTCGTCGTCGACCACAAGCACCGTCTCGCCCTGCTCGGCGCGGGGGGCATCGACCAGGGGGCCGTGCGAATCGGGCTCGGTCGCCGCGCCGTGATGGCGCGGCAGGTAGAGGCACATCGTCGTGCCCTGGCCGAGTTCGGAATAAATCCGCACCTGCCCGCCCGATTGCTTGGCGAAGCCGTAGATCATCGACAGGCCCAAACCCGTGCCCTGGCCGGTGGGCTTCGTGGTGAAGAACGGATCGAACGCCTTGGCCTGGACATCCGGGCTCATGCCGGTGCCGTTGTCGGTCACGCACAGCGCGAGATAGGGGCCGGGCGGCATGTCGAGCCGGCGGGCGGCCTGGGGGTCGAGCCACTTGTTGGCGGTCTCGATGGTGATGCGCCCGCCCTCCGGCATCGCGTCGCGGGCGTTGATGCAGAGGTTCAAGAGCGCGTTCTCGAGTTGCGGCGGATCGACCAGCGTCGGCCACAAACCCGCGGCGCCGACGACCTCGATCGTCACCGTCGGGCCCACGGTGCGGCGGATCAGCTCCTCCAGGCCGAAGACGAGGCGGTTCACGTCCGTGGGCTTGGGGTCGAGGGTCTGACGGCGGGAGAAGGCGAGCAGGCGGTGGGTGAGTGCTGCGGCGCGCTTGGCCGCCCCCTGCGCCGCGCCCATGTAGCGGTCCACGTCCTTGAGCCGGCCCTGGCCGATGCGGGTCTGCATCAGTTCGAGCGAGCCGGAGATGCCGGCCAGCAAATTGTTGAAGTCGTGGGCGATGCCGCCGGTGAGCTGGCCCACGGCTTCCATCTTCTGCGACTGGCGCAACGCCTCCTCGGTCTGCATCAGCGCGCGGGTGCGGGTGGCGACCTGCTCCTCCAGGGTCTCGTTGAGTTCGCGGAGCGCATCCTGGGCGGCGCGCTGCTCGGTGATATCGACGTTGGTGCCGAACCAGCGCACCACCGCGCCGGCCTCGTCGCGGATCGGCACGATGCGGGTCAGGAACGACCGGAACACGCCGTCCGCGCCTTTGAGCGGGAAGGTCATCTCGAAGGGTTCGCCGGTGGCGAGCGAATGCCCCCAGCGCGCCGTGACAGAAGGGAGTACGGCCGGGTCGTGCACGGCCTCCCAGCCCCAGCCCTGCATCGCCGCGTAATCGGTGCCGGTATAGCTGTACCAGCGTCGGTTGTACCAGTAGATGTGCCCGTCGGCCCGCGCCATCCAGCACAGGACCGGGATGTTGTCGGCCAGCGTCTCGAACTCGACCGCCTTCTCGCGGGCGAGCGCGCTGGCGCGGTCCCGCTCGGCCGCAACGGCGCGGCGCTCCTCGACGTCGATGAGCACGCCGGGGAAGCGGATCGGCCCGCCGTCGCTTCCGTGCTCGACCCGGCCGTTGGCCTCGATCCAGTAGTAACGCCCGTCGGCGCGCCGCACCCGGTACTGGTGGGCGTAGGCGCCGCCGCTGCGGATCACCGCCTCGATCGCCCGCGCCAGCCCCACCTTGTCGTCGGGATGGACCGTCTCGACCACCTGTTCCAGGCTGAGGCCCACGCGGCCGAGCGCCGGATCGAGGCCGAAGGCGCGGGCGAAGGCCTCGTCCACGGTGAAGCGGTCCGCGGTCACGTCCCAGAACCACGTGCCGATGATGGCGCCGGCCGCGAGCGCCAGCCCGACCCGCTCGGCGTTCTCGCGGGCCAGCGCCTCGCTCTCCCGCAGGCGCCGCTCGACGGCGATGCGCTCGGTCACGTCGAGTTCGGCCACCACGCCGCCGAGCAGGGTGCCCGCCGCGTCGCGGATCGGCGCGGCGTTGTTGAGGAACAGCCGCCGCCCGGTGCCGTCGAACCGCTCGATCTCGACGAGTTCGTCCTGCACCGTCTCGCCGTGCAGCAGCGCGCGGGCCATACCCCATTCCTCGGCGGAGAGGCGCGCGCCGGTCTCGGGCCAGTAGCCCTTCCACTCTCCGTAACCGGTCCAGTCCGGGGTCTCCGGCGGCACGCCCCAGATCGCCCGGTTGGCGGCGTTGTCGCGCACGATCTTGCCCTGCGCGTCGGCGATGATGACGCCCACGGGGAGCGCGTCGAGGGTGGCGGCGAGCAGCGCCTCGCTGCGGCGCGAGGCGTCAGCGGCCTCGCGCCGGGCGGTGACGTCCCGGTAGAACACCGCGAGCCCCTCGCTCACGGGATAGGCGCGCATGTCGATCCAGGCGATGCGTCCGTCGGACCAGACGTAGCGGTGCTCCAGCACGACGGGGACGCGCTCGGCCATGGCCCGGCGCTGGAGGCGCACCAGTTCCGGGTCCATGTCGGGATAGACCTCCCACTGGATGCGCCCGACGACCGCCTCCCGCGGGCGCGTGTCCATGCGCAGGGCCTCGGCGTTCATGTCGAGGATGCGGAAGTCGCGGTCGAGCAGCGCGAAGGCCTCGCCCATGTTGTCGAGCACGCCCTTGGCCCGGTCGCGCTCGGCCCGTAGTTCCGCCTCCACCGCGCGGCGGCTTTCCTCGGCCCGGATGCGCTTGGTCGTCTCGTTGGTGAAGATGAACAGGCCCGCGATGCGGCCCTCCCCGTCGAGCACCCGCGAATAGGAGAACGACCACCACGTGTCGGCCTCGCCCCGGTCGGTGGCGAGTTTCCACGGCAGGTCCTCGAACCGGCGGCTGCGGCCGGCGAAGGCCTCGTCGATGATGGGTTTCGCCTGTTCCCAGCCGTCGGCCCACACTTTGTCGAAGCGTTCGCCCATCGCCCAGGACAGGCGGGGCCCGAGCAGCGGGAAGTAGGTGTCGTTGAAGAAGAAATGCAGTTCCGGGCCCCAGGCCAGGATCATGCTCTCGGGCGAGTTGAGCACGAGGCTCAGCGCCGTGCGCAGCGATTCCGGCCACGTCTCCGGGGATCCGAGCGGATGCCCCGTCCAATCGCGCTCGGCGATCATCCGGGCGGCCTCGCCGCCGCCGGCCAGGAAGGGGGGTCGATCGGTCATGCGCCCGGATTTACACAGGTGAGAGGCTCCCGTGTAACTCCCGCTCACGGACATTTGGCCGATAGGCCGGGATGTCGGCTTTCGGGAGACAATCGCGCGGCGCGCTCCGCCGACGTGTCACGCGATGCCGGCGATCCTCACCCGACCGTGGCTTTCCAAGCCGCCCCGGCGCGGTCTATCACGGCCGCGCCTTACCGCTTCCGGGTCGCGGGTCCCGAAGCGCGCCGGGCGGGGGCTCGCGCCCCCGCCCGGGAGGCCGGGGCCTGCCGCTGCGATGTCACACCGCCGGACCGTGGAGCCTGATGCGCGAGCCGAACGCGATCGATTTCTGGCGTGGCGTCGCGCTCGTGACGATCTTCATCAACCACATCCCGGGCAACTTCTTCGAGCGCTACACCTTCTCGCAATACGGCATCTCGGACGCCGCCGAGCTGTTCGTGTTCCTGGCCGGCTGGTCGATCGGCCTCGCCACCCGCGGGCGCGACGGCCAGCCGGAGCCCCGGCTCATCACCGTGCTGCGGCTCCTGTCGCGCACGGTCGAGGTGTACCGGGCGCAGATCGTCATCATGGCGCTGGCGCTCGCCATGATCGCGGGATGCGCGCTCTATCTCGACAACCCGCTCATCCTCGAATGGCACAATGCCGGCGGCTTCTTCGCCGACCCGATCCAGACCATGGTCGGCATCGTGCTGCTGACCCACCAGCTCGGCTTCTTCAACATCCTGCCGCTCTACGTCGTGCTGATCGCCATCGCGCCCGTCGTGGTGCTGCTCGGCCGCGTCAGCCGGCCGCTCGTGCTCGCCCTGTCGTTCTCGCTCTATGCGGCCAGCCTCGTGTTCGAGTGGAACGTTCCGTCCTGGCCGGGCGAGGGCGACTGGTTCTTCAACCCGCTGTGCTGGCAGCTCCTGCTCGTCCTCGGCTTCGTCTCGAACGAGGCCGCCCGCGAGAACCCGCGCCTGCGCGCGCTCGCCCGGCGGCTGACGCCGCTCGGCATCGGGCTGGTGGTGCTCGGCGTCGTGCTCGCCGTGTGGGAGCTGCGCCCCGATCCGATGCTGGCGCCCGAGCCGCGCCTCGTCTTCACCTTCGACAAGACGTACCTGTCGCCGGGGCGCCTGATCCACTTCTGCGGGATGGTGCTGGCGTTCCAGGCGGTCTACGGGCTGATCGCGCCGCGGGTAATGCCGCTCGCGCGGTTCCTCTCGGGGCTCGGGCGCAACTCGCTCGCGGTGTTCTCGATGGGATCGCTGTTGAGCCTCGCCGCGCAGTTCGTGCGCTTCCAGACCGGAGGCGGTATCATCGTCGATGTTTCGGTCGTAGGCTCCGGCCTGTTTGCACTGGGTTTCACCGCATGGTTCGTCGAATGGCGTGCCCGCAGACCGCGCGCCCCGCGGACGCCGCCCGACGGCGCCGCCTCGCGCCCGGCCTCTCCGCCGGCCTGAGTCTCGCCCTCGGAGGTTGGCTCCTCGCTTCGGCGCCCGCGCGCGCCGAGACGCCCCCGGCCGCCCCGCCGCCCTCCGCGGTCAAGGTGGCGCCGGTCCAGGCGGCGGAGGCGCTCGACCAGAGCCTGTCGCCCGAATGCCGGGTGCCGGGCTCCAAGCTCTACACGCTGGCCAAGCTCAACGCGGTCAAGGCCGCGCTCAAGGAGAAGCGGCCGATCCGGGTGCTCTCCATCGGCTCGTCCTCGGCGGGGCTCGGCACCGGGTCGAGCTATCCGGTCAAGCTCGAGAACGCGCTGGAGAGCGCGCTGCCGGACGTGCAGGTCGAGGTCGAATCGCGCGCGCTCCCCGGCGAGGTCGCGAGCGGGGCGGGCGAGCGGCTGCGCACCATCGTGGCCGAGGTCGAGCCCGATCTGGTGATCTGGCAGGTCGGCACCAACGACGCGCTGGCCCGCGTCGACATCGACAGCTTTGCGGAAGCACTGGACGAATCGGTCAAGTGGGTGATGTCGCACGACATCGACATCGTGCTGATCGACCCGGTCTTCACCGCGAGCCTCGCCCAGGACGATTATTACAACCGCATGGTCGGCATCGTGCAGGAGGTCGCCCGGCGCGAGGCGGTGCCGCTGGTCCACCGCTACGCGGCGATGCGCTTCCTCTCGACGCGGGGCAACGACGAAGCGCACATGCTCGGGCGCCAGTTCCGGCTGAACGATCTGGGCCTGCGCTGCATGGCCGAGCACGCGACCCGCGCGATCACCCTGTCGCTGCTGCAATCCGATCCGGTGAAGCCCGACCCGAGCGCGGTCCCCGACCGCACCGGCACCGCGACCCGCCCCGTGGTGCCGGGCCGTGAGGCCGCTCCCGCGGGACGCGGAAACTAGCCCAAGGCCCCGGACGAGATAAAAATTGCGGCAATCAGGACGGGTTTTGGCAAAATCCTGCGCAAAGGCCCTTGGCGCCCGCCCCCGAGCCGGCTAAACCGCCCGTCACCCGAGACAAAAAAGGCCGCCCCGGTGAAGGAGCGGCCCGAAGTCTAGGGAGGAAACGCCCAAGAAGGGCAACGGGACCGCGACGCCATCGCGATCTCGCATGAGTCGAAGTTATATGCTGCGTCGCACAAAGCAACCCGTCTCGGGCTGCGCGATGTGCATGAAGGGCGCTTTGTCCGCCGGGTGGTGCGCTTTCGCACCATGACCCCCGGCCGGCCTCTCGGCCTCAGTGGTCGCCCCGCTCGCGCTTGTCGCTTTCCAGCTGCTGGAGCAGCTCCGCCAGCCGCGGATCGAGGGGCTCGTCGATCACGGGCTCGTATAGCGCCTTGAGCTGGCGCCCGAGGCGTTCCCGGGTCTGTGCATCCAGCACCGGGCCCTGATCGGCCGGCAGCGATTCGGTGTGTGCCCGCGCGTGAACCATGGGGCTAACATTGATCGGCGCTCGCGGAAGGCAAGCGCGAAGAAAAGCCTAAGCCGGCGCGATTTCGCCGATGGGCGGGATAGCCCGGAAAACCTATGCGGGCGCCCCGGGCGCCGGCCCCCGGCTTAACCTCGCCGAAACGCCAAGTCCCCTAGCCTGAGGCTCGAATGTGCCGGATGCGTCCGGCTCCGGGGGAGGGCGTGGCCTTGGCGGCGGATGAGTGGGCGGCCGGCCCCATCCCGGACGCGGCGTCCCCGGTCCGCCGGGTTCGCGCCTGGGCGATGGCGGCGCGCGCCGGGGCCGGCGGGGCGGCGCTCGGGGTGTTCTCGGTGCGCATCGCGGCGGCGGGCTGCGCCTACCTCGCCCAGGTGCTGATGGCCCGGATGATGGGCGGCGAGGAATACGGCATCTTCGCCACCGTCTGGGTCTGGATCGCGATCCTCGGCCACACCGCGACCCTCGGTCTGGCGCAGGGCGCGAGCCGCTTCCTCCCCGTCGAGCGGGCGCGCGGCCATCTCGACGCGGTGCGCGGCTTCCTCCTCGGTGGGGCGCTGGTCGGCACGGCGGGGGGCCTGAGCCTCGCGCTCGCCGGCCTCGCCGTCGCCGAGATCCAGCACGACATCCTCGACGGCCTCTACGGCGCCCCGATCCTCGTCGCCGTCCTCGTCGTGCCGCTCTTCGCGTTCCAAGACTATCTCGAAGGCGTGGCCCGCAGCCAGGGCTGGCCGATGCTCGCCATCGCGCCGCCCTACCTGCTGCGCCAGGGGCTGATCATGGCCGGCATGGTCGGCGCCGTGCTGTTCGGCGCACCCGCCCACGCCTGGGTCGCCATCGCCTGCACGCTGGTCGCGACAGGCGTCGCCGCGACCGTGCAGGGCGTGGTGCTGCTGGCACGATTACGCCGCCACCTGCCCGCGGGCCCCCGCACCTATCGCTGGAAGATCTGGCTCACCGCCTGCCTGCCGATCGCGGCGGGCGAACTCGCCACCAGCGCCTTCGGCTTCATCGACGTGGTGCTCCTGGGCTTCCTCGCCCCGCCCGCGGCGGTGGGCCTGTACTTCGCCGCCACGCGCATCCAGCAATTCGTGGTCTTCGTCGCCTACGCGGCCTCCGCGGCGACCGCGCCGCGCTTCGCCGCCGCCCGCGCCGAGGGCGACGAGGCGGGGCTGGCCGCCCTCGTGCGGGCGCAGGCGCGCTGGACCTTCCTCGGCACGGTTCTGGTCGGGCTCGGCGTCATCGCCGCCGCGCCGCTGCTGCTCGGCCTGTTCGGCTCGGACTTCCACGACAGCCTGCCGGTGCTGGCGATCCTCGTCGCGGGCGGCGTCGCGGCGAGCCTGTTCGGGCCGGGCGAGGACATCCTGATCATGCTCGGCGGTGAGCGGCTCTGCGTCGCCATCACGCTCGCCGCGCTGGCGCTCGCCGTCCTGCTCTGCCTCGTCCTGATCCCCTGGTTCGGCATCGTCGGGGCGGCGCTCGCCATGGCCGGCGCCAACGCGCTACGCGGCCTCGCCATGGCGGCGGGCGCCAGGGCGGTGCACGGCATCGCCACGCCGGCCTTCTCCCTCCCGTCCCGAGGCCGAGGCACCGCCTGAACCCATGGGAATCCCCCTCCGCTCGGTCCTGCCGTCTGCCTTCAACGCCGCCGTCGAGCCCGTCTCCGCCCTCGCGGCGGGGCCTTGGGACGCGCTGGCGCTGGCGGCGGCCGAGCCGCATCCGTTCTACGCCCGCCGCCCGGTCGCGGCGCACCGCGCGAGCGGGCTTGCCCCCGACGATCTCGCCGCGGTGGTCGTGCGCGGCCCGGACGGCCTCGCGGCTTTGCTGCCCTTCGTCCTGCGGGCCGACATCGCCGGGTTCGGCGCGGCGGTGGCCCAGCCCTTCCTCTCCCCCTACGTGACCGCGAGCCTGCCCCTCGTCGCCGACGGCCCCGGTCTCGACGCCCGGCTCGACGCCCTGGTGGCCGGCCTCGCGCTGGCCTCCGACGGGCGCTGCTGGCGCTGGCCGCTGCTGGCGACCGAGAGCCGCCTCGGCGCGGGCCTGATCGCCGCGATGGAACGCGCCGGCTGGCAGGTCGCCACCGTGGCGAGCTTCGAGCGCCCGGTCCTCGACCGTCGCCCGGACCACGCCGCGTTCCTGGCCACCCACCCGCACAAGAGCCGCCTGAAGGACCTGCGCCGCCGCCGCCGCCGCCTCGGCGAATCCGGTGCGCTGACCTTCGTGGTCGCCACGGAGGGCCCAGCCCTGGAGCGGGCGCTCGACGGCTTCCTGGCGCTGGAGGCCGCGGGCTGGAAGGGCGAGGCCGGCACGGCGCTCGCCAGCCGCGCCGACACCACCCGCTTCGCCCACGCCCTGTTTCGGCAGGACGAAGCATCCGGTCCGCCCGCGGTGCGGGCCGATTCCCTCTGCCTCGACGGCCGGACGATCGCCGCGAGCCTCGCCCTGGTGTCGGGCCCGACCGCCTACCTGCTCAAGACCGCCTACGACGAGTCCTTGCGCGCCCACGCCCCCGGCCTCGTGCTGGAGGACGAGATCGTCCGCGCGCTCCACGACACCGCCTTCGCCGACCGGCTCGATTCGGCGACGCTGCCGGGCTCGCCCCTGGAGGGCCTGTTCCCCGAGCGCGTGCGGATCGCCGAGATCCTTGCCCAACCCCCCGGCGGCGGCAGCCTCCTCCCCCTGGAACGCCGCGCCGACCTCGCCCGCTTCGAGCACCGGGCGCGGGCGGAGATGAAGCGGCTGATGGGGCGGCGGTAGCGGCGGGTTTTCGCGTTCCTTCGGGACGCCTCTCCCACCCATCCCCTCATCCTGAGGTGCTGAGCGTCAGCTCAGCCTCGAAGGAGGGCTCCAGCTCGCTCGCGACTGCCGGAGCCCTCCTTCGAGGCCTCCGCTTCGCTCCGGCACCTCGGGATGAGGAGAGTGGGTTGGAAGCGCCGACCGCCCGATCAGACCTTACACTCGTAAAACCCCTGGCGGATCGCCTCCGGGTCGAGGTTGCGGCCGATGAAGACGACGCGGGAGACGCGGGGCTCGTCGGCGCCCCATTCGCCCTGCACGTCGCCGTCGAGGATCATGTGGACGCCCTGGAAGACGAAGCGCTTGGGCTCGTCGGGGAAGGCGACGATGCCCTTGCAGCGCAGGATGTCCGGCCCCTGAACCTGGGTCAGGTTCGAGATCCAGGGCATGAACTTTTCCGGGTCCACCGGCCCGTCGATCTTCGCCGAGACCGACTGCATCTGTTCGTCGTGATGGTGATGGTGGCCCTCCTCTAGGAAGTCGGGCTCGATGTCGAGGATGCGCGACAGGTCGAAGGCGTTGCGGTCGAGCACCTGATCGAGGGCGATGTCGCAGCGCTGGGTGCGGTGGACCTTGGCCCAGGGGTTGATCGCGCGAATCCGGCCCTCGACCCGGTCGAGGTCGTCGCCCGAGACGAGGTCGGACTTGTTGAGCAGGATCACGTCGGCGAAGGCGATCTGGTTCTTGGCCTCGGGCGCGTCGGCGAGCCGGTCGGTCAGCCACTTGGCGTCGGCCACCGTCACCACCGCGTCGAGGCGGGCGGCCTCGCCCACGTCCTGATCGACGAAGAAGGTTTGCGCCACGGGGGCCGGGTCGGCGAGCCCCGTGGTCTCGACGATGATCGCGTCGAACTTGCCGCGGCGCTTCACCAGGCCGTCCATGATGCGGATCAGGTCGCCGCGCACGGTGCAGCAGACGCAGCCGTTGTTCATCTCGAACACTTCCTCGTCGGCCCCGACCACGAGGTCGTTGTCGATGCCGATCTCGCCGAACTCGTTGACGATCACGGCGTAGCGCTTGCCGTGCTGTTCGGTGAGGATGCGGTTGAGCAGCGTCGTCTTGCCGGCCCCGAGATAGCCGGTGAGCACCGTCACCGGGATCTTTTGGGACGAGGCGGCGAGGGGAGAGGCGTCGGACATCGGGGCGCTTGTGCTGTGAGGGGTGTTTGAGGCTGTCATATTGTATCAGCGGGGCCCGATGGAAGGTCGGGGCGCGCTTATCCGGGGAAACGCCACCACGCCGCGAGGGGCGCGGCGGACTGCGCGTATTTGCCCTAAGCCCTCGGCCGTTTCGGCGGCCCTTCGGCGCCTAGTTCACCTCAAACGGACACTCGTGCTCGTACCGGCCTGCGCTTCGGCTGCGGCCGGCTTCTCGATGAAGTCCGGCGTGCCGTTATCGGTCCATCGCAACCCGAGGTCCTGACCATGCGCTTCCTTCTCACTGGCGCCGTCTCCCTGTCCGTGCTGGCGACGCCCGCCTTCGCGCTCGGGACGGGTGACAAGATGCAGGCTTGGGGCGCGGCCTCGCCGGCCGAAAAGGACGCCCTCCTGCAGAAGATGGACGCGTCGGGCGGCGCCTCGTCCAAGGCCGGCGTGCGCTCCTGCCTCGACGACACGGCGAAGGCGCCCGGTCACTCGAACCTGTCGATCTCGGACATCTTCAAGGCGTGCTCCGAGCAGGCCGGGAAGGAGAATATTTAAGGTATCGGTGCGGGCCGGGTTTCACGATCCGCTGCCCGGCCGCAACCCCGCGCTCAGCGCCCCCAGCGCCTGCCCGAACCCCGCCGGCCCCGCCAGAAACCGCTCCAGCAGCAGCGCGCCCTCCAAGGTCGCCACCACCATGCGGGCATGCGAGGGCGGGTCGATCCCGGGGCGGACGCTGCCGTCGGCGACGCCTTCCGCCAGCACCCGCTCGAGCCAGGCGATGTGCCCCTCGAAAAACGCACTGAGCTGCCGCCGCAGGCCCTCGGGCAGGGTCTCCAATTCGACGGCGAGCGCCGCGCACAGGCAGCCGAGCCCCTGCTCGACCCCGCCGAGATAGAGCTTTCCGTAGGCCTCGATCCGCGCCACGCCGTCCGGGGTCTGCGCCAGGATGTCGGCGAGCGCCGCGTCGTAGCGCGCCGCGTAGGCCGCGAGCAGCGCGCCCGCGAGGTCTTCCTTGGTGCGGAAATGGTGGTGGATGCTGGCCTTGCGGATGCCCACCGCCTCGGCGAGGTCGGCGTAGCTGAAACCCGAATAGCCCCGGCCGCGTACCAGGATCTCGGCCTCGCTCAGGAGCGACGCGCGCGTGTCTCTCATCGTCCGTCCGTCGTCCGGGGCGCTCACGCAAACGCGATCCCGCCCAAGTCACCTAGGCCAGGATCGCACTTGACGCGCCGGAAATCTACCTACTAGATGGTTGGCAATATATCACCGAGAAATCGGGAGGAGACGGCATATGGCGGTACGCCGGCCGGAGCAGCGAGCCGGGGAGCGCGGCGTGAGCGCCGCGACCCGTAGGCAGGCCCTGTTCGGCGGCCTGTGCCTGTGCTGCCTGCCGACCCTCGGGCGCGCCGCCGAATCCTTCTCCATGGACGAGGTGGCGCCCGGCATCTTCGTGCGCCGCGGCCCCGACGCGGAAGCAAGCCCTGAGAACAACGACGCGATTGCCAATATCGGCTTCATCGTCGGGCGCGACGGGGTGCTGGTGACCGAATCCGGCGGCAGCCTCGCCGACGGGCAGTGGCTGCGCGCCGAGATCGGGAAGCGCACCGACAAGCCGATCAAATACGTGATGCTGACCCACGTGCATCCCGACCACGTCTTCGGCGCCGCCGCCTTCAAGGCCGACAACCCGACCTTCGTCGGCCACGCGATGCTCCGCGGTGCGCTCGACGCGCGCGGCGAGTTCTACCGCAAGCGCCTCGTCGACATCCTCGGCGAGGAGCGGGCCGGCACGGTGGTCTATCCCACCATGGAGGTGAAGGACGGGGCCGAGATCGATCTCGGCGACCGCACGCTGCGGCTCACGGCGCACGGCACCGCGCACACCAATTGCGACCTGTCGATGCTGGATTCCGGCAGCGGCCTCTTGTTTCCCGCCGACCTGCTGTTCGTCGGCCGCATCCCCTCGCTCGACGGCAGCCTGATCGGCTGGCTCAAGGAGATCGAGCGGCTCAAAGACATGGGCGCCACCGACGCCGTGCCGGGCCACGGCCCGACGCGGGTGAAGCTCGCGCCTTCGCTCGGCGATCTCGCGCGTTATCTCACAACATTGCGCGACGAGACCCGCAAGGCGGTCGCCGCCGACACGCCGATCGAGCGGGCGGTGACGACGGTCGCGCAGGGGGAGAAGGACAAGTGGGCCCTGTTCGACACCTATAACGGCCGCAACGTCACCCAGGCCTACCAAGAGCTCGAATGGGAGTGATCCCGCGACTTAGAAGATTCGGAAGGAAACGACCATGAAACGCCTGCTCCTCGCCCTCAGCCTCACCCTCTCGGCCGCCGCGCTCGCCCCCGTGCCGGTGCGGGCCGGCGCCACCGATTCCGACGAGGAGCGCGCCGCCCGCTGGACCGAGATCAAGAAGACGATCTTCGGCGACCGCGCGGTCGAGGCGAACGATGCCGCGGTGAAGATCGACGCGCCCGCCCGCGCGCTCGACGCCTCGCTGGTGCCGATCGGCCTGACGCTCGCCGACAAGGACAACGTCAAGGGCCTCTATTTCATCATCGACGACAACCCGTCGCCCTACGCCGCGCACTTCACCTTCGGTCCGGCCGCCGACCCGGCCGAGATCAAGATGCGGGTGCGGGTGAACAACTACACCAACGTCCACGCCGTGGTGGAGACCAAGGACGGCAAGCTGATCGAGTCGGCCAAGTTCGTGAAGGCGTCCGGCGGCTGCTCGGCCCCGATGGGCATGAGCGACGAGGAGGCGATGAAGGGCATGGGCGACATGCGGATGAAGTTCGCCGGCGGGGCCCAGGGCGGTCAGCCGGTCGAGGCGACCCTGATGGTGCGCCACCCGAACTTTTCCGGCATGCAGATGAACCAGGTCACCCGCGACTACACGCCGGCCCGCTACGTCGACAAGCTCGACGTCACCCACGGCGACCAGCTCGTGTTCAGCCTCGCCGGCGACATCTCCATCGCCTCGAACCCGGTGATCAATTTCGGGATCAAGCCCGAGGGCAAGGGCCCGATCAAGGTCGCGGCCACCGACAACCAGGGCGGACGCTGGGAGCACACGTTCCAACTCCCCGCGGCGAGCAACTGAGCCGATGCGGATCGCCCGAACCGCCGCCCTTCTCGCCCTCGGGCTGATGCTCGGGGGCGCGGGGCCGGCGGATTCGCCGGTGAACGTGCCCGAGCCCGAGGGGCTCTATACCGGCCCCACGCACGGCTACACGCCCGCGACCCTGAAAGGGGCGACCGTGCTCGACCTCAAGGGGCTGGAGACGCTGCTGCCCGAAAAGCCGGTGCTGCTCGACGTGGTGCTGGCCGACCGCAAGCCCGCGGGCTTTCCGGCGAACCGTCCCTGGCTGCCGACCCACCGCTCGCTGCCCGACGCCGTCTGGCTGCCGGGGGCGGGCGAGGTGCCGCTGGCTCCGGCGCGGGAAGAGGCGTTCCTCGCCCGCGTCGCCGCGCTGACCGGCGGCGACAAGGCCAAAGCGATCGTCACCTTCTGCCGGCCGGAATGCTGGGGCAGCTGGAACGCCGGCAAGCGGCTGGTGGCGGCGGGGTATTCCCGCGTCTACTGGTTCCCGCTTGGCGTCGAGGGCTGGCAGGACGACCACGACACCGCGGCCGTGAAGCCCGACCCGCAATGGGTCGCGGCGAGCGCCCCACCCGAGCGATAGGGCTTTTCTCGATGCCGACCCGCCGCCACGCGCTCGCGCTGACCGCCGCCCTGATCTTCGCCGGGACGGCGCGGGCCGCCGCGCCCGTGCCGTTCGACGCCGCCGCCTTCGAGGCGGCGCAGGCGGCGGGCCGGCCGATCCTCGTGCAGATCTCGGCGCCCTGGTGCCCGATCTGCAAGACGCAGAAGCCGATCCTGGCCACACTTTCCGCCGAGCCGCGGTTCAAGGATCTGGCGGTCTTCACCATCGACTTCGACAGCCAGCGCGATCTCGTGCGCCGGTTCGAGGCGCGGACGCAGAGCACGCTGATCGCCTACAAGGGCAAGGCCGAGGTCGGCCGCTCCGTCGGCGAGACCCAACCCGAATGGATCGAGCAGCTTCTGGAGAAGGCGCTCTGAGGGTCCGCCTCAATCATTTGTCACATTTTCGACAAGTTTCCGGCAAAGCTCGAAATTCGAGCAATTTCAAACCCCTTGTGACAGGCGAGGGCGGTTGACACCGGGCCGGATGTGGCGGAAAAACGGCACGCCCGGAGGCGGTCCGAAGTCTAGGGAGGAAACGCCCGAATAACGGGCGCGCGGGGCGGCAAACGCCACCGCAACAGGAGGCAGGTGCCTCCGGGCCACATTTTTCTGCAAGCACACGGCGTCGAACGTCCGGGCGAACCGGGCTATAGACGGGCCTCCCACGACGGTTCCGGCGCGCCCGGAACGCATCCCGGATGGCAAGCCATGTCGCAGCACGTCCAGTCCCGTCGCCTCAGGGCGGTCGACCTGGCCAAGCGCAAGGCGGAGGGGCGCAAGATCATCGCGCTGACCGCCTACCACGCCCACACGGCGGGCATCCTCGATCCCTATTGCGACTTCATCCTCGTCGGCGACTCGCTCGGCATGGTGATGCACGGCATGGAATCGACCCTGCCGGTGACGCTGGAGATGATGATCGTCCAGGCCCAGGCCGTGATGCGGGGCACGTCCCGCGCCCTCGTCGTCGTCGACATGCCGTTCGGCTCCTACGAGGCGAGCCGGGAGCAGGCCTTCCTCAGCGCCGCCCGCGTCCTCAAGGAGACCGGGGCCGGGGCGATCAAGCTGGAGGGCGGGGCGCGCTTTGCCGACACCGTCGCCTTCCTGACCGAGCGCGGCGTGCCGGTGATGGGCCATATCGGGCTCACCCCCCAATCCGTGAACACGATGGGCGGCTTCAAGGTGCAGGGCCACGGCGCGGGCGACGAGGCGCGCCTCATCGCCGACGCCCGCGCCATCAGCGACGCGGGCGCCTTCGCCATCGTGCTGGAGGGCATCGTCGAGCCGGTGGCCCGCGCCATCGCGACCGACCCGGCCGTGACGGCGGCCACCATCGGCATCGGCGCCACCAGCGCCTGCGACGGCCAGATCCTCGTGCTGGAGGACATGCTGGGCCTCAGCGAGCACGCCCCGAAATTCGTCAAGGGCTACGGCTCGCTGCGCGAGCATATCGAGGGCGCGGTGCGGATGTACGCCGAGGAAGTCCGCGAAGGGAGATTCCCCGCCGACGAGCATACCTACGCGCCGCGCTGATTCTTTTGGGCGGATCGCGCGCGTTTCCCCTCCCCACGGACCTCGGGCTTGCCCGAGATCCGTACCTTGCTTGCCCAGATCGGGCAGGCCCGATCTGGGTGGGGAGGGGTCAGGGGTGGGGGTCGTGCAGGAGGCACCGTGACGGTTCCTTCTGAACCACCCCCACCTCCTGCCTCCTCCCCGCAAGGGGACGAGAGGAGCCGGGTTCTGCCGTCGTCGAGCGGTGTCGCAATCGACAGCCACGGAGAGACGCCATGCGACTGTATCGCCTCGGACTGGCCGGGTTCCTCGGGGCGCTCGCCGGCATGGTGCTGTTTCCCCGCCCGGCGCAGGGCGGCCGGCGGGCGGAGCGGGAGACCGAGCCGGCTTGCGCCGCGCCGGATCGTCGGCGCAGATAGCGCGCTCTTAATGGAACCCTCGACCATGACGCGCGCGGCCTCCATCCTCCTGCTCGCCGGTCTCATGGCCGGTCCGGCCGCGGCCCAGCCGCTCGGTTCGGATCGACCGTTCACCCCCGCGCTCACCTGCGCGGCGGTGCAGGGCCTCGTGGCGCGCCGGGGCCGCGTCGTGCTGGCGTCGAGCCCGACCGCCTACGAGACCGTGTATTACGAGAGCGGCGCCTGCCGGAACGAGGTGGTCGGCGCCCCGGCCTTCGAGCCGACGTTGGACGAGCCCTACTGCTTCGCCGGCTATCGCTGCGTTCAGAGCAATCACGGCGAGAACTCGGTGCGGTAGAGGCTTCTCTCTTCCTCCCACCCACTCCCCTCATCCTGAGGTGCTCAGCCGAAGGCTGAGCCTCGAAGGAGGGCTCCAGCCAGCCGCGCGATCCCTGGAGCCCTCCTTCGAGGCTGCGCTTCGCTCCGCACCTCAGGATGAGGGGGAGGGGTGGGAGGCGCCGGGTGTCCCAGGGCGGAATCCACAGCCTTCCGCTGGCCTCGCCTCGACCGGCGGGCGGGCCCTGTGCCAGCCTCGCCTTCGTGCAAACCTCCCGAGACCTCTCGAAACACCGACTCGCCGACCTCGTCCGCGCCGCCGCTCTGCCCGAGGGCGCGGCGATCGCCGCCTTCCTGCGCGACGAGGCGACCGCCTTCGCCAGCAACCCGTTCGCCGCCACCAAGGCCGGCGCGGTGCGCCATACCTGGGGCGGGCAGGCCTTCGAGTTCCGCGTGCTGGGCGTGGCCGCCGTCGGCCTGTCGGGCCTGCTGGAGGCGGTCGCCGCGCTGCCACCCGACGAGGCCCTGGTGCAGGAAATCTGCCGGAGCGGCCCGCACACCTGCTGCGTCCTGATGAATCGTGAGCGCACCCGCGTCGTCGGCGCGGTGCTCTACGCCAAGCCCGGCATCCCGCTGCCCGATCTCGCCCCGCCGGCCCCGCCCGCGCGCCCGGCCCGGCGCACGAAAACCCCGGCGGCGCAGCTCGACCTGTTCGCCTGAGACCGCCTCACGGCGACGTGCGCGCGGGCGCCTCCCGCCTCTCGAAAATTTCCGATAGGCTCTCGTCCACGATCCGGCCGGGGGCGGGACGCGATGCGGCGCCTTCTCAAGTTCCTGCACACCATGGGGGCCATCGGGCTCATGGGGGCGATGGCCGCCCTGCTCGTGCTGCTCGGGCGGGTGCCGTCGCCGGCCGCCATCGAGAGCTATGCCCTGATCCGCGGCGCCATGGGGGCGGTGGCGACGTGGCTGTTCCTGCCCTCGCTGGCGCTCACGCTGCTCGCCGGCCTGCTCTCCATCGCGCAACGCGCCTTCCACAATGCCGGCTGGGCCTGGGCCAAGCTCGCCACCGGCATCGTGATGTTCGAGTGGGGGTTCGTCGGCGTGCAGGGGCCGATGCAGGAGGAGGCGCGCCTGAGCGCCGAGGCGCTCGCCGGCCGCGTGAACCCGGCGAGTCTGGGTCAGGATCTCGGCGCGGAGCGGGGCACGCTGTGGGTACTCCTGTTCATCGCCACCCTCAACGTCGTGTTCGGCATCTGGCGCCCACGGCTGATCCGGCGCCCCCAGCCCGCGAGCTGATTTTGGCGATCAAAGTCAGGTACCTGATCGATCAAAGTATTTTATGTTAAATTCGAGCGAAACTCTCCATTAATCGCTCATCGTCATCACTGCGCGCAAACGTTTTCGTGGGGTTGATCGGTGAGTGCGCGTTGGGGAATTGCCGCGGCCGTCTTCGGGCTGTGCTCGCTCGTCGCCGTCGAGGCGCGGGCCGGGGAACGTGTGCTCCGGCTCGGCTACCTGTTCGCGCCGACATCGCAGCTCGGCGCGGGCGCCGAACGCTTCGCCGGCGAGGTCGCCGCGCGCACGGGCGGCGCGGTCCGGGTCGAGCCCTATCCCAACGGCACCGTCGGCGGCGAGGTCGAGATGGTGGAGGAACTGCGTGCCGGCCATCTCGACATGGCCTTCATCACCAGCGCGCCCTTCGCCAGCGTCCTGCCCGAATTCGGCGTGTTCGACATCCCGTTCCTGTTCCGCGATGCGGCGCACGCGCATGCGGTGTTCGACGGGCCGATCGGCCGCGCGTACCTCCGGAAATTCGCCGCCAAGGGGCTGGTGGCGCTCGCCTGGGGCGAGAACGGCATGCGCCACATCACCAACGCCAAGCGCCCGATTGCCGGTCCGGAGGATCTGAAGGGCCTGTCGATGCGGGTGCCGCAATCCGAGATCATGCTGACGGGCTTCCGCAGCCTCGGGGTGAAGGCCGAGCCGCTGGCCTTCCCGGCGCTCTACGGCGCCCTGCAATCGGGCCAGTTCGACGGCCAGGAGAACCCCATCGCCGTCATCAGCGCCTCGCGCTTCGAGCGGGTGCAGAAGCACCTGACGCTCTCCGGCCACGTCTATTCCTGGGCCGCGCTCGTCATGTCGCAATCGGCCTGGGACGCGCTCTCGGTGGACGAGCGGGCGGCGTTCACGGCGTCCGCGCAACTCGGCGGGCAGGTCTCCCGCGAGGTCGCCGGCAAGGCCGAGCGCGAGGGCGTCGAGGCGCTCAGGAAGTCCGGCATGAGCGTGGTCGCCACCATCGACCGCGCCGCGTTCGAGCGCAGCCTGGAGACCGCGAGCGCCGGCTTCAGCCAGACCTTCGGTGCCGAGACCATCCGGCAGATCAAGTCCGTCCAGTAAGGCGTCCCGACGTGCTGACCTCCGCTCTCCGCCTCGACCGGCTCACGGTCGCACAACGCATCCTGGCCGGCTTCGGCGTCGTGCTGCTGCTGTTGCTCGCCTCCGCCGCGCTGACCTTCCGCGGCGTCGGCGCCGTGAACGGCGCCATCGACGACGCCAACGCCCGCGTCGAGGCCGCGGAGCGGGCCGGCGGCTTCGACCGCGAGTTGAACGCCGCCCGCCGCCTCGTCCTCAACTACACCCGCACCGAGCAGGGCGAGATGCTGGCCGAGCTGAAGGCGGGGCTGACCGCCCTCGCCGAGGTGGGCCGGAGCCAGCCCGAGGCGCGGGCGCAGGTCGAGGCCTACGGCGCTGGCACCGAGCGGCTGATCGCGGCGATCCAGGCGCGCAAGACCGCACAGGCCGCGTTGGCCAAGCACGGCGCGGCGCTCGCCAACGCCGGCTACGCCATGGCGACGACGGCCTCGGCCGAGCCGGCGCTGGCGGCCGCCGCCTTCCGGGCCGACCGGGCGCTACAGAGCGCGCTGGCCGCAACCCACCTGTTCCGCGGCAGCGCCAACCCGGCCGATGCCGGCACCGCCCGCATGGAGTCTGCCCGCTACGGCCGCGAGCTGGAGGCTCTGGCCCGGCTCGATGCCTCGGCGACGCTCCGCGCGCCGCTGGCGGCGATCCGGGGCCGGCTCCCGGCCTTCACCGCGGCGCTCGACGGCGTGCTCGACGGCGCGGGCGCGATCGACGCGGCGTTCCTGGCGCTGCGCCGGACCGGCGACGCCCTCGTCGCCGCCAGCACCACCGCGCGCGAGGCTTCGCTCGCCGAGCAGCGCCGCATCATGGCGGCGATGACGGGCGACGCCCACGCGCTCCAGCGCAACGTCGCCCTGATCGGCCTCGTCGCGCTCCTCGTCGGCGGCGTGCTGGCATGGCGGGTCGGGCGCGGCGTCGCCCGGCCGGTGACGGCGCTGACCGGCGCGATGGGCCGGCTCGCCTCCGGCGACACCGAGGCCGCCGTGCCGGGCGCCGGGCGCCGCGACGAGATCGGCGCCATGGCGCGGGCCGTGCAAGTGTTCAAGGACGCGCTCATCGCCAAGCGGGCCGCCGACGCGGCGGCTGCCGCCGAGGCCGCGGCCAAGGCCGAGCGGGCCGCCCGGCTCGACGCCCTCGCGCGCGGCTTCGAGGCCAACGTCTCGGTGCTGACGCAGGGGCTCGCGGGTGCGGCGACCGAGATGGAGGCCACCGCCCGCGCCATGGCCGGCACCGCCGACGAGACCGAGCGCCAGTCCGGCACCGCCATGCGCGCGGCGGAGGAGACCTCGGCCAACGTCCAGACCGTGGCGGCGGCCAGCGAAGAGATGTCCGCCTCGATCCGCGAGATCGCCGGTCAGGCCGGCCAGTCGGCCCGCATCGCGCGCCAAGCCTCCGAGGAGGCCCAGCGCACCGACGGGCTGGTGCGCCAGCTCGCGGCCTCGGCCGAGCGGATCGATACGGTGGTCGCGCTCATCAACACCATCGCGGGCCAGACCAACCTCCTGGCCCTGAACGCCACCATCGAGGCGGCGCGGGCCGGCGAGGCGGGGCGCGGCTTCGCGGTGGTGGCCGGCGAGGTGAAGGATCTGGCCGGCCAGACCACGCGGGCCACCGGCGAGATCGCCGGGCAGATCGGCGCGATCCAAGAGGCCAGCCGCCAGTCGGTCGAGGCAATCCGCACCATCGGCGCCACCATCGCCGAGATGGCCGCCGCCTCGAACGCCATCGCCGCCGCCATGGAGCAGCAGGGCGCGGCGACCCACGAGATCGCCCGCACCGTGCAGCAGGCGGCGAGCGGCACCGGCGAGGTCGCCCAAAGCATCGCCGACGTGCGCGGCGGCGCCGGCTCGACCGGGGCGGCCGCCGCCCAGGTGCTCGCGGCGGCCCAGGAGCTGTCGCGCCATTCCGAGAGCCTGCGGCGGGAAGTCGGCGGGTTCCTGGAGGGGGTGAAGGCGGCGTGAGGGTGCCGCAGCGTCCCCTCTCCCCGCCCCGAAGTTGGGCCTGCCCAACTTCGGTCTTCGCTGCTGATCCCGGGCAGGCCCGGGATCAATTGGGGAGAGGGTCGCGACGACCTCGTCGTCGGCGCGACGAGGCGGCAGCCGAGGTGTGAGGGGGCTTATCCGAAGAGTCTCATCCGTCGAGTCCCCCTCACCGCCGCTTCGCTCCCTGTAGTGACGACAAGGTCCCTACAGGCCTCTCCCCGCGTGCGGGGAGAGGGGGGAAGCAGCTCGCCGCCTCTCGCTCTGCCAGGAGGCGGAGAGCTGACGCGGTCACGGCCTGCCGAGCCCCGCACCGTACCTTGGCCTCCCCCGCCGCGATTGCGCTCGCGGGCGAAAGCCTGAGCGCCTAGAACCCTCCCCATGGCGGCCGGACGCGCGGCCCGGGTGAGAGGCCCATGACCATCGATCTGCAGACGGCGGCGGCAAGTCCGCGACCCGACGCCCGCCTCGTGCCGCCGGTGCCAGTGCCGCCGGCGCGGGAGCTCTCGACGCTGCGCTTCGTCGCGACCATGCGGACCAACGGCATCGGCTGCTGGCCGGCCTCGGCCTACGAGGCGCCGCTGCGGCGGCGCCGCGTGCTCGGCAAGGTGCGGCTCACGGTCAGCGACCCGGAGGCCGTGCGCCGGGTGCTCGTCGAGAACGCCGGCAACTACGCCCGCACCGCGATCACGATCCGCATGCTGCGGCCGATGCTCGGCGACGGCCTGCTCATCAGTGAGGGCGCGGCGTGGCGCCACCAGCGCCGGGCCTTGAGCCCCGCCTTCACCCCGCGGGCGGTGGAGACGCTGGTGCCCCACATCCTCTCGGCGACCGACGAGGCGGTGGCCGCCCTCGAAGGCCCGGCCGCGAGCGGGCCGGTCGATCTGTTCGGCGCGCTCCAGCACCTCGCCCTGGAGATCGCCGGGCGCACCATGTTCTCGGTCGGCATGGCCCGCCACGGGCAGCGCCTGCGCGGCTTCCTCAGCGCCTATTCCGAGCGGCTCGGGCGCCCGCACCTCACCGACGCGCTCGTCCCCCTGCGCTTCGCCACGCCGCTCGACCGGGCCCGCGCCCGCTTCCGCCGCGACTGGGTCGCCTTCTTGGATACCGTCATCGCCGACCGCGCGACAGAGCGCGACGGGCAGCCGCGCGACCTGCTCGACCACCTGCGCGCCGCCCGCGATCCCGAGACCGGCCGCAGCTTCACCGCGGAGGAACTGCGCGATCAGGTCGCCACCATGATCCTGGCCGGACACGAGACCACGGCGCTGACCCTGCTCTGGGCCTGCACCCTGCTCGCCCTCGACCCGGAGGCCCAGGAGCGGGTCGCCGCCGAGACGGAAGCGGCGGACAAGCCCTACACCCGCGCGGTGATCGACGAGACCCTGCGGCTCTATCCCCCGGCCTTCATCATCGCCCGCGCCGCGCTCGGGCCGGACGTGCTGGCGGGCCAAGCGGTCGCGCGGGGCGACAGCGTGACGATCTCGCCCTGGCTGCTGCACCGGCACCGCCGGCTGTGGCGCGATCCCGACGCGTTCGATCCCGGCCGCTTCCTGCCGGGCGCTCCGCCCGTGCCGCGCTTCGCCTACATGCCGTTCGGGGCGGGCCCGCGCATCTGCATCGGCGCCGCCTTCGCGCTCACCGAGGCGACGCTGGCGCTGAGCCGCCTCGTCGGCCGCTTCCGCATCGCGCGGGCCGACGACCGCCCGGTCCTGCCGGCGGCCGTGGTGACGACCCAGCCCGACCACGCGCCGGCGTTTCGGCTGACGCTGCGATAGGGGGGCCGGCTTCCCCTCGTGAGGGCGCCGGCCGTCGTGCGGAAGGAGTGTATCAGTCGGCCTTCAACGTGCCGTCGGACCCGACCTTGATCTCCTGCGGGCGGCTGATCAGCGCCAGCTTGATCTCGTACTCGACCGAGCCGCCCTCGCGCTCGACCTCGGCCTCGTAGGCCTTGCCGCCGGGGGCCTTCTTCTCGGCCAGCGCGATCGCATCCTTGAGACCGACCTTGGCGTTCTGGAAGTCGCTCGCCTTGAGGCGGGTGAAGTAGCGCTCGATCGGCTGGTTCTCGGACTTGTAGAGCTCGCCCGTGTCGGCGTCGATCGCGTGCTTCACGAGCTTGCCGCTGGGGTACACGATCTTGATCGCGTAATGGGCGGGCGTCGTGCCGTCGGCGTTCTCGAAATCGGCGTCGATAGCCCGGCCCCCCGCCTCGTCGCCTTTGGCTTCGGCGGTGGCGATGGCCTTGGCGAGATCGACCTTGGCCGATTTTGCGACCTGCCATTCCCTCAGGTTGTCGTCGGATTTGGCGGCCTGGGTCGCGGTGGGCGCGCGGCCGGTGTTCTCAGGCGTGGTCGTCAGGTCCGGATTCTGGGCAAAAGCCAGTCCAGGCGCCAGGACGAGCAGGGCGGTGGCGGCCGTGAGGCGGAACGCGGTGAGCGGCATCGGATCTTTCGCGTGTCGGTGACGGTGTCACCGTGAACGATCCGGCCGCGCCTTGGTTGCGCTGCAACATCGATGGGGCGGCGCCTCTTGCAGGGCGCCTCTTGCATGGCGCCTCTGGCACGGCGCTGGTCCGCAGCATCCTCGCGGGTGCCGCAGGTCAGCGCCGTGCGGGGGGCCGTCTCAAGCGCTCGCCCGCTTCTTGGCGGCCTTGGGCGTCTCGACCGGGAACTCGATGTCGACGCCCAGCGTCGACACCCCTTCGCCCCGCTCGAGCGTGATCTGCACCTTGTCGCGCTCGACCTCGATATGCTTGGCGATCACCGCGAGGATCTCTTCGCGCAATGTGATGACCAAGTCCGGGCGGCTCGTCTCCGAGCGCTCGTGCGCCAGGATGAGCTGCAGGCGCTCGCGGGCGACGGAGCCGGAGCCCCGAGGCTTGAGGAAGGTCAGGACACTCATGCGGCCCTCCGGGTGAACAGCTTGTTGATCAGGGACTTGCGGTCGGTGGGGATCGACATCGCCACGGTCTCGCCCTTCAGGCGGCGCACCGCGTCGGCATAGGCGCGGGCCGGGGCGCAGAGCGGGTTGTTGAGCGTCACCGGGCAGCCGAGGTTCGACGCGCGCAGGACTTCGAGGCTCTCCGGGATGATGGCGAGCAGCGGGATCGACAGGATCTCCAGCACGTCGTCGACCTTCAGCATGTCGCCGCGGTCGGCGCGCGCCGGGTCGAAGCGGGTCAGGATCAGGTGCTTCTCGATCGAGTCGCCGCGCTCGGCGCGGACGGTCTTGGAGTCGAGCAGCCCGATGATCCGGTCCGAGTCGCGCACCGAGGAGACTTCCGGGTTCGTCACCACCACGGCGACGTCGGCGTGGCGCATGGCGAGCTGGGCGCCGCGCTCGATGCCGGCGGGGCTGTCGCAGACGATCCAGTCGAACTTTTCGCGGAGTTCCCCCATCACCCGCTCGACGCCCTCGTCGGTGAGCGCGTCCTTGTCGCGGGTCTGCGAGGCCGGCAGCAGCGAGAGGTTGTCGAGGCGCTTGTCGCGGATCAGCGCCTGCGGCAGCTTGGCGTCGCCGTTGGTGACGTTGATCAGGTCGTAGACCACGCGGCGCTCGGCGCCCATGATCAGGTCGAGGTTGCGCAGGCCGACGTCGAAATCGACCACGCAGACCTTCTCGCCGGCCTGCGCCAGCGCCGCACCGAGTGCGGCCGTCGTGGTGGTCTTGCCGACGCCGCCCTTGCCGGACGTGACACAAAGAACCTTGGCCATACTGTTTCCCCTTAACCCAAGGCTGCGATTCGGATCGCGCCGCCGTCGTTCCAGATCTGGACCGCTTGGCCGCGCAGGTGATTGCCCATGTCCTCGGCCGTGCGGACGAGGCGGTCGATGCCGAGAAGCTCGGGCTCGAACTTGCGGCAGTAGATGCGGGCGCGCGGGTTCTTGGCGGCGCCGGCGATGGCCCGGCCGCGGAGCGCCCCGTAGACGTGGATGGAGCCGCCCGCGAGGATCTCGGCGCCCGAGGACACCGAGCCCATCACGGTCACGTCCCCTTCCGGGTGGACGATGCTTTGCCCTGAGCGCACCGAACCCTCGATGGTGAGGGACGAGACGCCCGGCTTCTCTTCCGGCACCGCCGGCGCTTCGAGGTCGTCACCCTGCGGACGGCCCGCGACGAGGCGCGGCGGCAGGGTGGCGGGAAGCGCGGCGTCCGCGCCCTCGATGCCGAGGATGCGCAGGCGCCTTGTGCTCAGTTCGGCGATCAGGCTCTCCAGTTCGCTCGCCGTGGGCTTTAGGCCCGCGACGTCGAGGATCACGGCCTTGTCGTCGAACAGCGTCGGATCGCGCTTCAGGGCGCCGTCCAGAAGGACGAGCCACTCGGCGGCCGGGCCTTGCGGCGCCAGCGAGAGCGCGCGGAACACGCGGCCTCGCAGGGGCAGTGAAGGACTGGGCAGTGTGGGGTGGGGTGAAGCGGGGTTGGTCACGGGCGTTGACGTTTCCTTACCGACACGCCCATTGATCGTCGGTAAGGTTACCGGGCGGTTAATTTTTACGCTTGTCTCGGCAAGAATTGCCGGCCCGGTCATTTTTGCCGAGTGCTGCGCCGAACGGTCAAAGCGCAGCGGGGACAAGGGATTGGTCGCCCTCGGCGGCGGGCCGGGATAATGGTTAAAGTCGGGCGGGCTTGAGAAAAGTCCTTAACCCCGGGAATCCGCCGATCCTGTGATCGCGGGTTCAAGGGGCCGCGTGATTCGGCTCACCCCATCCGCCTCACCCCATGCCGCGCAGCGCCTTGGTCTTCAGGCGGCGGTTCTGGAACGTCACCGTGACCGAGCCGGACCCGACCGGCGGCGACCAGACATAGACCTCGAAGGTGCCGGTCCCGTCGATCACCGCAGCGCTGTCGAGCCGCCCGCGGCAGCCGAACAGTCCCTCGACCTCGGTCAGGCTCATGCCGGCGGCGACGCGCTCGAACCGGTCGCGCGTCACGAGGCAGGTCGGGGCGGGCTCGTCCGCTTCGTCCTGGGCGGCGCCCTGGCGGAAGGCCGGCTCGGTGCCGAGCGCCGTGGCCGGCGCGAAGGCGGCCCGCGGGGCCTCCCGGCGCGAGGGGGCAGCAACAGGCGCCGGCTCGGACGGGAGTGCGGGTGTCGATGCCGGCGGCGGAAGGGCGGCCGGAGCGTGCGCGGCGACGCGGGGCGCGGGCGGCACCGCCGGGGCGGCGGCGCGGGCGGAATCCAGCGGCACGAAGGCCGGGCCGGGGCCGCGGCGCCCGGTGCGGCGCGCGGCCTCGCTGCCGTTGCCGCCGGCCTCGGCCACGGACAGGGCGCCGGCCCGCAGCGCCGGATGGGCGGCAGCCTCCTCGACCTCGGCGGGCCGCGCGCCCAGCACCACCGCCCGCTGCATCGCCTCGGCGAGGCGGTCCATCCGCTCGGTCAGGCGCCGCTCGCGCTCGGCGGCGTTGCGGCTCTGGCCGGGCCGGGCCGCCTCGCAGTCCCGGATCACCGCGACGAGGTCGCCGATCTCCTCGCCGCTCCAGTCCGCGGCGGGCTTGCCGAACAAGAGGAGCGGGGCCGCCGCGTCGCCCTTGCGCGCCTGCTCGAAGGCGGCGAGTTCTCCCTCCACCAGGGCGCGGCTCTCGGCGCAGCCGCCCTGCCCGGCGATGATCTCGGACAGCCGCGCGCGAAACGCCTCGTCCGCGGACGCGACGGAGGGGGCGAGGGCGATCAGGACCGCCAGGGCAGGCACGCGCATGGGACGACGCCTCCGGAACTGCGATCCGCGATGAAGTCGCGATTTGCGTGAAGCGAGGATTAAGCCAGCGGCGCGAAGGCCTCGGTGCCGGGCGGAAAGCCGGGGATGGCCGCGCCGCGGCGGCCGGATTGCGGACCTTCGGGTCGATGCGATCGTCGCAGAAATTGTCCGAATTCGTGGCCGCAGCAAGCGTAGCCATTAACCGTTCGATAACGTAGATCTTCGTAAGCACAACAATTGTTAAATCGAAGCAAAGATGGTTCCGGGGGTTGGTTGTGTCGCGCTCAAAGCTGTTCGGTGCCGACGACGATGAAGTCGGCGGCGCTCTCAAGGTCAATCTCGTCAAGCAGATCTCGGCATCGGCGACCACGTATCTGCCGAGCGACGTGTTGAACCTTGTCCTGACCGGCACGGCCGATATCGGCGGTTACGGGAACGCACTCGATAACGTCATCACCGGCAACGCCGGGGGAAACCGTCTGCTGGGCTTCTACGGTGACGACCGCCTGTCCGGCGGAGACGGCAACGACACGCTGTCCGGCCACGACGGCAAGGATCAGCTGTTCGGCGACGGCGGCAACGACACGCTGTCCGGCGGTGTGGGCAAGGATCAGCTGTTCGGCGGCAACGGTGACGACACGCTGTCCGGCGGCGCGGACGACGACCGGCTGGACGGCGGTGCGGGCTCCGACGTCCTGCGCGGCTCCGATGGCAACGACCGCTTGGGCGGCGGCGCGGGCATCGACGAGATGTGGGGCGGCGAAGGAAGCGACACGTATGTCGTCGACAGTTTCTACGACAGGATCATCGATACCTCGACTGACGCGGCCGATATCGACCGCGTGTTCGCGAGCGTCAGCTATCAGCTGAGCGAAGGGCTCGATACGCTCACTTTGACCGGTAAGGCCAACATCGGCGGTACCGGCAACGCGCTCGCCAACGTCATCACCGGCAACGCCGCAAGTAACAAGCTGCACGGGCTCGGCGGCAACGACACTCTGCTCGGCCAAAATGGCAGCGACCAGCTCTATGGCGGCGCCGGCAAGGACATCCTCGTCGGCGGCGCGGGCGCCGATACGCTGATCGGCGGGACGGGCCGCGACAGCTTCGTGTTCCAGTCGCTCTCGGACAGCCCCGGCGGCAAGGGCGGTCATGACGTGATCGGCGACCTGAGCCTGAGCGCGGGCTTCGAGCGCGGCGACCGGATCGATCTCTCGGCGATCGACGCGAACACGAAGGTCGCAGGCAATCAGGCCTTCAGCCTCGTCAAGGCGTTCGGTGGCCATGCCGGCGAACTGCAGGTGACGAAGGTCGCGGGTGCGGCAAACAGCGTCCTCGTCTCGGCGGACGTGAACGGCGACGCCAAGGCCGACTTCGTGGTGCAGGTCAACAGCCTCGTTCACCTGCAGGCGAGCGACTTCGTACTCTGAAACTTGAGCGCATCGTCTTTTCCGAAAGCCGGTGGCCGCCTTTCGGGCCGATGCTCTCAAAACAAGGGCCCCCGGTCATCCGGGGGCCTTCACGAGGTCTCAGTCGAGGGCCGAAACCACGATGGCGTCGCCGTCGAGGCGGGCCTGGACCGCCTGGCTGCGGCCGGTGGCGCCGAGGTCGTCGGCGGTCTTGTAGAGGCCGTCGATGGCGATGAGTTCCGGCTCGAACTTACGGCACAGGATGCGCGCGTTGGCGTCGCCCACCGCGCCCGCGATGGCGCGGCCCCTGAGCGCCCCGTAGATGTGGATCGAGCCGCCCGCGATCACCTCCGCGCCCGAGGCGACCGAGCCCATCACGGTCACGTCGCCGTCGAGATGCTGGATCACCTGCCCCGAGCGCACGGGCGCGTCGAGCACGAACGAGCGGTGCCGGGGCGCGGCCGGCGCGGCCTGGACCGGCGCCGTGGCGCTGGCCTGCGCGGCGGCGGGCGTCTGCGCGCCGGGCTCGGGCGGGGCGAAGTCGTCGATCGGCTTGCCGCCGACCAGCGGCGGCGGGAAGCCCGGCCCCAGCGAGGTCGGGCCGATGCCCTCGATGCCGAGAATCGTGATCGAGCGCTTGTTCAGCTCGGCGCAGAGGTCGAGCAGGTCCGAGCGGTCGAAGGACAGGCCGGTCACGTCGAGGATAATCGCGCGCACCGCGAAGAAGGCGGGCGCGCGCTGCTTGAGCGCATCGAGTTCGGCCAGCCACTGATCGACCGGTGGCACCGGCGCCAGCACCATCGCCAGGAACGAGCGGCCGCGGAAGCGGATCGGGGGGCGGGCGGTCACGGGCGGAGCCGGGTCGGACGGGTCATGGCCGCGAGCTTATGCCAGATCGCGAGGGCATCCGCCCAGGGGCGGGGATTGCTCAACAGCAATCGTCGAGGCGGTCAGTCGGCGTGGTACGCCCAGTCGGCGACGCCCAGGCCGACGGCG
The DNA here is from genome assembly GCF_038442325.1 of Methylorubrum subtropicum. Classification (NCBI taxonomy): domain Bacteria; kingdom Pseudomonadati; phylum Pseudomonadota; class Alphaproteobacteria; order Hyphomicrobiales; family Methylobacteriaceae; genus Methylorubrum; species Methylorubrum subtropicum. The sequence goes on along the minus strand of NZ_JBBXMW010000007.1, from coordinate 173,214 downwards.
AGCGCCATTGGAGCGCATTCCGACGAAGTGGACACCGGTTCGTCGAAAGAATGCGCGGCAAAGCAAAGGCTCTACGGCGTGACGATGAAGACGACGATCTCGATGTCGGTCATGGCGATGAACCTTCGAGCAGCGCGCGCAGCCGCGCCTTGTCGGCTTCCAGCGTCAGCGCAGCCTCGGCCCGGTCGAGGGCCATGCGCGACTGGTGCCGCGCGGCCTCGCCGAAGGCCGGATCGCCGATGCGGCCGAGCGCCGAGAGCCCCTTCTGGATGCGCAACTGCACCTCGATCAGCCCGGCCCCGTCGCGGGCCATCAGCATGACGGCATCCTCCAAGAGGTCGGCGGCCGTCAGCGGCGGGATGTGGACGCGCGGATGCTCCGGTTCGCCGTCGGGCGGGGTGGCGCTCTCGCGTGCCCACAGGGCCAGCAGCCGGATCGAGCGGCCGATGACGTCGATGGCGGTGCCGGGATCGTTCGTCGCGGGCGACAGGGCGCGGGAGCCGATCTCGCTCAGGACCGCGAGGCCGAAGCGCGGGTCCTGATCGAACGAGCGCTCGTTGCCGACCGTGAAGGTGCGGGCGACGTGTTGCACGAGGGCGTCGCGGTCGGTCTCCGGCTCGGACTGTGCGATCCAGGCGACCGGGGCGTCCGGATAGGCGAAGGTGCCGGGCACCGCCCGGACGAAGACTTCCGTCCCGGCCGCCTCGCACAGCTTCGACAGGGCCGGCATGTCGATGTGCTGGACGTAGCCGATCGCCGCCAATGTCACCGGGACGGCATCCGCCGGGATGGCGTCCGCGTCGCGCCAGGGGCGCCCGCCGAGATAGGGCGCGCGCAGTCGCGCCTCGATCGCCTTGCGGGTGGCGGCCTCGACCCGGTCGGTCGTCTCGCCGACCCGGCCCAGCCGCGTCAGGTGGTTGATCCAGCGCAGCAGCGCCACGACGATCAGGGCGATGACCGCGATCGTCACCGCGAACAGGATCGCGCGCCCCTGCTCGCCGTAGGCTCCGGTCTTCGACACCACGAGGCCGACGATGCCGAACAGGAACGAGCCGAGGAAGGTCGAGAGCACGGTCTGGGTCAGCCCGTCCTCGATCAGCAGGGTGGTGGCCCGCGGCGTGACGTTGTTCGTGGCCGACCCGTAGGCCGAAACCGTGATGCTGAGCGAGAACGTCGTCACCGTCAGCATGGAGGAGGCGATGACGGTGAGGATGCTGTCGAGGGCGTCGGTGCTGATCGTGATCGGCACCTGCCAGGGCAGGTAGCGATCGACGCTGGTCGCCAGGATCGCGGCCAGCACGCCGGTGAGGCCGATCAGCGTCGCGCGCACCCACAGGCGCCGCGTCAGCTGCGCCATCAACCATCGCCACCGCGGCATCCCGTGTCCTTTCCCCGGTCCCGTCGGACATAACAGGGAAGACCCGCCCCGCGTCGCACGCCCTTCCCGCGTCGCACGCCCTTGCCGGATCGGCCCCCAGCTTATATTGCGACGCGATACCGCCCGAATCGTACTTTGGCGTCACGACCGTCGAACACGGCCCGCGACACGCCGCCTTATGGCCGGGTTTCGTCCGCTCCCTTCGAGAACCCCGATGAAGCTGCGCAACATCGCCATCATCGCCCACGTCGATCACGGCAAGACCACGCTGGTCGACAAGCTGCTCCAGCAGTCCGGCACCTTCCGCGAGAACCAGCGGGTCGAGGAGCGGGCGATGGACTCGAACGACCTCGAGAAGGAGCGCGGCATCACGATTCTCGCCAAGGCGACCTCGGTCGTCTGGAAGGACACCCGCGTCAACATCGTCGATACCCCCGGCCACGCCGATTTCGGCGGCGAGGTCGAGCGCATCCTGTCGATGGTCGACGGCGTGATCGTGCTGGTGGACGCCGCCGAGGGCCCGATGCCGCAGACCAAGTTCGTGGTCGGCAAGGCGCTCAAGATCGGCCTGCGTCCGATCGTGGCGATCAACAAGGTCGACCGGCCGGACGCCCGCATCAACGAGGTCGTGAACGAGGTGTTCGACCTGTTCGCGGCGCTCGACGCCACCGACGAGCAGCTCGACTTCCCGATTCTCTACGGTTCGGGCCGCTCGGGCTGGATGAACACGTCGCCGGACGGCGACCAGAGCCAAGGTCTCGCCCCCCTGTTCGACCTCGTGCTGGAGCACGTGCCGCAGGCGCGTGTCGAGGACGGCCCGTTCCGCATGCTCGGCACCCTGCTCGAAGCCAACCCGTTCCTCGGCCGCATCATCACCGGCCGCATCGCGTCGGGCACGGTGAAGCCGAACCAGTCGATCAAGGTGCTCTCGCGCGACGGCAAGGTCGTGGAGACCGGCCGCGTCTCGAAGATTCTCGCCTTCCGCGGCCTGGAGCGCGCGCCGATCGATGTCGGTGAGGCGGGCGACATCGTCTCCATCGCGGGTCTGCTCAAGGGCACGGTGGCCGACACCTTTTGCGATCCGGCCGTCAACGAGCCGATCCAAGCCCAGCCGATCGATCCGCCGACCGTCACCATGTCCTTCATCGTCAACGATTCGCCGCTGGCCGGCACCGAGGGCGACAAGGTCACGAGCCGCATGATCCGCGACCGCCTGTTCAAGGAGGCCGAGGGCAACGTCACGCTCAAGATCGAGGAAGCCGCCGACAAGGATTCGTTCTACGTCTCCGGCCGCGGCGAACTGCAGCTCTCGATCCTGATCGAAACCATGCGCCGCGAGGGCTTCGAGATCGCCGTCTCGCGTCCGCGCGTCGTGCTGGAGAAGGGCGAGGGCGGCGAGACCCTGGAGCCGGTCGAGGAGGTCGTGGTCGACGTCGACGAGGAATACTCGGGCGTCGTCGTGCAGAAGATGTCGGAGCGCAAGGCCGACATGATCGAGATGCGCCCGTCCGGCGGCAACCGCCTGCGCCTCGTGTTCCACGCGCCCACCCGCGGCCTCATCGGCTACCAGGGCGAGCTGATGACCGACACCCGCGGCACCGCGATCATGAACCGCCTGTTCAAGGCCTACGAGCCCTACAAGGGCGAGATCGCCGGCCGCCGCAACGGCGTGCTGATCTCGAACGACAAGGGCGAGGCCGTGGCCTACGCCATGTGGAACCTGGAAGACCGCGGCCCGATGATGATCGAGCCCGGCGCCAAGGTGTACCAGGGCATGATCGTCGGCGAGCACAACCGCGAGAACGACCTCGAAGTGAACGTGCTCAAGGGCAAGAAGCTGACGAACATCCGCACTACCTCGAAGGACGAGGCCGTGCGCCTGACCCCGCCGATCCGCATGACGCTGGAGAAGTCGCTCGCCTGGATTCAGGACGACGAGCTGATGGAAGTCACGCCGAAGTCGATCCGCCTGCGCAAGGCCGTGCTCGACCCCAACGACCGCAAGCGCGCCGAGCGTGCCAAGGACTCGCTCTCGGCCTGATTCTTTTTCAGGGCTGAAATGAAAGGCCACGGCGCCCGGCGCCGTGGCCTTTTTCGTGAGCGGTTTCGATGGCTCAGGCGGCCCGCACCGACTCGAGGAAGTGGCGCACCTGCGCGTCGAGCTGCTCCGAGCGCTGCGACAGCTCGGAGGCCGAGGCGAGGACTTGGGCCGCCGCCGCGCCGGTGGTCTCCGCCGCCTCGGCCACGCCCGCGACGTTGCCGGTGACCGCGCCGGTGCCGGAGGCGGCCTCCGTCACGTTGCGCACGATCTCCTGCGTCGCCGCGCCCTGCTCCTCCACCGCCGCCGCGATGCTGCCCGCGAGCCCGTCGATCTCGCGGATGCGGCCGGCGATCCCGCCGATCGCCGCCACCGCCCGGTCGGTGATGCCCTGAACCTGGCCGATCTGGCCGGAGATCTCGTCGGTCGCCCGCGCGGTCTGGTTGGCCAACTCCTTCACTTCCGCGGCCACCACCGCGAAGCCGCGACCGGCCTCGCCGGCCCGCGCCGCCTCGATGGTGGCGTTGAGCGCCAGAAGATTGGTCTGGCCCGCGATGGTCGAGATCAGGCCGACCACGTCGCCGATCTTGGCCGCCGCCGCGCTCAGATCCTGCACGAGCTGGGCGGTGCCCTCGGCCTCGCCCACGGCGGCCTGCGCCAACGTGGTCGAGCCCGAGACCTGACGGCCGATCTCGCCCACCGAGGCGCCGAGTTCCTCGGCCGCCGCCGCGACCGTCTCGACGTTGGCGGCCGCCTCCGCGGCGGCGGAGGCGGCCGCGCCCGATTGCGAGGCCGTCTGCGCCGCGGTGCCGGCCATGCTCTGCGCCGTCGCCTGAAGCTCGGTCGCGGCGGAGGCCACCGCCCCGACGATGCCGCCGACCGCCCGCTCGAACTCGTCGGCCATCGCCCGCATCGCCGCCTTGCGTTGCGCCTCGGCCCCGGCGCGGGCGAGCGCCGTCTCCTCCTCATGGGCGCGGGTGCGGATCAGGTTGTCCTTGAACACCTGCACGGCGGCGGCGACCGCGCCGATCTCCTCGCGCCGCTCCCGGAACGGGATCGCGACGGTGGCGTCGCCCGCGGCCAAGCGGCCCATCAGGTCGGTCATCCGGCGCAAGGGGCGGGAGACGGTGAGCGCCAGCAGCAGGATGCCGAAGGCCGACACGACGAGCATCGCCGCGTAGCCCGCGCCGGCGGCGAAGCGCGAGGCGGCGGCCGCCTCGTCGGCGATCCGGGCGCGCCGATCGAGCAGGCCCTCCTCGGCCCGCGCGATCTCGGCCGCGGACGCGCGCACGGCGTCCATCGAGACCTTGCCCCGGCCGGACGCCGCGATCCGCAGGGCTTCCGCCCGCGTGGCCTCGTCGCGCATCAGCGCGATCTCGCGCTCGGCGATCTCGGCGGTCCACGTGCGGGCGGCGGTTTCCAGCGCGTCGAGCCGCTTCATCTGCTCGGCATTGTCGGAGACGAGGCCGCGCAGCTCCCGCATCGTCTCGGCGAAGCTCTGGGCGCCGGCGCGGTAGGGAGCGAGGAAGGCGGGGTCCGAGGCGATCAGGTAGCCGCGCAGGCCGGTCTCCTGATCGACCATGGCGCCGGTCAGCCGATCGACCTTGCGTAGCACGAGATAGGTGTGGTCGCGCCAGCGGTTGGCCTCCTCGATCGTGCCGAGGTTGCGCCAGCCGAGGAAACTCGAGGCCGTCACCGCGCAGACGACCAGTCCGAACGCGAGGGCGAGCTTGGCGACGATGGGGAGGTTCGAGACGACGCGCATGGCTGGGTGTCGGAAGCGATGTTGCGGGGAGCAAATTGCTGCCGGGGCGTGGCTAACGAACCGTGAAAGGCCGATCACGGACTGATAAAGGGCGCGCCGTACCGCGCGAGGACTGGTGAAAGTGTGCTCTATGCGGCACAGGCCGAAGCCGTGCTTGTCATGGCGGCGGGCGTGACGCGTAGAGGGCGTGTCAACATAGCCTGTCAGGCTGGGGCGTCAACCGGAATGGGCGGCGAGGAATAGTCCGAGGCCGACGGCGAGCAGCAGGCCGGCGATGCGGGCGAACGCCGTCGCGCCGACCCCGTCCTCCTGCCGGCGCAGATGGGCGAGCTGCGCGAAGATCGCCGCCCAATAGGCCGCCCACAGGCTGAGCACCGCGTTCATCTCAGGGCACATGGGCCCCGGGAGGGACCGCGGGAAGGGCTCAACGCGCGGCGTAGGCCGCGAGCGTGGCGCGCAGGCCCTCGTCCAGGGTGAGGCGGGAGCGAAAGCCGACTTCCTCGGTCAGCCGCCGGATGTCGGCTTCGATGCAGGCAGGCTCGCTCGGGGGGAGGGGGCGGGCGCCGAACGCGATCAGTTCGGGGCGGCCGGTGAGCCGGCCCAACGTCTCCAGGATCGCCCGCACCGGCACCGCCGCGCCGGAGCCGACATTGACCGGGCCCTCGACAGTAGAATCGAGCAAAGCCGCGAAGGCCTCGCCGGCTTCTGACACATGCAGAAAATCGCGGCGCTGGCGGCCCTCGCTGGTGGCGAACTCTTGTCCGGCGAGCAGCGCGCGGACCGCATCGCCGACGAGCCGGCCCGACGCCTCGCCCGGTCCGTAGAGATAGAACAGCCGGCCCCAGGCCAGCGACAGGCCGGTGCCCGCGGCATAGGCCGACAGGATGCGGCGCAGGCCGTCCTTGGCGGCGCCGTAAAGCGTGGTCGGGCGGCAGGGGGCGGATTCGGACAGGTGCCCGTCGATGGCGCGTCCCCTCCCCCTTGCGGGGAGGGGTTCGGGGTGGGGGTGGTTCAGGATGAGGCGAGGCGGTGCCTCCTGCACCACCCCCACCTCCGGCTCCTCCCCGCAAGGGGGAGGAGAGGCGACCGTCCAATCGTACTCCGCGCAGGTCCCCGCCACGACGGCGCGCGTGCCGCCGGCCTCGTGGAAGCCGCGCACGAGGTCGAGGCTGGCGGCCGTCCAGTCGAGGTTGTCCGGTGCCTGCCAGTAGCGGCCGGGCTCGGTCACCCAGGCGAGGTGGAGGAGATGGCTGGCGCCAGCCGCCCGCACGGCGGCGCGGCGGGATACTTCGTCGAGCAGGTCGGCGGCGTGGAAGACGTGGGCGCCCGCCGGCGCGCGGCGGCCCACGGCGTGGATCTCGAAGCCGCGGGCAATCAGCGCCGCCACCGCAGGGCGACCGACGAAGCCGGCCCCGCCGGTGACGAGGACGCGCCTCACCGCGCCGTCCAGTCGGGATAGGTACGGTCGCGCTCGGAGATCACCGTGACGGGCTCGGGCCACGCGACGGCGAGGGCGGGATCGTCCCAGCGCAGGCCGTCGGCGGCCCCGGCCGTGAACGGGCGGTCAATCATGTAAAGGACTTCCGCGCCGTCGCTCAGCGCCTGGAAGCCGTGGGCGAAGCCTGCCGGGATGTAGAGCGCGTGGCGGCTCTCGGCCGAGAGCGTCACCGCGCACGATTGCAGGTAGGTGGGCGAGTCGGGCCGCAGATCGACCGCCACGTCGTGGATCGCGCCCGCGGTGCAGCGCACGAGCTTGGTCTCGGCGTGAGGATCGCGCGAAAAATGCAGGCCGCGCACGGTGCCGCGGCGGGCGTTGAACGACACGCTCGATTGCGCGAACCGGGCGATCAGGCCGTGTCGGGCGAACTCGTCCTCGCAGAAGGTGCGGGCGAACAGGCCGCGTGCGTCCGCGTGCGGTTCGGGCGCGATCCGGACGAGGCCGGGGAGGGCGAGGGGTTCGAAGATCATGGCGCCGACCGGGCGCCGCGAGCGATCCCCCCCACGCCCTCATCCTGAGGTGCCGGAGCGCAGCGGAGGCCTCGAAGGAGGGCTCCAGTCCGCGCGCGATCCCTGGAGCCCTCTTTCGAGGCCCGCCAAGGCGGGCACCTCAGGATGAGGGGGAGGGGGGGAGTGAGGGGGAGGGTGGGATGATCCCGCATCCTCAAAACACCGTCAGTTCCGGAATCGCCACCGCGAACCGCCCGCCCCATTGGCGGATCGCCGCCATCTCGCCCGCGATCTCGTCCTTGAGGTTCCAGGGCAGAATCAGCACCGTGTCGGGGCGCAGGGCCAGAAGCGCCTCCGGCGAGACCACCGGGATGCGGCTGCCCGGCAGCCACGTGCCCTGCTTGTGCGGCGAGCGGTCGGCGACCGCCTGCACCAGTTCGGGGCCGATCCCGCAATAGTTCAGGAAGGTGTTGCCCTTGGCCGCCGCGCCGTAGGCGCAGACGGTGCGGCCGGCCGCGCGCTCGTCGATCAGGAAGCGGAGCGCCGCGCATTTGATGTCGGCGACCGCGCGGCCGAAGCCGGCATAGCCGGAGGGATCGAACAGGCCGGCGGCCCGCTCCGCGTCGAGCACGCGGGCGACCGCTTCGGTCGTGGCGTGGGCGGCGGAGTCGCAGCAGGCGAAGACGCGCAGCGAGCCGCCATGGGTCGGCCATTCCTCGACGTCGAACACCCGCAGCCCGTGGCGGGCCAGGATGCCGGCGACGACGCCGAGCGAGAGATAGGAAAAGTGCTCGTGGTAGATCGTGTCGAACTGCCGGCTCTCGATCATCCGCAGCAGGTGCGGGAACTCGAAGGTCGCCACGCCCTCCGGCTTCAGGATTTCCGAAAAGCCGGCCACGAAATCGTGGATGTCGGGCACGTGGGCGAGGACGTTGTTGGCCGCCGTCAGGTCGGCGCGGTGGCCGCTTCGCGCGAGGCGGTGCCCGGTGTCGCGGCCGAAGAACGCCACCTCGGTCGGCACGCCGCGCTCGACCGCGACGCGGGCGACGTTGGCGGCGGGCTCGACGCCGAGCACGGGCACGCCGCGGGCGACGAAATATTGCAGCAGGTAGCCGTCGTTGCTCGCCACCTCGACCACGCGACTGTCCGGCCCGAGGCGGAAGCGCGCGATCATCGCATCCACGTAGGCTTCCGCGTGACGCAGCCATCCGGCGGAGAAGCCGGAGAAGTAGGCGTAGTCGGAGAAGATGGCCTCGGGGCTCTCGAAGGCCTCCAGCTGCACCAGCCAGCACGCCTCGCAGACATAGGCGTGGAGCGGGTGGAAGGTCTCGCCCCGGTGGCGGTGCTCCGCACGGACGTAGGCGTTGGCCAGCGGCGACAGGCCGAGATCGCAGAAGGTCCGGGTGAGGGCGGCGCCGCAGGCGCGGCAGATCGGAAGCGACATGCGGGTTCCGATGGATCGGAGACGGGCGGATTTCCCCTCCCCCTTGCGGGGAGGGGTCAGGGGTGGGGGTGGTTCAGGATCGAGCGCCGCGGTGCCTTCTGCACCACCCCCACCTCCGGCTCCTCCCCGCAAGGGGGAGGAGAGTACGTGGCGCCTCAAGCCTTATCACGGCTTGGAGCCCAGGGGCCCGTAGCGGGCGATCTGCGCCTCGGTCAGCGCCCGCGGGTCGGCGCCGGCGGCGGCGTCGCGGTACCATGCGGCGGTCCAGTCGAGGGCGGCGTCGAGGGGGAGGCGGCGGTCCCAGCCGAGGCGGGCGCGGGCCTTCGAGGCATCGACCTTGAGGTAGGTCGCCTCGTGCGGATGCGTCTTCTGCGAGAGGTGCCAGCCGGCGCCGCCACCCCAGCCCCGGCTCAGCCGCTCGACCAGATACGAGACCGGCCGGCAATCCTCGTCGGCCGGCCCGAAATTCCAGCCTTCGGCGAAAGCCGCACCGTCCATTCCGAAAAGGCATTCGGCGAGCCGCAGGTAGCCGGCCAGCGGCTCCAGCACGTGCTGCCAGGGCCGGATCGCGTGGGCTGAGCGGATTTCGACGGACTCGCCGTTCTCGAAGGCGCGGACGATGTCGGGCACGAGCCGGTCCTGCGACCAGTCGCCCCCGCCGACGACGTTGCCGGCCCGCGCGCTGGCGATCCGGGCCGGATGGCGCCCCTCGCCGAAGAACGAGGCGCGGTAGGCGTTCGTGACGAGTTCGGCGCAGCCCTTCGAGGCGCTGTAGGGATCGTGCCCGCCCATCGCCTCGGTCTCGCGATAGGCGTAGGGCCATTCGCGGTTCTCGTAGGCCTTGTCGCTCGTCACCACCACGACGGCGCGCACGTCGCGCGCGGCCCGCACCGCCTCCAGCAGGTGGACGGTGCCCATGGTGTTGACCGAGAACGTCCCCACCGGATCGAGATAGGACGGGCGCACGAGCGCGCGCGCCGCCATGTGGATGACGATGTCGGGCTGCGCGACCGCGAAGGCATCGCCCAGCGCCCGGGGGTCGCGGATGTCGCCGATGCGCGAATATTCCGGCGGGAAGCCGATGCGCTCGAACAGGTTCGGCCGGGTCAGCGGCGGCAGGCCGAAGCCGACGACGCGGGCGCCGAGCGTTTCGAGCCACAGGGCAAGCCATGCGCCCTTGAAGCCGGTGTGGCCGGTCAGCAGCACGCTCTTGCCGGCCCAGAAGGCGGGATCGGGCAAGGTCCCCATCACCACACCTTCCACGGCGCGTCGCCCCGCGCCCACAGTTCCTCGAGGTGCTTCTTGTCGCGTAGGGTGTCCATCGCCTGCCAGAAGCCGCGGTGGTGGTAGGCGTGGAGTTGCCCCTCGCGGGCGAGGCGCTCCAGCGGCTCGCTCTCCCATACGGTGGCGTCCCCCTCGATGAGGTCGAGGACTTTCGGCGAGAGCACGAAGAAGCCGCCGTTGATGGTCGCCCCGTCGCCCGCGGGCTTTTCGCGGAAGGCGCGGACCGCATCGCCATCGAGGTCGAGCGCGCCGAAGCGGCCCGGCGGCACCACGGCGGTGAGCGTGGCGAGGCGGCCATGCGCCCGATGGAACGCGTGCAGCGCGGTGAGGTCGATGTCGGCGACGCCGTCGCCGTAGGTCATGAAGAAATCCTCGTCGCCGAGGTAGTCGCGCACCCGCTTGAGGCGTCCGCCGGTCATGGTGGCGTCGCCCGTCTCGATCAGCGAGACGCGCCAGTCCTCGGCGGTCGAGCGGTGGAACGCGACATGGCCGCGGCCGAGGTCGAGCGTGACGTCGCTCAGGTGCAGGCGGTAATTGAGAAAAAACTCCTTGATGACGTAGCCCTTGTAGCCGAGGCAGATCACGAACTCGCTCACGCCGTGGGCGGCGAAGATCTGCATGATGTGCCAGAGGATCGGCCGTCCGCCGATCTCCAGCATGGGCTTGGGGCGCACCACGGTTTCTTCGGACAGCCGGGTGCCGAGGCCGCCCGCGAGGATGACGGCTTTCATCGGCGGCTCCCGCGACGCCAAAACCCTCCCCCCTCCGCGGGGGAGGGTGCCTGCGGAGCAGGCGGGAGAGGGGAGCGACGGTGCAGAGCGAGGCGCACGGCATACGCCGCTGCGCCACCTACGGGCACGGGGTTTCCCCTCTCCCGACCCCCTTCGGGGGCCACCCTCCCCCGCAGAGGGGGGAGGGTTCTTTGCGTTGGCATCGTCCCGATCATCGCCACGCCTCTACCATGCGCCGCGCGGCTTGCGGAAACCGCTCGGCGTCGAGGGTGAAGGCGGGGGGGCGGGTGCCGAAGGCGTCGGGGTAGTACGGATCGCGGGCGGTGAGCGCGCCCCAGCGGCGGCGGAAGCGGGCCTGCTCGTCCGGATCGACCACGGGGACACGGTTGCGGCTCTCGTAATGGTGGAGCACCGCGTCCGCGCAATAGATCGTGCGAAGCCCCCGCTCGTGCAGGCGCAGGCACAGGTCGATGTCGTTGTAGTTGACCGGATAGGTCTCGTCGAAGCCGCCGAGCGCCTCGAAATCGGCTCGGCCCACCATCACGCAGGCGCCGGTCACCGCGAGGTAGTTGCGGTTGGCCAAGCTCGATCCGTGGTCGCCGGAATCGTCGCCGGGATATCCGCGGCGGACATGGTTCGGAAACCCCTCGCCGAAGACGACGCCGACATGCTGGAGCGTGCCGTCCTCGAACAGGAGCTTGGGGCCGACCGCGCCGATGCCAGGGACGGCGAGCAGCGACAGCATCGCCTCGATCCAATCGGGCGTGATGACGGCGATGTCGTCGTTGAGGAAGACCAGAACGTCGCCCCGCGCCGCCAGGGCGCCGCGGTTCATCTTGGCGGCGAAGTGGAAGGCCGGATCGGGATAGGGCACGCCGCGGGCGCCGTGCCGGTCGATCGCCGCGCGCGCGGGCTCGGGCAGAGTGCCGTGCTCGACGACGACGATCTCGACGGCCTCGTAGGCCGTCCGCGCCCGGATCGAATCGAGGCAGTTGGCCAGAAGGTTGATGCTGCGCCCGCCCACGATGCTGTCGCGCCCCGCCGTCGGGATCACGATCGAGACGAGCGGGCGCGTCGCGAGCGGCCGGCGCAGCGCGAAGGTGCCGGGCGCGAGGCGGCGCACGGGGCCGCGCTCTGCAAGCGCCCGCAGGGCCGCCGCGTCATCGAGGGTCGCATCCGCGGGGCGGTGGGCGAGCACCTGCGGGATGTGATCGACGCGGGCGCCCTCCGCGGTGAGGCGGAGCGCGAGGTCGTAGTCGAGCGCGCTCGCGCATTCGGCGCGAAAGCCCCCGAGCGCCCGCACCCGCTCGGTGCGGTAGAGGGCGGGGCGGCCGATATAGAAGCCGGCTTCCAGCGTTTCGGGCGACCAGTCCGGCTTGAAATGCGGCTCGGCGCGGGCGCCGTCGGGCATCAGCCGGTCCTCGTCGGCGTAGACGAGATCGAGGTCGGGCTCCGTGGCGAGGCGGCGGGCGAAGGCGAGGAGAGCGTGGGGCGGGAGCCGTGCGCCGGGCTCCAGCACCATGAGATGGGTGCCCCGCGCCGCCGCCAGGGCCGCCTGCAAGGCCGCCGCCTCGCCGGGGGCGTCGGGGCGGCAGGGGCGCAGCCGCGGTTCGTCGGTGGGAAGCGGGGCGTCCGTCCCGAGGCACAGTTCCCAGTCGGAAAAAGCTTGCGCCCGCAGGCTCGCGAGGGTGGCGGCGACGCCCTCCGCCTCGCCCGCACCGGCCGCCATCAGCACCGAGAGCGTCGGGCGGGCGGGCAGCGCGCTCACCAGCGCCCGCATCCGCTCGGGCGCGGGGAGCGCGGGCGCCTCGACCGCGGCGATCCAGTCCGCATAGGTCGCGGGCGGGCGCGCGGTCGCGCCGGCACGGGTGAGGCGCCGCACGATCTCGCCCGGCGGCACCGTGCGCAGCAGGCCGAGCGCCCGGCGCATCAGGCGCAGCGGCGTGCGCTCCTGCGGCGGCAGCCGTTCGAGAATTTTTCTCGCCCGGTACAGGCCGGCGGCGGCGCGGCTCAGCGGCTCGACCGAGACGGCATCGAGCCGGAAACGCTCCGAGCCGGGCTCGATCCGCAGGGCGCGGGTGGCCGGCGGCAGGCGGATCAGGTCGTCGGTGCCGGGCTCAGCCTGAAGCGGGGTCAGCCGATAGCGAAGCGGCGCGGCGAGCCCCTCGGCCTCGACGGCGAGCACGGGCGCAGCGCCCTCGTGGCGGCAGCGGAGGCGCACCCGAGCCCCCGACAGACCCGCCACCGCCGCATCGGGGCCGAGCCCCAGCACCGGATCGGGGCCGGTGGCGATCCATTCGCCCTCCGACCCGCGGCGCAGGTCGCGCAGGGCGTGGAGGTGAAAGACCTCGCGCCGCCTCATCGTGCGCTTCCGCCGAGCCGAGCCCGCATCCGCCTCATCCGATCGCGTCCCCGCCATGATCCGCGCCGTGCATCCTCCGTCGAAAGCTGTGAGGCAAGCCCGTGGACCCGAGCGTTCTGTCATCGAAGCTTCATCGCGAGGCGTCAGATGCTGCCCGCGAGGAGCACCGTAACGAGGCGGTCTCCCGGCTCGCCCGCCTTGCGCTGAAGGAATCCGGATCATGTCGGCGACGGCAAACGAAGCTCTCGCCGTGAGCGGCAAAGGCTCCGACAAGGGATCGAAGGCGGATCAGGGCAAAGGGGCCGACAAGACCGTGAAGCGGCTGCGCCCGCCCGCGGCCAAGAGCGTCGGCTGGGCGCTGGTGCAGGCGGCCCGGCTCCACCGCGCCCGCGTCGGCGACCGGCTCGCCGCGCTTGATCTGTTCGCCGGCCAGGAGCAGGTGGTGCAGGCGCTGGCCGCCGCCGGCAGCATGACCATGGGCGACCTCGCCGCGACCCTGCGGGTGCGCCCGCCGACCGCCTCCAAGACGATCTCGCGGCTCGCGGCCCTCGGCTTCGTCGAGCGCCGGGCGGAAGCCGGCGACGGGCGCATCGTGCGCGTGCGCCTGACCGAGACCGGGATGGCCAAGGCGGCGGCGATCGAACGGATCTGGGACGAGGTCGAGGCCGAACTGCTGGAGGGCTTCGACAACAAGGAACGGCGGCGCCTGCGCAAGCTCCTGCGCCGCGTCGCCCGCAGCCTCGCGGAGGCCGCGGGCGTGACCGGCCACGAGGCCGATCACGAGATGGACGGCGAGGGCGACGACGACGAGGCCGACGCCCTGCTCGGCCCCAGCGCCGCCGACGGGGTGGCGACCACTCCGTAATTCAGATCAATCGTCGTCGTCCTCGTCGATCTCGTAGACCCGGCGGACCGAGCGGCGCTCGATCACGCGCACCGGACGCTCCTCGATCTCCTCGACGCGGCGGTACTGGCGCACGGGCCGGTAGCCGTCGCGGTATCCGTCGTCGAGCACGCGGGCGCAGCCGTAGCCGACGCAGGTGCCCCCGCCCCAATCGTAGGCCTGGGCGGGACCGGCCAGCACGGCGGCGGCGGAGGCGCCGGCCAGGATCACGGCAAGCTTGGTCATGAGCTTCGTCTCCTCAGCTTCGATGGGGCGGACAACGATTTTTTGGGAGTTCCGTTCCCGCCGGGCCCGATCCGCAGGCGTGCCGCGCATGTCGGCGGGGTGCCGTGCAGCCCGCCATGCGCTAGGAGAGCCGCCGAACGAGGGCCGCAGCAGGAGCCGGGACGTGGGCGCGGAACCATCCGCCGGAGCCGAGCGCATCGCCCGTGATCCGCGCCGGCTCGTCGGCATCGCCTTGATGTGCGTGGCGCCGGTCCTGTTCGCGAGCCTCGACGCCACCGGCAAGTGGCTGGCGGGCGCGGGCGTCGATCCGCTGCTGACGACCTTCATGCGCTACGCGGTCAACGTCGCGCTGGTCACAGCCTTCCTCAACCCGGTGACGCGGCCCGGCGTGGCGCATTCGCGGCGCCTGCCGCTGCAGGTGGTCCGCTCGCTGCTGCTGTTCGGCTCCACCGCCTGCAATTTTCTGGCGCTCCGCTCGCTGCAACTGGCCGAGACGGTCTCGATCCAGTTCGCCGCGCCGCTGGCGGTCGCCCTGCTCGCCGGGCCGATGCTGGGGGAATGGTCGTCGCGGCTGCGGCTCGCGGCGGTGGCGGCGGGCTTCGTCGGCGTGCTGGTGATCGTGCGGCCCGACACGCTCACGGCCAAGCCCGCGATGCTGTTCAGCCTCGGCAACATGCTCTGCTACGCGTTCTACGTGATCGTGACGCGCAAGCTCGCGGCCTACGATTCGAGCGCGACGACGATCTTCTACACCGGGCTCGCCGGCCTCGCCCTGATGGCGCCGCTGCTGCCGTGGATCTGGACGGCGCCGGACTCGCTCCACGTCTGGGGGATGCTGGTGGCGGTCGGGCTGTTCGGCACCGCCGGGCACTGGCTGCTGGTGCTGGCCCATGCCCGCGCCCCCGCGAGCCTGCTCGCGCCGCTGATCTACACCCAGATCCTGTGGTCGGTGCTGCTCGGCTACGCCGTGTTCGGCGACGTGCCGGGCGCCTGGACCCTGGTGGGCGCGCTCGTCATCGTCGCCTCGGGCCTCGTCCTCATCGTCGAGGATTCTTGGAAGCGGCGGCGGCGGGCCTGAACCCGCCGCCCTCGCCCGTCAGC
This sequence comes from Methylorubrum subtropicum, assembly GCF_038442325.1. Taxonomy (NCBI): domain Bacteria; kingdom Pseudomonadati; phylum Pseudomonadota; class Alphaproteobacteria; order Hyphomicrobiales; family Methylobacteriaceae; genus Methylorubrum; species Methylorubrum subtropicum. Next base: position 158,035 of record NZ_JBBXMW010000007.1, on the reverse strand, counting down.
GGTAGTGGCGGTGACGGCGGTGGTGATAGCCGCGGTGCGAGCGCATGCGGGTGCGGTAGGCGCGCCGGCCCGGATCGATCCCGAGCACGCCGTTGACGCCGCCGACCGCCCCGCCGACCGCACCGCCCACCACGGCGCCGATCGGGCCGCCGACGCGGTTGCCCTCGGCCGCGCCGCGCTGCATGCCGCCGGGCACGCCCTGGGCCTGAGCCTCGCCGGCGAGCGGCATGAGGCAGAGCATCAGCCCTGCGGCGGCGGCGGCGAGACGGATCATGGCGGCGTTCCCTTGCATCCCGGAGCCCGGGGCCTGACGGCGCCGCACGGCAGCCGTCCCCGGTCGTGAGGGGAACGAAGCTTGAGCATTCCGGTTCCGGGCCGGACGAGACCGGCGACTGGGGCCGGTCGCGGCTTTTGCCTGCGCTGAGGGCGAAGAATGACCCGCACCGTCATCGCGAGGCGGAGCCGAAGCGATCCAGAGCGCGACATCGCAGGATGAGGCGAGACGGCGAAGGCCACCCCGTCATCGACGACGCGCTTCCTCCGGGCAATGCGGAGCCCTGGATTGCGTCAGTTCCGCCTCGCAATGACGGCGGAGCGTCGGAAGACGGAGAGCCGAGCCGTCCGGGCACGAAAAAACCGGCCCCGCGGGAGCGAGACCGGCTTTGTCGTCCCGTCAGCCGTGGGGCCTCAGGTCTGCTGGGTGCGGCGGGGGCGGACCTGCCAGCGCTCGAACGCCTCGGCGACGTCCTCGTCCTTGCTCGGCTCCTGCGGGTTGCGGATCGCCGCGCCGAGCGCCTTGGACAGGCTCTCGATCACGTCGTCGATCCGGGCATCCGGCGGCAGGCGCTCCTCGCCCTCGGGGGTGGTGACGGACGCGGCCACCGGAGCCGGAGCGGGCTCCGGCGCCTTCGGCGGCTCCGCGGCCTTCGGAGGCTCCGCCGGTTTGGGCGCCTCGACCGGCTTCGGAGGCTCGGCGGCCTTCGGGGGCTCGGGCGGCGGCGCGGGCCTGGGCGGTTCGGCAGCCTTCGGCGGCTCCGCGGGCTTTTCGGGCTCGGTCGGCTTGGGCGCCTCGGCGGCCTTCGGCTCCTCCTCGGCCTTGGGCGGCTCCGGTGCCTTCGGAGGCTCTGCCGGCTTCGCGGGCTCGGCGGCCTTCGGGGGCTCCGCCGGCTTGGGCGCCTCGGCCGGTTTGGGGGGCTCTACCGCCTTCGGCGGTTCGGGCGGCGGCGCAGGCGGCTCGGGCGCCTTCGGAGGCTCGGCCGGCTTCGCGGGCTCAGCAGCCTTCGGCGGTTCCACGGGCTTCGGAGGCTCGGCGGCCTTCGGCGGCTCGGGCGGGGCCGGAGCGGGCTTCGGCGGCTCGGCGGCGATCACGGCCTCGACGGGCTTAGGAGCCTCCGGAGGCTTGGGCGGCTCGGGCGGCTTCACCGCGGGGGCGGGCGGGGCGGCCGGGCGGGGCGGGACGGCCGGTCGACCGCCGCCGAAGCGCGGCTCGATCAGGTCCAGCACCGCGTCGAGGGCGGCGTTCGACAGCGGCACCTCGCCCGCGGCCGGCACGCCGGTCAGCGCGATCGACTGGCCGTGATAGGCCGCGTCCGCGCTCACCTCGGCCCCGAACCACACCGGCGGCGTGAAGGCCTTGGCGGCCTCCGCCTCCTCGAACACGAGGCTGACGAGGTCGAGCCCGGCCGGGCGCACGTAGCGGTCCACCAGCGCCTCGGTGCCGGCGAGCGCCACCGCGGTGCGCTCGTAGATCGCCTTGCCGGCGCAGACGTCGAGCAGGGCGTCGCCGTGGGCGCGCGGCACCTCGGTGCGCTCCTCGGCGGTGGCGCCCTCGGCGCCCGTCACGAGGACGAGGAAGCAGTTGTTGCCCTGCAGGCGCACGAACGAGGTCCGGCCGGCCTGGGGCGCGAAGTAGCCCTCGGTGATGCGCGCCCCGCCGCGCTCCTTGCGCAGCAGGCGGACCAGCGAGGGCGCCACGAGAAAGCGGCGAACGACACTCATACACTTCCCTCCGGAGCCGGCTCGATCGCGGCGCGGCCCGAAAACCCGCCGGGGCGGACGGCGCCGACGACCCTAAGCCTTCACCAAGTCTTGACCATGGCCTTCGTCGGCAAGTGATGGCGCGCAAACAACCACACGGCAAGCCTCGGGGGCAAAAAGTCGTTGAATTGGCGGCAGTACGGCCGGGATTCGCAGAACCGAGTTCAGTCCGCCGGCTCGAAATCGAGCGAGACGCCGTTCATGCAGTAGCGCAGGCCGGTGGGCGCCGGGCCGTCCTCGAACACGTGGCCGAGATGGCCCTTGCAGCGGGCGCAATGGACCTCGGTGCGGGTCATCCAGTGGCTGCGGTCGGTTTGCGTCTCCACCGCACCCTCAAGCGGGGCGAAGAAGCTCGGCCAGCCGCTGCCCGATTCGTACTTGGTGCCGCTCTCGAACAGCGGCGCGCCGCAGCCGGCGCAGAAGAACGTGCCGGCCCGCTTCTCGGCGTTGAGGCAGCTCGTGCCGGCCCGCTCGGTGCCGTGCTCGCGCAGCACGCGGTACTGCTCGGGGGTGAGGGCGGCGCGCCACTCCGCCTCGGTGCGGGTCTCGGGAGCGCTCAGCGCATCGGTTCCGGCCATGACATCCTCCGGGGTCTTCTTGTCGTTCAAAGGTAGGCGCAGCCGGCAAGGCCCGCGAGTGCGGCCCGGCGGCGCGGCTGCCCCTGGTATACCAGATTTTTTCAGGCTGCCGCGCCCACCGTATCGGCCATGCGGGCGCCGCGACGGCCGAGCGGCTGGATCGGCCGAGTGGTCGAATCGCGGGCGGTCTGGTGCTCGATCTCGGCATTGATCTCGCCGCCGACCAGCACGATGATCGCCGAGATCCACATCCACGTCATGAAGCCGATCACGCCGCCGAGCGTGCCGTAGGTCTCGTTGTAATTGCCGAAATTGGTGACGTACCAGGAGAACAGCAGCGAGGCGATCAGCCAGAGCACGCCCGCGACCACGCTGCCCGCGCCGACCCAGCGCCAGCGCGCCCGCTCCCGGCTCGGCCCGTAGCGGTAGAGCACGGCGAGCCCGCCGAGCAGCACCGCGAGCAGGGCCGGCCAGCGCGCCAGCGCGATCAGCCGCGCCCCGTCGCCGAGCCCGAGGAAGTTGAACACCACCGGCAGCACCACGATGGCCGAGAGCGCCAAGATGACGAACAGCAGGGCGCCGACCGTGAAGGTGAGCGAGCGGACGTTGAGCCAGAAGAAGTTGCGCTTCTCCTCCTCCTCGTAGACCACGTTGAGGGCATCGAACATCGCCTTCATGGCGGCGTTGGCGCTCCACAGCGACAGCGTCAGGGAGGTGAAGAAGGTCACGCCCAGCGTGCCGCCGCCCTTGGCCGCGATGCGCTTCACCTGCTCGCCGATGATCTCGAGGGCGCTGGCCGGCAGCACGCCCTGGAGCAGGGCGAGATGGACGTTGATGGTGTTGGCGTCCGCGATCAGGCCGTAGCAGGTCACCAGCGCGGCGATCGCCGGAAACAGCGACAGCAGCGAGTAGAAGGTGACGCCGGCCGCCACCGACATCACCCGGTCGCTCACGAATTCCTGGTAGACCCGGACAGCGATGTCCCACCAGCCCGGCGCCGGGATGTCCTTCGGGTGGTCGGCGTCGCGCCCGCGGTCGCCTTGCGTCGCCGCCACCCAGCGGGCGGCCCGCCCCTCGTGCGAATGGGCGCCGCCGTTGGTCTTGGGCCCGCCGGATTTGGGCTCGTCGCCCGCCTCTTCGACCGGCTCGGGCGCAACGACACGCCGCGGCGCGACGGCGAGCGCCACCAGCGCCATCCCGGCGAACACGGTCCAGAGCACGGAGGCGGTGGTCTCCCCGGCCGGCCGGGGCGTGGGGCTGGGGGAGGCGGACATCGGTCGGGCGGTTCGGTCGGCGGGAGTGACCCCGTTCAACGTCACTCAGGCTTGGCCGTTCCCAGATGTCCGGGAACCGAGGGCGCCCCCGGCGCGTCGGAGGGCCGGAAACTCAGAGAACGGGACAAGACCATGGCGGATCAGGCGGCAACCGGACGGCGCGCGCTCATCGTCGGGGCCTCGCGCGGGCTCGGCCTCGGCCTTGCCGAGACGTTTTCGGAGCATGGCTGGCAGGTCGTCGCCACGCAGCGCTCGTCCTCGCCGGATCTGGAGCGGCTGACGGACAAGGGCGTGCGCGTCGAGACCGCCGACATCGACGACGACGCCTCCGTCGCCGCCCTGCGCGAGCGGCTGGGAAGCGAAACATTCGATCTCGTCTTCGTGGTGGCGGGGGTCGCGACCGAATCGGACAAGCCGCTGCACGCGGTATCGCGGGACGTGAGCGCGCAGGTCTACCTCACCAATGCGGTCAGCCCGATCCTGTTCGCCGAGACCTTCGCCGACCGGATCGCCCCCGGCGGCACGCTCGCCTTCATGTCCTCGATCCTCGGCAGCGTGGCGCTCAACGAGGACGGCGGCTGGGAGAACTACCGGGCCAGCAAGGCGGCGCTCAACACCAACGCCCGCAGCTTCGCCGTGCGCCATTCCGAGCGCGACTACGGCATCCTGCTCGTCCATCCGGGCTGGGTCCGCACCGACATGGGCGGCGCCGAGGCCGACCTCGACGTGGAGACCAGCGTGAACGGCATGGTCGCGGTGATCGAGGCCTTCGCCGGCCGCCGGGACGTGGCCTATCTCGATTACCGGGGCGAGACGCTGGCGTGGTGAGGCGCACCTCGTCTCAGTCGGCCGCCATCACCAGCGCCCAGAAGCGCTTGTAGCGGGTGCCCGGCGCGTCCACGCGGGCGATGCCGACCCGGCGCAGTTGCGGGATCAGCATGTTGCGGTTGTGCTCGGGCGAGGCCTTCCAGCGGGCGAGCACGCCGTCGAAGGTCTCCGAACCGGCGCTGAGGTTCTCGCTGGCGTAGCGCTTGCCGAACCCTGCGCTCGCCATGCGGCTGTCGAATGTGCCGGCGACCTCGTGGCTGAGGCGGCCTGCCCGCGCGTTGGCGCCGGCCTGGAGCGAGGCGGCGCGGATCAGGCGCGAATCGATGGTGACGGGCGAGAGGCCGTGCTGCGCTCGGTAGCGCGAGATCGCCTCGGCCGCCGCGCCCTCGTCGAGGATGACCGGCACCGTCGGCAGGCTCGCCTCCAGCACGGGCGAGCCGCCGCAGCCGGCGAGGGCGAGCGCGAGGAGGATCGCGGCGGAGGCGGGGCGCAGGAGCGACATCGACGGGTTCGCGGGTGAGGACGGACGACGCCCGGCCCTTCATCGGCCGATGCGGCGAAACCGCGGCGAGATGGAAGGGGCCGCTCGGCCGCCGCCGGAGGGTGGCGGACGCGCAACAGGCGGGTAGCGCCTGACGAAGGCGCAAAGACTCTGACAATGCCGGCCAGACGAGTCTGACAGGATGACAAGAGTAGCCGCTATGTGCTTGAAAGAATGGCGCGGGCGACGGGGCTCGAACCCGCGACCTCCGGCGTGACAGGCCGGCACTCTAACCGACTGAGCTACGCCCGCGCTTTGTGTCTGCCGGAGGGGCTGGCCTCGCTGCCGGCGACGAGGCGGGGTTTAGGTGGGGCGCCTTGAGCTGTCAAGCAACGGAATCGCCGTTTCGCGATTTTGGTCCGCAGCCGGCTTCCGAGCCGTCCGTGGAGCGGGATTTCGGGAGTCCCTCGCCCGCGCACGCGCCGCTTTTTCCGACCGCTCCGCCGTCGCAATTCATGCGTGCGGTGGGGGCGGCCCATGCATTGGTATACCAGCTTCGCGATCTGTCACCGCATGGGCTGATTGTGCGACGCGCAATGCCCTTGTCTCTGTTCTAGGGCTCGTCTAAGCCTCGCCCGGCGCCCAGTCTGGCATTGGAGGAATTCCATCGGGAGGATTCTTCTCCGCGGCCAGGCGTCGACGCGAGGGCACCTCCATGATCCTCCCGCGCAACGAAACGAGGGGTTCGGCATGACCGGCCTGCTGGCGGACTATCTTCCGCTCATCGTGTTCATCGGCGTCTCGCTGTTCATCGCCGTGGCGCTCCTCGTCGCGCCGTTCATCGTGGCCTATTCGAGCCCCGATCCGGAAAAGCTCTCGGCCTACGAGTGCGGCTTCAACGCCTTCGACGACGCACGCATGAAGTTCGACGTGCGCTTCTACCTCGTGGCGATCCTGTTCATCATCTTCGACCTCGAAGTCGCGTTCCTGTTCCCCTGGGCGATCACGTTCGGAGAACTCGGCTGGTTCGGCTTCTGGTCGATGATGGCCTTCCTCGGCGTCCTCACCGTCGGCTTCGTCTACGAGTGGCGCAAGGGCGCCCTCGAGTGGGACTAGCCTTCGCCCAAGCCGCCCTCCGTTTCCCCGCTCAGAGGCAGAGATGGCCCTGAACCCGACCCTGTCCCGCGCGCCCGAGATCGCGCCCCAGCCGAAGGGGATCATCGATCCCTCGACCGGCCGGCCCATCGGCGCCAGCGATCCACTATTCCTCTCGATCAACGACGAGCTGGCCGACCGCGGCTTCCTCGTCACCAGCGCGGACGAACTCATCAACTGGGCCCGCACCGGCTCGCTGATGTGGATGACCTTCGGGCTCGCCTGCTGCGCCGTCGAGATGATGCAGATGTCGATGCCGCGCTACGATTGCGAGCGCTTCGGCTTCGCCCCGCGCGGTAGCCCACGCCAGTCCGACGTGATGATCGTCGCCGGCACGCTGACCAACAAGATGGCCCCGGCTCTGCGCAAGGTCTACGACCAGATGCCGGAGCCGCGCTACGTCATCTCGATGGGCTCCTGCGCCAACGGCGGCGGCTACTACCACTATTCGTATTCGGTGGTGCGCGGCTGCGACCGGGTCGTGCCGGTGGACATCTACGTGCCGGGCTGCCCGCCCTCGGCCGAGGCGCTGCTCTACGGCGTCCTGCTGCTGCAGCGAAAAATCCGCCGCATCGGCACGATCGAGCGCTGAGGGGAAGGCGATGAGCGAGACCACCTCCGCCGTCACCACCAACGGCATCGTGCTACGCGGCACCGTCGCGGCCGCTCAGGGCGACGAGGCGCTGCGCGCCATGGGCGAGCGGATCGCCGGAGCGCTGGGCCCCGCGGTCACCGACTGGACGGTCGCGTTCGGCGAGCTGACGCTGAACGTGCAGGGCAGCGACATCGTCTACGCGCTGACTTACTTGCGCGACGAGCCGGCCTGCGCCTTCCGCTGCTTCATCGACATCTGCGGCGCCGACTATCCCCAGCGCGCCCGCCGCTTCGACGTCGTCTACCACCTGCTGAGCCTGCGCCATAACATGCGCGTCCGCGTGAAGGTGCAGACCGACGCCGCGACCCCGGTGCCCTCGGCGATCACGGTGTTCCCGGCGGCCAACTGGTTCGAGCGCGAAACCTACGACCTCTACGGCATCCTGTTCTCGGGCCATCCCGACCTGCGGCGCCTCCTCACCGATTACGGCTTCGAGGGCCATCCGCTGCGCAAGGACTTCCCGCTGACCGGCTTCGTCGAGGTCCGCTACGATCAGGACGAGGCGCGCGTCGTCTACGAGCCGGTGAAGCTGACGCAAGAGTTCCGGAACTTCGACTTCCTGTCGCCCTGGGAAGGCACGGACTACGTGCTGCCGGGCGACGAGAAGAAGTCGAGCTGAAGGTCGCGGGCATGTCCGAACACAACATCCGCAACTTCTCGATCAATTTCGGGCCGCAGCACCCGGCGGCGCACGGCGTGCTGCGCCTCGTGCTCGAACTCGACGGCGAGGTGGTCGAGCGGGTCGATCCGCATATCGGCCTGCTCCACCGCGGCACCGAGAAGCTGATCGAGCACAAGACCTACCTCCAGGCGACGCCCTATTTCGACCGGCTCGACTACGTGTCGCCGATGAATCAGGAGCACGCCTTCTGCCTCGCGATCGAGCGGCTCGCCGGCATCGAGGTGCCGCGGCGCGCCCAGCTCATCCGCACCCTGTTCTGCGAGATCGGGCGGCTGCTCTCCCACCTCCTCAACGTGACGACCCAGGCGATGGATGTCGGCGCGCTCACGCCCCCGCTCTGGGGCTTCGAGGAGCGCGAGAAGCTGATGATCTTCTACGAGCGCGCCAGCGGTGCCCGTTTGCACGCCAACTACTTCCGCCCCGGCGGCGTCCATCAGGACCTGCCGCCCGCGCTCATCGACGACATCGACGCGTTCTGCGACCCCTTCCTTCAGGTGGTGCAGGACCTCGACGACCTCGTCATGGCCAACCGCATCTTCAAGCAGCGCAACGTCGACATCGGCATCGTCACCCAGGACGAGGCCATGGCCTGGGGCTTCTCGGGCGTGATGGTGCGCGGTTCGGGCATCCCGTGGGACCTGCGCAAGTCGCAGCCCTACGAGGCCTACGAGGAGATGGATTTCGACATCCCCGTCGGCAAGAACGGCGACACCTACGACCGGCAGGTCATCCGCATGGAAGAGATGCGGGAATCGGTGAAGATCATGAAGCAGTGCTGCGCCAAGCTGCGCGAGCCTGCGGGCCAGGGCCCGATCGCCTCCACCGACGGCAAGTTCGCGCCCCCGCCGCGCCGGGAGATGAAGCGCTCGATGGAAGCGCTCATCCACCACTTCAAGCTCTACACCGAAGGCTTCCACGTCCCCGAGGGCGAGGTCTACGCCGCCGTCGAGGCGCCCAAGGGCGAGTTCGGCGTCTATCTGGTCTCGGACGGCACCAACAAGCCGTACCGCTGCAAGATCCGCGCGCCGGGCTTCGCCCACCTGCAGGCGATGGATTGGATGTGCCGCGGCCACCTGCTGGCCGACGTGTCCTGCGTGCTCGGCACGCTGGACATCGTGTTCGGTGAGGTGGACCGGTGACAGCACGGGTCGGCCTCGCGTTCGGTTTGATCCTGTTGGCGCCCGCCGCCGGCAGCGATCCCGCGCGGGCTCAAGGTGTATGGAACGAGTTGCAAGCCTGGGAGCGAGCGGCGCCCGCGCGGGAAGCCGAGCAACAGGCCATGGCCGCACGCGCCCAAGCCGCATTCGCTCCCTGCAAAGGTGAGAAATCACCGTGCAGGACGCAACTGATCGAACAAGGCTGGCGTGTCACCTTCTCCAGCTTTGAACCGCTGGGTATCGACATCGGTCTCGCGATCAACCTTCTTGAACTGGAAGGTCAGCGACAGATTTGCACGACTTTCATTGCTCATGACGACGCGGAACAAGAACGGCCTTGCCGTGGCATGGTACCGTCGAGCGACATGGTAAAGAACTGACGATGGCCAACCGTAGATTAGCCCCCGCCGCCGAGCAGCCCCAATCCTTCGCGTTCACGCCCGAGAACGCCGAGTGGGCCCGCGGCCAGATCGAGAAGTATCCGGAGGGGCGTCAGGCCTCCGCCGTGATCCCGCTCCTGTGGAAGGCGCAGGAGCAGAACGGCGGCTGGCTGCCCCAGAAGGCGATCGAGGCGGTCGCCGACCAGCTCGGCATGCCGCATATCCGCGTGCTGGAGGTCGCGACCTTCTACACGATGTTCGCGCTGGAGCCGGTCGGGCGCTTCTGGATCCAGCTCTGCGGCACCGTGCCGTGCGATTGCTGCGGGGCCAAGGAACTGAAGGCGGCGCTCCAGGCGCGCCTCGGGCCCCCCGGCCACGTCTCGGCCGACGGCAATTTCTCCTGGCTCGAAGTGGAGTGCCTGGGCGCCTGCTGCAACGCGCCGATGGTGCAGATCAATCAGGACTATTACGAGGATCTGACGCCGGAGAGCCTCAACAAGCTCATGGACGACCTCGCCGCGGGCAACCCGGTGAAGATCGGTTCGCAGATCGGCCGGGTCTCGTCCGAGCCGAAGGATGCGGTCAACACGCTGACCGACCCGACCCTGTTCGACGGCTCCCGCGTCGGCGCGTGGCGCAAGCGCTTCGAGGCGACGAAGGACGAGGAGGCGATCAAGCAGGACGAGGCGAAATCCAGCGAAGCGCGCGCCGCGACCGAAGCCAAGCCCGCCCGCCCCGAAGCCGGTCGCCCGGTCGAGCAGGGCACCGCCGACGGTCCGGCCCAGCGCGTCGCCGCGGGTGAGCCGCCGGTTCGCGAGGCGGACCGGGCGGACGCGTCCGAGCGCGGCACCTCGCAGGCCAAGACCGCCGCCGCCCGCCCCGGCGACAGCCCGGCGCTCGATTCGCCGGCCGAGCGCGCCGCCGCGGGCGAGCCCCCGGCCAAGACCGAGACGCCCGACGCCGAGACCCGCGCGCTCGCCGAGGACGCGACGCTGCGCACCGAGCCGCCGCCGCACCCGGCCGCCGAGGGCGCCAACGACGACGTGCCCCAGCCGGAGAACCCGGAGGCCCGCGCCGACGCCGTCGGCCAGCGCCCCGAGGGGCTGGAGGCCGCCCGCGACGACCGGCCGGACGATCTCACCAAGATCAAGGGCGTCGGCCCGGTCAACCAGACCCGGCTCAATGCTCTCGGCATCTGGCACTACGATCAGATCGCCGCCTGGACCCCGCGGGAGGTCGCCTGGGTCGGCGCCTATCTGGCGTTCCCCGGTCGCATCGACCGCGAGAACTGGGTGAGTCAGGCGGCCGACCTCGCTGGAACGAAGGGCTGAGGCCATGGCCGAGGTGAACAACGAGCTGATTTACGAGGTGCTGAAGGCCATGCAGGCGCGGCTCGGCAACATCGAAGAGGGTGTGCGGGAGGTGCGCGGCGAATTGCAGGGGGTGCGCGGCAATCAGCGCGCGCAGCAACTCCAGCTGAACGCCGTACAGACCGACATTGCCAACCTCTACGAAGCCTACGGCGCGATCGACTCGCGGCTGTCGCGCATTGAGCGCCGCCTCGATATCATCGACGTCCCGGCCACCTGAGAGACGGGAACAACAACATGCTCTCCGATCAGGACCGCATCTTCACCAACCTCTACGGCCTGCATTCGCCCGATCTCGAAGCGGCGAAGAAGCGCGGCGCGTGGGACGGCACCAAGTTCCTGCTCGACCAGGGCCGGGACTGGATCATCGACGAGATGAAGGGCTCCGGCTTGCGCGGTCGCGGGGGCGCCGGCTTCCCGACCGGCCTCAAGTGGTCGTTCATGCCCAAGAAGTCCGACGGGCGTCCGCACTATCTCGTCGTCAACGCCGACGAGTCGGAGCCGGGCACCTGCAAGGACCGGGAGATCATGCGGCACGATCCGCATCTCCTGATCGAGGGCTGCATGCTGGCCTCCTTCGCCATGGGCGCGCATGCCTGCTACGTCTATCTGCGCGGCGAGTACGTCGCGGAGAAGTTCGCTCTCCAGCGCGCCGTGGACGAAGCCTATGCGGCCCGGCTCGTGGGGAAGTCGAACGTCCACGACTACCCGTTCGACATCTACGTCCACCACGGCGCGGGCGCCTATATCTGCGGCGAGGAGACGGCCCTCATCGAAAGCCTCGAGGGCAAGAAGGGGATGCCGCGGCTGAAGCCGCCGTTCCCGGCCAATATGGGCCTCTACGGCTGCCCCACGACGGTCAACAACGTCGAGTCGATCGCGGTGGCCGGCACGATCCTGCGCCGCGGCGGCGCGTGGTTCGCGGGGCTGGGCGGTAAGAACAACACCGGCACCAAGCTGTTCTGCGTCTCGGGCCACGTCAACAAGCCCTGCAACGTCGAGGAAGAGCTCGGCATCACCTTCCGCGAGCTGATCGACAAGCATTGCGGCGGCATGCGCGGCGGCTGGGACAACCTGCTCTGCTCGATCCCCGGCGGCTCCTCGGTGCCGCTGGTGCCGGCCGAGCAGATCATCGACGCCAAGATGGACTTCGACACCCTGCGCAACCTCGGCTCGGGCCTCGGCACCGCAGCCGTGATCGTGCTCGACAAGTCGACCGACATCGTCGGGGCGATCGCCCGCATCTCGTACTTCTACAAGCACGAGTCCTGCGGACAGTGCACGCCCTGCCGCGAGGGCACCGGCTGGATGTGGCGCGTGCTCACCCGCATGGCCGCGGGCCGGGCGCAGAAGCGCGAGATCGACATGCTCTTGGAAGTCACCAAGCAGGTTGAGGGCCACACCATCTGCGCGCTCGGCGACGCCGCGGCGTGGCCGATCCAGGGTCTCATCCGCCACTTCCGGCCGGAGATCGAGAAGCGGATCGACCAGTACAGCGCCAACCCGCATTCCGATGCCGTGCCGATGGCGGCGGAGTGACGGCGATGGCCGAAGTCGCTAAATCTCAGTTTCTGGGGCTGGATGGTCCGACCGAATGGGGGGATCTGGCCACTATAATTGGCAGCATGGCGTCGTCTATTGCGGCGGTTATCGCTATAATGGCTGCTTTTTATGCGCGGAGTCAGATTAAGCAGGCAAAAATCATTCAAAGAGAGTCTGGTGCTCATCAGGCGTATTTGGCTTATCTGCAAATGGCATTTGCCAATCCAAAATTTTCGAGTGGGTACAAGGGTAAAAGCCCGGAGGAGTTCGAACAGTACGAGTGGTACATCTCTTATTTGCTCGATATGGGAGAGCAGGTGCTTGAGATGTCTGAGTATATAGAAACTTGGACGAACGTAATGCAATTGCAAATTTCCTATCACTCCGACTACTTTCGAAATAACAAAAACTTCAAAGAGAGTTATAAGAAACACTACAGCAAGACTATGATTAAATTGATCGATGCAGAAGTAGCTAACGTCAGATGAGCTGGGCGCACTGATGACCAAAATCCTTGTCGACGGCACCGAGGTCGATGTCCCGGCCGACTACACCCTGCTCCAGGCCTGCGAGATCGCGGGCGCGGAGATTCCGCGCTTCTGCTTCCACGAGCGGCTGTCGATCGCCGGCAATTGCCGCATGTGCCTGGTGGAGCTGAAGGGCGCGCCGAAGCCCGTGGCCTCCTGCGCCTACGCGGTGAAGGATTGCCGGCCGGGGCCCAACGGCGAGCCGCCGGAGGTGCTGACGCGCTCGGGGCTGACGAAGAAGGCCCGCGAGGGGGTGATGGAGTTCCTCCTCATCAACCACCCGCTCGATTGCCCGATCTGCGACCAGGGCGGCCATTGCGATCTTCAGGATCAGGCGATGGCCTACGGCGTCGACTCGACCCGCTATCACGAGAACAAGCGCGCGGTCGAAGAGAAGTATATCGGCCCGCTGGTGCGCACGGCGATGAACCGCTGCATCCACTGCACCCGCTGCGTCCGCTTCCTCGCCGAGGTGGCCGGCGTGCCGGATCTCGGCGCCATCGGCCGCGGCGAGGACATGGAGATCACGAGCTACCTCGAACAGGCGATGGGCTCGGAGCTGCAGGGCAACGTCGCCGACCTCTGCCCGGTCGGCGCGCTGGTCCACAAGCCGCAGAGCTACAACGTGCGCCCGTGGGAGCTGCACAAGACCGAGTCCGTCGACGTGATGGACGCGGTGGGCTCCGCGATCCGCGTCGATGCCCGCGGCCGCGAGGTGATGCAGATCGAGCCGCGCGTCAGCGAGGAGATCAACGAGGAGTGGATCTCCGACAAGACCCGCCACGTGGTCGACGGCCTGCGCCTGCAGCGGCTCGACCGGCCGTTCCTGCGCGAGAACGGCCGTCTGCGCCCGGCCTCCTGGGGCGAGGCCTTCTCGGCGATTGCCGCCCGGCTGAAGGGCGCCGACCCCAAGCGCGTCGGCGCGCTGGTCGGTGACCTCGCGGGCGCGGAAGAGATCTTTGCGCTGAAAGCTCTCATGGGTTCGCTCGGCGTCACGAACCTCGACTGTCGCCAGACCGGCGAGGCGATTGATCCGGCTTGGGGCCGGGCCGCCTACACGCTCGGCGCGACGATTCCCGGCATCGAGGCGGCGGACGCGATCCTCTTGGTCGGCACCAACCCGCGCACCGAGGCCTCGCTGCTCAACGTGCGCATCCGCAAGCGCTGGCGCATGGCCCCGCTCGCCGTCGGCCTGATCCTCGACGAGCAGCCGGACCTCACCTACCCCTACACCTATCTCGGCGCCGGCCCGGACACGCTCGGTTCGCTGGGCAAGGGCGAGCACAGCTTCCTCGACATCCTGAAGAAGGCCGAGCGCCCGCTCATCATCGTCGGCGAGGGCGGGCTGGGCGCGCTCGGGGCCGCCGCGGCCTTGGCCAAGGACCTCGGCGCCGTCACCGCCGAGTGGAACGGCTTCGGCGTGCTGCACACGGCCGCCGCCCGCGTCGGCGCGCTCGATCTCGGCTTCGTGCCGGGGGAGGGGGGCCTTGGCTTCTCGGCCATGCTGGAGGCGAACGCCCTCGACGTGGTGTTCAACCTCGGCGCCGACGAGCGGGCGATCCCGGCCGGCGCCTTCGTGATCTACCAGGGCACCCACGGCGACGCCGGCGCCAGCCGCGCCGACGTGATCCTGCCGGGCGCCGCCTACACCGAGAAGAGCGCGACCTACGTCAACCTCGAGGGCCGGGTGCAGATGACCAACCGCGCCGGCTTCCCGCCGGGCGACGCCCGCGAGGATTGGGCGATCCTGCGCGCGCTGTCCGACGTGCTCGGCAAGCGTCTGCCCTATGATTCGCTGGGCGCGCTGCGCAAAGCGATGTATGCCGCCCACCCGCATCTCGCCGCCGTCGGCGCGGTCGAGCCGTCCGACGCTGTGGCGATCCTCGACAAGCTGACGGCACTGCCGGGCAACGCCGAAAAAGCGGCGTTCACCTCGCCGGTCGCCGACTTCTACCTCACCAACCCGATCGCCCGCGCCTCGCGGGTGCTCGCCGAGTGCTCCGGGCTCGCCCGGGGCCGCGCGCTCGAAGCCGCGGAATAAGGGGCGCCTCGATGACCTTCCTCGAAGTGCTCGGCACCGTCCTCCTGCTGGCTCTCAAGAGCTTCGTGCTGCTGGCGGCCCTCCTCGTCTTCATCGCCTACGCGCTGCTGGCCGACCGCAAGATCTGGGCGGCGGTGCAGCTGCGCCGCGGTCCCAACGTCGTCGGGCCCTGGGGCCTGTTCCAGTCATTTGCCGACCTGCTGAAGTTCGTCCTGAAGGAGCCGGTGATCCCGGCGGGCGCCAACAAGGCGATCTACCTGCTAGCGCCGCTGGTCTTCGCCATGCTGGCGCTGGCGTCCTGGGCGGTGATCCCGCTCTCCGACGGCTGGGCGATCGCCGACATCAATGTCGGCATCACCTACATCTTCGCGATCTCGTCGCTCGGCGTGTACGGCGTCATCATGGGCGGCTGGGCGTCGAACTCGAAATACGCCTTCCTCGGCGCGCTGCGCTCGGCGGCGCAGATGATCTCCTACGAAGTCTCGCTCGGTTTCGTCATCATCTGCGTGCTGCTGTGTGCCGGCTCGCTCAACCTCTCGCGCATCGTCATGGCGCAGGACACCGCGCTCGGCATCTTCGGCTGGTACTGGCTGTGGCTGTTCCCGATGTTCGGCGTGTTCTTCGTCTCGGCGCTCGCCGAAACGAACCGCCCGCCCTTCGACCTTCCGGAGGCCGAATCGGAACTCGTGGCCGGTTACATGGTCGAGTATTCCTCGACGCCGTACCTGCTGTTCATGCTCGGCGAGTACGTGGCGATCATGACCATGTGCGCCCTCGGTACGGTGCTGTTCCTCGGCGGCTGGCTCTCGCCGATCCCGTTCGCGCCCTTCACCTGGGTGCCCGGCGTGATCTGGTTCACGCTGAAGGCCAGCTTCCTGTTCTTCATGATCGCCATGGTGAAGGCCATGGTGCCGCGCTACCGCTACGACCAGCTCATGCGGCTGGGCTGGAAGGTGTTCCTTCCGCTCTCGCTGATCTCGGTCGTCGTCGTCGCCTTCGTCCTGAAACTCACCGGTCTCGCGCCGGGCGCTTGAGAAGGATCGCGCCGTGAAGCTCGATCAGGTCGCCAGAAGCCTTCTCCTGAAGGAGTTCGTGTCGGGGTTCGTCCTCACCATGAAGTACTTCTTCAAGCCGAAGGCCACGATCAACTACCCCTTCGAGATGGGCCACCGCGGACCGCGCTTCCGCGGCGAGCACGCGCTGCGCCGCTATCCCAACGGGGAAGAGCGCTGCATCGCCTGCAAGCTCTGCGAGGCGATCTGCCCGGCCCAAGCCATCACCATCGAGGCGGGGCCGCGTCGCAACGACGGCACGCGGCGCACCACGCGCTACGACATCGACATGGTGAAGTGCATCTATTGCGGCATGTGTCAGGAAGCCTGCCCGGTGGATGCCATCGTCGAGGGCCCGAACTTCGAGTTCTCGGTCGAGACCCGCGAGGAGCTGCTCTACGACAAGGAGAAGCTGCTCGCGAACGGCGACCGCTGGGAGCGCGAGATCGCCCGCAACATCGCCACCGACGCGCCCTACCGCTAAAGCCTACGCGCCATCACCGTTGTGCGCCGCAAGGGCCGGTTCTATAGACGGGCCGCCGCCTGCGGCCGAGGGTCCACCGAGGCAGAAGGGAGCCGCCCGAGAGGGCGGCCGATGCTGAACACCGCATGACCGCAGCCGCCGCCTTCTTCTATCTCTTCGCCGGTCTCGCCGTGGCCTCGGGCTTCATGGTGATCGCCGCCAGGAACCCCGTCACCTCGGTGCTGTTCCTGATCCTCGCCTTCGTGAACGCCGCGGGCCTCTTCGTCCTGATGGGCGCCGAGTTCCTGGCGATGATCCTGATCGTCGTCTATGTCGGCGCGGTGGCGGTGCTGTTCCTCTTCGTCGTGATGATGCTCGACGTGGACTTCGCCGCGCTGCGCCAGGGCTTCCAGCGCTACCTGCCGATCGGCGGGCTGATCGGCGCGGTGTTTCTGATCGAGCTGCTGCTGGTGGTGGGCACCTGGACCCTCGATCCGGGCCTCGTCCAAGCGCCGCTCGGGCGCGCGGCCCACGGCGAGAGCCTCACCAACACCCAGGCGCTCGGCCGGGTGCTCTACACGGACTACGTCTACTTCTTCCAGATCGCCGGCCTGATCCTGCTGGTGGCGATGATCGGCGCCATCGTCCTGACCCTGCGCGACCGCGCCGGCGTCAAGCGCCAGAACATCTCGGTGCAGAACGCCCGCACCCAGGCGATGGCGGTGGACACCATCAAGGTTCCGTCCCGCCAGGGCGTGGAGGTCTGAACATGATCGGCCTGAGCCATTACCTGACGGTCGCCGCGATCCTGTTCACGCTCGGCGTGCTCGGCATCTTCGTCAACCGCAAGAACGTCATCGTGATCCTGATGTCGGTCGAGCTGATCCTGCTCGCGGTCAACATCAACCTCGTGGCGTTCTCGACCCATCTCAACGACATCACCGGACAGGTCTTCGCCCTGTTCGTGCTGACCGTGGCCGCCGCCGAGGCCGCCATCGGTCTCGCCATCCTGGTGGTGTTCTTCCGCAACCGCGGCTCCATCGCCGTCGAAGACGTGAGCATGATGAAGGGCTGAGGTCGCGCACGCGAGACCACCCCTTCGTCCGCCTGCTGCGAGGCACGATCCCCCATGTATCACGCCATCGTCTTCTTCCCGCTGATCGGCGCGCTGATCGCCGGCCTGTTCGGGCGCACCATCGGCGCGCGGATGAGCGAGCTCGTCACCACGGGCTGCCTCGCCTTCGCCTGCCTGCTCGCCTGGGGCGCCTTCTTCCTCGTCACCGGCGACGGCCGGGCCGAGACGGTGCACGTCGCCCAGTGGTTCACCGCCGGCGACCTCGTGGTCGATTGGGCCTTCAAGGCCGACACGCTGACCGCGATCATGCTGGTGGTCGTGACCTCGGTCTCGACCCTCGTGCACGTCTATTCCATCGGCTACATGCACGAGGACCCGCACCGGCCGCGCTTCTTCGCCTACCTGTCGCTGTTCACCTTCGCCATGCTGATGCTGGTGACGGCCGACAACCTCGTGCAGATGTTCTTCGGCTGGGAAGGCGTCGGCCTCGCCTCCTACCTGCTGATCGGCTTCTGGTACGAGAAGCCGTCGGCCAACGCCGCGGCGATGAAGGCCTTCATCGTCAACCGCGTCGGCGATTTCGGCTTCTCCCTCGGCATCTTCCTCGTGTTCGTCCTCACCGGGTCCGTGGGCTTCGATGCGATCTTCGCCAAGGCGCCGGAGCTGAAGGACGCGACCTTCCATTTCCTCGGCCATGACTGGCACGCCCTGACGCTCGCCTGCCTGCTGCTCTTCATGGGCGCCATGGGCAAGTCGGCGCAGTTCCTGCTGCACACGTGGCTGCCCGACGCCATGGAGGGCCCGACCCCGGTCTCGGCCCTCATCCACGCCGCCACCATGGTGACCGCGGGCGTGTTCATGGTCGCCCGCCTGTCGCCGCTGTTCGAGCTGGCGCCCACCGCGCTCACCGTCGTCACCGTCATGGGCGGCATCACCGCCTTCTTCGCGGCGACCGTCGGCCTCGTGCAGAACGACATCAAGCGGGTCATCGCCTACTCGACCTGCTCGCAGCTCGGCTACATGTTCGTCGGCCTCGGCGTGGGCGCCTACGCCACCGGCGTGTTCCACCTCTTCACCCACGCCTTCTTCAAGGCGCTGCTGTTCCTCGGGGCCGGCTCGGTCATCCACGCGATGCACCACGAGCAGGACATGCGGAACATGGGGGGCCTGCGCCAATACATCCCCTTCACCACGGCGATGATGACGATCGGCACCCTCGCGTTGATCGGCTTCCCCTTCACCGCCGGCTACTACTCCAAGGATGCGATCATCGAGGCGGCCTATATGTCCGACCGCCCCGGCCACGTGCTGGCGTTCCTCGCCACCGTGATCGCCGCGCTGATGACCTCGTTCTATTCCTGGCGCCTGTTCTTCCTCACTTTTGAGGGCCCGCAGCGCTGGGTCGCGCACGGGGCGCACGGTCACGACGACCACGCGCATGCCGCGCACGACGACCATGCCCACTCGCATGCCCTCGCCCACGAGGCCGACGGCAAGCCCGGCCATCACGAGGGCGTCGCCCACGATGACAAGGGCCACGACATCGAGCCCGCCTCGCACAGCGCGATCGAGCACCACGACGATCACGGCGCTCACAAGCCGCACGAGAGCCCGCTCGTGATGACGATCCCGCTCGGCATCCTGGCCTTCGGCGCCCTGTTCGCCGGCCTGATCTTCAAGGAGCGGTTCATCGGCCACGACATGGACAAGTTCTGGGGCTCGGCGCTGCCGCACGATTCCGGCAACGGCATCATGCACAAGCTCCACGACGTGCCCGGCTGGGTCGCCAACGCGCCGTTCGTGATGCTGGTGCTCGGCTTCCTGCTGGCGTTCTGGATGTATCTGCGCCGGCCCGAACTGCCGAACCGCCTCGCGACCTCGCAGCCGATCCTGTACCGCTTCCTGCTCAACAAGTGGTACTTCGACGAGATCTACGACCGGCTGTTCGTACGGCCGGCCAAGAACTTTGGCCTGTTCCTGTGGAAGGAGGGCGACGGGCGCGTCATCGACGGCTTCGGCCCCGACGGCATCTCGGCCCGCGTGGTCGACGTCACCCGCGGCGTGGTCCGCTTCCAGACCGGCTACGTCTACCACTACGCCTTCGTGATGCTCGTCGGGGTCGCCGGCCTGATCACGTGGTACCTCGTCTCCGGCGTGCCGGCGGTCGGAGGAGCGCATTGATGTTCGGCCTCGGCATTCTCTCCGGGCTCCTGATCGTCCCCCTCGCGGGCGCCGCCTTCATCCTGACGCTGGGTGAGGAGACGGAGGCCGTGAAGCGCAACGCCCGCTGGGCCGCGCTCATCACCACGGTCGTCACCTTCCTGCTCTCGCTCGCCGCCTGGGCCCGCTACGACATCGCGTCCCCGAGCTTCCAGCTCGTCGAGTCGCATGCGTGGCTCGCCGAGAACATCCGGTTCAAGCTCGGCGTCGACGGCTTCTCGATGCCGCTGATCCTGCTGACCACGTTCCTGATGCCGTTCTGCATCGGCGCCTCGTGGCTCTCGGTCGAGAATCGGGTGAAGGAGTACTTCGTCGCCTTCCTCGTGCTGGAAACCACGATGATCGGCGTGTTCTGCGCGCTCGACCTCGTGCTGTTCTACCTGTTCTTCGAGGCCGGCCTGATCCCGATGTTCCTCATCATCGGCATCTGGGGCGGCAAGCGGCGCATCTACGCGAGCTTCAAGTTCTTCCTCTACACCCTGCTCGGCTCGGTGCTGATGCTGCTCGCCATCATGGCGATGTACTGGGAGGCCGGCACCACCGACATCCCGACGCTGCTCGCCCACCGCTTCCCCGTCGGCATGCAGTGGTGGCTGTGGCTCGCCTTCTTCGCCTCGTTCGCGGTGAAGATGCCGATGTGGCCGGTCCATACCTGGCTCCCCGACGCCCACGTCGAGGCGCCGACCGCGGGCTCGGTGATCCTGGCCGGCATCCTCCTGAAGATGGGCGGCTACGGCTTCATCCGGATCTCGCTGCCGATGCTGCCGGACGCGAGCGCCCAGTTCGCGCCGCTGGTCTTCGCCCTCTCGGTGATCGCGATCATCTTCACCTCGCTCACCGCGATGATGCAGACCGACATCAAGAAGCTGATCGCCTACTCGTCTGTGGCGCACATGGGCTTCGTGACGCTCGGCCTGTTCACGCTGAACGAGCAGGGCATCCAGGGCGCGCTATTCCTGATGATCTCGCACGGCATCGTCTCGGGCGCGCTCTTCCTATGCGTCGGCGTCGTCTACGACCGGATGCACACCCGCGAGATCGCCGCCTATGGCGGCCTCGTGAAGCGCATGCCGCTCTACGCCGCCGCCATGATGGTGTTCACCATGGCGAACGTCGGCCTGCCCGGCACGTCCGGCTTCGTCGGCGAGTTCCTGGCGATGATGGGCGCCTTCAAGGCCAACCCCACGGTCGCCTTCTTCTCGGTCTTCGGCATCATCCTCTCGGCCGGCTACGCGCTCTGGCTCTACGCGCGGGTGATCTACGGGAAGCTGGAGAAGCCCAACCTCCAGGGCATCCTCGATCTCGACCTGCGGGAAAAGATCATCATCGCGCCGCTCGTCGCGCTGACGATCTGGTACGGCGTCCACCCGGCCCCCGTGCTCGACACCTTCGCGCCCTCGACCGAGGCGCTGATGCAGAACATGCGCACGGCGCTCGCCAACACGCAGAACGCGGAGGCCGCCGCCAAGGCGGCGAAGCTCGCGGCGGCGGAGAAGACCGCCCCCGAGACCTCCCAAAAAATCGAGGCCGCCGCGCGATGACCCCGATCCAGTCCGTCCTGCCGTCGATCACGCCGGTCCTGCCGGAGATCGTCCTGAGCGTCGGCGCGCTGCTGCTGGTGCTCTGGGGCGCGTGGCGCGGCGAGCGCTCGGCCGAGAGCACCAATCTCGGCGCGCTGGGGCTCCTGATCTTCACCTTCTTCCTCGTGGTCTCGCAGACCGGCACGGTGACGACGCTCAACGGCGCCTTCATCGCCGATCCGTTCGCCCGCGTGATGAAGGCCTTGATCCTGATCGGTTCGGCCGCCACGATCCTGCTGTCGCGCGACTACTTCCAGCGCGAGCGCATCGACCGGTTCGAGTACCCGATCCTGATCGTGCTCTGCACCATCGGCATGATGGTGATGGCCTCGGCCAACGACCTGATCTCGCTCTATCTCGGCCTGGAGCTGCAATCGCTCGCGGCCTACGTCATCGCCGCCTTCCACCGCGACGACGTGAAGTCGACGGAAGCCGGCCTGAAGTACTTCGTGCTCGGCGCGCTCTCGTCCGGCATGCTGCTCTACGGCTCGTCGCTGGTCTACGGCTTCACCGGCACGGTCTCGTTCCCCGGCATCGTCACGGCGCTGAACGGCCCAGCGAGCTTCGGCCTCGTGCTCGGCATCGTGTTCGTGGCCGCGGGCGTCGCCTTCAAGCTCGCCGCGGTGCCGTTCCATATGTGGACGCCCGACGTCTACGAGGGCTCGCCGACGCCGGTGACCGCCTTCTTCGCCTCCGCGCCGAAGATGGCCGCCATGGCGATGACGGTCCGCGTCTTCATCGGCGCCTTCCCGGACGTGACCGCGGTCTGGCAGCAGATCATCGTCTTCGTCTCGATCGCCTCCATGGCGCTCGGTTCCTTCGCGGCGATCGGCCAACGCAACCTCAAGCGCCTGATGGCCTATTCCTCCATCGGCAATGTCGGCTACGCCCTCATCGGTCTCGCCGCCGGCTCGGAAGAAGGCATCCGCGGCGTCGTCATCTACATGATCGTCTACCTCGCGATGACGCTCGGTGCCTTCGCGGTGCTGCTCAGCCTGCGCCGCAAGGATAAGATGTTCGAGACCATCGACGACCTGTCGGGCCTCTCGCGCACCCATCCGTGGCTGGCCTTCAGCCTCGCCGCGATGATGTTCTCGCTCGCTGGCATCCCGCCGCTGGCCGGGTTCTTCGCCAAGTTCTACGTCTTCGCCGCCGCCATCAAGGCGGACCTCGTGGCGCTCGCCGTCATCGGCGTGGTGACCTCGGTGGTCGGCGCGTTCTACTACCTGCGCCTCGTCAAGGTGATGTACTTCGACGAGCCCCAAGCCCCCTACGAGCGCATCCCGCCGGGCTCGGCCATCGTTCTGGCGGCGTCCAGCGTCGTCGTGGTGCTGTTCTTCCTGATCCCGGCCCCGCTGGTGGCGGCGGCGGGGAATGCTGCGAAGTCCCTGTTCTGAGGAATATGACCTTCCGGCTCAGCCCGGCGGCCCGTGCGGACGGCCACCGCCTGCACAGCCACGACCGTCTCGGCTCGACCAATACCGAGGCGCTCGCCCGCGCCCGCGAGGGCGAGACCGGCCCGCTCTGGGTCACGACCCGCGTGCAGGACGCGGGCCGGGGCCGGCGCGGCAACGTCTGGCAATCGCCCGAGGGCAATTTTTTTGTCAGCCTGCTCTGGCCGGTGGCCGGCGTGGCACCGGAGATGGTCGCGACCCTGGGCTTCGTGGCCGGGGTGGCGCTGGTCGATGCCATTCGGGATGTGTGCCGGTTACACACCCCCTCTCCCCGCACGCGGGGAGAGGGTCGAGCCCCCCTCGTCGGGGGCGAGACAAGCGGCAGCGGGGGTGAGGGGGCTTCTCCGGAAGAGACTCCTTCGGAAACTCCCCCTCACCATCGCCTGCCGGCTCGCTCTGCCGACGACGAGGTCGGCAGAGCCCTCTCCCCGCGTGCGGGGAGAGGGGATGCCGCGGATGCCTTCCGCCTGAAATGGCCCAACGACGTCCTGATGGACGGCAAAAAACTCGCCGGCATCCTGTTGGAAGCCGAGCAGCTCCCCGGCGGGCGCCGCGCGGTCGTCATCGGCTTCGGCGTCAACGTCGCCGCCGCGCCCGACGATTTGCCCTATCCGGCCGCGGCCCTTCGCCCCGCGCATGCGGTCGATGCGCCCATTCTGCTCGAATCCCTGACGGAACGATTTGTCGAAGCGGCCCGGATCTGGAACAAGGGGCGCGGATTCCAAAACATCCGGCAGCTCTGGCTGGAGCGCGCGGCGGGGGTCGGGGCCCCCGTGTCGGTGCGAACCGCCGAGACGGTGCTGTCGGGCACGTTTGACACGATCGACGAGGGGGGGCGGCTCGTGATCCTCGCCCCGGACGGAACACGACGAACCGTGACGGCGGGCGAGGTGCATTTCGGACGTGCCGCGACGGCGGCTTGAAATTGGATAGACGACAAGATGACGACACGGCAGGACGAGCTCGTCTTCGTGCCGCTCGGCGGCGTGGGCGAGATCGGCATGAATGCGGGCCTCTACGGGATCGGTCCCGAGCGGCAGCGCAAATGGATCATGGTCGATTGCGGCATGGGCTTTGCCGGTGAGGAGGGCTTGCCGGGCATCGATCTGATGTTCCCGGATCTCGCCTTCATCGAGGAGCGCAAGAAGGATCTTCTGGGCATCTTCATCACCCACGCGCACGAGGACCATATCGGCGCGATCTCCGAGCTGTGGCCGCGCCTCAAGGCGCCGGTCTATGCCACGCGCTTCGCCAAGCAGTTGCTGGAGACCCGCCGCCTCTCGGAGCCCGGCGCCCCGAAAGTGGACCTGCGCGAGATCAAGCCGGGCAAGCGGGTGACCGTCGGCCCGTTCGAGATCGAGTTCGTGCCGGTGGCCCACTCGATCCCGGAATCGAACGCGGTGGCGATCCGCACCGAGTTCGGCCTCGTGGTCCATACCGGCGACTGGAAGCTCGACGACACGCCGGTCGCTGGCGACACCACCTCGCCGGAGGCCTTCACCGCGCTCGGCGACGAGGGCATCCTGGCGCTGGTCTGCGACTCGACCAACGTGCTGCGCGAGGGCCGCTCACCCAGCGAGTCCGAGGTGTCGGCGACGCTGCGGCGCATCATCGAGGAATCGCCCCACCGCGTCGCGGTCACGACCTTCGCCTCGAACGTCGCCCGCATCCGCGCGGTGGCGGAGGCCGCCCAGGCCTGCGGCCGCGAGGTGATCGCGGTCGGGCGCGCCATGGACCGGGTCATCGATGTCGCCCGCGAATGCGGCTACCTCGACGGCCTGCCGGACTTCCGCGGCGCCGAATCCTACGGCCACATCCCGCGCGACAAGGTGGTCTGCCTGCTCACCGGCTCGCAGGGCGAGCCGCGGGCGGCGATGTCGCGGGTCTCCCGCGACGACCATCCGGCGATCTCGCTGACGGCCGGTGATCGCGTCATCTTCTCGTCGCGCGCGATTCCCGGCAACGAGCGCGATGTCGGCGCCATCATCAACGACCTGATCGAGGCCGGCGTCGAGGTCATCACCGACCGCACCGAACTCGTCCACGTCTCAGGCCATCCCCGCCGCGAGGAGATGGTGGCGATGTACGGCTGGACCCGGCCCAAGGCCGTGGTACCGGTCCACGGCGAGGCGCTGCACCTCGACGAGCACGCCCGCTTCGCCCGCTCCCAAGGCGTCGAGACCGTGGTGAAGGCCCGCAACGGCGCCGTCGTGCGGCTCGCCCCGGGCAAGCCCGAGGTGGTCGAGCACGTCCGCGCCGGGCGGCTCTACAAGGACGGCAACGTCCTGATCGACCACAAGGACCGGGCGATCCCCGAGCGGCGCAAGCTGTCCCAGACCGGCATCGTCTCGGTCGCCATCGCCATCGACGACCGCGGCATGGTGGTCGGCGAGCCGGCGGTGGACATCATGGGCCTGCCCAACCGCGGCCGCAGCAACGAGCCCCTGCTCGACACCGTGGTGGACATCGTCCACCGCACGCTGGGCAACCTGCCGCGCGGCAAGATGAAGGACTCGGAAGCGGTCGAGAACGCGGTCGACCGCGCCATCCGCTCCGCCGTCAACGAGGCCTGGGGCAAGAAGCCCGCCTGCCACGTGCAGGTGGTGGAGGTGTGAGTATCCTCTCCTCCCCACGGATCTCGGGCTTGCCCGAAATCCGCACTTGTCTGCCTAGATTGGGCAGGCCCAATCTAGGTGGGGAGGAGCCGGAGGTGGGGGTAGTGCAGGATGGGGCGAGGCGGTGCCTTCTGAACCACCCCCACCCCTACCCCTCCCCGCAGGGGGGAGGGGAATGCAGCGGGCAGGGAGGAGCAAAAACATGATCGGACGGCTCAATCACGTCGCTATAGCCGTAAAAGACCTCGACGCGGCGACCGCGGTCTATCGCGACACGCTCGGCGCCAAGGTGACGGAGCCGCTGCCGCAGCCGGAGCACGGTGTCACCGTCGTCTTCGTGGAACTGCCCAACAGCAAGGTCGAGCTGATGTCGCCGCTCGGCGAGAACTCGACCATCCAGGGTTTTGTGGACAAGAACCCGGCCGGCGGCATCCACCACGTCTGCTATGAGGTGGACGACATTATTGCGGCCCGCGACCAGATGAAGGCCGCCGGCGCACGGGTGCTCGGCACCGGCGAGCCGAAGATCGGCGCGCACGGCAAGCCGGTGATCTTTCTGCACCCGAAGGATTTCTTGGGGACGCTGGTCGAACTGGAGCAGGTCTAGCGGCCTAACCCTCCCCCCTCCGCGGGGGAAGGTGCCCCGCGGATGCGGGGCGGGAGAGGGGACGACGCTTCCGGAGAGTCCTTTTTCGAACGCGGCCAAGCGGCACCGTCGCTCCACTCTCCCGACCCCCTTCGGGGGCCACCCTCCCCCGCAGAGGGGGGAGGGGATACGCGCGGCGCGCGATCAGCAAAAACGGCAAACCATGACCCCCCTACGCACCCTCGCCGCCTCGACGCCGCTGACCGTCCTCACGGTGGCCGCGCTCGTCGCCGTGCTGGTGGCGGTGGCCGTCAAAGGGTTCGCGCTGACGATCTTCGGCGCGCTCGCCCTCTACTTCGTCCTGTGGTGGACCTTCCTGTTCGCGATCCTCCCGCTCGGCAACGCCGCGGAGGCCGATCCGCAGCGGCTGGTGCCGGGCCAGGACCCCGGCGCCCCCGCGGCCCCGCGTCTGCGCGAAAAAGCGCTGCTGACGACGCTCCTGGCCGGCGCCGCCTTCATGGCCGCGATCCTGATCTTTCCGCTGGCGCGCCTTTAACCTCGGCGCCATGAGCCCCGCCGGTCCCCCCGCACCCCGAAAAGCCCCGCGGCGGACGCGGCCCGCGTGGCTCGACCGCGACAATCGCTTCGAAGGCAGCGGCCTCAGTGCCGGCCTGACCCGCCTGACCACCTTCTTCCACGACGGCGCCCGCGGAAACCTCGTGCGGATCGGGCGCAACTTCCGCACCCGCGGGCTGGTGATCGCGGTGCGGGGCGAGGGCAACCGCATCGAGATCGGCGACGACGTACGGTTCTCCGGGCGGATCGGCCTGCGCGGCGAGGGCCTCACCGTCCGCATCGGCGACCGCACCGACGCCAAGACCACCCGCATCGTCGCGGGCGGGGCCGATGTGCGGATCGGCGCCGATTGCCTGATCGCCAGCGGCGTGCGCCTGCGCAGCGGCGACCTGCACGCCATCCTCGAGCGCGCGACCGGCCGGCGCCTCAACCCGCCCGAACCGGTGATCGTCGGCGACCGGGTCTGGCTCGCGGCGGAGGCCGCGCTGATGAAGGGCGCGCGGGTGCCCGAGGGCTGCGTCGTCGGCTTCCGCTCGACGGTGATGCACGGCTTCGACGAGCCCGACTGCGTCCTCGTCGGCACGCCCGCCCGCATCGCCCGGCGCGGCATCCTTTGGTCGCGCTGAGCATCGGCCCAAAAGGTGGGAACCGGCTTGTCAGAGAAAGCCGATGCGGCAGAACAACCGAGACCATCGACGCAATCGTCAATTGACACGGTCCATGCCGGCTTCGACACCTTGGAAGAGGCCGCTCGTCGCAGAGGCGGCCCGCGAGGGAGAGACGCCATGGCCGCGACGATGCCGGGGTCGCGCCCGCCCGCCGACGGCGCGGGCGGCGGCCAGGGATGGCTCCTGCCGTTCATGCTGGCGCTGTTCTTCGCCTGGGGGCTCGCCACCGTCCTCGTCGACATCGTCACGCCGAAGCTCAAGAGCCTGTTCGACCTGAGCTACACCGAGGCGACGCTCACCCAGTTCTGCTTCTTCGCCGCCTACGCCCTGATCTCGCTGCCCGCGGGCGCGATGGTGACGCGCATCGGCGCCATGCGCGGCCTCGTCGTCGGCCTCGTGGTGATGGCCGCGGGCTGCCTGCTGTTCGCGCCCGCCGCGCGGATCGGGCTGTTTCCGATGTTCCTGCTAGCGCTGTTCGTGATGGCGTCGGGCATCGCCGTGCTGCAGGTGGCGGCCAATCCGTTGGTGGCGCGGCTGGGCGATCCCGCCCAGGCATCGAGCCGGCTGACGCTCGCCCAGACCTTCAACGCGCTCGGCACCACCATCGGCCCGGTCATCGGCGCCTGGACGATCCTGGCCCACACCGTCACGCCGACGGGCACCGATCCGGCCGCACTCGCCGCCGCGCGGCAGGCCGAGGCGGATGTCGTGCGCACGCCCTTCCTCGTCATCGCCGCGGGCCTGTGCGCGCTGGCGATCCTGTTCTGGTTCCTGCGCCGCCGGGTGCGGGAGGAGCGCGCACCCGAGACCGCCGGCCCGGCCGGGCTCGGGCTCGATCTGTTGCGGCAGCCGCGCCTCGCGCTCGGGGCGACGGCGATCTTCCTCTATGTCGGTGCGGAGGTCGCCATCGGCACGCTGATGGTGAGTTGGCTGGAGCAGCCGCAGGTGCTCGGCGCGACCCCTGAGCAGGCCGGTCATCTGCTGAGCTTCTACTGGGGCGGGGCGCTGGCTGGGCGGATCGTCGGCTCGTTCGTACTGCGGATGGTCCGGCCGGGGGCGGCGCTGTGCGCGGTGGCGCTGACGGCGGCCGGGCTCACGGCCTTGGCCGCGTCGAGCGCCGGCACGCTGGCGGGCTGGGCACTGATCGCGGTGGGGCTCGCCAACGCGATCCAGTTCCCGACGATCTTCGCGCTGGCGATCGAGGGGTTGGGCGAGCGCACGGCGCAGGGCGCGGGCATCGTCTGCGTGGCGATCGTCGGCGGCGCGATCATCCCGGTGGCGACCGGGGCGCTCGCTGACGGCTTCGGCCTCGCGGTGGCGCTCGCCGCCCCGGTCCTCTGCTATCTCTGCATCGCGGGCTTCGCCGCGGCCCATGCCCGCGGTGCGCTCGGCTGAACAGCGCAATCTTAGCGAGGGCCCGAAAAACAAAAAGCAAGGCACGAGGCCTTGCTTTGAAACAATCGAGTGTTTTGCAGCCTAGCTTTATCTCGCGCATTGCTTACGGCGCGGCGGCTGCTTGTTCCTCCCGAGACTCGGACCGTGCGCCACCTCGCTGGGCGGCGACCATCGCGAGGTGCTTATAGGAAGAAGATTTCCCTTTGTCATCAGGCCGGAGACGGTTCCCAGCGCTTTTTTGCCGACCTTGCGGCAAACCGCACCCTGGCGGATCGAAAAGGGCTGCGCGCACCCCCGCTCCCCGCCTCCACCGCCGTCATTCCGGGGCCGCGCTGCGGAGCCCGGAATGACGGCGTACTGAATCGAGACAACCATCCCCCGCCCGGCCTGTGCTCCGTCCACGCTTGTGTTTTCCCGGCGCAATGTGTTGTGTGCCTCGCGCGCCGGCCCGTCTCCTGCTGCCGGGCGTGGTCAGCCGTTCAAGGTCGAAAGATGCGTCTCTCCCGCTACTTCCTGCCGATCCTGCGCGAGACGCCCAAGGAAGCCGAGATCGTCTCGCACCGGTTGATGCTGCGCGCCGGCATGATCCGCCAGGAGGCCGCGGGCATCTATGCGTGGCTGCCGCTGGGCCTGCGCGTGCTCGACAAGGTCTGCCGGGTGATCCGCACCGAGCAGGACCGCGCGGGCGCCGTCGAGATCCTGATGCCGACGATCCAGGCCGCCGACCTGTGGCGCGAATCCGGCCGCTACGAGGCCTACGGCAAGGAGATGCTGCGCCTGAAGGACCGCCACGAGCGCGACCTGCTCTACGGGCCGACCGCCGAGGAGGTCGTCACCGAGATCTTCCGCGCCAGCGCCCGCTCCTACAAGGACGTCCCAAAAAACCTCTACCAGATCTCGTGGAAGTTCCGCGACGAGGTGCGCCCGCGCTTCGGCACCATGCGCTCGCGCGAGTTCCTGATGAAGGACGGCTACTCGTTCGACCTCGATCAGGCCGGGGCGCGCCACTCCTACAACAAGGTGTTCGTCTCGTACCTGCGCACCTTCGAGACGCTGGGCCTTCGCGCGATCCCGATGCGCGCCGACACCGGCCCCATCGGCGGCGACCTCAGCCACGAATTCATCATCCTGGCCAATACCGGCGAGAGCGAGGTTTTCTGCGACCGCGCCTATCTCGACATGCCGGTGCCGCCCCCGTCCGTCGATTTCGATGATGTCGCCGGCCTCCAGGGCGTGGTCGATGCCTGGACCTCGCATTACGCGGCCACCGACGAGATGCACGACACGGCCGCTTTCGCCGAGGTGCCGGAGGCCTCGCGGTTGTCGGCCCGCGGCATCGAGGTCGGCCACATCTTCTATTTCGGCACCAAGTACTCCACGCCGATGAAGGCCGTCGTCACCGGCCCGGACGGGCAGGAGCGGCCGGTCCATATGGGCTCCTACGGCATCGGCCCGAGCCGGCTCGTCGCCGCCACCATTGAGGCGAGCCACGACGAGGCCGGCATCATCTGGCCGGACGCCATCGCCCCGTTCGATGTCGCGCTGATCAACCTCAAGGTGGGTGACAACGCCTGCGACACGGCCTGCGCCGAGATCCAGGCCGCGCTCGAGACCGCGGGCCTCTCGGTCCTCTACGACGACCGCGACGACCGGCCCGGCGCCAAGTTCGCCACCGCCGACCTGATCGGCCTGCCCTGGCAGGTCATCGTCGGCCCGAAGGGTCTGGCGGACGGCAAGATCGAGCTGAAGCGCCGCGCGACGGCTGAGCGCGAGACGCTCGACCCGGTCGATCTGCCGGCCCGGCTGCGGCGCGTCTGAGGCGGTCGCGATGGCGCGCGCGCTCGGCGACTGGAAGGGCGCGCTCGCCCGATTGCGCAATGCGCGGGCGAGCGCCTCGACGCGGCCCTTCGCGGGCTTCGAGTGGCTGATCGCGGGCCGCTATCTCCGCGCCCGGCGCCGGGGCGGCGGCGTCTCGGTCGTCGCCCTGTTCTCGGTGCTCGGCATCGCGGTCGGCGTCGCCACCCTCATCATCGTGCTCTCGGTGATGAACGGCTTCCGCACCGAGCTGCGCTCGAAGATCATCGGGCTGAACGGCCACGTCTTCGCCGCGCCGATCGACAAGCTGTTCACCGACTACGTCGATCTCTCCGAGCGGCTGGAGAAGGTCGCGGGCGTGCGCGCCGTGGTGCCGATGGTGCAGGGGCAGGCCTTCGCCTCCTCGCCCTATGGCGGCTCCGGCGTACTGGTGCGCGGCGTGCGCGAGGCCGATCTCGCCAAGATTCCCGCCGTCTCCACCGCCATCAAGAGCGGCACGCTGGAGGGCTTCGACGACGGCACCGGGCTGGCGCTGGGCAAGCGTCTGGCCGATTCCCTCGGGCTCCAGGCGGGCGATCAGGTCACGCTGCAGACGCCGAAGGGCGCGAGCACGCCGTTCGGCACCGCGCCGCGCTCGAAGTCCTACACCGTGAAGGCGATCTTCGAGATCGGGGTCACCGATTTCGACACCACCATGGCTTTCATGCCGCTCACCGAGGCGCAGGCCTTCTTCAACCGCGACGGCGATGTCAGCCTGATCGAGATCTATCTCGACGACGCCGACACGGTCGCCGAGATGCGCGAGCCCCTCGAACTCGCCGCCGAGCGGCCGATCCTGTTGACCGACTGGCGCCAGACCAACCGCACCTTCTTCGGCGCGCTGGAGGTGGAGCGGAACGTGATGTTCCTCATCCTCAACCTCATCGTCATCGTGGCGACGCTCAACATCATCTCCGGCCTGATCCTGCTCGTGCGCGACAAGTCCTCGGACATCGCCATCCTGCGCACCATGGGGGCGACGCCCGGCACGATCATGCGGGTGTTCCTCATCAACGGGGCGCTGATCGGCCTCGTCGGCACGGTGATCGGGCTGATCGGCGGGGTCTTGTTCACCCTCAACATCAAGCCGATCCAGCGCACGCTGTTTCCCGGCGCCTGGGACCCGACGGTGCGCTTCCTCGCCGAGATCCCGGCCGAGATGAACACCACCGAGGTCACGATCATCGTGGTCACCTCGATCCTGCTCTCGCTCGCCGCGACCCTCTATCCCTCCTGGCGCGCCGCCCGGCTCGATCCGGTGCAGGCCCTGCGCTACGGCTGACGGAATCTCCATGGCACAGTCGCAAGCCGGCGCCGCGCAGCCGGTGCCGGCCCTGTTCTTCTCGGGCGTCGAGCGCCGCTACCCGCAACGGGAGGGCGCGCTGGAAATCCTGCGCGGCACCGATCTGGCCATCTGGCCGGGCGAACTCGTCGCGCTGGTCGCCCCCTCCGGCGCCGGCAAGTCGACGCTGCTCCACCTTGCGGGCCTCTTGGAGCGGCCGGACGGCGGCGAGGTCTATATCGGCGGCCAGCCCACCGCCGCGATGTCCGACGGCGAGCGCACCCGGCTGCGGCGCGAGGAGATGGGCTTCGTCTACCAGTTCCACCACCTGCTGCCGGAGTTCTCGGCGCTGGAGAACGTGGTGCTGCCCCAACTCATCCGCGGCCTCGGCCGGAAAGAAGCGGAGGCGCGCGCGGCCGAACTCCTGAGCTTCCTCGGCCTCAAGGAGCGCCTGCCGCACCGCCCGGCCGAGCTGTCCGGCGGCGAGCAGCAGCGCGTCGCCATCGCCCGCGCGGTCGCCAACGGCCCGCGCCTGCTGCTCGCCGACGAGCCCACCGGCAACCTCGACCCGCAGACCTCGGGCCGGGTGTTCAACATCCTGCTCCAGCTCGTGCGCGCCTCGGGGCTCGCCGCGCTCATCGCCACCCACAACATGGAGCTGGCCGCCCGCATGGACCGGCGCGTGACCATCCGCGACGGGATGATCGAGCAGGTGGGGTGACGGGTCGTCACGGAGGGACAGTCGAGTGAGCACACGGACGCCGCCCCCCGCCCCCTTCGTCGTCGGCGTCGGGCGCTCGGGCACGACGCTGCTGCGGCTGATGCTCGACGCCCATCCCGACCTCGCGATCCCGACCGAGACGCATTTCCTCGGCGCGCTGCTCTCCGCCGAACCCGGCGCCTCGCCGGACGCGCTCGTCGCGCGCATCACCGGCAGCGAGACCTGGCCGAACATGGGCATGGAAGCGCAGGCGCTCGCCCAAGCTGTCGCGGCGGAAGACGCGACCACCCCGGCCGCGGTCGCGCGGGCGTTCTACCGCCTCTACGCGGCCCAGCGCGGCAAGGCGCGCTGGGGCGACAAGACCCCGCCCTATCGCGGCCTCGTCCCGGTCATCGCCGCCGCGCTGCCGGAGGCCCTCTTCGTCCACATCGTCCGCGACGGCCGGGATGTCGCCCTGTCCTATCGCGGGCTGTGGTTCGGGCGCGGCGACGACGTCGAGGCGCAGGCCCGGTTCTGGGTGAGCGAGATCGAGCGGACCCGGCGCCTCTGCGAGGCGGCCGACGCCGTCGAGATCCGCTACGAGGATCTCGTCGCCGATCCGGCCCGCGTGCTGACCGCGCTCTGCGCCCGCCTCGACCTCGCCTTCGATCCCCTGATGCTGGACTATCACCGGCGCGCGCCCGAACGCATGGCCGAGTTCGTCCGGCCCTTCGGCGTCCCGCCGACGCAGGAGGTGACGATCGAGCGCTTCCTGTCGATCCACGCCCTGACGGCAAAGGAGCCCGACGCGAGCCGCATCGGCCGCTGGCGCACCGAGATGACGCGGGGCGAAATCCAGGCCTACGAGCGGATCGCCGGGCCGCTGCTGGCCGACCTCGGCTACGAGACCAGCGCCGTTTGAGGCGCGAAATCGGGCGCGGATGCGATGACGATCGTGATGACCCTGCTGGTGCGCGACGAGGAGGACATCCTGCGGGAGAACCTCGCGTTCCATCTCGACCGGGGCGTCGATCACGTGATCCTGATGGACAACGCCTCCGTCGACGGCACCGCCGAGATCGCCCACGACTTCGCGCGAAGCGGCGTGCTCACCTACCTGCACCAGCCGGAGGACGATTACGCCCAAGGCCGATGGGTGACCGCGATGGCACGCCGCGCCTTCGACGAATTCGGCGCCGCGTGGGTGATCAACAACGACGCCGACGAGTTCTGGTGGCCGCGCCACGGCTCGCTGCGGGACGCCCTCGCGACGATCCCGCCCGACGCCCTCGCGGCGTCGGCCGAGCGCACCAACTTCGTCGCCCGCACGCCCGAGACCGGCCGGTTCTGGCAGCGGATGGACGTGCGCTGCCGCGTCAGCCTCAACCCGCTCGGCCGGCCGCTGCCCGGCAAGGTGGCCCATCGCGGCGCCGCCGACATCGAGGTGGCGCAGGGCAACCACGCCGCCACCCGGCCGGGCCAAGCCCCGTCCGTCGCCCCCGCGCCGATCCTGATCCTGCATTTCCCGGTGCGGACCCGCGCGCAGCTCGTCAACAAGATCGCCAAGGGCGGGGCGGCCTACGCCCGCAACACCGACCTCGATCCGGGCATCGGCAGCACGTGGCGCATTCTCTACGACACGCTCCGCCGCGACGGGCTCGACGCGGTCTACGAGGGCGACCTCTACGACGCGGCCCGCATCGGAGCGGGCCTGCGCGACGGAAGCCTGATCCGCGACGAGCGCCTCAAGCAGGCGCTGGCGGCGCTCCCCGTCGCCCGGACCTGACGCGGATACCACCGCAGCGGGATTGCGGCCCGTCCGGGGTTGCCAACCCGCCGCGAGGCGTGAGACTCGAAGCCCCTCGACGCGCCGCGGGCGCCTCGCCGGCCGACCGCCTCCCGCCCCGACGAAACTCTGTCCCTGAGTTCATGCCGATCGTTCGCATCAACGGCCGCCTCGTCTACTATTGCCACGTGCCCAAGGCGGCCGGGACGGCGATGGAGGCCTATCTGCGGGCGCAGTTCGGGCCGCTCGCCTTGGCCGACGAGCAGTTCTACGCCGTGGACGCGCCCGACCGCTGGACCCGCAGCTCGCCCCAGCACCTCGATGTCGAGAGCCTCGGGCGGCTGTTTCCCGCGGACTTCTTCGACGAGGTGTTCGCGGTGGTGCGCGATCCGCTGCCGCGCCTCGTCTCGGCCTACAAGTTCCAGAAGCTGGTCGAGGGCTCGATCCCGCCGGAGACGAGCTTCGACGCCTGGGTGCTCGGCCTCGACCGGGCCACGATCGGCCAGCGCTTTGCCCTCGACAACCACCTCCTGCCGATGCACCGCCTCGTGCCCGAGGGCGCCCGCGTCTTCCGCCTGGAGAGCGGGCTCGGCGCGGTGATCGACTACCTCCGCGGCCTCGCCGCCCCCGAGGCCGCGCTGCCGGACTGGGTGGAACCCGTCAACGTGCTCTCGGTCCGCCTCGACTGGATGGGCACCGCGAACGAGCCCGTCACCGTCGGCGACGAAGCCCGCCGCCACATCGCGGACCTGTACCGCGAGGATTACGAGCGCTTCGGGTATCCGTTGCCGGTTCCGGTGGGGGCGAAGGCGGCTTCCGACTGACCGCGACGGATGCCGGACTGAGCGCGTGTCCCCTCCCCCTTGCGGGGAGGAGAGCGCCCTGTCCTGTGCGCTACGCTGTGTCCGCTCGGCCACGCCTTTGGAGCTTCGTCAACCTTCCGTTCACCCTGCCGCCATCCTCCGCCATTTCGGGCTTTACAAAGAACAAAACAAGAACAAAACTCGCCTCATCACCAGGGAGCGAGCAGATGGCCAAGCGCGGGTTCCTCACCAACCTCGTCGAGTTCACCGCCTTCGGCATGCTGTTCGGCGCGGTCGCGCTGTGGGCGGTAGCCTTGGCGCCGATCCATTAAACGATCTTGTTTCGTTCTGGTCGGGGGTCTTCGATCCACAGCGATCTTGTCGCCCCGGCAACGTAGGGCGTTGGATGCGTTGTCGCTGATGTGCTTCGAGGAAAGATGCGGTCTCGGCCCTAGTGGCGTCTTAACTGCGCGTTAAGGCGCCCGGACGCTGGCTGGGCCGGAAGCTTGGCTGCTCAGGGCGGGTCCGCATCGTGAAAGTGCTGAAGGAGGTTGGCTTCGTCCACCTCCACGTCCACTCGTCCTACTCGCTGCTCGAAGGCGGCGTGAAGGTCGCCGACATCGTGAAGGCGGCGGCCGCCGACCGGCAGCCGGCGCTGGCGCTCACCGACACCAACAACCTGTTCGGCGCGCTCGAGTTCTCGGAAAAAGCCGCGGGCACCGGCATCCAGCCGATCGCGGGCCTCCAGCTCACCGTCTGCTTCGAGGCGCCCGATCCGATGGCGCGCATGCCCCAGGCCGCGTGCGCCAACATCGTGCTGCTGGCCCAGGACGAGACCGGCTACGGCAACCTGCTGCGGCTGGCGAGCCGGGCCTATTTCGACGGGCCGCTGGGCGCGGCGCCCAACGTCGCGGTCTCCGCGCTGGAGGGCAACGTCGATGGCCTGATCGGCCTGACCGGCGGCCTGACGGGGCCGCTCGACACCTGCCTGCGGGCCGGCCGCGTCGATCAGGCGGCGCGGCGCCTGGAGGTGCTGAAGGGCGCCTTCGGCGAGGAGCGGCTCTACGTCGAGGTCCAGCGCCACGGCCTCGACGACGAGCGCGCGGTCGAGCGCGAGCTGCTGCGGCTCGCCGACCGCCACGGCCTCGGGCTGGTGGCGACGAACGAGCCGTTCTTCGCCAAGCCCGACGATTACGGCGCCCACGACGCGCTGCTCGCCATCGCCGACGGCCGCCTCGTCTCGGACGAGCGCCGCCGCCGGCTGACGCCGCGCCACGCCTTCACCACCCGCGCGCAGATGCTGGAGCTTTTTCGGGATTTGCCGGACGCGCTCGCCGCGACGGTCGAGATCGCCATGCGCTGCGCCGTCCGGGTGCGCACCCGCAAACCGATCCTGCCGAATTTTTCGGTCGTCGCTGCGGGCGAGGCGCCCCCCATGGCCGAGGTTCTGGCCGAAGCCGCCGACGCGCCGATCCAAGAGGTCGCCGCCGACGAGCCGACCGAACTCTGCCGTCAGGCCGAAGCCGGCCTCGAACTGCGCCTGCAACAGCACGGCACCGCGCCGGGTTTTTCCGAGGACGATTACCGCAAGCGCCTGAAGTTCGAGTTGGACGTCATCGTCAAGATGAAGTTCCCGGGCTACTTCCTCATCGTCTCGGACTTCATCAAGTGGGCCAAGGACCACGACATCCCGGTGGGTCCGGGCCGCGGCTCGGGCGCGGGCTCGCTGGTGGCGTGGTCGCTGCTCATCACCGATCTCGACCCGCTGCGCTTCGGCCTGCTGTTCGAGCGCTTCCTCAACCCCGAGCGCGTCTCGATGCCGGATTTCGACATCGACTTCTGCGTCGAGGGCCGCGAGCGGGTGATCCGCTACGTGCAGCAGCGCTACGGCGAGCGGCAGGTCGGGCAGATCATCACCTTCGGTACGTTGCTCGCCCGCGGCGTGCTGCGCGACGTCGGCCGCGTCTTGGAGATGCCCTACGGGCAGGTCGACAAGCTGACCAAGCTCGTGCCGCAGAACCCGGCCAACCCAGTGACGCTGGAGCAGGCGATCGAGGGCGAGCCCAAGCTCCAGCAGGCGATCGAGGAAGAGCCCATCGTCGCCCGGCTGATGGAGATCTCGAAGAAGCTGGAGGGTCTGCACCGCCACGCCTCGACCCACGCCGCCGGCGTGGTGATCGGTGATCGCCCCCTCGAAGAGCTGGTGCCGCTCTACCGAGACCCGAAGACGGGCATGCGGGTGACCCAGTTCAACATGAAGTGGGTCGAGCAGGCCGGCCTCGTCAAATTCGATTTCTTGGGCCTCAAGACGCTCACGATGCTGCGGTGCTGCACCGACCTGCTCAAGCAGCGCGGCATCGAGGTGGACCTCGCCCAAATTCCATTGGACGACAAGCAGACCTACGTGCCCATGGGCCGGGGCGAGACGGTCGGCGTGTTCCAGGTGGAATCCGCGGGCATGCGCAAGGCGCTCTGCGAGATGCAGGCCGACCGGCTGGAGGACATCATCGCGCTGGTGGCGCTCTACCGGCCGGGCCCGATGGCCAACATCCCGGTCTATTGCGAGCGCAAGCTCGGGCGCGACGCCGGCAACGAGGCGAGCTGGTATCCGCACCCGATGCTGGAGCCGATCCTGCGGGAGACGTTCGGGATCATCGTCTACCAAGAGCAGGTGATGGAGGTCGCGAAAGTCCTCGCCGGCTACTCGCTCGGCGAGGCCGACATGCTCCGGCGCGCCATGGGCAAGAAGATCAAGGCGGAGATGGACGCCCAGCGCGACCGCTTCGTGAAGGGCTGCGAGGCGAGCGGCATTTCGCAGGCCAAGGCCAACGAGATCTTCGATCTTCTCGCGAAGTTCGCGGACTACGGCTTCAACAAGTCCCACGCCGCCGCCTACGCGCTGGTGACCTATCATACGGCCTATCTGAAGGCGAATTACCCGGTCGAGTTCCTGGCCGCGGCCATGACGCTCGACCTCGACAACACCGACAAGCTCGCCGAATTCCGCCAGGACGCGCAGCGCCTCAAGATCACCGTCGAGCCGCCGTCCGTGAACACCTCGGGCGTCGTGTTCGACGTGCGGGAGGACCGCATCCTCTACGCGCTCGCCGCCATCAAGGGCGTCGGCCGCGCGGCGGTGGAGTCGATCGTCGCGGCGCGGGGCGACAAGCCGTTCAAGGATTTGGCCTGCTTCGCGCGCCGCCTCAATCCGCGCCACGTCAACAAGCGCACGCTGGAGAACCTGATCGCGGCCGGCGCCCTCGACTGCATCGAGCCGGACCGGGCCCGCGCCTGGGCCGCCGTCGAGCCGATGATGAAGATGGCCCAGGGTGCTGCCGAGGCCGAGACCTCGGGCATCATGGACATGTTCGGCGGCGTCGCCTCCGTGGACGTTTCCTTGCGCATCCCGCCGCACGAGTTCTGGACGCTCACCGACAAGCTGAAGCGCGAATGCGACGCCATCGGCTTCTTCCTCTCGGGCCATCCGCTCGACGAGTACGGCCAGATCCTCGAAAAGCTGCGGGTGCAGTCCTGGGCGGATTTCTGCCGGGCGGTGCGCTCCGGCTCGGCCCAGGTCGGACGGGTCGCGGCCTCGGTGCTCGACCGCTCGGAGCGGCGCACCAAGAGCGGCAACAAGCTCGGCATCGTCACGCTCTCGGACCAGACCGGGCATTTCGAGGCGATCATCTTCTCGGAAGGCCTCAACCAGTACCGCGACATCCTCGAACCGGGCCGCCCGCTGGTGCTGACGCTGCAGGCCAACCTGGAGGGCGAGGACGTGCGCGCCCGCATCACCACCGCCGAGCCGCTGGATCAGGCCGCCGCCCGCCACCAGAAGGGCATGCGCATCTACCTGCGCGACGACCGCCCGATCGGCTCGGTGCACAAGCAGCTCTCGCTGCGCGGCGAGGGCGAGGTCTCGCTGATCCTTATCCTCGACGGCGGCGACCGCGAGGTCGAGGTCAAGCTCCCCGGTCGGTATCAAGCGACCCCGCAGGTCGCGGGCGCGCTCCGGGCCGTGCCGGGCGTGGTCCAAGTCGAGATGAACTGAAATCCGGGATCGCAAAGGGATCATCCCTTTGCCGGGGCACCGGGGCAGAGCCCCGGTCTCCCTGCCAAACCCAGGGCTCTGCCCTGGACCCGCGAAAGGACGTAGTCCTTTCGAAACCTCGGACTTTTTTTACCATGGCCACGCTTCGGGCTTGCTCGGCCTTACGGGCGCCACAGCTCAGTGGTCCTCCGGTGCCCGGTTCTCGGCAAAACATCGGATGATGGCTTCGACTTCGGCTAGAAGCGTTGCAGCGGCCGAGCTGTTCGAAGTGGCCGCGGCGCCGGCAGGGCGCCGCCTGGAGGATTGACGGTGATGACCAGACACGGGTTCAGGATGCTCGTGGCGGCCGGCTTGACGGCGCTCGCCGGCGGGGCGCAGGCCGCGCAATGCGGCAACACCGCCGCCGGGTTCGAGGCCTGGAAGGACGAGTTCGCCGCCGAGGCCCGCGGCCGGGCCAGCGCCGCGAGCCTGCAGGCGCTCCAGGGCACCTCGTATTCCACGGCGACGATCTCGGCCGACCGCGGCCAGAAGAGCTTCAAGCTCTCGCTCGACCAGTTCCTGGCCAAGCGCGGCGGCAACACCATCGTCTCGCGCGGGCGTGCCCTCAAGGCGCAGAACGCGGCGCTCTTCGCCTCGATCGAGCAGCGCTACGGCGTGCCGCCGGGCCCGCTGATCGCGATCTGGGGCATGGAGACCGGCTTCGGCGCCGTGAAGGGCAACGTCAACACGCTCTCGGCGGTGGCGACGCTCGCCTACGATTGCCGCCGCTCGGCCTTCTTCACCGACCAGCTCTACGCCGCGCTGAAGCTCGTGGATGCCGGCATCATCACGCCGAGTACCCGCGGCGCCGCCCACGGCGAGGTCGGCCACACCCAGTTCCTCCCGAAGAACGTCCTCACCTACGGCGTCGGCGGCAGCCTCGATAGCGCCCCCGTCGCCCTGAACTCGACGGCGAACTTCCTCAAGGGTCACGGTTGGCAGCGCGGCGCGGGCTACCAGCCCGGCGAGCCGAACTTCGCGGCGATCCAGGGCTGGAACGCGGCCGGCGTCTACCAGCGCGCCATCGCGATCCTGGGCGCGCGCATCGACGGGCAGTAAGCCGTCACGGCGGGCCGTTCCCGGCCCGCCGTTCCAACCGCTCGGCCACGAGCCGTTGCAGGCTCCACAGATGCCGGTCGCGGATGCCGAGCGCCGCGCAGGTCTCCGCGGTGCGGAACAGGTACTCGGCGCTGGGGCCGAGATGCCCGCAGGCCGTCGCGATGAGGTCGGCCAGCGCCGCGTCCGGCAGGCGGCCGGTGTAGCGCTCGCTCGAGCGGTTCGCCACGAAGGTGAGCGCCGGCAGCGGTCCCCCCTCGGTCGCGACGCTGACCCAGCGGGCCTCGTAGCCCTTGCCCTTCATCTCGCGCCGCCAGACCGGCATCAGCGTCGCGTGCGGGTCGGAATCGTCGAGCCGGAACGCGACGCCCCGGCACAGCCCGCCGGGCTCCAGCGCCAGCACGAGCCCCGGCTTATCGAGCGTGCCGCGGAACCGGTGCTGCAACAGGCAGAACCGCCGGTGCCAGCCCCGCACCGTGCCGACGCGCTTTTCCGTAAACGCGAATTCCGGATTCCATAGCAGCGAACCGTAGGCGAACACCCACAGGCCCCCCTCGGGCGAGAGGCGGCGCGCCAGCATCGCGGCGAGATCGGGCGCCATGTCCTCGTCGGTGAGGAGCGCCAGCGCCGACGGGTCGTCCGCGATCTTCCGGGGGTGGGCGCGGGCGATGAGGTCGAGGGAGAGGGCGGGGGAGGGGGGACGAGGCGGCATGGGCCGGGAGCGGACCATTCCGGGCGGCGCCGCGCAACCCGTGGCGGCTCAGGGCCGCCACGAAGATGGCTCATGGAACGCCGCTGCATCGCCCTCCCCCCTCCGCGGGGGAGGGTGGGCCTCGGGTAAGCGAGGGGCGGGAGAGGGGAGCGACGCTTCCGGAGATCCCTGGACGATGGCGGCCAAGCGGCGCCGTCGCGCTGCCCCTCTCCCGTCCGCTCCGCGGACACCCTCCCCCGCGGAGGGGGGAGGGTTCAGGCCGGCGCGCTTGCCGTATCCAACTCCGGAAACGGCTCACTGCGATGCCCCTCGCACACGTCGTCCTCATCGCGCAGCACGCTGAGCGCGCCGCCGTCGTCCCGCACCACGATCTTTGGCCGCTCCGGCTTCCCGAAAGTCCGCCCGTACATCCGCGTCCTGACGCAGTAGAGCCGCCGCCCGCCATCCTCGAACGGGCCGGCGAGGCGGCTGTGCTCCAGCCGCACCGGCAGCAGCGACACCGAGCCGAACTCGACCTGCCCCAGCGCCAGGGCGGCGATGCGCTCGCGCAGGGTGCCGGCGGGGGCGCCCGTCGCGGGGGGCGGCGCGGTCGTGGTGCAGGCGCCGAGCCAGACGGCGAGCCCCGCCGCGCCCCACACCCCGCTGCTGCGCATCGCCGAATCTCCCGCCCCGCGAGAAGCGTAGCCGTTTCGAGCCCTGCGTGAAACGGGCCCGGCGGCGCGGGGGGCCATCCCGAACACCCGAAAAGCCCCTATCTTCCCCCCATGCAATGGATCGACGAGGGCCTCGTGCTGGGCCTGCGGCGGCACGGCGAGACGTCCGTCGTGCTCGAACTGATGACGCCGGAGCGCGGGCGCCATCTCGGGCTCGTCCATGGCGGGCGCTCGCGGCGGATGCAGCCGGTGCTTCAGCCGGGCAACCTCGTGCGCGCGACGTGGCGGGCCCGGCTCGACGGGGCGCTCGGCGCCTACACGGTCGAGCCCCTGCGCTCGGAGGTGTCGCGGCTGATGGGCTCGGGGCTGGCACTGTACGGCATCGGTCATCTCTGCGCCCTGCTGCGGCTGCTACCGGAGCGCGACCCCCATCCCGATCTCTACGAGGCCGCGCGGGTGCTGATCGAGCATCTCGATTCCCCCGCCATCGCCCCGGCCCTGATGGTGCGGTTCGAACTTGCGGTGCTGGCCGGCCTCGGCTTCGGGCTCGACCTTGCGCACTGCGCAGCGACGGGCGCCAACGACGCGCTGATCTACGTCTCCCCGAAGAGCGGGCGGGCGGTCAGCGCCTCGGCGGGCGAGCCGTAC
Organism: Methylorubrum subtropicum; assembly: GCF_038442325.1. Classification (NCBI taxonomy): domain Bacteria; kingdom Pseudomonadati; phylum Pseudomonadota; class Alphaproteobacteria; order Hyphomicrobiales; family Methylobacteriaceae; genus Methylorubrum; species Methylorubrum subtropicum. Next base: position 116,060 of record NZ_JBBXMW010000007.1, on the reverse strand, counting down.
CGCGACCGGCTGCTGGCCTTGCCCCCCTTCCTGCGCGACCGCGACCAGCCCGGCAGCGGCTGGCGCACGCCCGACGCCCACGACGTTCGGGAGGGGTTTACCTTGACGGGGTATTTCCTCGATCAGCACGTCTGGCGCCCCCGCGCGCTGGCGCCGCCGGAGGAGCGGGCACGATTCGTCGCACACGGCACTGGCCAGGGGTGACGATGTTCGTGCTATGTTCTTCGTGATTCTTTTGTGCAGCGCGGACGGCCGAGGCCGCCCGCGCTGCGCCCGGCGAACGTTCGCCGCCCCGCATTCGCGGGGGCGGACGACGAAGGGTCGTCGTCCGGTTTAGTAAGTCGTGGAGTGAACGATGGGCCAGCCCGTCCTGCCGCCGCCGGGCGACGGCATCGAGAGCGTCGAGCTGAAGACGGCGCTGGAAGAGCGCTACTACGCCTACGCGCTCTCCACGATCATGCAACGCGCGCTGCCGGACGCCCGCGACGGCCTCAAGCCCGTGCATCGGCGCATCCTGCACGGCATGAACCTGCTGCGCTTGAACCCCACGGCGGCGTTCAAGAAGTGCGCAAAGATCGTCGGCGACGTGATGGGTGACTTCCACCCCCACGGCGATCAGGCGATCTACGACGCGCTGGTGCGCCTCTCCCAGGACTTCGCCCAGCGCTACCCGCTGGTCGATGGCCAGGGCAATTTCGGCAATATCGACGGCGACGGCCCCGCCGCCTACCGCTACACCGAGGCGCGGCTGACCGAAGTCGCCCGGCTGCTGCTAGACGGGATCGACGAGGACACGGTCGATTTCCGTCCCTCCTACAACGGCGAGAAGGACGAACCGGTCGTTCTCCCCGCGGCCTTCCCGAACCTGCTGGCCAACGGCAGCCAGGGCATCGCGGTCGGCATGGCGACCTCGATCCCGCCGCACAACGCCGCCGAACTCTGCGACGCGGCCCTCTACCTGATCCAGAACCGCGAGGCGTCGTCCGAACAGCTCTGCACCTTCGTCCAGGGCCCGGACTTCCCCACCGGCGGCATCCTGATCGACACGCCCGAGACCATCCGCGAGGCCTACCGCACCGGCCGCGGCGGTTTCCGGGTGCGCGCCCGCTGGGCCAAGGAGGATCTGGGCCGCGGCACGTGGAACATCGTCGTCACCGAGATTCCCTACGGCGTGCCGAAGGCCCGCCTCATCGAGAAGCTGGCCGACCTCCTCCAGGAGAAGAAGCTGCCGCTCTTGGCCGACGTGCGCGACGAATCGGCCGAGGACGTGCGCGTCGTGCTGGAGCCGCGCTCGCGCTCGGTCGATCCGGTGATGCTGATGGAATCGCTGTTCCGGCTCTCCGAGCTGGAGGCGCGGGTTCCGCTCAACCTCAACGTGCTCGTCGGCGGCGTGGTGCCGCGCGTGATCGGGCTCGCCGAGTGCCTGCGGGAATGGGTCGATCACCGCCGTGTCGTGCTGCAACGCCGCTCGACCTACCGCCTCGGCCAGATCGACCGGCGCCTCGAAATCCTGGGCGGCCTGCTCATCGTCTATCTCGACCTCGACGAGGTGATCCGCATCATCCGCGAGGAGGACGAGCCCAAGCCCGCCCTGATGGCCCGGTTCGAGCTGACGGAAGTCCAGGCCAACGCGATCCTCGACACCCGCCTGCGGTCGCTCCGTAAGCTCGAAGAGATGGAGCTGAAGCGGGAGTTCGACGCGCTGACCGCCGAGAAGGCCGGCATCGAGGCGCTGCTGGGCTCCGAGAAGCTTCAGTGGTCGGAGATCACGAAGCAAATCCGCGCGGTGAAGAAGACCTTTGGGCCGGACACGAAACTCGGCAAACGCCGCACCACGCTCGAAAACCCGCCGGACACGGCCGGCATCGACTTCACCGCGGCCATGGTCGAGCGCGAGCCGATCACGGTGATTCTCTCCGAAAAAGGCTGGATTCGCGCGCTCAAGGGCCACGTCGCCGACCTGTCGGGCGTCGCCTTCAAGGGCGACGACACGCTCAAGGTGTCGTTCCCGAGCGAGACCACGCAAAAGCTCCTGCTGCTGGCCTCCAACGGCAAGGTCTTCACCATCGAGGCCTCGAAGCTGCCGGGCGGGCGCGGCTTCGGCGATCCGGTGCGGCTGATGGTCGATCTCGACGACGGCACCGAGATCGTCGCCGCCCTGCCGTACAAGCCGGACAGCAAGCTCCTGCTCGCCTCGTCCGACGGGCGCGGCTTCATCGCGCCCTCCGACGCGCTGGTGGCCAACACCCGCAAGGGCAAGGCGATCCTCGGCCTCGACGACGGCGCCAAGGCGGTGCTGCTGGTGCCGGCCGAGGGCGACCACGTCGCGGTCTGCTCCTCGGACAAGCTGATGCTGGTGTTTCCGGCCTCCGAACTCACCGAACTCGCCCGCGGCAAGGGCGTGCGGCTGCAACGCTGCCGCATGAGCCATCTCGCCGACGCCTGCGTGTTCACGCTCACCGAGGGCCTGCCCTGGCGCGACGGCTCGGGCCAGACCAAGGTCGCCAACGCCGCCATGCTGGAAAAGTGGATCGGCCACCGCGCCGAGGCCGGCCAGCTGATGAGCCGCAGCTTTCCGAAGTTCGAGCGGTTCGGGAAGTAGGGGGCAAGGCAGGGTTCTCCCACCCAACCCCCTCATCCTGAGGTGCGAGCCGAAGGCGAAGCCTCGAAGGAGGGCTCCAGGGATCGCGTGATACACGGGAGACCTCCTTCGAGGCTGCTTCGCAGCGCCTCAGGATGAGGGTTTTGGGTTGGATAAAGCAGAGTATTGCACCGGATCGGACTTCGGAAGCCAAGTCGAAAACGCTGACGCCCTCTCGAAAATCTCGCACCGATCCGGCGAAAACTCCGATCGAAGCCGGCGCAACTCGAGATTTAAAATTCACCCGATCCGAATGCAACTCAGATTGCAATCCCCCCACGCGATCGTAAAACTTCTCGTCGCGTCGCGGGGGCAATGCACATGCCGGAACAACCGTTTTCCCTGACGGGGAGCCAAGTCCTCGTCGCTCTCGCGGTGTGCGGCATCATGGGGATGCTGGGCCAGGGCGTGCGCGCCATCGTCGGCCTCAAGAATGCCGGCTCGCTGAACGGCACCGGCGGCACCCCGCAATCGCCGTTCGACGCCGCCTATCTCGCGCTCAGCTTCATGATCGGCGCCATCGCCGGCATCCTGGCTGGCCTCGTCACCGGCCTCGACCAGTTCACCACCGCCCTGACGCTGCAAAAACTCCTGGCGATCGCGGCCTCCGGCTATGTCGGGGCGGATTTCGTCGAGAACTCGATGTCGCTGGTGCTGCCCAGGAGCGCGCCCGCGCCGCAGGCCCCGTCGGCACCCCCGTCGGCACCCGCGCTGCCGGTTCCGAGCCCGGCGCCGGCCGACATCGCGCCCGTGGCCCCGCCGCCCGTCCCCACGCTCGCGCCCGCCGCGGCCGACCGCTTCACCGCAGCCCTCCACGCGGTCGCGCCGCGGGTCGATCTCGGCAAGTGGGGCCGCCCGCTGGAGGACGCCTTCGCGAAGTTCGATTTCGGCACCGACCGCCGGCAGGCGGCGGCCATCGGCCAGTTCCTAGTCGAGGCGGGCGACGCGCTCAGCGAGGTCGTAGAAGACCTGTACTACACCCATGTCGAGGCGGTGATGCGGGCGTTCGGGCCGCACTTCGCCAGCGAGGACGAGGCTGCGCAGTTCCTGCGCGATCCGCGCAAGCTCGCGAACCGCGTCTACGCCAACCGCCTCGGCAACGGCGACGAGGCCTCGGGCGACGGCTACCGCTATCGTGGGCGGGGCCTGATCCAGCTCACCGGCAAGGACGAGTACGCGGACTTCGCCAGAAGCATCGGCCAGACCCCGGAACAGGCCGCCGATCTCTGCGAAACGGCGGAGGGCGCCGCGCTGTCGGCCTGCTGGTATCTCGCCACGCGCCAATGCCTGCCGCCCGCCGACGCCTGGGACATCCGCCTCGTCACGCGGCTGGTGAACGGCCCCCGGATGCTCGGGCTCGCCCAGCGCACCGCATATTCGGACGCGATGCTGGCGCGGCTTCGGGGTTAGGGGGCAAATCCGGCCCGGCCGCATTGGGGCGCGCGAGTCACGGCGCAGACACGCAAATGTCGAGCTATCGTCCGCAATGCCTTTCAAGTTGTATTAGCGACTAATATTTAAAGATCGACCAAGCAAAAGGCTCCTGCCCGCCCTCCTCGACGCCGGGCTACGTCAGTTGCACCACGGATACGATCCGGGACTACACTGCCCGCAAGGCGAATACGATGATCCGCTTCCCGACGATGGAACGGTCGATCATGCCGATCGACAAGGTGTCGGGCGCGATCCGCGTCTACGCCGGGACCGGCACCGATCCCGACGCCGACATCAAGGCCCGCGCGCTCACCGTGCTCGACGACAAGGACGTCGCCATCGTGGTCGTCCCGTCGATGAACGACCTCGCGTTCCTGCCGGTGCTGACCAAGCTCCATGTCGGCGCGGGTTCGAAGACGCTGCGCAGCTTCACCATCGCGGTCCAAGCGAGCGACGCCCGGATCTGCTGATCGCTCCCGATCCCTCGCGCTCGCGGCCGGATCGCATGGGCACGCCCGCTTGACATAGATGCGGTCTGCATCTTAGTTATTCGCACGACGAGAATAAGGGGCCGTCATGAGTGAGGACGCGTTTCTCGCCGCCTACGATCCGGACGCCTACGGGCGTCTCGCGCTCGCCGTCGATGTGGTCCTGATGGGGATACGCGACGGCCGCCCGGCCGTGATGCTCGTGAGGCGCGAGGAGCCGCCGCAGGCCGGGCTCCGGGCGCTGCCCGGCGGCTTCGTCGGCGTGACGGAGACGCTGGATGCGGCCGCCGCGCGGGTGCTGCGCGAGAAGGCGGGGCTCTCGGACCTCCACCTCGAACAGCTCTACACCTTCGGCGCGATCGACCGCGATCCGCGCATGCGCATCGTCTCGGTCGCCTATCTCGCGCTGCTGCCGGAGGCGGCTTTCACGGCAGCCGCCCGCAACGGCGCGGGGCTGCTGCCGGCCGTCATCGACGTGCCCTGGGCCGGCGAGGCGGGCGGCCCGGTCACGGTGCGGGATGCGGGGGAGGGCGGCCCGCTCGCCCTCGCCTTCGACCACGCCGACATCCTGGCGCTCGCCATGCTGCGGCTGCGGGGCAAGCTCGACTATTCGGCCGTCGGCTTCGCGCTGCTGCCCGAGCGCTTCACCCTGCGCCAGCTCCAAGAGGTGCACGAGGCGATCCTCGGCACATCCCTCAACAAGCCCGCCTTCCGCCGCCGGATGCTCGACCGCAGCTGGCTCGAACCCACCGGCGTGCGCGAGGCCGGCACCTCGTTCCGCCCGCCCGAACTCTACCGCTTCCGCCGACCCCGCTGATCCGCATCGTCTTCTTCCGAAAGCCGGCCACCACCTTTCGGGACGATGCTCAAGGAGGACACCATGGCCACGATCCGCAATCTCGGCCCGGTCGCCCAGCTGCGCAGCGAGGCGAGCCGGCACGTCATCCGCTACCGCAACGGGCGCGTCCGCCAGAGCGGGCGGGGCCTCGTGTTCTGGTTCCGCCCGGAGACGGCGAGCATCAGCGAGGTGCCGATGGACGACCGCGAGATGACCCTGTTCGTGCGCGGTCGCAGCCGCGACTTCCAGAGCGTGACGGTGCAGGGCACGATCGGCTGGCACGTCGTCGATCCCGAGCTTCTGGCAAGCCGGATCGACTTCTCGATCGGCCTTGGGAGCGGCCGGTTCCAGGGCGAGCCGATCGAGCGGATCGAGGCGCGGCTGTCGGGGATCGCCGGTCAGGCGATCCTCCAGCACCTCGGCGCGAGCCCCGTGCGCGCCCTGCTCGACGCCGGGCCGGAGCCGCTGCGGCTGCTGCTCGAAGCGGTGCTGACGCAAGCCCCGGCGCTCGCCGAGATCGGCGTCGCGCCGGTCTCGGTGCGGCTCACCAACCTCGCGCCGACGAGCGAGCTGGAGCGCGCCCTGCAGACCCCGACCTTCGAGGCCCTGCAGCAGAAGGCCGACGAGGCGACCTTCGCCCGGCGCGCGCTGGCGGTCGAGAAGGAGCGCGCCATCGCCGAGAACGAACTCGCGACCCGCACCGAATTGGCGCAGCGCGAATCCGGCCTCATCGCCCGCGAGGCCGAGAACGCCCGCGACCGGGCGGCGGGCCTGGCGCAGGCGCGCGGCCTGGAGGCGGCGGCGGAGGCCGAGCGCATCCGTCTCGTCGAGGGGGCGCGGGCGGAAGCCGAGGCGCGGCGGGTGGCGGTCTACCGCGATCTGCCGCCGACGACCCTGCTCGGGCTCGCGGCGCGCGAGCTGGCGGGCAAGCTCGACACGATCGAGCACGTCACCGTCACGCCCGATCTGCTGGCGAGCGTGATGGGCGAGTTCCGCCGGGCGGCGGCCCCGCTCACCGCCCCCCGCTGAGGACGCGACGCGATGGCGGCGATCCCCCCGCGCGCCGTGTTCGTCACCCGCGACACGGATTACGAGCTGCTGCTCGCCCGGCACGCGACCCGCGGTCAGGCCAAGTTCTTCCTGGAGAGCCGCGGGCAGTCGCTCGGTGAGGTCGAGGACCGCCACGCCCGCTTCCACGCGGTGCTGGGCCGAGCCCGCGCCGCGGTGCCGGGGGAGTGGCGCCAGGCGCTGGCCCGCCGGGCCGACCTCGACCGGTTCCTGTTCGCCCCGGAGGACGTCGTCGTCGCGGTGGGCCAGGACGGGTTGGTCGCCAACGTCGCGAAGTATCTCGACGGGCAGCCGGTGATCGGCCTCAACCCGGCGCCGGACCTCTACGACGGCGTGCTGGCGCGGGTCGCCGTCGAACGGCTCGGGCCCCTGCTGCCCGCGAGCGTCGCGGGCGCCGCGCCCATCGAGCGGCGCACCATGGTGCAGGCGGTGATCGACGGCGGGCAGCGGCTGCTGGCGCTCAACGAGATCTTCGTCGGCCACCGCAGCCATCAATCGGCGCGCTACCGCATCGCGGCGGGCGCGGCGGCGGAGGACCATGCGTCGAGCGGGCTCATCGTCGCCTCGGGCACCGGGGCCACGGGCTGGGCGCGCTCGATCAGCGAGGCGACCGGCCTCGGCTTCCCCTTGGGCCCGGAGGAAGCGGCGGTCGGCTACTGGGTGCGCGAGCCGTTCCCGAGCGTGGCCACCGCCACGCGGCTGCGCGCGGGAAAACTGCTCGCGGCGGCGACGCTCTCGGTGGTCTCGCGGATGAACGAGGGCGGCGTGGTCTTCGCCGACGGCATCGAGCAGGACTTCATCGCCTTCGACTGGGGCCGGCAGGTCGAGATCGGGCCGGCTTCCGAGACGCTCAATCTGGTGACGCCGTAAGGGGGCGCCGCGCGCTTCGGCGTGAGGGGCGCCGGGCGGGCGCCCCTCGGGTGTCGGCTCACACCACGAAGTCGGCGTGGGTGAGCGCGGCCTTGTTGTCGAGGACGGCGAACTTCACCGCCGCCCCGCGGCCCGAACCGTCGGCGTCGTAGAACACCTCGCCGGTCGATTGCTTGTACAGGATGCGGTCGTCGGCATCGACCGCGCCGCGGTCGAGGTTCTTGAACGCGCTCTCGGCGAGTTGCCCCGTGGTCAGCGCCGAGAATACGGTCTTGCCCAGCAGGAACCGGTCCTCGGCGGCAAAGTCGGTGATGCGGTCGACGTTGTTGGCCCCGAGCGCGGTGGCGAACACGAAGCTGTCGGCGCCGCGGCCCCCGGTTAGCACGTCGTTGCCGCCCTTGCCCTCCAGACCGTTGGCGCCGGCATTGCCCACCAGCGTCTGGCCGAACTCGTTGCCCGCGAGGTTCAGCCGCGCCGTGCCCGTCGAGCCCAGCAGGCTCAGGTTCTCGATCTCCTGCCCGCCGGCGAGCGCGTAGTTGGCGGTCGAGAAGATGCGGTCGGAGCCGCCGCCCGCCGCCTCGAACACCCGGTCGGTCGAGCTGTCGACGAGGTAGAGGTCGTTGCCCGCCCCGCCCGTCATCCGGTCGGTGCCGGTGCCGCCCTCCAGCGTGTCGTTGCCGGCCCCGCCGTTGAGGGTGTCGTCGCCGGCCCCGCTCGTCAGCTTGTCGTCGCCCGCCCCGCCGTCGAGCGTGTCGGTGCCGTCAAGCGTCAGGAAGCGGTCGTTGCCGGACCCGCCGATGAGCGTGAGGTTGCCGATGCCCTGAGTGGTGGTGCCGTCGCCGACCAGCGTGGTCGTGCCCTCGACGCTCGTCATGACGAAGCTCAGCGCCGCGGTGGCGCCCGAGCGGTCGATGACCGCGCTGTCGCCGCCGGCCCCGCCGATCAGGGTGTCGACGCCGCCGGTGCTGAAGATCCGGTCGGCGCCGCCGCCGCCGTCGAGGCGGTTGTTGCCGGCGTTGTCGGTGAGCGTGTTGGCGAGTTCGTTGCCGGTGAGGTCGATCGAGGCGGTGCCGGCGAGCTTGAGGATTTCGACCGACTGACCGGCGGCGAGCACGTAGCTGACGGAGGTGCGCAGGGTGTCGGTGCCCTGGCCCGCCGTCTCGAACACGCGGTCGCCGACGTTGTCGATCGTGTAGCTGTCGTTGCCGGCCAGGCCGTAGAGGCTGTCGGCGCCGGCACTGCCGTCGAGGCCGTTGGCGCCGGCATTGCCGATCAGGGTGTTGGCGAGCTCGTTGCCCTTGAGGCCGAGGGGAGAGCTGCTGTTGGGGGCGGCGAGCTTGAGGGTCTCGATTTCCTGGCCGGCGGCCAGCGTGTAGCTGCCGGAGGAGATGACGGTGTCGTTGCCCTGTCCCACGGCCTCGAACACGAGGTCGTCCCCCCCTTCGACGATGTAGGTGTCGTCGCCGCCGAGGCCGACGAGACGGCTCGCGCCGCCGTTGCCGATCAGGGTCTGGCCGACGGAGCTGCCGGTCAATTCGAGAACCCCGCTGGCGCGATTGTCGGCGAACTTCAGGGTCTCGATCGTGGCGTTCGCCTCCAGCGTGAATCGGCCGGAAGAGATGACGGTGTCCGACCCGCTATCGAAGGACGATTCCGAGACCCGATCACCCGCCTGATCGACGTAATACGTGTCGTCTCCGGACCCGCCATACAGCGTGTCGGCGCCGGCCCCTCCATCGAGGATGTCGTCGCCATAGCCGCCGATGATCGTATTCTGAAGTTCGTTGCCGACGAGCTTGAAGGATCGCCCGCTGCTGACATTGCCATCCGCGGCGAGTTCTTCCACGCCCGACCCGCGTTCCAGCGTCCAGTCGACGGTCGTCGTGATCCGGTCGTTGCCCTCTCCGACGATCTCCACGACCCGGTCCTCGGTACTCGTGACCCGATACCGGTCGTCGCCCGCACCGCCGATCATGACGTCGGCCCCGTTGCCGCCATCCAGGGAGTCGTTGCCGAGGCCGCCTTCGAGGCGATCCGCGCCGTTGCCGCCCAACAGCCGGTCGTTACCGCCACCGCCGATCAGCGTATCGTCGCCGTCGAAACCCGTCAGCGTATTGCCCAACACGTTGCCGGTGATGACGTTGGCGAGGGCATTCCCGGTTCCGTTGACCGCCTTGTTGTCCGAATTGTATTCGATGCCGTCATCGAACAGCGTCAGATTCTCGACGTTGTCGCCGAGGGTCAGGCTGATCCTGCTGACGACGGTGTCGGTGCCGCCGCCCGCCGCCTCCTCGACGACATCGTTGAGGGATTGGACGAAGTAGCGGTCGTTGCCGGCCCCGCCGATCATCCGGTCGGGACCGAGCCCGCCATCGAGCACGTCGTCGCCGTCGAGCCCCTGAAGGGTGTTGGCGGCGTCGTTGCCGGTGATGGTGTTGTTCAGCGCGTTGCCGTTGCCCTTGAGGGCGGCGGTGCCGGTGAGGACGAGATCCTCGACATTCGCCGCCAGCGTCGCCGAGTAGGAGGCGTAGGCCGTGTCGCGGCCGGCTCCGGCCGCCTCGACGATCGTATCGGAGGGGCTGTCGATGTAGTAGGTGTCGTCGCCGACGCCGCCGCGCAGGATGTCGTCGCCGAGCCCGCCGTCGAGGACGTCGTTGCCGGCCCCGCCGCTCAGGTCGTCGGCACCGCGATAGCCGTACAGCGTGTCGTCGCCGGCCCCGCCATCGGCCTTGTCGTTGGCCGACGACAGCAGCACCACTTCGCCGGTGCCGTCGCCGACGAAGTTCTGGGCGCCGGAATGGGCCCGAACCTTGACGAGGAAGCTCTGGCTTTCGCCGGGCGTCGTACCTTTCAGGGCCGTGAGCGTCGCCCTGAAATCGCCGTCCCGGTCGTAATCGAGGCCCACCGCCACCGACTTCAGCGTGAATTTGTCGAATACATTCTTGTAGGTGATGGCGGCGGTTCCGTCGCCCTTCGACACGGACACGCCATCGACGACGGCGGCGTCGTTCGCGCTCCTCACGTTGAGGATGAGGAAGCCGGTCGCATCGATCGCATAGATACCGCCGCCGAAGCTGACGAAGCCGCCATTGGGGCTGAAGCCGGGCTTCCCGCTGGCCGGAAACTCGATCACGCTGCCGCCTTCCTTGACGAAGGAGAGCGACGTGACGCCGCCGCCGTCGAGCGACTTGAGGAAGGCGTCCTGCCGGCCGTTGGTGTCGTTCGCGACGAGGTTGGACGCGGTGCTCTGGAAGGCGACCGACCGGCCGTCTGGCGAGAGGACACCGTCGGTCGAATCGCCGTTGCCCGCCGTACCGGAAGCCGTCACGGAGACCAGCGTGAGCGCACCCGTGGCGATATCCTTCACGTAGACGTTCTTGAAGCCGGCGGTGTCGGTCGAGGAGAGGTTGGTGGCCGTGCTGCTGAAGACGACCTTGCTGCCGTCGGCCGACACGCTGACGCTGCCGGAGGCGCCGTTCGCCTGCGCGCCCGAGCCCGACTTGGACAGGAGCGTGACCTCGCCCGTCCTGAGGTTCTTCAGGAAGACGTCGGCGGCGCCGTTGACGTCCCCGGCAACCAGGTTGCTCGACGTGCTCACGAAGACGACGGCGGTGCCGCCGTTCACCGGATGGATTTCGCTGATCTGGCCGTTGCCTGCGCTCCCCGATGCGCTCGCATCGAGAGGGATCACGGTGCCGGTGTTCGTGGCGAATGCCGAGTAGACGATTTTTCCGGCCTCGTACCGCCCGGCTGCTGCCGCGATGGAGGATTGATCGTCCGCCACGATTTCAATGAGCGAAAAAGTATCGGACTCGAAAATGATTTTCGCCGTCCTGGCCTGCAAGTCGTACTGAACGATATTGCTGCTGCCGTCCGAGAAAACATCGGAGTATATTTGTGTGTAATAAAAATACTTTCCGTCCGGGGAAAAGGCCAGCGGAGTATTGCCATCGCCGTTCGTTTGGATGGTAAACTCTTCGCCGGTGGCCTTGTTCGTAATGATGAAATCGCTGGAGCCCGTATAGCGACTGGACAGGTTTCCATCCGCCGAAACAAAACCGTCGCTGCCACTCGATCCTGACGAGCCGCTGTAGCCCGCCCCCTCGAAGATCGGCAGCGGTGGATGAGTGAACGTATAAGTGAAGGGAGAGCTTGCCACGAAACGACCCCTACTTCGCAAAGCGTGCGGACATTCAACGCCGTGACGGTCAAGCTACTGTCGCTTCGAGCGCCGCCGCGGTTGTATCCGAGAATTTGCTACCTGACGAGGGTCGAAGGCGAGACGAAGGCGGAAATCCGGCGCGAAATCGGGCGGGTATGAACGATATCTCCGGATTTCGCCGTCCGGGCCGCCCGTCCTCGCCCCGGCTTCGGGCGGATCGCCCGCAATTCGGCGGTCGGCAGCCGGCCCCGACGGCCCGCACGGCGCTGCTCGCGCCGCCGTCGGCGGGCGGATCCCTCGGGGCCGGCCGGACGCTTCAGTCCACGCCGAACTTGAAGTTGAGTCCGACGCGGGCGAGGTCGCCCTCGGTCCTGATCCGGGAGACGCTGGTCTGCCGTGCCGGGCCGATCGACGGGATCTGCTCGAACGCGGCGACGATGGTGCGCGTGCCGAGGTCGTAATGCAGGTATTCGGCCTTGAGGGTCACGGCGGCGGCGCCGAACAGGTTCAGGACGCTGGTCGCGGGCAGCGCGACCTCGATGCCGCCGCCATAGGCGTAGCCGGTCTGCATGCCCCGGCGCCCGCCCGTGGTCACCGCATCGACGACCACCGGCCCGCCGGGGCAGTTGGCGCAGGTGCTGACCTGATCGACGCGCGAGCCGTAAGTCGTCTCGCCGTAGGCGAAGCCGCCGGTGCCGTAGACCAGCACGCGATCGAAGGCGTAGCCGAGCCGCCCGCGCACGGTGCCGAGAGTGCTCAGGCGCCCGCGCGCCTCGGCCTCGAAATCGTTCTGGATCGTGAGGCCGCCGCCGATCGGCTGCACGAAGCCGCCGCTGCCGGTGCGGCGCCGCCGCAGGTCGGTGTATTGCGCGTCGGCCTCGACGCCGACGACCAAGCCCGCGCCCGGCGTGAACTGGTAGTTGGCGCCGACCTGCCCGCCGCCGGTGAAGCCGCCGCTGTCGAGGCCGATCCGCTCGAAGCCGATCGCCGCGATCGCCTGCCGCGTGAAGCCGGTATCCGGGCCGTCGAGGGCGCGCGTGACGACGCGGTCGTGGCTCCAGGCGTAGCCGAGGTTGAACCCGCCGTAGAGCCCGGTCCAGGTGAAGACCGGCACCGGCGTGAAGACCGGCGGGGCGGCGCGCGCCGGCAGGTCCGCCGCGACGGCACCGCCCGCGCACAGGGCCGAGGCCAGCAGCGAGGCCGAGACGAGAAGACGACGCCGCATGATCCCCGAACCCTCAGAACAATCGTCGCGCCAAGTCCTTCGGCTGCGCCCCGAACCATCATTTGATCGATACAGCCACGCTTGTCGAGGCGGCCGGGCCGGGGCCCGAAATACAATTTTCGCGACGATCCTTGACGGTGTAAGCGCGCCGTCCGACGGCAGAACGCCCCGACCGTGAGGTCGGGGCGCTCGCCTTCTCAGGATCTTGTCCGCATCGGTCCGCCTACCAGCGGAAGATGTTGCGGTTCTGGTCGATCATGATCGCCCGCTGGGCGTTCGGGGCCGTCACGGCGGTGGCCCGGATGCCGCCGCCGAACTGCGTCCAGTTCGCGGTCGCGTTGTCGCCGGTCTTGCGCCACAGCGAGCCGTTGTTGGAGTTGATCACCGTCACGCTGCCGTCCGGCGAGGCCGCGACGTCGGCGACGTCGTTCCCGACCCGGACCCAGTTGCCGTTCCGGTCACCCCGATAGACCCACTTGTCGCTGCCGACGTGCCAGAGGCTGTTGGCGTTCATCACCGCGACCCGGCTGGCCCAGCCCGGCAGGCGGGTCCAGGCATTGGAGTTGTCGTTGGCCTGCTTGAGCCACAGCTCGCCGTTGCCGTTGGCGATCAGCACCGTGCCGTCCGAGGAGGCGCTGATCGAGCGGGCGTTGGTGCCGACCTGGGTCCAGTTCTGGCCGTTGTAGCGGTAGACGTTGTTGTCGAGGCCGATGCCGTACATCGTGTTGGCGCTGATGACGGCGATGTCTTGGAGCTGGATGCCCGGCATCTGGGTCCAGTTGCCGTCGCCGGTCGAGCGCCAGACCGACCGGTTGTCGGAGTTGTTGGTGACGAGCGTCCCGTCCGCTCCGATCGACAGGCGGGTCGAGGGGCCGCCGATCTGGGTCCACTGCCCGTTCGCGGCCGGAAGGCTGCCGCCCGATCCCCCGCCCGTTCCGCCGAGGGCGAAGCTCTGGTTGGCCCCGCCGTGGCAGCCCCAGCCGAACACGGCGGTGCCGGCCTGGGTCGAGGCGCCGGGGATATCGACGCAGAGGTTCGGCGCGTAGGCGGTGGAGAAGGCGCTGCCGCCGTTCTGGGCCTTGGCCGTCCACGCTTGGTTGGTGCCGCCGTGGCAGGCCCACTGGTAGACCCGCGTGCCGTTGCCGACGGGCAGCTTCTCCAGGCTGAGGTCCATGCACTTGCCGGTGGCGGCGTTGACCAGCGCCGAGCCGCCGTTGATCGCCTGGACCTTCCAGAGCTGCTCGTTGCCGCCGGTGCAGGCCTGCTGCGTGATCGCCGCGCCGTCGGCGTTGTTGCCGCCCGGGACCGTGAGGCAGAGGCCGGAATGGGCCGCCTTGAGGGTCATGCCGCCGGTGCCGGCGACGCTGCCGAGATCGGTGCCCGAGCCGGTGCCGGTGCCGGTGCCGCCCGTGCCGCCCGCCGTCCCGCCGGTGCCCGTGCCGCCGCCGGTGCTGCCGCCCGCGTTGCCGGCGACCGGGGTCGCGGATTGCGGGGGGGCGGCGACGTTGCCGACCGCCACGATCACGCCGGGCGAGGGCACGCCCTTCTGGTCGATGGCGACGAGCTGGTAGTAGCCGGGCGGGGCGACGGCGCCCGAGGCGGGGCCGCGCAGCGTCACCGCCGTGTCGGCCTGGGTGAAGGTCAGCGGGATGCGCCGCTGCGTCGGGTTGAAGCTGTGGGTGACCGAGCTGAGGCCGATCAGCACCACCTGCGCCACGCCGTTCTGCGAAGCGAACTCGAACTGCATCTGCGCGCCGTAGCCGAGCCGGTTGGTGTCGAGGCTGACGATCTGCGGCCGGGGGGCGAGTGCCGCCTTCCCGTTCACGCTGGTGAACAGGTAGGGCGGATAGAAGAACTCCGCGTTCTGGTTGGCGACCGGGCCGGGGGCGCCGCCGCCCGCGACCAGCAGGGCGCCGTTCTGGAGCAGGATCGCGCTCGAATGGTAGCCGCGATAGACCGAGCCCGAGGCGCCGACCGACCAGCGGCCGGTGTTCGGGTCCCAGAACTCGCTGGCCAGCACCACGTCGCCATCGCCGCGGTCGTTGTACTTGCTGCCGCCGGTGACGGCGACGGTGCCGGTCGGCAGCACGGTGGCGTTGGCCCAGCCGCGGCCGAAATTCATATTGTTGGTGTCGTTCACGGCCGGGCCGTTGCCGTTGATGTCGATCACGGTGGCGCGGTTGCTCGACAGGAAGCCCTCGCCGTTGGAATAGGCGTTGCCGCCGACCTGGAGGATCTTGCCCGGTGCGTACATCACCGCGGTGGAGGCGGGGCCGACATTCGGTGCGTCCGCCGCGTTGCCGACGTCGCGCTGGCCCTGCTTGAATTGTTGCGTCGTCACCGAGCCGTTGTTGGTGGTGTCGAGGTACCACATCTTCTCGGAGGAGATGCCGAACACCTTGCCGTTCGGGGCGATCCAGGCGCGGGGATACCAGAACCGGTTGTAGTCGGGCCCGAACGCGTCGCGGCTCTTGGCGCCGAACAGGCTGCGCCAGTTCTGGCCGTCGAATACCTCCGGCGTCATGCCGGTCATCCAACCCTTGTCGATGGAGCCCTGCGGATCGGCCCAGCCGCCGAGATAGGGGTAGGAGCCGCCTACGATCACCTGCTGGCCGTTCGGCAGGGTGAGCATGGTGGAGTAGTAGCGGTCGTTGGCGAGCTGCGCCCCGATGGCCGAGACGCCGTTGGCGGCGGTGTTGAGCACCGCGCTGCCCTTGTTGTTGCCGTCGTTGACGATGCCGCCCGACACGAGCAGCGAGCCGTCGGCCTGGAAGGCCTGGGCCGCGCAGAAGCTGTTGACCTTGGCCACGCCCCCCAGGGTGACGTGGCTGTTGCCGGACAGCCCCGCATAGGGGTCCCACACGTCGAAGGTGCGGCCGTCCTGGGTGCCGGGATTGCCGCCGGGCGTGCCGAACGAGACCACCTTGCCCGACGGCAAGAGGCCCATGTGGATCGCGTTCATCGGCCAGTCGCGCAGGCCCGACCACATGCCGACGGTCGGCGCCGCGTCGGGAATCGCGAGGTTCGACAGCAGCGGGTCCTGGACCGGGTTGACCACGATTCCGAACTTGGCGGCCTGCGCCGAAGTCATCAGGCCGGTGGCCAGCATCGTGGCCGAGAGCAGGGCGGTCCGGCGGGCACGCGCCCGGCCGGATGCCGCGTCGTGTCGCGTCATGTCGAGAACTCCGTCGTGGATCGTCAGAAGGGGGGAAGGGGAGGGGAAGGGTCAGAAGGTCGAGGCGGCCGGGGGCGCGCCGCGCGGGGGCCGTCCGAGCCCCTCCTCGAAGGTTTCGAGGGCGGTGAGGTCGGCGAGCAGCCGGGGGGCATCGAGGGGATCGCTGCCGTAGGTCATCGCGATCTCGCCGCGCCGGTCGAACACCAGCAGGGTCGGGGGCGGCTCGGGCAGCAGGCTCGCGGGATAGCGCAGCCGGGCCAGGATCGCCGCGGCGGAGGCCGCGTCCGTCTCGAGGAAGCGGAGCGGGGTGGTCGGCCCGACGAGCCCGTCGGCCATGGCGCGCAGGCGCCCCGCCCCGTCGCGGGCCGGATCGGTGCCGACCGCGAGGAAGCGCACCCGCTCCCGCAGCGGCTCGGGCAGGGCGCGGGCGAGCCGGTCGAGTTCCAGCGTGCGCACCGCACAGACGATGGTGCATTCGCCGTTCACGAACGCGACCACCACGAGCCGGTCGTGCAGGGTCTCGGCGGTGATGCGTGCGCCGTTCTGGTCGAGGCGCGGCGGGGATTCCGCCAGCGGCCGGAGCAGACCGGCGAGGTCGCTCGGGCGGGCCGCCTGTTCCGGCGCGGCGACGCTCGGGGCCGTCGTCGCGAGAACGAGGAAACCGAGGCTTGCCGCGAAGGTTTGTCTGATGAGCGAAGGCATCGGGCGGGTCGTCGAAGTCTTATCGAGTGGATGTGATGTGATCCTCGATCCTAGACGTTGACAAAAGGTGTGGCGCGTTTGCACAGGATGGTTTTGAAGGCGATAACCTGAACGGATTCTTGTTTTTTCAGCTCGTTCGACCAGAGAAAGCGCTTGGGTAAGGCTTCCAGAATCTTGCCGGGATGCGCGGGTCGGGCGTTCGATTCGACACGGCCGGGGTTGGGGTGAACGGGCGCCCCGGCCGGGCGGGGCCGCGATGGTTTCACCAAGTCCGGAGACGCGGTGCCGCCCCGACACCGTGAGCCGATCTCGTCCGACCTATGCTTGTTCAGGCTCGGGCGGCTCGACCGAAAAACCCCCCAAAAAACAATCGCACGGCGAAGACGGTGATGTGAAAGCAGCGCGCCGCCCGGTCCTATTGGTCGAGGTCCAGTCGTCGTCGGAGGGGGCGGCGCCCGCAACACCCCGTTAACCATAAATCCCTAACGTCGCCCTCGAACGATCGGATCGGGGCGCAAAGGCTCGTCGGCGGCATGAAGTGGGGGGCATTGGTCGTCGGAGCGGCGCTCGGCGGCGCCGTGGCCGGCGCGGCGCTCGCCGCCGAACCGCTGGGGGGGCCGGTCTCCGGCCTCAACCCGGACCATGTCGGCGTCGCACCCGCACCACGGCCCTCCGGCGGCATCGTGCTGCGCGGCACCGACCGCTTCGTCGGCGGCGAGGCCCCGGCGCGGGCGCCGCTCCCCGGCGCCCTGGTCAGCCTCAACCTCGTCGAGGTGCCGCTGGCGGAGGCCGCCAAGGCGGTGCTCGCCGATACTTTGGGCTGGGGCTACAGCCTCGATGAGCGCGCCGCCGGCACCATCACCCTCCAGACCGGCGGCCCGGTCACCCGCGACACGCTGCTGTCGATGTTCGAGACGGCGCTGGGCAGCCGCGGCCTCGTGCTGCGCCGCCGCGGGCGCACGGCGCAGATCGTGCCCTCCACCGGCGCGGGCGTGAACCCGGTCCAGGGCCCGGCCGCCGAATCGGGCGCCGTCACCGTGCCGCTGCGCTGGATCTCGGCCGCCGAGATGCAGGCGGTGCTGGGCTCCATCGCCCCGCGCGAGGTGGTGCTGCGCGCCGACCGCGCCCGCAACCTGCTGATCCTGTCGGGCGATGCCGGGCAGATCCGGGCGCTGCGCCAGACCATCGAGGTGTTCGACGTCGATTGGATGCGCGGCATGTCGACGGCGATGCTGCCGGTGCGCAGCGCCAACCCCCGGAGCATCGCCCGCGACCTCACCCAGATCTTCGGCGGCGAGGCGGCGGGCACGGGCGACCTGATCCGCTTCGTGCCGAACGAATCGCTGGGCGCCATCCTCGTGGTCAGCTCGCGCGCCGCCTATCTCGACCGGGCGCGGGCGTGGCTGGAGCAACTCGAGACCTTCGCCGCCGAGCGCGAGCGGCAGCTCTTCGTCTACCGGATCCAGAACCGCTCGGCCAAGGAACTCGCGATGGTGCTCCAGGGCGTCGTCGCGGCCGAGACCGGGATGTCGGTCGGCGGCGGGATGGGCGGCGGGTACGGCGGCGGCTTGAGCGGCGGCATGAGTGGTGGTTTGGGTGGCGGCTCGGGCGGCCTGATGGGGTCCGACCCGACCGGGCCCGGCGGCGGCAGCGGCGGGCTCAGTGGCGACCCGTCGCATGGCGGCTCTGGCAGCCTGCCGAGCCAGAACTCGGGCGGCTTCGGCTCCACGCTCGGCGGTTCGCCGGCGGGACAGGGTGGCGGTTTCGGCGGCGGCCCCTCGGGCGGGCTCGGCGGCGGCTTCGGCGCGGGCGGCGGCCTCGCGGGCGGCGGAGGCGGCACCCTCTACAGCGGCGCCTCGGCCTACGGCGGCACCGGCATGGAGAGCGGCTACGGCGGCGGCATGGGCGCACGGCGCGACGCCATCGGCATCGTGGCCGACGAGGCCAACAACAGCCTCGTCATCTCGGCCACCCGCAACCAGTACGACAAGATCCTGCGCATCCTCGGTCGCCTCGACGCGATGCCGACGCAGGTGCTCTTGGAGACCGTGATCGCCGAGGTGACCCTCAACGATGCGCTCCGCTTCGGCGTGCAGTGGTTCCTCAACAAGGGCGGGGCGCAGTTCAACAACGTCCAGGGCGACGTGGTCGGCCCGACGGGGCGCGGCGGCGGCACCGCCTCGCTGGTCAAGGCGGCGGTCGGCGGCGTGCCGGGCTTCAACTACCTCTTGAACGCCTCCGACTTCAACGTCGTGCTCAACGCGCTCCAGGGCGTGACGCGGGTCAACGTCATCTCGTCGCCCAATATCACCGTGCTCGACAACCGCACCGCCAAATTGCAGGTCGGCGATCAGGTGCCGATCGTGCAGCAGACCGGGCAGAGCGCGCTCTCGACCAACGCGCCGATCCTCAACCAGATCGAGATGAAGGACACCGGCGTCATCCTCTCGGTGACGCCGCGGGTGAACAAGAACGGCCTCGTGGTGCTCGACATCAACCAGGAGGTCAGCGACGTGGTGAAGACCACGACCTCCAACATCAACTCGCCGACGATCCGCCAGCGCCGCGTGGCGACGAGCGTCGCGGTCAACGACGGCCACAGCCTCGCCATCGGCGGCATGGTGCAGGAGAAGGCGCAGATCTCCAACGAAGCCGTGCCGGTGCTGGGCGATCTGCCCGTGATCGGTCAGGCCTTCCGCAACCGGATCGACGAGCGGGTGCGCACCGAACTCATCGTGTTCATCCGCCCCAAGGTGATCCGCGGCACGGCGGAGGCCGACCGCATCGCCGAGGATTTCCGCCAGCAGTTCAAGGCGATGATGCCGGTGAGGCCCGTGCCCGCGCCCCCGCCGATGTCGGTCGCGCTGCCGGGCCAGGAGGGGGTGCTGCGCCGGATGATGGAGTGAGGGCGCGCGCCGGTCAGGCCGCCTTCCGCTCCGCCTTGCGCCGGTACATCTCGGCATCGGCCCGGTCGAACAGGGCCTCGAACGTCGTCCCGGGCGTCCACGCCGCGCAGCCGACGCTGGCGCCGATCCGCATCCGCTGCTCGGCGATGGTCACGTCGCGGTCGAGCAGCCGGCCGAGCGCGTTCGCCCGATGGTGGAGTTCGGCCGGCGAGGCCGCGAACAGCTTCAGGGCGAACTCGTCGCCGCCGAGCCGCGCCACGACCTCGTCCCGCTCCACGGTGAGGCTGAGCAGCGAGCCGATGTGGCGCAGCACGTCGTCGCCGCGGCGATGGCCGTAGGTGTCGTTGATCGGCTTGAAGCCGTCGAGGTCGATCACCGCGAGGCCGAAGCCGCGGCCGGTGGCGGGGGCCTGCGCGATCGTGGTCTCGACGCTGCGCACGAGGCGGCGCCGGTTGGCCAGCCCCGTCAGCGGATCGCGGAAGGCCGCCTCCGTCAGGGCGCCTTCCTCGGCCTTGCGCTGCGTGATGTCCACCGACACTCCGACGATCCGGACGACGCGGCCCGAGGCCGGATCGACGACCGGCGTCAGGGTCGTGCGCAGCCAGCGCAGGCCCCCGTCGCGCTGGAGCCGCTCGTCGTATTCGTGCAGGGCGCGCTTGGCGACGCATTCCGAGCAGCGGGCGATGATGTGCCGGGCGAAGTCGGGCGCCACGCACGCCTCGACGCGGCGCCCGATCACGTCGTCGGCCCGCACGCCGACCGCCTCCTCGTCGGCGCGGTTGATCGCACACACGCGAAAGCCGCCGTCGGAATCGACATCGAGAATGAAGACCGGCACGCCGATCAGATCGATGTCGATGTCCCGCATCCGTCGCCCCCCTGCGCCCGAGCATGGCGCGGCCGCAATCGTCAAAACACAGTCAAGGATTTTTCTATGACTCTACAAGCGTCGAATAGTAGACCTTTCGACGCCCGGCCATCTGCACGAGCGAACGTCGAGCCAAGAAAATCGGGTCCGAATCAAATCGAACGGCTTAGGTTCTCTGCTATAGCCGCTTCCGATCGCTCGATGCCAGCATAGAATGCCCGGCATCGACCCTCACGCCGCGGGGTCGGGCGCCAGCGTCCCGCGATAGGTGACGACGAGCCCGACGAGCGGCACCTGCACGGTGATGTCGAAGGCGAACAGTCCGTCGCGCTCGGTTTCAAAACTCTCGCCCGTCGGCAGCAGGAAACCCGGCATCGGAAGGCCGAGGACCGACCAGCGCCGGGGCACGAACCGGAGACGGTCGCCGTCGGGGATCAGGGCCAGCGCGAAGGCGGCGAGGCCGAAGCGCTCGACCAGCAGGCCGCGGTCGCGGCCCGTCCCGGCCGACTGGAACGAGACGACCGTTTTCCGGCCGATGATGCGGGTCCAGCGCTCGCCGCGCGGCTCCGGCGCGAAGGTCACGCTGACGGGCACGTCGTCGGCGGTTTCGGGGAAGCGGAAGAGCGCGCAGAGGAGCCGGGCCGGGAGTCCGCTGCCGCGCCGGACGCGCGCCGAACCGGTGAGGCGGCGGGTGCCGGTGCCGGCGTGCAGCGCCCGCACGGGGGCGGGCAGGGCTTTGAGGGCGGGCCCGAGGATGGCGCGGTAGAGCGTGCCGCCCGGTCCGCTCACAGGATGCGGTCCCGGAACTGCGCGGGCGCGATCCAGCAGGTGTCGCGCTTGCCGAACAGGCGGTAGCGGTTGCGCGCGACGAGGCGGTAGACCGGATCGCGTAACGCGGCCGGGACGATGCGCAGCAGGCCGGCGAGCCGCCAGGGGAAGCCGAGCCCCTCGTAGATGAACAGCACCGCGTCGCTGTCCCGGCGCATCCGCTCGCCCTCGACCACGAGCAGGCTCACCGGATCAGCCGGGTCCATGCCGTGGCGGCGATAGAGCGACCGGCCGAGTTCGCTCTGCATCGAGGCGAGGCGGAAGCGGGCGGAGCGGTCGCGTTCGAGGATGAAGCGGGCGTTGCCTGAGCACAGCACGCATTCGGCGTCGAACAGGATGATCGGACCGGCGTGAGGCGTCGTCATGCGGAGGTTGTAGCCCGGAGAGCCGGCCGCGGAGAAGTGTCCGGTCACCGCCGCAGGGCCGGATCGAGCGGCTTCGGGCGCAGGGTCGCCGGGGGCCCCATGAAGGCGGCGGTGAAGCTGCGCCCGCGCTGGTCCAGGGTGACGCGGTCGGGGGTGATGGCGGTGACGCGCCAGTCGCCGCGGCCCTCGCCGGCCTTCAGCCACGCGCGCTCGCCGCTGCCGTCGTCGATGAGCGCGTGGGCCACCGCGCCGTCGAGGCGGATGCCGCGCAACGTCAGGACCGGGCGGGGCGGCTCGCCCTCGGCCACGGTCTCGCGGCTGCCCCGCGCGGTCCAGGCACGCCGGCCGGGATCGAACAGCGGGCGCTGCAGGGCGGCCGTGCCCGGCGGCTCGGTCCAGGGCATGGAGGGCGGCGGCGCGGGATCGATCCGCACGGGCCACGCGAAGGCCGCGAGCGCCAGGGCGGCGGCGAGGCCGAACAGGGCGCGGGGCAGGAGGCCGGTGGGGGGGAGAGCAGACAGGCGCAATCTCATGCGGCCTCCGGTTGATCACTTCGGAGGCCGCCGGCTCCCCCCTCTCCCCGCACGCGGGGAGAGGCCTGTAGGGACCTTGTCGTCCCTCCAGGAAGCGCAGGCGAAGCCGGAGCGGAGGTGAGGGGGCGAGTCCGAAAGAGGCTCTTTCGTCGACTCCCCCTCACCCCCGGCTGCCGCCTCGCCGCGCCGACGACGAGGTCATCGCGGCCCTCTCCCCCCGTGCGGGGAGAGGGGATGCAGGGGCCGCCGACGCGATCTGACGAAATCCGTCTCACGGGGCGCGCCCTCCGGTCTCCGGTGGGGGCGGCGGGAGTTGCACGCCGCGCACCGTCAGGCTCGCGCGCATCACCAGCGGCCGGCCGCCATCCTCGTCGGCCGCGCGGGCGACGTCGAGGTCCGCCGCTTCGACCGCCATCAGCGGCGCTTCGGTTTCGAGCGCGTGCAGCAGGCCGTGCAGGCCCTCCGCCGTGCCGCGGAGATACGCGCGCAGGCGCGGCAGGGTCGGCTGGGCCGGGTCGGGCTCATAGTTCGCCGCGTCGATCACCACGGCGCGGTTGGCGGCGAGCCCGTCGAGCCGCGCCCGGAAGGCGGCGAGCAGGGCGTCGGCATCCGGGGCCGTGAGCGGCGCCGGTTGCGGCGGGCGGGTGCTGGCGGCTTGCGCGCGGGCGAGGCGGTCGCGGGCGGCGGCGATCTCGGCCTGCGCGTCGATGGCGCGCGAGACCGGCCCGACGGCCAGCGCCAGCAGCAGCCCGAGGCCGCCGAGCGCCACGAGCACCGGGCGGTTCGGCAGCAGATCGAGGGCGGGGAGCTTCACGGCCGGCCTCCGCTCTTCAAGGCGGGCAATTGCACCACGATGGTGCGCGTGCCGTCGGGGGCGACCGCGTAGCCGCTTAAAGAGGGCGCGCCGAAGCCCGGCACCTTGCTCAGCGCCGCGAGCACGGCCGGCTCGTCGGCGGCGACGAGGGTGATCCGGGCGCCCTCCGCGTCGAGGCTGAGCTTGGTAGCCGAGACCGAATCCAGCAGGGCGGCGGCGAGCGCGTCCCAAGTGCGGGCGAGGGGGGCCGCGCGGCCGGACAAAATCGCCGCCGTGCCGACCTGGACCGGGGCCGGCAGGGCCGGGCCGGCGGCGCGGCGGGCCTCAGCGAAGGCGTCGTCGAGGGCGGCGAGCGTCGCGTCCTGATGCGCGCGAAAGCCCCAGAAGGCGGACAGCACCAGCAGGGCGGCGCCGGCGAGCAGGGCGAGGTCGCCCTTGCGGGCGCCGCCGGCGAGCCCCTGGAGCGTGCGGTGGCCGCCGGTGAGGAGATCGACCGGCATGGTCCGGTCCTCGTCCGGCCCGACCGTGACCGGGCCGGCGGCGATGCCGGCCTCGGCCAGCGCCGCGAGCAGCGGATCGAGCGCGGCGCGCTTGAGGACGACGTGGCGCACCCGCAGGCTGCGCGTGGAGGCGTCCTCGCCCTCGACGTACCAGTCGCTGTGCACGCTTCCCGCCCGGAAGGGCGTCGCCGCCTCCAGTTCCTGCGCCAGCACCGCGCGCATCCGCGGCAGCGCCGCGCTCGGCAGGGTGAGGGTGCGCATGAAGCAGCGGGCCGGATCGACCAGAATTTTCGCCCGGACGCCTGCCTGCCCGGCGCGAATCGCGGCGAGCTGAGCCGGCAAATCGTCGGGTGCTGCGTCGAGGCGCTGGACGAGCGGCGCCTCGCCGCGCCGGTCGATCAGGGTCAGGCCGGGCTCGCCGGGGCCGCCAACCCGGATCGTCAGCAGGCCCGGCGCGCGGTCGGCCCGCACCTCGCTGAGGCCCAACAGATAGGCGGTGGCGTCGAGGCTCTCGCGCAGCACGGCCTTGCGCCCGGCGAGTGCGCGGGCCGGATGGGCGTCCATGGCACTCACGCGCGAAGGCTCCGGGAAAGGCTGACGAGACGAGTTGTTAAGGCTGCCGGTGTTTACGTCGGCTTAAAGGGCGCAGGGCCGGCCGGACCGCCGTTCGCGGGCTCGGCCCGCGGCGTCGGGGGCGATCCGGGACATGCTGAGCGTCTGGGGTTCGAAGAGCCGGCCGCAGCGGGCGCGGCCCGACCGGCGCGGGGGCGCCCGCGACCGGCTCGACGCGCCCAGCGCCTTCATCGAAACGCTCGCCGCCAACGGCCTGCTCGATCCGGCGGGGCACGAGCGGGCGCTGGCGGCGCTGGACCTGCCCGGCCGCCGGCCGCTGCCGGTGCTGCTGACCGAACTCGGCCTCGTCCACGAGGCGAACCTGACGGACGCGCTCGCCGAGGCGACCGGCTTCTTGGTGCTGCAGGAGGAGGACCTTCCGGCCTCGCCGGTTCTCCCGGACATCATCGGCGCCGATTACTGCGCCCGCGCCCGCGTGCTGCCGCTCAGCGAGGAGGCGGACGGCCTCGTGGTGGCGCTGGTCGATGCGTTCGATCCCGAGATTCCGGCGGCCCTCGAACACCTCACCGACCGCACGATCACCTGCCGGCTGGTGGGCCCGAGCCAGTTCGAGCGGGCGCACCGCGCCCTCTACGGCGACGCCGCGGGCGAGGAGGACGGGGGCGCCGACGACGACCTGAGCCGGCTCGCCGACGTGGCGAGCCAAGCGCCGATCGTGCGGCTCGCCGCGCGCCTCGTGCGAAAGGCCTTCGAACTGACGGCCTCCGACATCCATCTGGAGGCGGAGGAGGCCGACATGCGGGTGCGCTACCGCGTGGACGGCGTGCTGGTGGAGGCGGAGCGGCTGCCGAAATCGGTTCAGCTCGTGCTGACCACCCGCATCAAGATCCAGGCGGGCCTCAACATCGCCGAGCGGCGCCTGCCGCAGGACGGGCGCATGAAGGCGCCGGATCGCGGCCAGGACGTCGACATCCGCGTCTCGACCCTGCCCACCGCCCACGGCGAGAGCGTGGTTTTGCGCGTGCTCGACGGCTCGCGCCGGGTCGAGGATTTTTCGTCTCTCGGCTTCGACGCGCCGGCCATCGCCCGCATCTCCGCGATGACGAGTAAGCCCAACGGCCTCGTCCTCGTCACCGGCCCGACCGGTTCGGGCAAGACCACGACGCTCTACGCGGCCCTGCGGCGGATCAACGGCCCGCATCTCAAGGTCGTCACCGTGGAGGACCCGATCGAGTACCGGATGGCGGGCGTCAATCAGGTCCAGGCCCATGCCGGGATCGGGCTCGACTTCTCGGCCGCACTCCGCTCGATCCTGCGCCAGGATCCGGACGTGGTGATGGTCGGCGAAATCCGCGACGGCGAGACCGCGCGCATCGCCGTGCAGGCCTCGCTGACGGGCCATCTCGTGATCTCGACACTGCACACCAACTCGGCGCCCGCCACCGTGACCCGGCTGATGGACATGGGCGTCGAGCCCTACCTCATCGCCGCGACGCTGAACGGCGTCGTGGCGCAGCGCCTCGTGCGGCGGCTGTGCGGGGCCTGCGCGACGCCCGAACCCGCCACTGATCAGGAGCGGCTGCGGCTCGCCGTGCCGGCCTCCCGGCCGTTGACGCTGAAGCGCGCCCGCGGCTGCGCGGCCTGCAACGGCACCGGCTATCGCGGCCGGATGGTGGTGTCGGAAATCATGCCGTTGGACCCGAGCCTGCGCTCGCTCATCGCGGACGGGGCGGGGGAGGGGGCCATCACCAAAAGCGCCCGCGAGGCCGGGATGGCGAGCCTCGTCGAGTGCGGCCGGGCGCGGGTGATCGCGGGCGACACCACGCTCGACGAGGTCGGGCGCGTGCTGGAGGGCCAGCTCTGATGCCGCGCTTCGCCTATCAGGCCTATGCCGCCGACGGACGCGCCCGCTCGGGGAAGATCGAGGCCGACAGCCGCCAGCGCGCGGTGGCGCAACTGCGGGCCGACGGGTTGCAGGTCTTCGCCATCGAGGCCGCCGCCATGGGGCCGGCGCCGTTCTGGAGCCGCGACCTGTTCGGGCGCGACCGGGTCAACGACGCCGCCCGCCTCGCCTTCCTGCGGGAGTTCGGCACGCTGGTCGGCGCCGGGCTCACCGTGGATCGGGCGCTCCGCCTCGTCGAGCGGCAGGCCTCCGCGGCGCTCAAGCCGATCCTCGCCGACATCCTGGAGCGCGTCGTGGCCGGCGCCTCGCTGTCGCGGGCGATGGCGGCGCACCCGCAAGCCTTTCCCGCCGACATGGTCGATATCGTGCGGGCGGGCGAATCGACCGGCACCTTGGTCGACGTGATCGGCTCGCTGACGGGCTCGATCGAGCGGCGCGACGCGGTGCGCCGCCATCTCTCCTCGGCGATGATCTACCCGGCTTTGCTGGTGCTGATGGCGATCGGCACGCTCGTCATGATCGTCGTGGTGCTGGTGCCGGCGCTGGCGCCGCTGTTCGACGGCACCGGCCGCGAGCCGCCCTTCGCGATCCGGGCGGCCGGCGCGCTCGGCGATTTCGTCGGCAAGGGCTGGCCCTGGCTCGTCGGCGGGGGCGGGCTGATCGCGCTGGCGCTGGTGAAGTTCTGGCCGGACCCGGCCTTCGCGGCGGCGCGCGGGCGCTTCGCGCTGCGGCTGCCGCTGGTGCGGGAGATCGTGGTGGGGATCGAACTCGGGCGCATCTGCCGGGTGCTCGGCACGCTCTTGACCGCGCAGGTGCCGATCCCCGACGCGGTGGCGGCCACGCGCCCGCTCGCGGGCAACCGGGTGTTTCGCAAGGCCCTCGAAGAAGCGGGGCGGCGGCTGACCGAGGGGGCGAGCCTCGCCACCGGCCTGTCGAGCCTGAAGGCGCACGCGCCCTCGACGCTCAACCTCATCGCCAGCGGCGAGCAGGTGAACCGCCTCGGCCCCGTGCTGATCCACGCCGCCGAGATGCACGAGACCCAGACCCGCCAGCGCATCGACCGCCTGCTGGCGCTGATGACGCCGCTGGTGACGGTGACGGTCGGCGGGCTGATCGGCGGGCTGATCATCTCGGTGATGGGGGCGATCACGAGCGTCGGCCAGTTGGCGCAGTAAGTCTCGGGATTCCGAAGGGATCATCCCTTTAGCGGGTTCGGGCGGAGCCCGAGCAATCGCTTACAGCGATCACTCGGTTTCTTGCTTGGCCTCAAGCGCCGGCGGCCGCGTCCGCGGCCTTGGGCTGCTCGCTCCGCTAGACGCCTCGGCGATGGCCGAGGCCGCTACGCGGGGCGCTCTTCGCGCCCGGGATACGGAGCCCTTTCAGGGCGCATGCCCCATGAGCAAGGCGGCGTGCAGCCCAACCGCCAGGAACGGCCCGAACGGCAGCCGGAAGTCGCGGGTGACAGCCCGCCCCGCGAGCGCGGCGAGGGCCAGGGTGGCGAGCGCCGTGGTGCTCGCCACGAGGATCAGGATCGGCAGTCCGGCGAGTCCGACCCAGGCAGTCGCGGCGCCGATGAACTTCACGTCGCCGAGGCCGAGGCCGGTGCGGCCGCGCAGGCGCGCGTAGAGGGCGCGCAGGGCCCAGAGCAGTCCGAACGCTGCTGCGGCTTGCGCGAGGCAGGCGGCGAGCGCCGCCGGGTTGGGCTCGCGCAAAGCCGCGACGGCCGATCCAAGAATGAGCAGGAGCAGGTTGAGCGGATCGGGGATGATCCGGCGGCGCGCATCGATCACGCTCAGGGCGAGCGTGATCGGCAGCGGCAGGGCCGCCAGCGTCAGCGAGCCGGGATCGAGGGTCATCGACGGCCGATGAGGACGATGCGGTGCTCCGGAACCGAGGTGAAGGTCATCGGCACCAGCCGCATCGGGTGGGGCGGCGGGGGCGGGGCGTCGCTGAAATCGAGGGGGCGCAGATCGGGGGAGGGGGCGGCCATCCCGCCGCGGGCGCTGCGGGCGAGCAGGTATTGCCAGAAGGCGAAGGCGCCGACCGAGGCGGCGACCACCGCGACCAGCCAGAGCGAGAGCAGGAGGCCGGTCGAGACGCGCCCGTTCAGCTCGCGCATCAGCCCGAGCGCGAAGGCGGCGTACCACGACACGCCGGAGATCGCGCCGGAGACGAGGAAGACGGCCGTGCTCGTGTGCGACACGCCCTCGAACATCGGCCGGCTGACGTCGCGCAGCACGCTCGGCAGGACGAGGGCGTGGATCAGCAGACCGTTGATCGTGAGCGCCAGGACGATGACGAACTTGGCGACGAGCTTGGGGTTGCTCAGCTTTTCCGGCGACTCGACGGCGTAGACCGCGAGGAAGCCGAGGCCGGAGAGCCAGAGCAGGGCGATGCCGACCGAGACGACCTTGCTGACGAACAGGAAGGTGCGGGCGATCTCCGAGGGCAGGCCGCCCCAGCGCATCCAGCGCAGGATCCAGAAATCGAGCATGGTCGCGCCGCCGAGCCCGAAGCATAGGCCGATCAGGTGGAGGCCGACGAGCAGGGTGAGCAGCCGGATCGGCG
Organism: Methylorubrum subtropicum; assembly: GCF_038442325.1. Taxonomy (NCBI): domain Bacteria; kingdom Pseudomonadati; phylum Pseudomonadota; class Alphaproteobacteria; order Hyphomicrobiales; family Methylobacteriaceae; genus Methylorubrum; species Methylorubrum subtropicum. Next base: position 87,599 of record NZ_JBBXMW010000007.1, on the reverse strand, counting down.
GGAGCGGCGCGGGCAGCGGCAGGCTCATCACCTTCGGCAGGGTGTCGGCGGCGGCCGGCGCGATGCCGAGGAGCACCGTCAGGATCAGGACGAGCGAGGCCGTCTTGAGAGGCTGAGAGCTGGCCGCGGCCATGAGGGCTTCCCGCAGGCGCGGGACGAGGCCCGCCGGATCGACCGGGAGCGTGGCAGGATTCCGATAACAAACATCAAAAGAAAGGCGGGACGGCGGGCGGCCTCGCATGTCGGCGGTCAGGTCTTGTTCGGGACTCGCGGCGATCCTGCCGCCCGAACAGACCACAGGTGGCGACGATGACGGACGACGCGGTTCAGGACAAGCAACGGCGCGACGAGCGGCAGGCCGGCTTCTCGCTGGTGGAACTGCTGGTGGTGCTGGCGATCATCGGCATGATCGCCACGATGGTGACGCCGCAGGTGCTCGGCTATCTCGGTCGGGCGCGCGGCGACACCGCTCGCGTGCAGGTCAAGAACATCGCCCAGGCGGTGGAGCTGTACTACCTCGACCTCGGCAGCTACCCGAACGCGCAGCAGGGGCTCCAGGCGCTGGTCCAATCGACCGGCCCGACCTGGCGCGGCCCGTACCTGCGCGATGCCCGCGGCCTGATCGACCCGTGGAACCAGCCCTACCTCTACCGCTCCCCCGGCGCGGGCGGGAAGCCCTACGAGATCTACTCGCTCGGCAGCGACATGAAGGTCGGCGGCAGCGACGACGCGACCGACGTGGCGAGCAATTGAGAGGCTGATCTAATCAAACCCCCTCATCCTGAGGTGCGGAGCGAAGCGTAGCCTCGAAGGAGGGCTCCAGGAATCGCGCGATACGCTGGAGCCCTCCTTCGAGGCTGCTCCGCAGCACCTCAGGATGAGGGGGATGGGAGGGAGGGGGAGGCCTGCGCTACTCCGCCGGCCGGTCCCACGATTGCGGCTGGTCGTCGGCGCCCGAACCCAGCGGGCACTGGACCATGACGCTGTCGCTCCAGCGGCCGTACTTGTAGCCGATGGCCGGCAGGTAGCCGACGCGGGCGAACCCGCAGGCCTCGTGCAGGCGCAAGGATGCCTCGTTCTTAGCGTCGATGTAGCCGATCATCTGCCGGTAGCCGCCCGCGGCGCAGGCCTCGATCAGCGCCGGCAAGAGGCGCCGGCCGATGCCGGCGTGCAGGTGGTCGGGATGGACGTAGATCGAGTGCTTGAGGGTGAAGCGGTAGGCCGGGCGCTTGCGGAACGGCACGGCGTAGGCGTAGCCCGCCACCTGCCCGTCGCGCTCGGCGACGAGATGGGGCAGGCGCTTGCTGCGCATGTTCTTGCGCCGCCGCTTCAACTCGTCGGGGAGCAGGCGCTCCTCCTCGAAGTCGCCGGTGTCGCCGACGCCGCGGCGGATGTGGCGCTCGTAGATCGCGATCATCGCCGGCACGTCGGCATCCGACGAGGGCCGGATCACGATGTCCGGCCAGTGGGCCGGACAGGCCCGTTCCGCGAGCGCCCCCTCGGCCATCAGGCCCCCTCGCGCAGCACGTAGGTGTGGAAGCGGATGCGCCCGTCCGGATCGACCTCGCGGTAGACGCCCTGAATCTCGGCCTCGAAGCCGGGAAACAGGTTCGAGGCCGCCTCGAACATCTTGAAGTAGTCGAGCATGGGTTTGGCCCGCTCGTCCAGGCGCTCGCCCGGCAGCACGGTGCCGATGCCGGGCGGGTAGACCAGCATCAGGGTGGTGGCGATGCGCCCCTCCGCTTCCGCGATCGGCACGTAATCGACCCGGTTGCGCGTCAGCATCTGCGCGGCGGCCTTCGGGGGCATCACCATCTCGGGCAGGTGTTCGGGCATGAACTGCTTGCGCTGGAGCGCCGAGGTGCCGGATTCCCGGTGGAAGGTGTGGTAGTCGGCGCAGAGGTCGCGCAGGCGCACGCCGCGGTAGCGCTTGGGCCGGGCGCGGACGAATTCCGGCATCGCCTCCTCCAGCAGCACGTTGTCGTCGTGCAGCCGCTTGAAGGCGACCAGCCCCGAGATCAGCGTGCCGGCCTTCGACGATTCGACGCCCGGCGTCAGCAGGAAGAGCAGCGAGTTCAGATCGTTCTTCTCCGGCACGATCCGGTTCTCACGCAGGTATTGCGCCACGATCGGCGCGGGCACCCCGTGCTCGGCATAGGCACCGGTCTTCCGGTCGAAGCCGGGGGTGAGGATGGTAAGCTTGTTCGGATCGGTGATGGCGAAGCCCGGCTGGCCGCCGTCGCGATGGGACGGCCCGACATGGGTGAAGCCGTGCCAGGACGCGCCCGGCGTCAGCTCCCAGTAGCGGGCGTCGGAGGCCAGGATGTCGGTCGGGATCGATTCCCACGGCGTCTCGCCGCCGTCGGGACCGGCCACCACGTCCGGCACGAAGGGATCGAAGAACCAGCGCCGCTTCGGATCGGCCTCGCGCTCCTCGAACTCCTTGCGGATGGCGCGGGCCTTCTTCCGCCACTCGATGCCGAGCCGGATCGTGTCGTCCCACAGGACGACGCCGGAGCGGCCCTTCATCATCTGCGCGCCGACATCGAGCGAGGCGAAGATCGGGTAGAACGGCGAGGTCGAGGCATGCACGAGGAAGCTCTCGTTGAGCCGCTTGTGCTCGACGCGCCGGGTCTGGCCGCGGATATGGCCGTCGCGGGTGTGGATCTGCGAGGCTTGGCTGAAGCTCGCGAGCTGCTTGTGGGTCGACTGCGTGGCGATGATGCCGGGCGAGGTCTCGTCGAGCCCGGTCAGGCCCATGGCGAAGCGGCGGACGTAGAGCGGGTGGAACTTCATGAAGCCCGCCCAGGCCTCGTCGAACAGGATGTAGTCGCACAGGTGCCCGATCCGCTCGACGAGCGCTTGCGCGTCGTAGATCGTGCCGTCGTAGGTGCATTGCTCGATGACGGCGCAGCGGAACGGGCGCTCCTTCCGCCACGCCTCCTTGTCCTTCACCAGCGGATTGGTGCGGATCTTTTCGCGGATGCGGTCTTCATCGAGCGACTCGTGGTAGATCGGGCCGATCAGGCCGTAGGCGTTGCGGTCCGTCTCCAGAAAGATCGGAATGCCGCCGGCGAGCAGCAGGGCGCCGTGATGGGCGGCCTTGTGGTTGTTGCGGTCGAACAGGACGAGGTCGTCCTCGGCCACCAGCGAGCCCAGCACGACCTTGTTCGAGGCCGAGGTGCCGTTGAGGACGAAGTAGGTTTTTTCGGCGCCGAAGATCGCGGCGGCCTCCTTCTGCGCCTTCAGCGCCGGGCCCTCGTGGGTCAGCAGATCGCCGAGATCGAGCACCGAGTTGTCGAGGTCGTCGCGGAAGATCGCTTCGCCCAGATGCTCCACGAAGATACGGCCGATGGGGGAGCGATTGTAAAAAATGCCGCCGTTGTGGCCGGGGCAGGTCCAGAGCTGGTTGCCCTCCTCGGCATAGTCCACCAGCGCGCCGAAGAACGGGGTCTTCAGCGTGTCGGCATACTGCGTCACGCGGGAGACGAGGCCGCGGGCGATGAATTCGGGGGTCTCTTCCGCGAGGAAGATGTAGCCGTCGATGAAGTCCAGCAGCTCGACCGGGATGTCCTCCAGCCGCTTGCGGCGGACCATGATGACGATCGGCATCTCAAGGCCGCGCTTTCGCATCATGTCGATGAGGGCTGCGGCCTTGCCCTCCAGCCCGCGCTTGCCCCAGTCGACCACGAGGCAGCCGACGGCCGAATCGGTCTGGACCGCGATGGAGGCGTCCTCGACGCGGCGGGCCCGCACCACCTCGAAGCCGCGCGCCTCGACCGCCGCCACGATCTGCTCGACCCGCGCGCCTTCGAGGTCGCCCTGTTCGAAATGGGGCGTGCACATCAGCACGGTGAAACGGCGGTGGAAGTCCATGGGACCGGGCTCTCCTCGCAAGGGTCGGGCCCTGCCTTTCGGGGCGATCCGCGACGATTCGATGACAGCGGCGAAATCTCCGTAGCCGGCTGTATCGCAGGGGCGGTGTTCGGGTGTCGCTCGGTCGTCAGGATGCGGCGCTCTCCTCCCCCTTGCGGGGAGGAGGTAGGAGGTGGGGGTCGGGCCGGATGGGGCTCGGCGGTGCCTCCTGCGCCACCCCCACCCCTAACCCCTCCCCGCAAGGGGGAGGGGAACCTTGCCCCGCCTACCCCTTCAACCGCGCCTTGATCCGATAGGTCAGCCCGTCGCGCACGTCGCGGTAGCCGTCGAGGCGCTGCTCGCGGGTGCCGTCCTGGTTCAGCGTCGGGTCGGGGGTCGGCCAGTATTCCACGTCCGCCGCGACCGTGTGGGTCAGCTCCAGGGCGCGGTGGTGGGCTTCCGGAGAGAGGGTGACGATCAGGTCGAAATTCAGACCCTCCCAGTCCTCCAACTGCTCGATGGTGCGCGGCTTGTGGCGGGCGGCGTCGATGCCGATCTCGTCCAGCGCCGCGATCATGAACGGGTCGCTCGGCTCGCCCGTGCGTACGCCCGCCGACTGCACGTAGGTGGACTTGCCGAAATAGTGGCGCGCGATCGCCTCCGCCGCGAGCGAACGCACCGCGTTGAAGTTGCACATGAACAGGACGGACTGCACCCGCCGCTTCTTCGGCCCCGTCCCCGGGATCGCGTCGTCCGCCATGCCCCGCCTTACGAAGGCCGCCTCGGGTCACCCGTCATAGGGCCGCCCCGCCTCGCCCGAAAGCGCAACGTTTTTCCGATGCGCCCGGTGCCGCGGGCAGGATGATGCGCCCCGCGCGCACATAGGCCCGCATCCGGCCACGCTCGCTGTCGCGGAAGCGACACCCGCTTCCTCTCGACAGCGGTTTCACCCCTTCCAATGCAGGGCGAAGACGAGGGTGAACAGGCGGCGCGCGGTGTTGTGGTCGAGATCGACCTTGCCTTCGAGGCGCTGGCGCAGCAGCTCGGAGGCCTCGTTGTGCAGGCCGCGCCGGCCCATGTCGATCGCCTCGATCTGCGTCGGCGAGGCGGTGCGGATCGCGCTGTAATAGCTCTCGCAGATCATCTCGTAGTCGCGGATCACCCGCCGGAACGGCGTCAGCGACAGCAAGTGGGTCATCACCGGCTCGCCGGCCTCGGTGGTGATCGCGAAGGAGAGCTTGTTCTCCACGAGCCCGAGGACGAGGCCGTAGGGGCCGTCGTCGCGCTCGGGGATGGTGAAGCTGTTCTCCTCCAGGATGTCGTAGATCGCGATGGCGCGCTCGTGCTCCTGGTCCGGGTTGCCGCGGCCGATGGAGGCCTCGTCGAGGCGCACCGCCGCGAGCCGGTTCCTCGGTTTCTCCGCCGCCGCTCGCCCCGCTTCGGCCGTCATCGCCGCCGCCTTCTTCTTGCCGGTGCCGAATCCGCGGGCACCGCTCCCCCTTCACATGAGCCGAAAGCCCACGCCACAGGCAAGTTTTTAGTGTCTCTCATGAAGCGCGCCGCACTTCACGAGGCACTTACAGGTTGAGCCGGATCGCCACCGACCGGGCATGCCCGTCGAGCCCCTCTGATTGCCCTAGGGCAATTGCCGCCGGCCCGAGCGCGCGGAGTGCGGCGGGGTCGCAGCGCAGGATCGAGGTGCGCTTCATGAAGTCGAGCACGCCGAGGCCCGAGGAGAACCGGGCCGAGCGGGCGGTCGGCAGCACGTGGTTCGGGCCGCCGACATAATCGCCGATGGCCTCCGGGGTGTGGGAGCCCAAAAAGATCGCACCCGCGTTGCGGATCTTCAGCGCGAGTTCGTCGGCATCCTCGGTCTCGATCTCAAGATGTTCGGGCGCGATGGCATCGACCAGCGGCACCGACTCCTCGAAGTTCTGGACGCGGACGATGGCGCCGTAATCGCGCCAACTGGCGCGGGCGATGTCTTGGCGCGGCAGGGTCGCCAGAGCGCGCTCGACCGCCCCCTCCGTGGCGTCCGCCAGTTCGTCCGAATCGGTGATGAGCACCGACTGCGCCGCGGGGTCGTGCTCGGCCTGGGCGAGCAGGTCGGCGGCGATCCAGTCGGGGTTGGCGTGGCCGTCGGCCAGGATCAGCACCTCGGAGGGGCCGGCGATCATGTCGATGCCGACCTGCCCGAACACCCGGCGCTTGGCCGCCGCGACCCAGGCATTCCCCGGTCCGACGATTTTCGCCACGGGCGGAATGCTCTCCGTGCCGTAGGCGAGCGCTGCGACGGCCTGCGCGCCGCCAATACGAAAAATTTCGGTGACGCCCGAGAGGTGGGCGGCGGCCAGCACCAGCGGGTTGAGCTGGCCTTCGGGCGTCGGCACCACCATGACGATGCGCGGCACGCCCGCGACGCGGGCCGGCACCGCGTTCATCAGCACCGAGGACGGGTAGCTCGCGGTCCCGCCCGGCACGTAGAGGCCGACCGATTCGAGCGCGGTCCAGCGCCAGCCCGCGGTGACGCCGAGATCGTCGGTGGAGAGGTGGTCTTCCGGGATCTGGCGGCGGTGATAGGCCTCGATCCGTTCGGCGGCGAGTTCGAGCGCCGCGCGCGCCTCCGCCGGGCAGGCCGCGACCGCCGCCTCCACTTCCTCTGCGGTGATCCGCAGGGAGGCGGCCGAAAAGTCCTGGCCGAGCCGGTCGAAGCGGCGGGTGTAATCGACGAGCGCGGCATCGCCGCCGGAGACGACGCCCGCGATGATGCCGCGCACGGTCTCGTCCACGTCCTCGGCGATCTCGCGCTTGAGGCCGAGCAGGCGCTTGAAGGCTTGCGCGAAATCGGGCGCGCGGCTGTCGAGGCGGATCATCGGGCGGGGCCGGTCTCAGAGGAAAGGGTCTTGCGAGAGGACATCACGGGCGGTTCTCGACGAGGGGGCGCACGGCCTCGTGGTCGGGCGTGCCGTCGGCCTCCCAGACGGGACCGAGATCCTTCAGGCGCACCTCGACGCATTCGAGGTCGAGGCGGATCGCGGCCCCCCCGGAGAATACGAGCGTCGCGATGCCGGACGGCGCCTCGCCCTCCTCGAAGGTGACGGCGAGCAGGCTCAAGGTATCGTCGGAGGCGCCCGGGGTGATGCCGCGGGTCTTCACGCCGTTGACGCGCTCGAAATGCACGCCGGTGAGCCGCCGCCGCGGTGCCTCGCCGGGGGCGACCGACCAGTCGAACCGGCGCGCCACCAGCACGAAGCGGTGCTCGCCCGGCAGCCACGCGAGGTCGCCGGCCCGCAGGACCGCGTCCTGAAGGTGGGCCGAGATCACGGCGAGATCCTCGGCATCGAGGGCGGCGAGCTTGAGAAGCTCCATTCGTGGCTCCGGGCGCCTAAGAAGGGCCGATGACGGAAGACGTTGGGGCGTAGGTAGCGACGCGACCCCTTCCCGGCAACCGGAACGGCTTTTCTCATCGTCCGTTCAGATGCGTCCGACGAAACTCGCCGGAATCTTGAGGAGGGAACGATGCGACGTGGACTTCCGGCGCTGGGCGCCGCCCTGATCCTCGGGCTGGCCGCCGGCCCGGCCGCCGCCCAGTACCGGTACTACGACGACGGCTACGGCCCGCCCCGCCGCTACGCGCCGCCTCAAGGCTATTATTACGAGGAGCCCCCCGCGCCGCCGGCCCGGGTACGTCGGCCCGACGGCGACCCGCGCGGCAGCCTCTGCGTCACGGCCCGCGGGAGCTGCCCGACCTGGCTCGCGCCCCCGAACGCGCCCTGCGCCTGCGACATCCCCGGCTTCGGGACCAAGCGCGGCGGCGTCGCGCCTTACTAGGCGCGCACGGCGAGCCCTCAGGCTCGCACGCGCTCGATCTGCGCGCCGCAGCGCCCGAGCTTGGCCTCCAGCGCCTCGAAGCCGCGGTCGAGGTGGTAGACCCGGTTGATCTGGGTCTCGCCCTCGGCCGCGAGCGCGCCGATCACCAGCGACACCGAGGCGCGGAGATCCGTCGCCATCACCGGCGCACCCTTCAGCCGCTCGACGCCCTCGACCACGGCCAGATCGCCGTCGAGCCGGATCTTGGCCCCCAGCCGCGCCAACTCCTGCACGTGCATGAAGCGGTTCTCGAAGATGGTCTCGCGGATGCGCGATTGGCCCTTGGCCAGCGTCATCAGCGCCATGAACTGCGCCTGGAGATCGGTCGGGAAGCCGGGGAACGGATCGGTGGTGATGTCGACGGGGCTGATGCCGCCGCCGTTGCGGCGCACCCGGATGCCGCCGGGAATGTCGCTCACCTCGGCGCCGGTGGCCGAGAGCGTTTCGAGGGCCGAGGCCAGCAGATCGGCGCGGGTGTTGACCAGCGAGACGTCGCCGCCGGTCATCGCCACCGCCATGGCGTAGGTGCCGGTCTCGATCCGGTCGGGCAGCACCTCGTGGCGGGCGCCGCCCAAGCGCGCCACGCCCTCGACGACGATGCGCGACGTGCCCGCGCCCTCGATCCGCGCGCCCATCTTGATGAGGCAGTCGGCGAGATCGACCACCTCCGGTTCGCGGGCGGCGTTGTCGATCACGGTGGTGCCGTAGGCCAGCGCCGCCGCCATCAGCGCCACGTGGGTGCCGCCGACCGTGACCTTCGGAAAGTCGATCTCGGCGCCGCGCAGGCCGTTCTTGGTCTTGGCGACGACGTAGCCGCCGTCGATCTCGATCTCGGCCCCGAGCTTTTCCAGCGCCATGATCAGGAGATCGACCGGCCGCGTGCCGATGGCGCAGCCGCCCGGCAGCGACACCTTCGCCTCGCCGAAGCGGGCGAGCAGCGGCGCGACCACCCAAAAGCTCGCCCGCATGGTCGAGACGAGTTCGTAGGGCGCGGTGGTGTCGATGACGTTGGAGGCGGTGAGCCGCACGGTCTGGCCGGTCTCGGTGGTCTGGCCCGGCCGCTTGCCGACGACCATGTGATCGACGCCGTGGTTGCCGAGGATGCGGGTCAGCGCGGCGATGTCGGCGAGCCGCGGCACGTTGATGAGTTCCAGCGTCTCGCCGGTGAGCAGGCTCGCGATCATCAGCGGCAGGGCCGCGTTCTTGGCCCCCGAGATCGGGATCGTGCCGTTGAGCGGCGCGCCGCCGGTGATGTGGATACGGTCCATGGGGGTCCTCGGCTCGCGCGCGCTTGGAAGCGCCGCGCGGCGGTCGCGTCGTGTTTTGCGGATGCGCGGCGTTCCGGCGCATCGCCTCGTGGCTTCAGGTATAGGCGCAGTCCGGCGAAAAGAAGAAGCGTGGCCGCAACATCGAGCCGGTGTTGCTCAGGTGCCGGAGCGCTCGCGGTCGTCCGGTGGGCGCGGTGCGGGCGACTCGGCCTCGGCCGGGCCCGGCTCCTCGGCGCGGCCGCGGGCCTGCGTCTTGCGGCGGCGCAGGTTGTCGCGCAGGGCCGCCTTGAGGCGGGCGGCGCGGTCGTCGTTCGGGGGCATGCGGCGGTCTCGCGGCGTTCCGGGTGACGCACCGATTACACCATCGGCGTCGCGCCCTCGCCATCCTGGCCGCTGCGTGAGAAGAAGGCATCGGCTTCCTGCAAGAGCAGAGCGTCCGATGAACCTTGAGGCCACAGACGGCGACACCGACCGCGCCGCCCTCGCGACCTTTCGGGAGCGCTTGGCCTCCGGCGAGGAAGAGCTGATCCCGTCCGAGATCGTGGACCGTCTGCTCTCGGGCGAAAGCCGGCTCCGGGTCTGGCGCGAGCATCGCGGCCTGACCGTCCGGGCGCTCGCGGAGCGGGCCGGCCTCGCCCAGCCCTACCTGTCGCAGATCGAGACCGGGCGGCGGGAAGGGACGGTCGAGACCTATCGCAAGCTCGCCGGCGCCCTGTCCCTCAGCTTGGACGGCCTGCTGGGCTGAGAACCGGGCTACCTCGCGACCCATCGTCACCCGAAACCGCGCGTCGGGGGCGTGATTCCGTCGCGTCCGGGGCCATGCAAAGCAGGAATGTCTCGAACTCACCTTGAACCAATTCGAAAATACGCCCAATCTCGCGGACGCAGCGGAACCGCATGACGACGGTGCCGCCGGCCGATGACGAGGGGCTGACCGACAAGCCGCCCGCGAAGGACGGGCGATCCTCGAGCCGTCGTGCCGTGAACGGCCCGGACCTGCCCCGATCGGATCAGGCCCAGACCCGGATTCTTCGAGCCGAGACGCGCCCTTGAGAAGAGCGCCCGGCCAGCACAAGCGTCGAGGACGGATGCCCGTGAACCTGATGCCCGTGAACGCCGACGACGCCGCCAAGAATGCGGCCAAGGGGGCGTCCATGCCCGACCACATGCTCATGGGCGGCGACGGCGGCGTGGACGATGCCCCCGCCATCGACGCCTGCAACATGCGTGCCGGGGCCGGCCGCAGCGCGCCCGCGCGCCCGGCCGGCCCGCGCACCGACTACGAGAACTATTTCCGCGGCGCCCTCGACCGGCTGCACAGCGAGCGCCGCTACCGCGTCTTCGCCGACATCGAGCGCATCTCCGGCCGCTTCCCGCAAGCGACGTGGCGCCGGCCCGAGGGCGGCACCCGCGAGATCACGGTGTGGTGCTCCAACGACTATCTCGGCATGGGCCAGCACCCCGAGGTCGTCGAGGCCATGACCCAGACCGCCGCCCGCTGCGGCGTCGGCGCGGGCGGCACCCGCAACATCGCCGGCAACAATTCGCCGCTGGTCGATCTCGAGCGCGAACTCGCCGACCTGCACGGCAAGGAGGCCGGCCTCGTCTTCACCTCGGGCTACGTCTCGAACCAGTCCGGCATCTCGACCATCGCCAAGCTGATCCCGGACTGCCTGATCCTGTCGGACGCCTTCAACCACAACTCGATGATCGAGGGCGTACGCCATTCGGGCTGCGACAAGCGCGTCTTCCGCCACAACGACCTCGCCCATCTCGAAGAGCTGCTGATCGAGGCCGGCGACCGGCCCAAGCTGATCTGCTTCGAATCGGTCTACTCGATGGACGGCGACGTGGCGCCGATCGCCGCGATCTGCGACCTCGCCGACACCTACGGCGCCATGACCTATCTCGACGAGGTCCACGCGGTCGGCCTCTACGGCGAGCGCGGCGCGGGCATCGCCGAGCGCGACGGCGTGATGCACCGGGTCGACGTCATCGAGGGCACGCTGGCCAAGGGCTACGGCTGCGTCGGCGGCTACATCACCGGCTCCGCCATCCTGTGCGACGCCGTGCGCAGCCACGCCGCGGGCTTCATCTTCACCACCGCGCTGCCGCCGGCCATCGCGGCCGCCGCCCGCGCCTCGGTGCGCTACCTCAAGCGCTCCAGCACCGAGCGCGAGGCGCATCAGCGCCAGGCCGCGCAGACCAAGGCGGCGCTGGCGGCGGCCGGCCTGCCGGTGCTCGCCACCGAGACCCACATCGTGCCGGTGATGGTGGGCGACGCCGAGCTGTGCAAGGCCGCCGCCGACCACCTGCTGGAGCACCACGCCATCTACATCCAGCCGATCAACTACCCGACCGTGCCCCGCGGCACCGAGCGCCTGCGCATCACCCCCTCGCCCTTCCACGACGAGGCCCGCATCGCCGCCCTGACCGCGGCGCTCGTCGAGACCTGGGACACGCTGGACCTGCCGCGGGCCGGGACGGTGTTCGCGGCCGCCGCGGAGTAGGAAAAACGTGAGGCCCGCGACCTTACGCGAGGTGGTGGAGCGGGCCCGCGGCGACGGCGACTGGGACCATCACCTGCAGAACTTCCTCGACGCCTTCTATGCGCTGGACGGCGACGGGGCGGCGCAGGGGTCGATGATCGCCGAGGAGCCGGGCTTTCTCGGGCAGGCCCGGCCCGACGCCTTCCTCGGCGGCGTCGGCGAACACCTCGCCCGGCGCTGGCGCCTGCCCTTCATCCCGGCTTGGGTGCGCGACGAGCGGCGCTACCTCTCGACCGTGATGTACTGGCCCGACGAGCGCAGCTCGCGCGGATACCTGCTCTGCGTCAGCCCCGTGGCGTTCCGGGTGCGCCTGATCTTCACCGGGCCCGACCCGCTCCAGCGGGCGCGGTTTCCCTATCACCGCGGGGTGGTGCGCTACCCGCTCACCTTCCCGCCGGAGGGTACGGCGAACGAGCCGGCCTGAAACGGATCAGTTCGATTTCGGCCGCTGGTCCGGGGCGCCGGGAATCCAGCCATGCGCCTTCGCGGTCTCGGCGAGTTTCTGCTGGATCTCCGGCATCAGCGCGGCCATCCACTGGCGTATGCCGACGAGGCTCGCCTGGGCGAGCTGCGGCTGCGCCTTGGCGAGGCGCTGTCCGGCGGGCGTGGCGTAGAAGGCCGCGATGGCGCGCAGATCCTCCGCCGGGAAGACGGCCGCATAGGCGAGGGCCTGCACGTTCAGCATCTCGTCGTAATGGGCCGTCAGGATCGGCATCAGGACTTCGTCCATCATGATCTGCGCCTTGTCCGGGGCGGCGACGCCCATCTGGCGCATCTGCTGATCGAGCAAGGCGCCGAGCGGCCCCTTCATGGCGGCGAGCGTCGCCTCGCGCCCGCCCTGAGCGCGCGCGATCACGTCGCGCGCGAGCGCCAGCCGGGCCGGATCGACTTTGGTGGAGGCGGGCGGCGCGGTCGCAGGCTCGGCCCGGAGGGAAGCCGGAAGGGCCGCGAACAAGGCGAGCCCGAGGATGATCGCGCGGCGCATGGCCTGATTCTCGCGAAAGTTGAGGCGGCCCGGTATCGGCCGAAATTCCCCTCCTGCCAAGCCGCCTCAGAACACCACGACCAGCCCGTCCTCCGCCGCGATGTAGCCGTCGGGCTCGCGGGCGATCATCTCCGGGCTCATGTGAGTCAGCATCAGGCGCTTCGGGGCGATCTCGGGCAGGCGCGCCCGCAGGGTCGCCCAGTCGAGATGGAACGGGACCGGGCGCTCCGCGGTGTAGCCCTCGGCGATCATCAGGTCGGCGCCCCGGCCCGCGGGGATGATGTCGTCCACCCATTCGGTGTCGCCGGTATAGGTCACGACCTTGCCGTCGACGGTGAGCCGCAGCGCCTGCGCGGGTGCGCCGGAGGGATGGCGCATGGCGAACGCCTCGGCCCGCACGCCGCCGACCGCGACCGGATGCTCGGGCTCGATCTCCACGATCTCGACGGCGAAGCGCCGCTCGGCGGTGGAGGAGCCGGGAAACAGCGCCTCCATCGCCGCGGGCAGCCGCGCGCGCAGGCCCGGCGGGCCGACGATGGTCAGCGGCTGCTCGCGACCGCTGACGAGCTGCCCGTCGAGGATCAGCCAGGGCAGGCCGCCGAAATGGTCGCCGTGGAGATGGGTGACGAACACCGCGCGGATCGCGTTCGAATCGACGCCGAAGCGGCGGATCGCGATGAGCGCCGAGGCGCCGCAATCGACCAGGAACGCGCCGGCCTTCGCCTCGACGTGGAAGCAGGTGTGGAAGCGCCCGCCGGAGCCGAAGGCGTCGCCGCAACCGAGGACTTGGAGGCGCATTCTTTTCTCCCCGGCTTCAGAGCCTGCTCGAACGGTTCCTCCCACCCTACCCCCTCATCCTGAGGTGCCGCGAAGCGGCCTCGAAGGAGGGTTCCAGAGGTCTCGCGCGAACTGGAGCCCTCCTTCGAGGCTCCGCTTCGCGAAGCACCTCAGGATGAGGTTTAGGGGTTGGACGCATCACGGCATCGAACCGGCTCGCGACCGCGACCGTCTTCCTCGCATCTCGGGCGCGGCTGCCGCCCGGCAACGGTGTCCCGCAATTTTCGGTTTGCGCTCGGCCCCGAGATCGGCTGTGACTCCGGGCTCGCGAATCTCACGGTTGATAAGGGAAACGGACGGCATGTCGGGTGGGCACGGAGCGGTCGAGTCTTCGAACAAGCGCGTCGCGCTGCTGATCTCGGTGCTGGCCCTGTTCCTGGCCGGGGCCGAGACGCTGGCCAAGAGCGCGCAGACCGAGGCGCTCGGCGCCAACATCGAGGCCGCCAACCAATGGGCCTATTTCCAGGCCCGCACCATCCGCGGCACCGTGGTCAAGACCGCCGACGAGGTGATCGCCCTGCTGCCGCCGGGCGCCGACCCGGCCGCGCTCAAGGCCAAGCGCGACGAGTGGGCCGCCACGATGCAGCGCTGGGAATCCGACCCGGCCAAGGGCGAGGGCCGCAAGGAGCTGTCGGCCAAGGCCCAAGCCGCGGAGGGGCGGCGCGACCTCGCGCTGGAGCGCTACCACCATTACGAACTCGCCTCCGCGGCGATCCAGATCGGCATCGTCCTGGCCTCGGCGGAGGTCATCACCGGCATCGTGGCGCTCGCCTTCGCGGGCGGCCTGCTCGGGGTGATCGGGCTGGCGCTGGCGAGCTTCGGCCTGTTCGCGCCCCACACTTTGCCCCACCTCCTGCCGTTCTTCCATTGAACGCTCCTGCATGAACGCCCCGCAGCGCCCGTTCCTTAGGGTCGAGCCCGCCGCGCCGTCCGCGGCCTCGCTCGCCCTGATCGACCGGATCTACGAGGCGGCCGCCGTGCCCGAGTTGTGGCGGGCGGTGCTGATCGACCTCGCCCGGCTCGCGGGCGCGCCGCAGGCGGTGATGATCGTCTCCACCGGCACGCGCTTCCGCGACTGGGTGACGACCTCGCCCGAGTTCGACGCGCTGGTGCTGGCCCATACCGAACGCTTCCCCGACAACATCCGCACCCGGCGCCTGTTGGACATGCGCCATCCGGGCTTCCTGTCCGACCTCGACGTAGTCACGCAGGACGAGATCGACACCGATCCGCTCTATCGCGATTTCCTGATCCCCCGCGGCTACGGCTCGGGCACGGCCACCGCCGTGATGGTGCCGAGCGGCGACAGCGTCATCGTCCATTGCGAGCGCCCGCACGCGGACGGGCCCTTCGGCCCGGAGATGCTGGCCACCCTCGATACCTTGCGCCCGCACCTCGCTCGCGCGGCCCTGCTCTCGGCGCGGTTGGAAATGGAGCGCATCGCCACCACCACCCGCACCCTGGAACTGCTCGGCCTGCCGGCGGCCGTGCTCGGCACCGGCGGGCGGCTGCTCGCGGCCAATGCGGGCCTCACCGCCCTGATGCCCCACACCCTGAGCGACCAGCCCTCGCGCCTCGCGGTGGTCGATCCGGCCGCCGACCGGCTGCTGCGCGAGGCGATGGGCGGGGCAAGGGGCGGGGACAGGCCGCTGCCGGTGCGCTCGATCCCGATCCCGGCGCAGGACGAACGCCCGCCGGTGATCCTCCATCTCGTGCCGGTGCGGGGCGCGGCCCACGATGTGTTCGCCCGTGCGCGTGCGGTGCTGATCGCCACCCCCGTCGTCGCCCGCGACGTGCCGAGCGCCGACGTGGTGCAGGGCCTGTTCGACCTGACGCCGGCCGAATCGCGCCTCGCCGCCCTGATCGCCGCGGGCGATGCTCCGGTGCCGGCTGCGGCCAAGCTCGGCATCACCCCGAGCACCGCCCGCTCCGTGCTCAAGCGCGTGTTCCAGAAGACCGGCGTATCGCGGCAGGCCGAACTCGTGGGGCTGCTCACCGGGACGGCGCTGAGCTGAATGCTTGTCTCGACGCCGTCATTCCGGGGCGCCGCAGGCGAACCCGGAATCCACCCGTGATACGCGGCTGCAAAGAGCGTCGCGGCCAGTCGTGGATTCCAGGTTCCGCTGCGCGGCCCCGGAATGACGGCGGGGGTTTGAGCGGGATCGCGCTAACCGGATCTCAAGAAAAACGTAGGCCGCTTCCCAACTCGCCACCCGCAAAAAACCGCTCTATAAGCCGCGCTTCGCGCGAGGCGGGAGGGCCCGCGCGCTTCACCTTGTCGAGGTGAGCGGAGAGAGTGTCATGACCGAGCGGTGGACCCCCAAAACCTGGCGCAACCTGCCGATCCAGCAGGTGCCGTCCTATCCGGACGCGGATGCGCTCCAGGCCGTGGAGGCTCAACTCGCGAGCTTTCCCCCGCTCGTGTTCGCCGGCGAGGCCCGCAAGCTGAAGGCGGCGCTGGCGCGCGTCTCGACCGGTCAGGCGTTCCTCCTGCAGGGCGGCGACTGCGCCGAGAGCTTCGACGAGCATTCGGCCGATAACATCCGCGATTTCTTCCGCGTGTTCCTGCAGATGGCGATGGTGCTCACCTTCGCCGGCGGCTCGCCCGTGGTGAAGGTCGGCCGCATCGCCGGGCAGTTCGCCAAGCCCCGCTCGTCGCCGACCGAGACGCTGGAGGGTGTGTCGCTGCCGAGCTACCGCGGCGACATCATCAACGGCCTCACCTTCACGGAAGAGGCCCGCATCCCCGACCCCAAACGCCAACTCGAGGCCTACCGGCAGTCGGCGGCGACGCTGAACCTTCTGCGCGCCTTCGCCACCGGCGGCTACGCCAACCTCGAGAACGCCCATCGCTGGATGCTCGGCTTCGTGAAGGACTCGCCCCAGTCCTCGCGCTACCGGGACGTGGCCGAGCGGATGTCGGACGCGCTCGACTTCATGCGCGCCATCGGCATCAACCCGGAGACGCACCAGGAGGTGCGCACCACCGACTTCTACACCAGCCACGAGGCGCTGCTGCTCGGCTACGAGGAGTCGCTGACCCGCGTCGATTCGACGAGCGGCGACTGGTACGCCACCTCGGGCCATATGCTCTGGATCGGTGATCGCACCCGCCAGCCGGACCACGCCCACGTGGAATACGCCCGCGGCATCAAGAACCCGATCGGCCTCAAATGCGGGCCGAGCACGACGCCCGAGGGGCTGATCCGCCTGATCGATCTCCTCAACCCGGAGAACGAGGCGGGCCGCCTCTCGCTGATCTGCCGCTTCGGCGCCGACAAGGTGGGCGACCACCTGCCGGCCCTGATCCGCGCGGTCGAGCGCGAGGGCCGCTCGGTGGTGTGGGTGTGCGATCCGATGCACGGCAACACCATCGCGGCGGGCCGCTACAAGACGCGTCCGTTCGAGCGGGTGATGCAGGAGATCGAGGGCTTCTTCGGCGTCCACCGCGCGGAAGGCACGATCGCGGGCGGCATCCATCTCGAGATGACCGGCAAGGACGTGACCGAGTGCACGGGCGGCGCCCGCGCGCTGACGGCGGACGACCTGCAGGATCGCTACCACACCTATTGCGACCCGCGCCTCAACGCGGAGCAGGCGCTGGAAGTGGCGTTCCTCACGGCCGAACTGGTCAAGCGCGAGCGCGCCGAGATCGAGCATCCGCGCCTCGACGCGGCGGAATAAGTCTCTTCCCCTCCCCACGGATCTCGGGCTTGCCCGAGATCCGCACTTTGCTTGCCCAGATCGGGCAGGCCCGACCTGGGTGGGGAGGGGTCAGGGGTGGGGGTGGTTCAGGATGGATCGGAGGCGGTGCCGTCTGCACCACCCCCACCTCCGGCTCCTCCCCGCAAGGGGGAGGAGAGGGCCCGCTGTCGCCGCCGCTCCGCCCGCGCCAACTCCTCCGCATTGAGAAACCCCGTCGCCGCGGCGATCTCGGCGGCCGGCATCGCGGTCTCGCGGCGCAGGCGATGCGCCTGATCGAGGCGCAGGCCGAGATAATGCCGGTGCAGGCTCGTCCCGAGCCGCTCGCGAAACAGCCGCTCCAGCTGGCGCACGCCGATCCGGGCGAGGTCGGCCAGCGCCTCGCGGGTGAGCGGGACCTCCAGATTCTCCTCCATGGCGGCGAGCACGCGCAGCAGCCGCGGGTCGCGCAGGTCGAAGCGCTGGCGCAAAGCCATCCGCTGCGGGCTCAACCCCTCCCGGATCTGGTTGTGCAGGAACCAGTCGGCGACGCCCGCGGCGAGGCCCGCGCCGTGGTCGCGCCCGATCCGGTCGAGCATCATGTCGAGGGCGGCGATGCCGCCGGAGCAGGTCATGCGGTCGGGCCCGACCTCGTAGAGCGCGCGCACCACCTCGACGCGGGGAAACCGCTCGTGGAAGGCCGGGATGTGCTCCCAGTGCAGGGTGCAGCGCCGCCCGTCGAGGAGGCCGGCCCGCGCCAGCAGGTAGGGCCCACCGGACAAGCCCCCGATCACCGTGCCGGGTCGCAGCGCCAAGCGCCGCAGCCACGCGAACAGGGCGGGATCGTCGAATTCCGACGGGTTGCCGCCCGCGCAGACGATCACCCAATCCGCCCCCGGCGGCTCGGCACCGACCGCGACATCGGGCGTGATGCTCAAGCCGTTCGAGGCGGCGACCGGTGCGTCGGCGGGGGCCGCGTGCCACCAGCGATAAAGAACGCGTCCCGACAGGGCGTTGGCCGCCCGCAGCGGCTCGACCGCCGCCGCGTAGGTCATCAGCGCGAAGTCCGGCACCAGCACGAAGCCCACAATGGTGGGCTCGGGGTCGGGAAGGGGGGCGGGGCACATTCCGCCGCGATCTGCCGGGAATGTGTCGCGATTTGCAAGGGGCCGCTGCCGCAGGGGGCGTATCAAGAGCGCCGTGCCGAGGGCGATGGGCCACGCCGATCCCATCCACCCCCTCATCCTGAGGTGCCGCGAAGCGGCCTCGAAGGAGGGCTCCAGTTCGCACAGCGATCCCTGGAGCCCTCCTTCGAGGCCTCCGCTTCGCTGCGGCGCCTCAGGATGAGGGGATTGGATGGGATCACCCCGTCGCGACCGGCGATCCGAGTGGACGAACGCGATGCGCTATTCCCTCTTCAGCGTCCTCGGGCAGGCGCTCCGCGGCCAGCGGGACTGGAAGCCGCAATGGCGCGACGCGGCGCCGAAGGCCGAGTACGACGTGGTCATCGTCGGCGGCGGCGGGCACGGGTTGGCGACCGCCTATTACCTTGCCAAGGAGCACGGCCTGACCAACGTCGCCGTGCTGGAGAAGAGCCACATCGGCTCCGGCAATGTCGGGCGCAACACCACCATCGTGCGCTCGAACTACGGGCTGCCGGGCAACATCCCGTTCTACGAGCACTCGATGAAGCTCTGGGAGGGGCTGGAGCAGGACATCAACTACAACGCCATGGTCAGCCAGCGTGGCGTCTTGAACCTCTACCACACCGACGCCCAGCGCGACGCTTACGCGCGCCGCGGCAACGCCATGCGGATGGCCGGCATCGATTCCGAGCTTCTGGACCGCGAGGGCGTGCGGGCGATGGTGCCGTTCATCGATTTCGACAACGCGCGCTTTCCCGTGAAGGGCGGCCTGCTCCAGCGCCGCGGCGGCACCGTGCGCCACGATGCGGTGGCCTGGGGCTACGCCCGCGCCGCCAGCGACCGGGGCGTGGACATCGTCCAGAACTGCGCGGTCACCGGCATCCGCCGCGAGAACGGGCGCGTCGTCGGCGTCGAGACCAGCCGCGGCTTCATCGGGGCGAAGAAGATCGGCCTGTCCGTCGCCGGCTCATCCTCGCTGCTCGCCTCCATGGTGGACATGCGGCTGCCGATCGAGAGCCACGTGCTCCAGGCCTTCGTCAGCGAGGGCGTGAAACCGCTGATCGACTGCGTGATGACCTTCGGGGCCGGCCACTTCTACGTCAGCCAGTCGGACAAGGGCGGCCTCGTCTTCGGCGGCGACATCGACGGCTACAATTCATATGCACAGCGCGGCAACCTGCACACCATCGAGGACGTGATGGAGGGCGGCATGGCGCTCTGGCCGGGGCTCGGGCGCCTGCGGCTGCTGCGCCACTGGGGCGGCATCATGGATATGTCGATGGACGGCTCGCCCATCATCGACCGCACCGACATCGGCGGCCTCTATCTCAACGCCGGCTGGTGCTACGGCGGCTTCAAGGCGACCCCGGCGGCGGGCTTCTGCTTCGCCCACACCATCGCCCGCGACGAGCCCCACCCCGACAGCGCCGCCTTCCGCCTCGACCGCTTCGCCACCGGCCACGTCATCGACGAGAAGGGCATGGGCGCCCAGCCCAACCTGCACTGATTCTTTCTCTCCCACCCCCTGCCCTCATCCTGAGGTGCCCGCCTTGGCGGGCCTCGAAGGAGGGCTCCAGGGATCGCGAGCGGGCTGGAGCCCTCCTTCGAGGCCGCTGACGCGGCACCTCAGGATGAGGGGGTTGGGTGGGATCGGGCCGAGCAACGCCAACGAGGACGGACGAAGAGCCATGCGCATCCGATGCCCCTATTGCGGCGAGCGCGACAACGGCGAGTTCAGCTATCTCGGCGACGCCGCGCCCGTGCGCCCGGACGGGCTGGAAGCCTCTGCGGAGGCCATGCACGACTACGTGTATCTGCGCGACAACCGCGCCGGGGAGATCCGCGAACTCTGGTACCACGGCGCCGGCTGCCGCGCCTGGCTCGTCGTGACCCGCGACACCCGCACCCACGCCATCAGCGATGTCACGCCCGCCCGCGACGTCGCCAAAGCCCGCGCCGCCAAGGCTCACGTCACCGAGTCCGTCGGGAGCGCTCCCCATGCTTGATCGCACGCCGAACTTCCCTCCCCCCTCCGCGGGGGAGGGTGGTCCTCGCGTCAGCGAGGGTCGGGAGAGGGGAGCGCCCTTTCCGGAAACGTCGCCCCCGCACCCGCTGGCACCCTCCCCCGCAGAGGGGAGAGGGTTGGGCGATCAACCCTTCCGCACATCCTCCGGCGGCCTGATCGACCGTCGCCGCGCCCGCGACTTCACCTTCGATGGGCGCACACTGACCGGCTACCACGGCGACACACTCGCCTCGGCGCTGCTCGCCAACGGCGTGCGGCTGGTCGGGCGCTCGTTCAAGTATCACCGGCCCCGCGGCATCCTTTCGGCGGGTTCCGAGGAGCCGAACGCCCTGGTCGAGCTGCGCTCCGGGGCCCGGCGCGAGCCCAACACCCGCGCCACCATGGCCGAACTCTACGAGGGGCTTGAGGCGACGAGCCAGAACCGTTGGCCGACGCTCGCAGTCGATGCGCTCTCGGTCAACGCGCTGCTCTCGCCGATCTTCGCGGCGGGCTTCTACTACAAAACCTTCATGTGGCCGGCGGCCCTGTGGGAGAAGCTGTACGAGCCGATGATCCGCCGCGCGGCGGGCCTCGGCCGGGCCGCGAATGCACCCGATCCCGACACCTACGAGCACGCCCACGCCCATTGCGACGTGCTCGTCATCGGCGGCGGCCCCGCCGGCCTGTCGGCGGCGCTCAGCGCCGGCCGATCCGGCGCCCGCGTCATCCTCGTGGACGAGGATTTTTGCCTCGGCGGCCGGCTGCTGGCCGAGCGGCGCGAGATCGACGGCGTGAGCGGCCCCGAATGGGTCGCGCAGGCGGTGGCTGAGCTGGAAAGCCTGCCCGAGGTGCGGCTTCTGTCTCGCACCACCCTGTTCGGCGTCTACGATCACGGCGCCTACGGCGCGGTCGAGCGCGTCTCCGATCACGTCGCGGTGCCGGCCCCCCACGCGCCGCGCCAGCGGCTGTGGCGGATCGTGGCCCGGCGCGCGGTGCTGGCGGCGGGCGCCATCGAGCGCCCGCACGTCTTCGGCGGCAACGACCGGCCCGGCGTGATGCTGGCCGGCGCGGTGCGGACCTATCTCAACCGCTACGGCGTGCTCCCCGGCTCTCACCCCGCCGTGTTCACGTCGAGCGACGACGGCTGGCGCACGGTGGCCGACATCGCCGCGGCCGGCAGGCGTGTGGCCGCGGTGGTGGATTCCCGCCCCGACGTGCCGGTCGCGCTCCGTCGCATGGCCGAATCCGCGGGCGCCCAGGTGGTGGCCGGCGGGCAGGTGGTCGGCACGCGCGGGCACCTCGCCCTGTCGGGAATCGACGTGCGCGATTCCTACGGCAGCACGCTGAGGATCGCCTGCGATACCCTCGCCATGGCCAACGGCTGGAACCCGGTGGTGCATCTCGACTCGCACCTGTCCCGCCGTCCGGTCTGGGACGAGGCGATCCACGGCTTCGTGCCGGGCCAATTGCCCACCGGCATGGTCGCGGCCGGCGCGGCCTCGGGCCGGCTGACGCTGGCGGATGCGCTCGAAAGCGGCGCCCGCCTCGGCGCCGAGGCGGCGGAATCATGCGATTTCAGGGCGACGGCGACGGCCACGCCCCGCACCGACCCGGAATCCACTGCCCACACCCCGCTCTGGCGCGTCGCCAAGCCGAAAGGAAAAGCCTTCGTCGACTTCCAGAACGACGTGGCGGCCTCCGACGTGGAGCTGGCCCACCGCGAGGGGTTCCGCGCGGTCGAACTGCTCAAGCGCTACACCACGCTCGGCATGGCGACCGACCAGGGCAAGACCTCGAACCTCGCCGGCCTGTCGATCATGGCCGAGCTGACCGGCCAAAAAATTCCGGCGGTCGGCACCACGGTGTTCCGCCCGCCCTTCACCCCCGTCGCCATCGGCGCCTTCGCCGGCCACCACCGCGGCAAGGAGTTCCGCGCGACGCGGCATGTCCCGTCCCACGCGTGGTGCCTGGAGAACAACGCGCAGTTCCTAGAGACCGGCCTGTGGCTGCGCCCGGCCTATTTCCCGCGGGCCGGCGAGACCGACTGGCTCCAGACGGTCGTGCGCGAGGTCGAGACCGTGCGCGGCAAGGTGGGTCTCTGCGACGTCAGCACCTTCGGCAAGATCGACATCCAGGGCCGCGACGCGCTCGCCTTCATCGAGCGGGTCTGCGCCAACCCGTTCGGGACGCTGAAGGTCGGCCGTTCGCGCTACGCCCTGCTGCTGCGCGAGGACGGCTTCGTGCTCGACGACGGCACGGTCTCGCGGCTGGCCGAGAACCACTTCGTCATGACGGCCTCGACGGCCAACGCCGCCCGCGTGATGCAGCACCTCGAATTCTGCCGCCAATGGCTCTGGCCCGAACTCGATGTGCAGATGGTCTCGGTCAGCGAGCAATGGGCGCAATACGCGGTGGCCGGCCCCCGCTCGCGCGACGTGCTGAGGCGCATCGTCGATCCGGGCTTCGATCTCTCGAACGAGGCGTTCCCGTTCTTAGGCGCGGCCGAGATCACCGTCGGCGGCGGGATTCCCGCGCGGCTGTTCCGCATCTCGTTCTCGGGCGAACTCGCCTACGAGATCGCGGTGCCGGCCAGTTACGGCGACGCGGCGTGGCGCGCCATCATGCAAGCCGGCCTGCCCTACGGCATCTGCCCCTACGGCGCCGAGGCGCTCTCGGTGATGCGCATCGAGAAGGGCCACGCGGCGGGCGCCGAGATCAACGGCCAGACCACCGCCCGCGACCTCGCGCTCGGGGGGATGCTCGCGAAGAAGAAGGACTATGTCGGTCGCCTGATGAAGGAGCGCCCGGCGCTCACCGACCCGGATCGCCCGATCCTCGTCGGCTTCCGCCCGGTCGATCCGAGCCAGCGCCTGCGGGCCGGCGCCCATTTCCTGGCCGTCGGTGCCGAGCCGAGCCTGGCGGCGGACGAAGGAACCATGACCTCGGTCGCGTTCTCGCCCTCGCTCGGCCACTGGATCGGCCTCGGCCTGATCCGGCGCGGGGCGGAACGCCACGGCGAGCGGGTGCGCGCCTACGATCCGGTGCGCGGCGGCGATGTCGAGGTCGAGATCTGCAACGCCGCCTTCGTGGACCCGGCGGGGGAGAGGATGCATGGCTGAGCACGCGACCCTCTGGCGGCCCCGCGGGGCCTGGGACCTCTACGCTCATGCCGGTCGCCACGGCCGGCGCAAGGGCCCGGCCAGCGTCACCGTCATCCCCCGCGAGGGGCTGGCACTCATGAGCGTCACCGCCGTGGACGGCGCCGAGGAGCGGCTCGCGGCTGCGGTGCGGGACCGCTTCGGCCTCTCTCTCCCCGAGCCCGGCACGGCTTTGTTCTCCGGCGAGACCGGCCTGATCTGGTCCGGCCCCGGCCAGTGGCTGGTGCTCGCCCCCACCCGCGGCACTCTCGACGGGCTCGGCGCGGCGCTGAGCGGCCTCGCCGCGGTCGCCGACCAGAGCGACGGGCGGGCCGTGCTGCGGCTCTCCGGGCCGGACGCCCGCCGCGTGCTGGAAAAGGGCGTCTCGGTCGATCTGCACCCGCGCGCCTTCGGTCCCGGCCGCACGGCGGTGACTTCGGTCGCGCATATCGGCGTGCAGCTCTGGCAGCGCGACGATGCGACCTATGAAATCGCCGTCGCCCGCAGCCTTGCCGGCAGCCTGTGGTCCTGGCTGGACGAGGCGGCGGCGGAGTTCGGCTGCGAGGTGCGGGGCTAGAGCGAAGTGATTGTTTTCGGACGCAGGCGCCACCGCCACATCCCTCCCCCCTCTGCGGGGGAGGGTGGCCCCCGAAGGGGGTCGGGAGAGGGGAGCCCGGCTTCCGGAGATGACGGGACAACGGCGGCGAGGCGGTAGCGTCGCGCTGCCCCTCTCCCGTCCGCTCCGCGGACACCCTCCCCCGCAGAGGGGGGAGGGACTTGCGTCGCGTTTTACGATCGCCGCTCTAATTCAATCGCTTCGAGCGCCGCTGGGCCCCCCTCTCCCCGCACGCGGGGAGAGGCCTTCATGGACCCCGTCGTCCATGAAGGGAGCGGAGCGATGGTGAGGGGGCTTCGACGGATGAGCCTCTTCGGACAAGCCCCCTCACCTCCGGCTGCCGCCTCGCCGCGCCGACGACGAGGTCGTCGCGGCCCTCTCCCCGCGTGTGGGGCGAGGGGATGCGCGTCGCCGATGCGGCCAACCGGAAACCCCGAAAAAGCCCACCCTCAAAAATCCGTGTGCAACCGGGTCCCAAAAAAATCCGCCGGGCCGCGGTCGCGGTTGTAGGCTGGGTTCTCGACGTGCTGGTAGTCGAGGGAGACGGTGACGCCCTTGGTCAGGTTCATCGCGTAATAGACCTCGACGGCCCGCTCCGGCGAATAATTCAGGCGCCCGTCGCCGATCAGCAGGCCCAGGCCCCCGTTGGCGAAATAGGCCTGATGCGCCCGCGAGATGGTGTTGCGCGAGGCGCCGACCCCCACGGTGTCTTGCGGGCGGCCCCAGGCGGTGCCCTTCAACGAGAGGCCGCCGGAGACCGAGCCGTCGACATCGGTGAAGGACAGGCTCTCGGAGCGCCCGTCGTTGGCGCTGGCGCGGGCGAACAGGCCGAGATCGGGGGTGAGCGCCTGTTCGAGGTTGACGTAGAGTCCGCTCTTGCGCAGCGGCGCGCGGGTGGCGGCGACCGCCTCCTCGATGTCGGCGAAGCTGCCGCCCTGCGTCAGCGCCACGACCTGCCGGTAATCGGCGGTGTTGCCGACGTTGGAAAAGAAGCCGAGCCGCAGCCGCCCCGGCTGCTCCAGCACCGGCAGCGCGTAGCGCCCCTCGAACTCGATGTTGGTGCCGGCCCGCTCGAACACCCGCGGATCGAGCACGTCGGAGGAGGGTTGCTTGGGCACCTGCGTGTAGGCGGCGCGGACCGCAAACTCGGCCCGGTTGTACTCGACCATCAGCCCTTGCGTGAATCCGGGGAGGTTGGCCGGAAAGTCCCAGGCGGCCGACGCCCACAGGCCCCAGTTCATGAAGTCGATGCGCGGATCGTGGGCGTAGAGGTTGCCGTCGAAGAAGTCGCCGAGCGCGAACTTGCCGGCGATGACGGTGATGCGCTCGACATCGCGGGTGCCCGCGATCGAGTTCGGCCCGTCCGGCACCTCTTCCGTCTCGCCGCCAAGCCCGAAGGTCTGGCGCACGAAGTAGCGGTTGGAGCGCAGCTTCGGGAACGGGGCGCCGGCCTTCTGCGCCTCGCCGTTGACGAAGCCGGCTACGCCCAGCGTGCGCGACAGCCCGAAACCCTGGCTGAATTCCGGATTGTAGTAGAGCTCGGTCCCCTCCGCGAGCTTGAGGCCGAGGAACAGCGTCGCCGTGGTGGTGGCCTGCGCCTGATCGGGCACGAGGCTCTGCGGCCCGCGATAGGGCGCGCGGAAGCCGCCGACCGCCTGATTCACGAAGGTGGTCTGGCCGTGCAGCGAGAAGCGGGTGTCGCGCGGCGCCTCGTCCTCGTCCGGCTGGAGCGCCAGCGCCTGCGGATGCCAGGTGAGGCGGGCCATCATCTTGTTGGAGACGAAGGCGGTGCGGGTCGTCACCGGGCCACCGTCGGGGCCGGGCAGCACGCCGAGATCGAAGCGGCGGCTCTCGCCCAGATCGCTGTAGCGGTAGTCGAGCCCGAGCGACCAATGCGGATGGACCGCGAACTGCACGCCGGCCCCCAGGGTGAAGCCGAGATAGGTGACGTCGCGCGAGACGGACGCGACCGGGCCGCCCGTGAGATCGGGATAGGTCGCGAGCACCCGGCCGTTGGCGCCGGTCAGGCCGGCGGTGGCGTAGATCAGGTTGTTGCCGAAGGCGTAGCCGAGCCGCCCGCGCAGGGCCCCGAACACGTCGGTCTTCTCGCGGATGAGGGCGAAGGGCGCGTCCAGCCCCTCGTAGCCGAAGCCCGGCGCATCGGAGCGCACGCCGCGCTTGAGGTTCGCGCCGACGAGGTCGGCCTCGACCCCGTAGACGAGCGGGCCGCTCTGCCAGTTCCAGCCGGCGAATCCGCCCGCGGCGACCGTGGTCGCGTCGGCGCCGAGATCGCGGCTGCCGGTGGCGTCGCCCGTGGCGAAGGCGGGCAGGCGCCGCGCGCCGACCGTGCTGGGCCCGAAATCGTAATTGCCGAAGGAGGCGCCCGCGCTGCCCTGCAGCCCGAGATAGGGGCCGGACCAGTCGATGAAGCCGGGCGGCGCGGGAAGGTCGGCGGCCTGCGCGCCGAGCCCGAACAGGGCGGCGAGGCAGGCCGTGCCGCAGGTCAATGCGCGCTTCGTCCCCACCCCGCAGCCTCCCCTGCACGCGTCCAGGGGCGAGCTACCAGATGCTCCCGCCGCCGTAATCCGCGGCGCATCACGTCCGCATCATTCGACGGAGGACGGTTGCAGATGCGCCACGGCGGAGACGTAAAGACCGGATCGTCCGACAGGACGATGACAGCCGGCGAAGCGGTTTTGCGAAAACCGGGGAGGGCGCGGAAAAATCGCGCGGGAGGGATGCCGACGCGCAGCGCGACCCCTTGCCGCGGTCAAGCTCTGCTGTAGGTAGGCGGTGCCTGGACCCCCATCAGGTTAGGCAACCGACTGGAAGGGCGCATCGGCGACGATGCGCCCGCTTTCGTTTCGGGCCGGGCCGCGCATTATCGGCTCGTCTTACAAGACCCGCCACCACCGCCGTCATTCCGGGGCCGCGCAGCGGAACCCGGAATCCACGACTGGCCTCGACCGTTCGTATAGCCGCGCATCACGGGTGGATTCCGGGTTCTCGCCTGCGGCGAGCCCCGGAATGACGGCGGAGGGTTTTTTACGGCAGCGGGACCTACTCGGAGGCCTTCGCGGCGGGCTTGGCCGCCGGCTTCGGCGCGGCCTTGGCCTCCGGCTGGATCGCCGCCTGCTGGTTCACGTCCGGCACGCGGGTCCACGTCTGCGAGCCGCACAGCACCTTGAGCAGGCAGCCCTGCACGCTCAGCTCGGCCTCGCTCTCGCGCTCCAGGCTGACCTGATAGATCTTGCCCTCGTCGGCATTGTAGATCTCGCCCGCGAACGACGCGGCGTCGGGCTTGAGGTTGTCGAGCAGCGTCAGGCCGATGATCGGGCGGGCGCGCTTCTTCGGGTCGGGGTTCTTGGCGTCGGTGCGCGGCGCGCCGGCCTCGTCCGTCGGCGACTTCAGCCACACCACCTTGCCGCAGGCGTTGGAGCCGCCGGGGCCGCAGCGGTCGATCCGCACCTTGGCGCGTCCGTCGCCCGTCAGCCACGTGCCGGACAGGTCCTTGGGGGCCGCTTCGGCGGCGGTCGAAGCCAGGAGGGCCGTGAGGGCGGAGGCGGCGAGACCGGTGGACAGACGCATGGGCAGGCTCCTGAGGCTGTGCCCCGTGACGGGGCGGGGGCTTTACGGAGATCGGCAGTCCCGCCCGGAGGGACGGGGGGTTCGTTCGCCCTTCAGAAGGCCGGCGCAATCCGGCGAATTTTCGGCGGTGTTGCGCAAAAGCCATGGCGGGGCGTGAAACGGCTCCGCTTTTCCCGCCATCGAGCGTTTCGCGTGCGCATTCGGGCCCTGGCGGCCGCTTCGGTTGAGGCTGAGCCGACCCGCCGCTATAAGCCGCCCGCGCCGGCTGCCCCGCGCGTCGCGCGATCCTCTTTCCTCAGCACCGGACGAACCCCATGGCCACCGAGCGCACCTTCTCGATCCTCAAGCCCGACGCCACCCGCCGCAACCTCACCGGCGCGGTCAACGCCGTGATCGAGGCCGCGGGCCTGCGCATCGTCGGCCAGCGCCGCATCCGCATGAGTCGCGAGCAGGCCGAGACGTTCTACGAGATCCACAAGGAGCGCCCGTTCTTCGGCGAGCTCGTCGAGTTCATGACCTCGGGCCCGGTCGTCGTGCAGGTGCTCGAAGGCGACAACGCGGTCGCCAAGTACCGCGAAGTCATGGGCGCCACGAACCCGGCCCAGGCTTCTGAGGGCACCATCCGCAAGCAGTTCGCCGAGTCGGTCGGCGAGAACACGGTGCACGGCTCGGATAGCGTGGACAACGCCAAGGCCGAGATCGCCCAGTTCTTCACCGACGCCGACATCGCGGCGTAATCTTCCGTTTCGCCGCGCCTTCCCGCGGGCGACCTCTGCGAGGTTAAGAAACGGTTATCCTTCCGCCGGGCGGGCGTCGCCCGGCGGACTCACCCGCGCGACAATCGTGCGACGCGCGGCGCATTCGGCGGCGGTGTGACTCTCCTGCGCTAGCGTTAAGGCTAAGCTTGGCCGGAAACAGGGGTCCGACGATTTCCCGTCATGACGGATCCCGCTTCCATGCGCTCATCGCTCCCGCGCACCGGCCGCCTCGTGCTCGCGGCCGGCCTCGTTTCGCTGCTCGCCGCCTGCAACACCGCGGGCCGCACCGGGCAGTACGCCTCGCTCGAAGGCTACACGCCCGATCCGACGCTCAAGACCGCCTCGAAGTCCAACCTGACCGGCCGCGTGCGCAACGCCTGCGCGATCGTCCAGTCCCGCCTGCAGAAGGTCGAGCAATCGACGCTGGAGGCGCCCTGCGGCTGCTACGCCGACCGCACGCTGGCGTCGCTCGACAAGGACGAGGTCGCCTCCTACCGCGCCACCGGCTACTTCAACGACACCGCGACCGCCAAGGCGCTGAACGCGCTGGACAGCTGCAAGCTGCCGCGTCCGGTCTGATCTTCGATCAAACCGGTCTTTTTTGGGTTGGCCTCAATCGCCGGCGCCCGCATCCGCGGGCTTAGGCTTTCGCTTCGCTAGACGCCTCGGCAGAATGCCGAGGCCGCTGCGCGCGGCGCTCTTCGCGCCGTGAAGCCGCTCGCGCGGCTTCGAGCGTGGGTCTCGCTTGGTCCGATACCCGCTTCCGGTTGGTCGCCTCGGATGGAGCCCGGCGCGACCGGCCGGAAACCGTCTCACCGCACCACGTAGACCTGCGTCCCCACCGACACGCGCTCGATCAGGTCGGCGATGTCGTGGTTGTACATGCGGATGCAGCCGTAGGACGCGAAGGTGCCGATCGAACTCGGGCGGTTGGTGCCGTGGATGGCGTATTCGCCGCCGCGCAGCGTCATCGCCGCCACGCCCATCGGGTTGCCCGGCGAGCCGCCGCGAATGAGGTTCGGCAGCCAGGGCTTGTCGCGCTTCACCTCGCGGGGCGGCGACCAGTCGGGCTGGTAATACTTGCCGTCGATCTCGGTGGCGCCGCTCCACTGCTTGCCGGGCTTGCCGACCGCGACCGCGTAGCGGATCGCCGTGCCGTCGCCGTTGACGAGGTAGAGCCGGCGCTCGCTGGTGCGCACCACGATGCTGCCGCGCGACATGCCGTCGGCGAAGGGCACGATCTCGCGGGCCTGCGCGGTCCCCACCAGGCATAGCCCCGCCGCGAGCGCGCCCGCCAGGGCTGCCCTGTACTTGACTGATCCGAACATCGAAGACCGCCTTTCCGAGCTTGAGCGTAACTCGGAAGAGCTTGGACCGTTCCGGCTTGCCGTATTGCTTTATGCGGACTCAAGTTTGGCCCCCATGCACCGCCGGGTGAAGTCACGCCGAATCCCCGGCTCGCGGGATCGCGCGCATTTTAAGTGTCGGGGTAAGGAACGCCCGCTCAGCGCTCGTGCAGGCGCGCGGCCTCGGCGGTGCGGGCCTGCCAACCGTGGCGGACGAGTTCCGGGTCGGCGTGCTCCTCCTGCGGATGGCCGACGCAGAGATAGGCGACGAGGCCCCACGCCTCCGGCACGTCGAGGAGGCGGGTGATGCGGGCGGGCTCCAAGATCGAGACCCAGCCGACGCCGAGCCCATGGGCGCGGGCGGCGAGCCAGAAGGCGTGGACCGCGGCCACCGCCGAGTAGCGCAGCATCTCCGGCATGGTGGCGCGACCGAGCCCGTGGCCGGTTTCCGTCGCGCCGTCGCAGAACACGGCGAGGTGGACGGGTGCTTCGCGCAGCCCCGCGAGCTTCAGGCTGGCGTAGAGGGCGCGGCGCTCGTCCGCGTAACCGTCGCGCGCCGTCGCGTTGCAGCGCTCGAAATCCTGCGCCACGGCCTCGCGGCGGGCGGGATCGGCGACGCGCACGAAGCGCCAGGGCTGGCTGTTGCCGACGGAGGGCGCGAGCGCCGCGAGCGCGAGGCAGGCGCGCAGGGTGGCCTCGTCCACCGGGTCGGCGCGGAAGCGGCGCACGTCGCGGCGCCACGCGAACAGGTCGCCGAGCCGCGCCCGGAAGGCGGCGTCGAAGACGGGCGGATTTCCGCAAGCGTCGGGAAGGTCGGACATCGTCCGGGCTTCTCGCGCCGAAGCAGGTCGCTGGCAATGGCCGGGGCCCGGACGAAAAAAGGGCGGCGCTCCGAAGAGGCCGCCTGAAGTCCTTGGGTCTCGAAACCTCCGGGTGTCGGCGAGCCGGAACCGGAATGACGCCCGAGGGCTGGGGAGCTCGGGTTTCAGGCGCCACCCCGGGGACGCGCCGACGAGGTTTCAGGTCACACATGACCGTGTCGCGGTGACCTTGGCAAGGCGAGATCGCGGCGAGACCGTGGCCGCAACGACCGACGGTGCGGCGGCGCACACAACGGATTCATTTCGGTTGCCAAGGGGCGAGAGAGGCGGCCCGGCGCTCGATGGCCGGCGAAGCACCTTGTCGGCGCGGGCCGGGCGGCCCATCATTCCTCGACACGAACCGGCGGCCCCGTCGGGGCCAGATCTCATTTTTGTGCCGCATCGGCTTTTTCCGACAAGCCGGTGCCCACCTTGTCAGACCGATGCTCTGGGAGCGACGATGAGCCAGGGGCCGAGCGCCGAGCCGCGGGATTCGCAGGTGATCCCGTTCCCGTCCACCACCACACCCCAGGTCGCCTTCCAGCGCGACGAGTTGCGGGTGCTGTTCAACCTCTACGGACGCCGCGTGGCGGAGGGCGAGTGGCGCGACTACGCGCTGGATTTCCGCCGCGACAAGGCGGTGTTCTCGATCTACCGCCGCACCTCCGAGATGCCGCTCTACCGGGTCGAGAAGGATCCGAAGCTCGCCCGCCGCCAGGGCGCCTACGCGGTGATCGCGGCGAGCGGCCTCGTGATGAAGCGCGGCCACGACCTCGCCCGCGTGCTGGGCGTCCTGGAGGGCCCGCTGAAAGCGGTGTGATATCGATGGATTCCGAAGGGATCATCCCTTAGGCGGGGAGCGGGGCAGAGCCCCGCTTTATCTCTTATGCCTTGCGCAACTGCCCCGCGGCCTCCGCCAGCCGCCGGATCGCGCTCGGATCGGGCTTGCCCGCGGGCACGACCCAGCTTCCGCCGACGCAGAGCACGGAAGGGTGGGCGAGCCAGTCCGCGGCGGTGGCCTCGGTGATGCCCCCTGTCGGGCAGAAGCGGACCCGATGGAACGGGGCGGCGAGCGCCTTGAGCGCCTTGAGCCCGCCCGCGGCCTCGGCCGGGAAGAACTTGAAGCGGTCGAGTCCGTGGTCGAGGCCGCGCATGATGTCGGCGGAGGTCGCGACGCCCGGCAGGTAGGGCACGCCGGAGGCGAGCGCGGCTTCCGTCAGCGGGGCGGTGAGGCCGGGGCTGACGATGAACTTCGCGCCCGCGCCGATGGCGGCGTCGAGGTCGCGGGCGTTCAGCACGGTGCCGGCCCCGACGACCGCACCCTCGACCGAGGCCATCGCCCGGATCACGTCCAGCGCCGCGGGGGTGCGGAGCGTGACCTCCAGCGCGGTGAGCCCGCCCGCGACCAGCGCCTCGGCCATCGGCACGGCGTCGGCCGCGTCCTCGACGACGAGGACGGGGATGACGGGGACGGAGCGCATCAGCGCGTCGATGGTGCTCATGATGGTCTCCTGCCCTGACGCTGGTCCCCTCCCCCTTGCGGGGAGGGGTTAGGGGTGGGGGTGGTTCAGGATGAGGCGGGGCGGTGCCTTCTGCCCGACCCCCACCTCCTGTCCTCCTCCCCGCAAGGGGGAGGAGAGACCCGCGCTATAAATGACGAGGTGTGCGTTCCCTCAAAGCCCCGCCGCCGCCAGCATCGCCGAGCCGCCGCGTTCGGCGTCGTCGGCGCCCTGGCGCATGAACGCGAACAGCTCGCGGCCGGTGCCGAGGCCGTCGGGGGGCCGGGTCGCGTCCTCACGCGCCTCCCACTCGGCCGGATCGACCAGCACCTCCAGCACGCCGTCTTCCGCCGAGAGGCGGATCACGTCGCCGTCGCGGATGCGGCCGATGGGGCCGCCGCCGACGGCTTCCGGGCTCAGATGGATCGCGGCCGGCACCTTGCCGGAGGCGCCGGACATCCGCCCGTCGGTCACCAGCGCGACCTTGTGGCCGCGGTCCTGCAGCACGCCGAGCGGCGGAGTCAGCTTGTGCAGCTCCGGCATGCCGTTGGCCCGCGGGCCCTGGAAGCGGACCACGACCACCACGTCGCCGTCGAGTTCGCCGGCCTTGAAGGCGGCGATGACGTCGTCCTGATCGGAGAAGACGCGGGCCGGGGCTTCGATGGTGCGCCGCTGCGGCTCGACCGCGCTGGTCTTGAACGTGGCGCGTCCGAGGTTGCCCTTCACCAGCCGCATCCCGCCGTCGGGCTGGAACGGATTGGATGGTGGGCGCAGCATGGTGTCGTCGAGCGGCTCGGCCGGGGCATCTTCGAAGGTGAGCGCGTCTCCGTCTCCGAGAAACTTCGGGTCGCGGGCGTGGTCGCGCAGGCGGGTGCCGGCCACCGTGACGATGTCGTCGTGCAGCAGGCCCGCATCGATCAGCGAGGCGATGACGTAGGACATGCCGCCCGCGGCGTGGAAGTGGTTCACGTCGCCCGCGCCGTTCGGGTAGACGCGGGCGATCAGCGGCACGACGCCGGACAGCCGGTCGAAATCCTCCCAATCGACGACGATGCCGGCGGCGCGCGCCATGGCCGGGATGTGGATCGCGTGGTTGGTCGAGCCGCCGGTGGCGAGCAGGCCGACGATGGCGTTGACGATGGCTTTTTCATCTATGCAGCGCCCGAGCGGGCGGTAATCGTTGCCGTTCCAGCCGATCTCGGTGAGGCGGTGGATCGCCGAGCGGGTGACCGCCTGCCGCAGCCGCGTGCCGGGATTGATGAAGGAGGCGCCGGGCATGTGCAGGCCCATCACGTCCATCATCATCTGGTTGGAGTTGGCCGTGCCGTAGAAGGTGCAGGTGCCGGCGCCGTGATACGAGGCGGATTCGCTCTCCAGCAACTCTTTGCGGCCGACCTTGCCCTCGGCGAAGAGCTGGCGGATGCGCTGCTTCTCCTTGTTGGCGAGCCCCGAGGGCATCGGGCCCGCGGGCACGAGGATCATCGGCAGGTGGCCGAAGCGCAGCGCCCCGATGATGAGGCCCGGCACGATCTTGTCGCAGATGCCGAGCAGCGCCGCGCCCTCGAACATGCCGTGGCTGAGCGCCACCGCGGTCGAGAGCGCGATGGTGTCGCGGGAGAACAGCGACAGCTCCATGCCGCGCTGGCCTTGGGTGACGCCGTCGCACATGGCCGGCGTGCCGCCCGCGACCTGCGCGGTGGCGCCGACCTCGCGGGCAAAGATCTTGATCTGCTCGGGGTAGCGCCCGTAGGGCTGATGCGCCGAGAGCATGTCGTTGTAGGCGGTGACGATGCCGATGTTCATGGCACGCCCCGCGATGATCGCCGGCTTGTCCTCGCCCGAGGCCGCGAAGCCGTGGGCGAGGTTGCCGCAGGCGAGCTTGGGCCGGTGGACGCCGGCCTCGCGCTCGCGCTCGATCAGGTCGAGATAGGCGCGGCGGCTGTCGCGGGAGCGGGCGATCACCCGTTCGGTGACCGCGGCGACCTCGGGATGAAGCTCCGGCATGGCGGATCAAGCCTCGTTCGTTTCCCGAGAGTCTCGTCTTGGACGAGCCTCTCGGTTCTTGTGCCGCATCGACTTTTTCCGACAGCCGGTTCCCACCTGTCGGGCCGATGCTCTGGGCCCCCGCAAGAACGGGACCCGGCTCAAGCCGTCCTTACCATGGAGCGGTTCGAAACGGGATCGCGGCCGATGGACCGTTCGGGCGGGATGTCACCGGGCGACGCCTCTCCCACCCATCCCCCTCATCCTGAGGTGCGGAGCGAAGCGGAGCCTCGAAGGAGGGCTCCAGGGATCGCGCGCGAACTGGAGACCTCCTTCGAGGGCCGCTGACGCGGCCACCTCAGGATGAGGGGAGTGGGTGGGATGACGGCGAAGCGCCGTCAATCCGGCAGCGGCGCCTCGACGGTGAAGACGAGGCCGCGGGGGCGGTAGTCGATGGCCGCGCGGCCGCCGAACTCGGCGGCGAGCACGCGCTCGATCATGCGGGTGCCGAAGCCGACGCGGCTCGGCTTCTCCACCGGCGGGCCGTCGAGTTCCTCCCAGCGCAGGCGCAGCATGGCGGGCGACGCGTCCTGGCCGTCGGCGGAATCCTGCGTCGGGCGGGCACCGGGCCGCCGGCCCTCGACCTCCCAGTTGAGGATCACCTTGCCGGTGTCGTTGGAGAGGGCGCCGTATTTCGAGGCGTTGGTGGCGAGTTCGTGCAGCGCCATCACCACGGCGAGCGTCAGGCGCGGAGAGAGACGCACCTCCGGCCCGCCGACGCGGATGCGGCCGCGCGGGCTGACCCGGAACGGGCTGAGCGCCGTCTCGACCGCCTCGGCGAGCGTCGCGCCGACATCGCTCTCGGAGGTGAGGATGTCGTGGGCACCCGCCAGCGAGTTGAGGCGGGCGTCGAGCGTCTTCTGCGCGTCCTGGATCGAGGCGGCGTTGCGAAGCGTCTGGTGGGCGATCGACTGCACGGTCGCGATCGAGTTCTTGACCCGGTGCTTCATCTCGGCGGCGAGCAAGGCCCGCTGCTCGTCGGCGCGCTTGCGCTCGGTCACGTCGAGCGAGATGCCGGCCATGGAGAGCGGCGCGCCGTCGGCCCGGTAATAGGCCCGGCCGCGCAGCTGCACCCAGCGCACCTCGCCGCCCGGCCCGGTGACGCGGTGCTCGACGTCGTAGTCGGAGCGCCGGTCGATCGCCGCCTGCATCGCGGCCTCCAGCTTCGGCCGGTCGTCGGGTACGACCGACGCGACGAGGTCGTCGTAGGTGAAGGTCTCGCCGGGCTGGCGGCCGAAATTCAGCTTGCACAGCTCCGAGGCGACGAGGCGGCGCTCGGTCAGGTCGAGGCTCCACGCGCCGAGACGGCCGGCGGCGAGCATGAAGTTCAGGCGGCTCTCGCTGCGGTTCAGGTCGTCGTTGCGGCGCTCGACCTCCTGCTCCAGGGCGTCGCGGTCGCGCTGGAGCCGTACCAGCCGGTCGCGCTCCAGCGTGACGTCGAACTGCGAGGCGAAGAAGTAGGTCAGCTGCCCGTCCGAATCGAAGACCGGCGAGATCAGGAGCCGGTTCCAGAAGATCTCGCCGTTCTTCTTGTGGTTCTGAAGGTCGATCTCGATCGGGACGCGCCGCTCGACCGCGTCGCGGATCCTGGCGACGTCGTCGCGGTTCGTCTCCGGCCCCTGCAGGAAGCGGCAGTTCTGCCCGAGAATTTCCTCGCGGGCGTAGCCCGTGAGCTTGGTGAAGGAATCGTTGACGAAGACGATCGGGTTGTCGGGCTGGCTCGGATCGGTGATCAGCATCGGCATCCGGGTCGCCCGCACGGCGGCGGCGAAGGGATCGTTGCTCTTGGCGACGCGGTGCAACTCCGCGTCGATTCGATCGTGCTCCTGGCGGCTGGTCACGGTCAGCGTTGTCCCGACGATTCCTTGAGGCGGTCCAAGTGGCGGCCCCCACACCTCACGGACGGGCAGCCCCATATCATTTCAGTCGCTACCTTCGCATCACAGACGCGAGAGCGCTACCGTTCGTCACCCCTTCGCGCCGCTCTGCGTAGAGCCCGGCATGGATGTCGCGCAAAACATTCTTCTGCACCTTGCCCATGGCGTTGCGGGGCAGATCCTCGGCGAAGAGCACGCGCTTGGGGCACTTGTACTTGGCCAGCCGCTCTTCGAGCGCCGCGAGGATGCCGGCCTCGTCGGGCGCGCCCTCGCCCGCCACCACCACGGCGGTGACGCCCTCGCCGAAATCCGGATGCGCCAGCCCGATCACCGCCGATTCGACCACGCCCGGCAGCGCGTCGATCTCGGTCTCGATCTCCTTCGGGTAGACGTTGTAGCCGCCGGTGATGATGAGGTCCTTGCCGCGCCCGACGATGTGGACGTAGCCGTCGCGGTCCACCTTGCCGAGGTCGCCGGTGACGAAGAAGCCGTCGACCTTGAACTCGGACGCGGTCTTCTCCGGCATGCGCCAGTAGCCCCGGAACACGTTGGGGCCCTTCACCTCGATCATCCCGACCTCGTCCGCGCCGAGCGGGGCGCCGGTCTCGGCATCGACGATCCTCAGCGACACCCCCGGCAGCGGGAAGCCGACCGTGCCGGCCCGGCGCGCGCCCTCGTAGGGGTTCGAGGTGTTCATGTTGGTCTCGGTCATGCCGTAGCGTTCGAGGATCGCGTGGCCGGTGCGCTCCGACCATTCGCGATGCGTGTCGGCCAGAAGCGGCGCCGAGCCCGAGACGAACAGGCGGATGTTGGCGGTCGCCGCGTGGGTCAGGCCCGGCTCCTTGAGCAGGCGGGTGTAGAAGGTCGGCACGCCCATCATCGCGGTCGCCCGCGGCATCAGTTCCAAGATTGTCTTGGCATCCAGCCGCGGCAGGAACAGCATGGTGCCGCCGGTGGCGAGCACGACGTTGGTGGCCACGAACAGGCCGTGGGTGTGGAACACCGGCAGCGCGTGGATCAGCACGTCGCGTTCCGTGAAGTGCCAGTATTGGGCGAGCGTCAGCGCGTTGGAGACGAGGTTGTCGTGGCTCAGCATGGCGCCCTTCGAGCGCCCGGTCGTGCCCGAGGTGTAGAGGATCGCGGCCAGATCGTCGGGCCCGCGGGCCACGTCGGCGAAGTCGGTGGAGGCCGCGTCGGCGGCCTCGGCCATGCTGCCGCGGCCCTCGCCGTCGAGGGTGCGCACCTGCCCGACGCCGGCCTCGCGGGCGACCTTCGTGAGGTCCGTCTCGCGGGCCGGATCGCAGACGAACAGCGCCGGCTCGGCATCATCCAAGAAATAGGCGATCTCGGGCCCGGTATAGGCGGTATTGAGCGGCAGGAAGACCGCACCGGCCCGCACCGCGCCGAGATAGAGGAAGACGACCTCCGCGCTCTTCTCGACCTGCACCGCGACCCGGTCGCCGGGCTTCACCCCGAGCCGCGTCAGGGCGTCGGCATAGGCGCTAGAGCGGGCCAGCAGGTCGGCGTAGCTGTGGTGCCGCCCATCGGGGACGGATTCGATGAAGGTGCGTCCGCCCGGATCGGCCGGGAGATGGGCGCGCACGAGGTCGAACAGGTGGTTGCCGGCTGCCTCGGCCATCGCGTGTCGTCTCCTGCCCGGTCCCGATTCTTTGCTCGGTGACCGCATTGGCGCAGGGCGAAGCGCGGTTCAAGCGGAGCAGGAACGGGGCGGCGGCGGAAAGGAGAACAACGGCGTCACATCGCTTCCGGGCAACCCGCGCGGATTCCAATCCACCCCGTCATCGCGAGGCGGAGCCGAAGCGATCCAGGGCACGCGTTTCCCGAAGAGCGCGACACTGTACCGACGACACGGCTACGCCGCGCTCCGTTCGGACTCTGCGGAGCGCTGGATTGCTTACGTCTCGCCTCGCAATGACGGCGAGAGGCGGATCACTCCGTGGGAATGCGGCCGACCGAGCAGAGGGTGCGCAGCGCTCCGGCGCTGTCGGTGTAGCAGCTCGCCGACCAGCCGTTCTGCTGGATGAAGGACTTGCGGCCCTCGCGGAGCGCCGTCTCGTAGGCCCGCACCAGGATCGGCTGGATCGTCGCCGCCGGCTCGCCGATCACCAGTTCGGAAGCCGTCGTCAACTCGCGAAAATAGGTGGCGGAGGGGGAGGGCTCGCCCGAGGAGGCCTGGACGATGGGCTGGGCCCGGCAGGTGAGGTTGAGCGTCACGCCGCTCGCTGCCCGCACATCGATGCTCGGGCCCATCCGCCGGCCGGGTTTTTTGGCGCCGACCGCCTGGGCGAGTTGCAGGGCCAGCCCCTCGCATTCGTCCGCCCGCGTGGGCGTGGGGGCGAGCAGCGGGAGGGCCAAGAGGACAGCCACAAGGGCGGTGAGGAGCGAGCGGCGCATGGTGGCCCTCTCTGCGCGCGCCCCGCGGCGCTTTCAAGACATCGCGGCATGGCTATACCGGCACGCGGGCCGGTCGAGTGAGGAAACCCCATGACGGTGTCGAGCGAGGACGAGCTGGCGGCCCTGAAGCGGATCGGGCGCATCGTCGCCGACGCGCTGGAGGCGATGGGGCGCGCCATCGAGCCCGGCATGACCACGCGCGAACTCGATGGAATCGGGAGACGCTTCCTGGAGGCGGCGGGCGCGCGCTCGGCGCCCGAGACGGTCTACGGCTTCCCCGGCGCCACCTGCATCAGCGTCAACGAGGAGGTCGCCCACGGCATCCCCGGCGAGCGCCGGATCGCGGCGGGCGACCTCGTCAACATCGACGTGTCGGCGGAGCGGGACGGCTACTTCTCCGACACCGGCGCCTCGTTTCCCGTGCCCCCGGTGACGCGGGCGACGGACTGGCTGTGCAAGGACGGGCGGCGCGCCCTGTGGACCGGCCTGCGGCAGGTCGGCACCGGCCGGCCGATCGCCGGCATCGGCCGGGCGGTCGGAGCGTTCGCGGCGAAGAACGGCTACACGCTGGTGCGCAACCTCGCGAGCCACGGCGTCGGCCGTTCCCTGCACGAGGAGCCGACCGAGATCGCGACCTGGCCCGACGCCTCCGAGCGCCGGATCATGACCGAGGGGCTGGTGCTCACCGTCGAGCCGTTCCTCTCGCTGGGCGCCGACTTCGCCGAGAACCGCGACGACGATCCCTGGACCCTCTACAGCCGCCCCCGCGCCCGCACCGTGCAGTACGAGCACACGGTGGTGGCCACCCGCAACGGGCCGCTGATCCTGACGATGGCGGGGTAGTCGGCCTCCTGCCCGAAAGGTGAGCGAGACCGGGCTTGACCGTCTCGCCTCGCCCGCCGAAACCTTCCCGCCGCCGCGCCGGAAGACGCGCGGATCAGACGGGAGGGACGAGGATGCCTGCGACCGTGGGACGTTGGCCGTGGCCGATCCTGATGGCGGGGGTTTTGTTCACCGCGCCGGCCCTGGCGCAGCCCGCCGAGGCGCCCGCGCCCCGGGCGAAGGCGACTCAAGCCCGTCCGAAGGCGGCGGTCCCGCCGATCCAGGTGTGGGACGCCCGCATCGAGGGCGGCGACCTGCGGATTTCCGGCAGCATCCGCAAGAGCGGCCAGACCGTGATCCTCGACGACGACATCTCCGTGCTGTCGGACAAGCGCGGGCGCTTCGAGTTCCGCCTGCCCTACCGGCCCGCGACCTGCGTGGCGCTGCTGAAGAGCGGCGAGGACGAGCGCGAGGCGGTGGTCGCCAACTGCGCCCCCGAGGGTCCGCCCGGCAAGGCGGGCGAGCCGGGCCCGGCCGGGCCGCAGGGCGAGGCGGGCCTCCAGGGGCCCCCCGGCCCCGCCGGCCTCCAGGGCCCGCCCGGCGCACCGGGGCCGCAAGGCCCGCAAGGCTTGAGAGGCGAGGCCGGCCCGGCCGGTCCCGCGGGGCCCAAGGGGGAGGCGGGCGCCAAGGGCGAGGCCGGTCCCAAAGGTGAGGCCGGAGCGAAGGGGGCGCCCGGCCCGAAGGGCGAGCCCGGCGCGCGGGGCGAGGCCGCCGCGGCGTCCGCCAGCCCGTTCCGGGTGGTGCGCACGCAGACCTGCCCGGAGACCGGCTGCACCCTCTCGTGCGAGCCCGGCGAGGTGTTCGCCTCGGCGATCTGCCTCAAGGGCGCTGCGGCGAGCTTCGACTCGGAGACCGCGGCCATCTGCCCGGCGGGCAGCGGCGGCATGACCGGGTTGTGCGCCAAGCCGTAGGCGGACTTTGGCCCCCTACATCCCATCCAACCCCCTCATCCTGAGGTGCGGAGCGAAGCGTAGCCTCGAAGGAGGGCTCCAGTTCGCTCGGCGACTTCTGGAGCCCTCCTTCGAGGCTGCTTCGCAGCACCTCAGGATGAGGGCGGTGGGGGGATGAAGGTGGCAGAAGACGCTGTGAAAACCTGAGAAAAACCCCCGGCCTCACGCCGCCCGCGCACGCCGCGCGGGAACGGGCGCCGGCGCGGGGGTGGCGAGATCGACGGCGGGGAGCGCGTCCATGCCGCGGCTCGCCGGGAAGGTGACGATCACCTCGGTGCCCTCGCGCGGCTTCGACTTGAGCTGGAAATGGCCGCCGTGGAGGTCGACGAGGCCCTTCACGATCGGGAGCCCCAGCCCCGAGCCCTGCTCGGCGGTCTTGATGGCTAGCGACCCGCGCCCGAACGAGGACATGACGGTGCCGAGTTCGTCCTCGGGGATGCCGGGGCCGGAATCCTTGACGCTGACATACTGCCCGCCCGACGCCGTCCAGCCGACCTTGATGACGATCTCGCCGCCGGGCGGGGTGAACTTCACGGCGTTCGACAGGAGGTTGAGCACGATCTGGCGCACGGCGCGCTCGTCGGCCCAGAGGCGCGGCAGGGTCTCGTCCACGAAGCTCGCGAAGGTCTGGCCCTTGGAGCGGGCGCGCAACGCCATCATGTGGCGGCACTCCTCCACCG
Organism: Methylorubrum subtropicum; assembly: GCF_038442325.1. Lineage (NCBI taxonomy): Bacteria > Pseudomonadati > Pseudomonadota > Alphaproteobacteria > Hyphomicrobiales > Methylobacteriaceae > Methylorubrum > Methylorubrum subtropicum. The sequence goes on along the minus strand of NZ_JBBXMW010000007.1, from coordinate 46,753 downwards.
TGTGGGCGAGCTGCATCGCCTCCTCGGTCAGGTCGTAGCGCCCGGCCTCGATGCGCGAGAGGTCGAGGATTTCGTTGATCAGCGTCAGCAGGTGCATGCCGCTGTCGTGGATGTCGTTGGCGTATTCCTTGTAGGCGGGCGCGGTGTGGGCGCCGAACACCTCGTTCTTCATCACCTCCGAGAAGCCGAGGATGGCGTTCAAGGGCGTGCGCAGCTCGTGGCTCATGGTGGCCAGGAAGCGGGACTTGGCGAGGTTGGCCTCTTCCGCGCGGCGGCGCGCCTCGTCGGAATTGGCCTTGGCCTGTTCGAGTTCGGCGAAGATCGCGTCCTTCTCGGCCCGCGATTGCAGCGTGCCGACCGCCGAATCGTAGAGGCGGCGCGCGAGCCCCGCGAAGAGCAGCTGGCTGCACACCGTCATGACGACGAGCAGCACCGTGTCGGTGTCGCGGGAGAACAGCAGCAGCGAGAGCGCCGCCAGCATCAGGGGCATCAGGCCCGAGACGGCGGCGATCGGCACGGTCGCGGCCAGCATCGTCGTCACCGCCGCGACGATGACGAGGCCGAACAGGGCGAAGGTGCGGGCGTCGGGGGCGCCGACCAAGAGCATCATCGCCCAGGCGAGGCTCTGCCCGAACTCGGCGGCGATGAAGGCGCGGCGCCAACCCGCCAGCGACAGGCTCTCGGGCGGCTGGCGCAGGAAGCGGCGGGCGAGGCCCACCGTCAGCAGCACCGTGGCGCAGGCGCCGACGCACCACACGGCCGCCATCGCCGGGCGCAGCCAGATCAGCGAGGCGGCGGCGAGCGCCACGGCGAGCGCCAGCAGCGGCAGGGCGGCGCCCGCCCGGTACTGCGCGTAGAGGCGCAGCAATTCGTGGTCGAAGGCGCGCTCCAGCCCGCTCGTCGAGGTCAGCCGCTCGCGGGCCGAGCGCATGTCGCGCGCGATGCCGCGCCGCTTGGCCACCTCCTGCGAGGAGGGCCCGCGGCCGCGCTGTACCATCTCCGCTGTGAGGTCGGCCATGCCTGGGGGTTCGGGTCGCTGAGGTGTCGAGCGTCGCGACCGCGGACCGGCCGGAAACGGGCCCTCAGGGTGCCCGCGAACCGTTAAGAAGCGGCTTCGGGAGTCGGGCGAATTGTCCGGAATCCGTAACCGTACCGGCTATCTTGTATTCAGGTGCGCTGGCGCACATCAGTCGGCGCGCCGCGGGTCCAGACTCGGAACGATTCCAGATTCCGGAGCGGCGGCATGCTGACCATCCACCTGAACGGCGCGGCCCGCGAGGTCGACGCCGATCCCGACATGCCGCTGCTGTGGGCGATCCGCGACCGGCTCGAGCTCACCGGCACCAAGTACGGCTGCGGCATCGCCCAGTGCGGCGCCTGCACGGTCCACATGGACGGGCAGCCGGTGCGCGCCTGCCAGACTAAGGTAGGCGACGTGGGAAGCGCCAAGATCACCACGATCGAGGGCATCAACGGCAAGGTGGCCGAGGCGGTGCAGGGCGCGTGGCGCAAGCTCGATGTGGTGCAGTGCGGCTACTGCCAGTCCGGCCAGATCATGTCGGCGATCGGCCTGCTCACCGAGAACCCGAAGCCCACGGATGCCGACATCGACGGCGCCATGGACGGCAACGTCTGCCGCTGCGGCACCTACCAACGCATCCGCGCCGCGATCCACGAAGCCGCCCGCTCTCTCGCGTAAGCCTCAGACTCCGAAGGAGCCCGGCATGCTCAAGCTCGATCTCACCGATGCGCCCGTCCCGTCCCGGCGCGCCTTCCTCGGCGGCGCTGCGGCGGGCGCCGTGCTGCTCGCCTTCCGGCTCGACCTGCGCGGGGCGCGGGCGGCGGAGGGCGGGGGGCCCGACCTGTCCAAGGGCCCGGCCCAGCCCAACGCCTTCGTGCGCATTGCCGCCGACGACACCGTCACGGTGATGATCAAGCATCTCGACATGGGCCAGGGCAACACGACCGGCCTCGCCACGATCCTGGCCGACGAACTCGACGCCGACTGGGGCCAGATCCGCGTCGCCTTCGCCCCTGCCGACGCCAAGCTCTACGCGAACCTGCTGATGGGCCCGGTGCAGGGCACCGGCGGCTCCACGGCCATCGCCAATTCGTGGTTCCAGCTGCGCAAGGCGGGTGCCGCCGCCCGCGCCATGCTGGTGGCGGCCGCCGCCGACAAGTGGGGCGTGCCGGCCGCCGAGATCAGGGTCTCGAAGGGCGTGCTCTCGCACCGATCGGGCAAGCAGGGCCGGTTCGGCGAGTTCGCCGAGGCTGCCGCCGCCAAGCCGGTGCCGCAGGAGCCGAAGCTCAAGACGCCCGCCGAATGGACCCTGATCGGCAAGGGCGTGCCGCGCATCGATTCCAAGGCGAAGACCGACGGCACCGCGATCTACTCCCTCGACATCCGCCGCCCCGGTCAGGTGACGGCGCTCGTCGCCCACCCGCCGCGCTTCGGCGCGAGCGTGAAGAAGGTGGATGCGGAAGCCGCGCAAGGCATGCCCGGCGTCGTCGCGGTCGTGACGATCCCGACCGGCGTCGCCGTCATCGCCCGCGACACGTGGACCGCGATGAAGGCCCGCGAGGCGCTCAAGGTCGAGTGGGACGATTCCGCCGCCGAGACCCGCTCGTCCGAGGCCATCCTCGACGAGTACCGCAAGACCGCCCGGACGCCGGGCCTCGTCGCCGCGCAGGCGGGCGATGCGGATGCCGCGATCAAGGGCGCGGCCAAGGTGGTGGAGGCGGAGTTCGCCTTCCCCTACCTCGCCCACGCTTCGATGGAGCCGCTCAACGCCACGATCGAGCGGGCCGCGGACGGCTCCTACGACGTCTATGCCGGCTGCCAGCTCCAGACCATCGAGCAGGCGGTGGTGGCCGCGACCCTGGGCGTCACCACCGACAAGGTCCGCCTGCACACGCAATGGGCCGGCGGCTCGTTCGGTCGGCGCGCGACCCCCGGCGCCGACTACTTCGCTGAGGCTGCCGCCATCGTGAAGGCCTGGGGCGGCAAGGCTCCGGTCCACCTCGTCTGGACCCGCGAGGACGACATGGCCGGCGGCTATTACCGCCCGCAGGTCTACCACACGGTCAAGGCCGGGCTCGACGCCAAGGGTCAGGTCGCGGGCTGGCGCCACACCATGGTCGGCAAGTCGATCATGATCGGCTCGCCGTTCGAGGCGATGCTGGTCAAGAACGGCATCGACGGCACCACGGTCGAGGGCGCCTCCGACACCCCCTACGGCCTGCCGGCCTACCGCTTCGAGGTCCACAACGCCCGCGAGGGCGTGCCGGTGCTGTGGTGGCGCTCGGTCGGCCACACCCATACCGCCCACGTGATGGAGGTGATGATCGACGAGCTGGCGCATGCGGCCGGCGCCGATCCGGTCGCCTACCGCCTGTCGTTGCTGACGCGGGCGCCGCGCCTGTCGGCGGTGCTGCGGCTCGCCGCCGAGAAGGCCGGCTGGAGCGGGAAGCCGGGCGAGAAGGGCCGGGGCCTCGGGGTCGCCGTGCATCAATCCTTCGGCTCCTACGTCGCCATGGCGGCGGACGTGACCGCGGGCGAGTCGGGCGTGAAGGTCGAGCGCATCGTCGCGGCCGTCGATGTCGGCATCGCGGTCAACCCGGACGTGATCCGCGCCCAGGTCGAGGGCGCGGTCGGCTTCGCCCTGTCGTCGGTGCTGCGCAACCGCATCACCCTGAAGGACGGCGTGGTGCAGGAGACGAACTTCGACAGCTACCAGCCGACCCGCCTCTCCGAGATGCCGCGGGTCGAGGTCCACATCGTCCCCTCCGACACGCCCCCGACCGGCATCGGCGAGCCCGGCGTGCCGGTGCTGGCGCCGGCGATCTCCAACGCGATTTTTTCCGCCACGGGGCAGCGCTTACGGTCTCTGCCGCTCGATCTGGCGAGCCTGCGGGGGGCGTAATCCCCTTGCGGACCGGACGATGTCCGGTCCGCGCTTCCCCACTCAAACCCCCTCATCCTGAGGTGCGCAGCGTAGCGGAGCCTCGAAGGAGGGCTCCAGTAGACGCGCGATCCCTGGAGCCCTCCTTCGAGGGCGCCGCTCCGCGCCGCCACCTCAGGATGAGGGGGATGGGTGAGAGGAGGGTGACGTCGTGGCGAGGAACCGCCCCCGTCAGCTGATGTAATTCACCAGACTCATCTCCGAGAGCATCGAGGTCACCTTGTAGCTCGCCTGCAACTGGGTCTGCAGGTTGACGAGCTTGGCGGCGACTTCCTGGGTCGAGACGGTGTCGATGCCGTCGAGCGAGTTCTCCAGGGTCGTCTTGGTCGCCGTGGCGATCGATTTGGCGTTGGCCATGCCGCTCGACGCCAGCCCGAAATCCGTGACGAGGCCTTCGAGGCCGGCCCGGTCGGCGTCCGGCGTCAGGGCGGCGGAGACCCGCTCGGCGGTGGCGTTGAAGCGGGCGGTGTCGGCCGTGCCGGTCGCGTCGGTGAAGTTCTCGGCCGCCACCGCGGCGAGGCCGGCGAGCGTCTTGCGGATCGCCGCCTCGTTGGCCTGGGCGCCGATCGCCACGGTGCGGCTCGTGCCGACCTGCACGGTGGCGGTGCCGCGCGGGTCGGTGCCGTCGTCGCCCTGGTACCAGATCACCGTCTTGGCGCTGGCGGCCGAGGCGTAGCCGTTGCCGTCCTCGGCCACGCGCCGGGGCGCGAGGCCCGCGGCCGGCGAGCCCTCGAAGAAGTTCGTGGAGGCCCGCGTCGTCGAACTCGCCGCGAGATCGGTGTTCGCGGCGGTCTTGAGGGCGTTCTGAAGCGTCTGGTTCAGGTTGGCCGCGGTGTCCTCCGGGGTCGCCCCGATGGCGAAGGTGGTGGCCGAAGCCGCGTCCGCGCTGCCGCGCGCCGTCAGCTTGATCGTCGTGGTGGTGCCGTCGTGGAGCGCCAGCGTCACGGTTAGGGCATCGCCCGCCTTCGGGGTACCGGTCACCGAGAGCGCCAGCGAGGCCGGGCTGCCGCCCTCGAAGCCGACCGACAGGCCCGGCGGCGACGCGCTCTGCGCGCTGGCGAGCGCGCCGGCGCCGGGCAATTCCTTGAGCAGGGTCTGGAGGTTGGCCGCGGTCTCCGCCGCGTCGGCGCCGATGGCGAAGGCATCGGTGGCGCCCACCGCCGGGTTGGTCCGGGCGGTGAGGTCGTAGGTCGCCTGCGAGCCGTCGGGGAGGTTGACCGCCACCCGCACCCGCATGCCGTCGGTGGGGTTCTCGGCGAACGTCGGCGTCGCCGTGGCGGGCGTGCCCGCGGTCAGCGCCGCCGTGATGCTGCCGCCCGCGCTCCCCGTGGCGCCGGTGAGCGAGAAGCCGAAATTCGCCCGCGCGGCGGCGTTCGCGTCCTCGGTGAGGGTGATGTCGGCGCCGCTCAGCGCCTGGGTCAGGCGGCCGTTGCCGTCCGGGCCGCGGTCGGCCGCCTTCTGCTCGGCGATCAGGTCCTTGAGGCCGTCGAGCCCCTGGATGGGGTCGCCGTTGAGGATCGTCTCGCGCGAGACCACGGGGCGGGTGTCGGTGGCGCGGCCGGAGAAGACGTAGACGTCGCCGGCCTGCTGGTTCAGCGCGTCGATGGCCGCCGAGAGGTTGTTGTCGGCGAGCTGCACGCTGGTCGCGGGCAGCGCCTGCACGCGCGAGGTCAGCAGGCCGTTGAGGTTGGAGCGGGCGCTGTCGTTGAGCGTCTTGATCTGGGTCAGGCTGGCGGTCGTGAGCTTCACCCGCGTGTCGGCGGAGGTGATCGCGGCGAGGTAGCCGTCCTGCGCGCTGATGCCGGCGCGGGCCGACAGGCTGGTGGCGCGGCCCGCCCCGAGCCCGCCATAGGTCTCGGCGGTGCGCCCGGTGGCGAGCTGGCGCGACAGGTCGTCGAGCTGGCCCTTCATGCTCGTGAGATTCGAGGCCTGCCGATCGAAGCGGTAGGTGCCGGCGGCGAACGCGCTGATGCTGGTCATGGAGGCCCCGTCAGATCCGCATCAGGGTGTCGAGCATGTCGCGGGCGGCGGTGAGCACGCGGGCATTGGCCGTGAAGGCCTGCTGCAGGGCGATGAGGTTCGACATCTCCTCGTCGATGCTGACGCCGGAGGTCGAGGCGAAGCGCCCCTGCGCGGTCGAAAGCGCGATGCTCTGGCCCTCGTCGAGGTCCTGGGCGGCGGCCGCGGCCGAACCCTGCACCGAGATCACCCCTTGCACGAACTCGGCGACGCTGGAGCGCGTCGGCGCGTCGATGCCGCCGATGCCGCTCGCCGATGAGAAGGTGCGGGGCGTCGTCGTCAGGGCGTCGTAGAGCGCCTGCGGCCGGGTCGCGTCGCCGGTGCTCGTCCCCGAGCCAGTGATGCCGACGAGGCTTGCGGCGTTGCCCGCCACCGCCGGGTTGACGCCGATGCGCTGGGCAAAGCCCGTGAGCTGCGAGCCGCCCTCGAACGAGCCGGTGAACAGGGTCGCGGCCTTGCCGTCGACGAAGAGCGGGATCTGGGTCTTGCCGCCCTTGATGTCGGTGGCGGAACTCACCTGCGTGACGCTGGCCGAGGCCGCGAGCAGGCTGGCGCTGCCGGTGCCGGTAATGCGGACCGCGCCGGCTCCGCCCTCCGCCGCCGCGACGTCGTAGCCGCCGCCGAGCGCATCGGACAGGGCCGCCGCCATGGTCGCGGGCGCGCCCTCGCCGCTGCCGGGCAGGCGGAACGGGATCACCGTCGCCTCAGCATCGTCGGTCAGCCCGGCCGGCACCGAATCCGGCGGCGTGCCGGTGAAGGGCATCAGGATCAGGTTGCGCTGCACGCCGCCGTCCTGCACCGTCAGCGTCACCGCGTTGCCCGCGGACAGGCCGGTGAGGTCGATGTCGAGCGCCCCCTTGGTGCCGTCGGTGGGCGCCGTGCCGGTGGCCGCGCGGTCCGACAGCGCGCGAGCGAGGCCGGCGGCGAGGTCGTCGAGCTGGCGCTGGGCCTGGGGCAGCACCGTGTCGCGCAGTTCCACCGCCGCCGCCATCGAGCCGGAGCGGATGGCGCCTGTGGCGATCAGGTCGATCTTGCCGCCGCCCGGCGTCGTCGCCACGATGGTGCCGACGCCGCTCTGGCTCGGATCGTCCGAATAGAGCGCCTGCGCCGAGAGCGTGCCGCGGCTGGAGAAACTCAATGTCGCGGCGTTCTCGTAGTCGAGCAGCGTCGCGCCGGAGCCCGTCAGCACGCTGACGCTGCCGTCGGGGAGCGTCGTCGCGTTGATGTCCATCAGCGCCGAGAGGCCGTTGAGCGCTTGGTCGCGCTGGTCCTCCAGGTCGGGGCGGCTGACGTCGCTCTTGGGCGTGGCGCTCAGCCGCGCGTTGAGCTTGGCGAGCTGCCCGAGCAGGGTGTTGGCGTCACCCGTGTCGGAGGCGAGCCCCGCCTCCAGGCCTGAACGCAGGGCCTGCACGCCGTTGGCCGCGTTTGCGATGGTCGTGGCGAGGCCGGAGGCGGCCGAGACCACGGTGTTGCGGGCCGCCGTCGAGGTCGGGTTGGCGGCCAGCGATTGCAGCGAGCGGGTGAAGCCGTTGAACATCCCGTCGAGCGCCGAGGAGTCCCCCGGCCGCCCGTAGAGCGCGTCGAGCTGGCCGCGGATGCCCGCCATGGTCGAGGTGTAGGCCGCCCCCGAGGTCTCGGAGCGCAACTGCTTGAGCGCCGCCGCGTCGATCGCCCGCGCGATGGTGCCGGAAGCGACCCCGGCATTGCCCGGCCCCGTCGTGATCGGCGTGAGGGTACGCCGGACGTAGCCGACGGTGCCGACATTGGCGATGTTCTGCGAGACGACGCCGATCTGCGACTGCGTCACCCGCAGGCCCGCCGTTGCCGTCGTGAGCGCGTCGAAGGCCAAGGTCAGGCTCCTTCATCGGGTCCGGGGCCCCTCCCCACAAGGGGGAGGAGAGATGTTGAGAATCAGCGAATGACGTTGATCAAATCCGAGATCATGCTCTGCGCCGTCGACATCACCCGGGTGTTGGCCGAGTAGGCCTGCTGGGTGACGATCATCTTGGAGAATTCGGACGCCACGTCGGTGTTCGACTGCTCGACGTTGGCCCCCACCACCGTGGTGTCGCGCAGGCCGCTCAGCGGCTCGCCCGAATTGGTGGTCTGCTGGTAGTTGCCGAGCGAATCGGGCTTGAGCCCGTCGGGATTGATGAACTGCGCCACCGCGACCCGGGCGAGTTCGAGGGTCTTGCCGTTGGAATAGGTGCCGCTGATGACGCCGTTCTCGCCGACATCGACCGCGTTGAGCGAGCCCGAGGCGTAGCCGTCCTGCTTGAGCGCGTTGGTCGAGACCGTGCCGCTCGACGAGGCGTACTGGGTCAGGCCGCCGCTGAGGTCGAGGGTGATGGGGCCGACCGGCACGTCGTCCACCGTCAGGCTGGGGATCGCCAGGGTGCCGCCCGCGGGCGTCGTGAGTTGGCCGTTGCTGAACTGGAACGCCTGTCCGACATTGGTCCAGCTCGTCTTGCTGCCCGAGACGCTGGTCTTGTCGGCGTAGAACAGGTTCCACGTGTCCTTGGTGGCGGGCGTGGTCGCGCTGCTGGCGTTGGCCACCTTGGCCCAGCGGGTCTGCAGGCTCACCGGCGCGCCCGAGGCGTCGTAGACGGTGAGCGCGGGGCCGGCGATGCTGTTGTCGATCAGGGTCTGCGCGCTGGTATCCGCCGGCACCGTCTTGCCGGTCTCGTTGCCCTCGGTCACCAGCCAGTCGCTGCCCTCGACGTTCTGCAGGAGGCCGTTGTTCGCCTTCGGGCCCGTCGTGTTCGGCGTGCGGGGGAGGTTGGCCGCGTAGGTGATCGTGCCCGTGGCCTTGGCCGGCAACAGGTCGTTCGAGATCTGGATCGGGCCGTTGGAGACCGTCTGGCCCGTCGCCGGGTCGAGGCTCGCGCCGGTGAGGTAGGAGCCCGCGCCGTTGACGAGGTAGCCGTCCTTGTCGGGGGAGAAGTCGCCGCGGCGGGTGTAGAGGTTGTTGCCGGAAAACGCCGTGCCGCCGCCGGAATCGACGGACTTCTTCTGCACGACGAAGAAGCCGTTGCCGTTGAGCGCCATGTTGGTCGAGACGCCGGTGTCGCGCAGGTTGCCCTGGATCGTGTTGGTCAGCTCGGAATAGGCCGCGACCGTGCCGGCGACCTGATGCTTGGTGTCGCGCTCGGCGATCAGATCGACGAAGTTGGTGTCGATGCGCTTGTAGCCGGTGGTCTGCGAGTTCGCGATGTTGCCGGAGATGTTGTCGAGGGAGAAGGCCTGCGCCCTCAGGCCCGAGACCGCCGTCTGCAACGCGGAAAAAACGTCCATGGCCCTGGCTTCTCCCAAAGGACCGCTCGCGGCGGCCCGCACCTCGGGACGGGACGGGGCAACCCCCGTGCCAGCGCCAAGTCGTTGAAATCATTGAGATCGATGGAGTCGCGCCCGGCAGATTCGGACCGCGTCGGGGTTTGAGGCCGGCAGAAACTGCCGCCTCGCGTCGTTTACGCCCCGTTATGTCGAATGTTGTTAGCGTGCGCTGCTGGCCTTCGCCCGGACGAGATCGATGAAAAGCAAGAGGACGAGCCTCGTCCACCTGATCTACTTCTCGCGGCTGAACCTCTCGGCCGACCCGGCCGCGCGGACCAAGCAGATCGGCGAGATCACCCGTCAGGCGCAGAAGAAGAACGAGTTCGCGGTCATCACGAGCTTCCTCATCATCGACGGCCCGTTCGCGCTCCAAGTGGTCGAGGGCGAGCGGCAGTCGGTCCACGAGACGTTCCAGCGCATCGCCAGCGACAACCGCCACCGCGACGTGCAGATCGTCGAGTGGCGCGAGATCGTGAAGCGGGAATTCGTCACCTCCTTCACCACGGTGACGCGCGGACCGAACAACGAGGTCCATTTCGCCAAGGCCGGGCTGTTGCCGATGCTCCAGCGCGGCACGCCGAAGGGGGCCGCGATCCACGGCCTCGCCGCGACCCTCCAGGCCGAATCGATGGCCAAGCAGGGCATCGATCACTTGTTCGTGTAAGGTAGAAGGCCTCACAAGGGCTGCGGGAACCCATGAGTGACACCCTCCCCATCCTGATCGTCGACGACCAGCCCAAGCTGCTGCGGCTCGTCATCGAGTTGATGACCCGGCTCGGCTTCCCCGAGGTCGAGGGCGTGGCCGACGGCGCCGAGGCGCTGATCCGCCTGCGCGAGCGCCGCTACGCCCTGGTGATCTCCGACCTCGCCATGGAGCAGATGGACGGCTTGCAGCTCCTGCGCGAGATCCGGGCCGACGACACCCTGATGAACACGCCCTTCATCCTCACCGAGGCCTCGTTCGACTTCGAGGACATCAACCTCGCCCACGTCGCGGGCGCCGACGCCTTCATCCTCAAGCCGTTCGACATCAACTTGCTCAAGACCAAGCTGAAGCAGGTGCTCAACCGCAAGCCCCGCCGCCGCGAAGCCCCGCTGCCGCCGGAATCGACGCTGAGCCAGGAATTCCCGCTGCTCGGCAAGTTCTGAGCGCCGCTTCTCCCATCGAACCCCCTCATCCTGAGGTGCCGCGCAAGCGGCCTCGAAGGAGGGCTCCAGAAGTCGCTGAGCGAACTGGAGCCCTCCTTCGAGGCTACGCTTCGCTCCGCACTTCAGGATGAGGGTTGAGGGTTGGAAAACCGTCGGAGAAAGCCGCTTCGCGACCGAAGTCGCGCGCCCGAACCGCAAATCGCCCGCACAAGCCGCCCCCGATGCCGAAAGCGACCGGCGCGGGTATTTCGTGAGGCGCCCTTAACCTTGTTCCGCTAAAGAGATCGGACGAGGGAGCGGCTCAGGACACCATGCGATCGCCTGCCGAACATCGTGCCGACACGCGCCCGCCGCCCCCATCGGAGGCCGGCGACGGGGCGCCCCTCGATGCCGCGGCCCTGCCCGAGACCATCCGCGAGCGCGTCCTGCAGGCCGGCCTGTGGCTCGGCCTGATCGTCGTCGCCCTCGGGATGAGCGTGCTCGGCGTCCAGTTCGGCCTCGATCCGGCCGCCCGCAGTGACGTCGTCGCGGCCGCGGTGGCGGCGGCCCTGCTCCTCGTCGCCCTGACCCTGGTGCGGCTCGCCCACGACATCGTCCGCAGCGCCGAGCACGCCGGACAACTCGCCGCCGCCATCGCCGAGGGCCCCGCCGCGGCGGCGCACGGACGGACCGGACTGCTCGACTTCGACACCCTGCTCGACCGCCTCGCGAGGCTGCGCGCCGCACGCGACGACCTCGCCGGGCACGTCGCCGCCGCTCGCCGCTCGCCCGAGGCCCGGATCGGCGCGGCGCTTGCCGCCGGCCTGTCCGGCGCGGCGGTCGCCGTCCGGCTGGCCGAGGCCGACGGGCGCGTCGCTCTCACCGGCCCCGCCGCGGAGGTTCTGGGGGAGGGGGACGAGACCGTCCTGCCCGACGGGCGCCGGTTCCGCGCCGCCCGCGCCGCCCTGCCGGACGGAGCCGGGCTGACGCTGCTCATCGACGTCACCGAGGGGCGGGCGCGCGAGGCGGCCCTGAGCGAGCGCCTGTGCCGGCTGGAGACGGCGCTCGACACCATGCCCCAGGGCTTCCTGCTCTACGACGCCGCCCACCGGCTGCTGGCGGTGAACCGGCGCTACCACGAGATCTTCCGCCTGGAGCCCGGCCGCGTCGTCCCCGGCATGAACGCCGCGGAGGTGCTGCGCCTCAACATCGAGGCGGGGAGCCATCCGGAGGCGAGCGTCGCGGATGCGCTGGCCGAGGTCGATGCCCTGCTGCGCTCCGATGCCGCCACGCAGGTCCAGCGGCTGGCCGACGGGCGCGTCGTCTCGGTGGCGATGCATCCGCTGCCGCATGGCGGCTTCGCGGCGATCTACGAGGACGTGACCGAGCGCTGGCAGGCGGAGGCCCGCATCGCCCACATGGCCCGGCACGACGCGCTGACCGACCTGCCCAACCGCCTGCTCCTGCGCGAGCGGATCGAGGGCGCGGTGACGCTGGCGCGGCGCGATACGGGCTTTGCCGTGCTCTGCCTCGACCTCGACAACTTCAAGCAGATCAACGACACGCTCGGCCACGCCGTCGGCGACGAACTGCTGCGGGCGGTGGCCCACCGCCTGCGCGCCTGCCTTCGCGAGGTCGACACCGTGGCGCGGCTCGGCGGCGACGAGTTCGCGATCATCCAGGCCGGGGTCGAGGGGCCGGAGGATGCCGGCACGCTGGCGCGCCGCATCCGCGACGTGGTGAGCGCGCCCTACACCCTGACGCACCACGCGGTGACGGTGGGGGTCAGCATCGGCATCGCCATGGCGCCCGCCGACGGGCTGGAGCCGGACCGCCTGATGCAGCGCGCCGACGTGGCGCTCTACCGCGCCAAGGCGGACGGGCGCGGGGTCTACTGCTTCTTCGAGCCCGAGATGGACGCCCGCCTCCAGGCACGGCGCGCCCTCGAACTCGATCTGCGCGCCGCCTTCGAGGCCAAGGCGTTCGAGCTGCACTACCAGCCGATCTACGACGTCGCCGCCGAACGCATCTGCGGCTTCGAGGCGCTGCTGCGCTGGACCCATCCGGTGCGCGGCCGGGTCGCGCCCGCCGAGTTCGTGCCGCTGGCCGAAGAGATCGGCCTGATCGTGCCGCTCGGCGAATGGGTGCTGCGCCAAGCCTGCCGCGCGGCGGCCGGCTGGCCCGACGACCTCAAGGTCGCGGTCAACGTCTCGGCGGCGCAGTTCACCTCGTCGGGCCTCATCGCCACGGTGCGCGACGCGCTCACCGAGAGCGGCCTGCCCGCCCGCCGGCTCGAACTCGAGATCACCGAGAGCGTGCTTCTGGTCAACGGCAACGCCACGGTGGCGATCCTGCACGGCCTGCGGGGCCTGGGCGCCCGCATCGCCATGGACGATTTCGGCACCGGCTATTCGAGCTTGAGCTACCTGCGCAGCTTCCCCTTCGACAAGATGAAGATCGACCGCTGCTTCATCCGCGACCTCACGGTCGAGCAGGGTTCGGGCTTCATCGTGCGGGCGGTGATCAGCCTCGCCTCCAGCCTCGGCATGACCACCACGGCGGAGGGCGTCGAGACCCCCGAGCAGCTCCGCCGCCTGCGCGAGGAGGGCTGCAACGAGGTCCAGGGCTACCTGTTCAGCCCGCCGGTGCCGGCGAGCGAGCTGCCGGCGCTGCTGAAGGCGTGGAACGGGGGCGGGCGGCGCGCCGCGTGATCACGCCGCCTCCCGCGCGGGCGGCCGCTCCCGCGACACCTTCGCCACCGCCTCGCGCAGGGTGGCGAGGTCGGCGTCCGGGGCCATGCCGGCGGTGGCCAGATGCCGCCGGAACGCCCGCGCGCCGGGCCGCCCGTTGAACAGGCCCAGCATGTGCCGGGTGAAGGAATGCAGCCGCGCGCCGGCGGCGAGCGCGTCGTGGATCGTTGGCGCCAGCGCCTCGACCGCGGCGAAGGCGTCCGCCACCGGGGCGGGCTCGCCGAAAATCTCGGGATCGACGCCGAGCAGGAGCGCCGGCTCGGTATAGGCGGCGCGCCCCACCATCACGCCGTCGACCTCCGTCAGACGTTCCCTCGCGGCCTCCAGGGTCGCGATGCCGCCGTTGATCGCGATCGGCAGGCCGGGCCGGGCCGCCTTGAGGCGGGCGACGCGGCCGTAATCGAGGGGCGGCACGTCGCGGTTCTCCCGCGGCGACAGACCCTTGAGCCACGCCTTGCGGGCATGCACGATCAACCCGTCGACGCCCGCCGCCACGACCGCTTCAGTCATGGCGTCGAGGGCGGTTTCGGTATCCTGCTCATCGACGCCGAGGCGGCACTTCACCGTCACCGGCACGGAGACGGCGGCCTTCATCGCCGCCACGCACTCGGCCACCAGGGCCGGCTCGCGCATCAGGCAGGCGCCGAAGCGGCCCTCCTGCACCCGGTCGGACGGGCAGCCGACATTGAGATTGATCTCGGCATAGCCGAATTCCTCCGCGATCCGCGCCGCCCGCGCGAGATCGCCGGGATCGGAGCCGCCGAGCTGCACCGCCACCGGATGCTCCATGGCATCGAACCCGAGCAGCCGCTGCCGGTCCCCGTGCAGCACCGCCCCCGTGGTTACCATCTCGGTGTAGAGCCGGGCCCGGCGCGACATCACGCGATGGAACGCCCGGCAATGCCGGTCGGTCCAGTCCATCATCGGGGCGACGCTGAACCGCCATCCGCTCAGATTGCCGGGAATCTCGACGCCCGCAGTCACTTCACACCCGTTTCCTGCCGTGCCCGGTCGGCCTCGGGCAGGCTCGTTCGTTACGCATTCCGCAGCGATGCCGTCGCCATGAGCCCATGCCGTCCGCGCAAGCCGGGGCAACGTTGGCCCCGCGGGATACCACGCGCAGGCCCCGGTCCAAAGGGATGGGGTCGCACACCGGTTCGATCCGAGAGTTGCGCCCGACCCCGTCGGGCCGGGCGCAGCTCCAGGTCTTCGTTAGGCCGCCTCGTCCTTCAACGAAGCGACGTCCACTCCGTCGGACAGCGCTTTAGAGCATCGTCTTGGATACTTGATCCGGAACGATGCTCTAAGCTTCTGTGCCGCATCGTCTTTTCCGAAAGCCGGACACCACCTTTCGGGACGATGCTTTAGTAGGCGTTGAGCGCCAGTCGCTGAAGCGTGGAGTTGGCGCCGTTCTTCTGCGAGGGCGCCAGACAGTTCTTCTCGACGCCGACGATGTAGCGGTTGGCGTCGCAGCCGGGCGTTTCGAAGAACGCACGGCCGAAGCCTTCGATGTGGTTGCTCTCGACGGTCACGTTCTGCGTTCCGTATTCGAACGTGTCCTTCGTCAGGCCGACGCCGTGGTTGTAGCTGCCGCCCGCGAAATCGAGCGTACCCCAGGTGTCGACGTTGCGCAGGACGTTGCCCGAAACCATGCCGGCCGAAGCCCCGACGATGGAAATCGCCGCGACGACGGTGCTGTTGGAGACGCTCAGCGGCTTCTCGGGATTGGTGAGACGCCGGCCGACGTTCTTGATCACGTTGCCCGTGGCGATGCATTCCTCACCCGCGAGGATGAGCGCCTGTCCCTCGATCCGCTCCATCATGTTGAGGCTCGCCATCATGCGCGTGCCGTAGGTCGGGCCGCCGACGCTCGCGGCCTTCAAGCCGTTGCCGCAGTCGAGCAGCTTGTTCTTGTCGTAGATCACCCCCTGGAAGGAACGCTTGTACGACGCCGCGTTGCCGCAATAAGCGAAGTAGTTGTTGCTGACCGAGGCCATGAAGCCGGAGGGAAGGCCGAGGTAGTCCGTCCGTTCTTCGGTGAAGAAGTTGTTGCCGTTGTTGATCTGGACGCCGCCGGCGGTCGCCGTGCCGGCCGCCTGGAAGACGAAGCTGTTGTTGTCGATCTTCTGGACGTGGCACCAGCGCTTGGGCAGGGTGATGCCGTCCCAGGTCCGCCCGCTGTCCGGCCAGATGCGCTGCCCGGTCTGAAGGCCGTGGTTGGCGCGCTGGACGAGCACGAGCGGGGAGCCGGCCGCGACCGTGTAGAGCGCCTGCCCGTACTGGACCGGGATGAACTGCGCGTGTTTCGCGGTCGTCTCCTGCTGGTTCTCGTGCCAGAGGATGAGTTCGCCGCCATCGCTGCCATCGGTTCGCGCGCGGTCGGTCCACACGGGCGTTCCGACGCAGACGCCGGACGAGGCCCGGATGACGTAGTCGCTCTCGCCGACGACGAGGACTTCGTAATACACGTCCTTCAGGAAGTTGAGCCCCTGAATGGTGTGATTGCGCGAGAACACCACCTTGTCGCCGACCCAGGTCTGCGTCTGCCGATCCGGCCAGTCGACGACGAGGCGATTGTCGCCTTCGGCGAGCGGCTTGAAGTATTGGGCCCGAACGGTGGGCTGGTCTTTGATGCCGTAGGGAACTTCGACGGTGTTCATCTGGCCGCTGTCGTAGACGCCGCAGTCGTAGCCGCCGATGAAGACGTTGTCCTCGATGGTCTCCTGGAAGCACTGGTGCGTGCCGAACAGGGTGTCGATCCAGCCCGCGGTGGTCGTGTTGGCGCCGATCCTGGTGTCGGCGATGGGCTGGTAGGCGGTGCCCGTGTTCGGGTTGAGCGTCCGGTTGTCGTACCGCTCCGTCAGGCCGCCGAGGAACTTGTTGCGCTTGATGAAGGTGCCCGAATAGAACGCGATGTCGAGAAGACCCGAGCCCGATCCGGTCGGGAGGTTGGGGTTACGGCCTTGACCGGCCTCGTAGGTCTTCTTCGCGTCGGAGTATTCACGACCGTCGAAAATGATGCCTTCGATGTGAATGGCATTCTTCACGTCGAGACCGCGGCCGGACTTGTCGGCGAGCGGTCCGGTCGGGCTCGGGCCCTGGAACGTGCACATGATGGCGGTGGTGTTGGCGAGTTCGGCGCCCAGCGTGAAACGCGTCTTGCCGGTGCCGATCCACTTCAGGGGCGCGTCGCCGCGGTAGCGGACGCAGGCGTTGGGCCAGAGAGAGGCCGGAACCTTCTTCTTGATCTTGTATTCACGACTTCCGAAATGCACCTCCTCGCCGCTGGCCGCGGCGTTGTTGAGGCAGTCGGTCATGTCCGCCTCGGTATCGCTCGAATACCCTGCGAACTCGCTGATATCGCGCATCGGTGATCCTTTGTTGTGTGATCGCCTTTCCGCCGTTTCACCACGTCGTGCGGAAGCCGCTGACGAGAGTCAGCGACGGTTTATTGCGTGGCTTGGGGCTGGGCGGCGGCTCGGCCGCGGGCTCGATTCACAGATCGAAGCTTCGCGACATCGCGAAGTCTTCGTCCACACTTCTCGAGCGTCGGATATCTCTAGCTCGGGAGCGTCGCGCTGTCAAAGCTAAAATTCCTATCATAGGGAAATATGTCGGACGTGGCCAGATCGGCGCGCCGCGCTCGGCGGCATGCGGACGTAGGGTCGCCGCGGATGACATCGTCCGGGGCGGCAAGGAGGCCGGGTGCCCGTGGCGCGCCGTCGGCAAGGCGACGGCGCTACGACATCCGGTCGCCGGACGGGCCCGGACAGAGGAAGAGAGGGACATGCCGCGGCGTTGTCAGCGCCGCATCATCGCGGAATGCGGCGCGCATCTCGACGTGGTGCCGCTCTTCGACGCTCGCACAGCGAGATCGACCGCAGCGCCCTGCCGGAGGGCAGCCTCGTCATCACCTACGACGAGGTCGTCGAGGGCTTGGACTATCCGGAAAAGCTGACATATCGCCCGGGCCACTTCGTGGATCGGGACCTCGATCTGCCGGTGATCTGGTTCTTCCGCCGCTACGGCGGCTACCGGCGCTACTGGCTCACCGAATACGACGTGCGCTTCAGCGGCCACTGGATGGTCCTGTTCGACCATTTCCGCGACAACGCGATCTCCTCGCCACGACGATCTTCGAGTTTTCGATGCGGATTCGTCCTGAGCGAATCCGGCAAGATCGATCGCGAGATGCCGAACATGCTCTGAAACCCGTTCAAGGATTAGGCATCGGCCGCCTCAGGCGCAGCTCGAAGTCCGTTCGAATCGGCTTCTCGCACTCACCCTGGATCGATTCCTCCAACCCTCACCCTCATCCTGAGGTGCTCCGCGAAGCGGAGCCTCGAAGGAGGGCTCCAGGGATCGCGCGTCTACTGGAGCCCTCCTTCGAGGCCCGCCGAGGCGGGCGCCTCAGGATGAAGGGACTGGGTGGGATCAGTCGTGCCGGTGCGCGTGTCCGTGATCATGCGCGTGGGCATGCCCGTGATCGTGCTTCTCGGCGTGATGATGATGGTCGTGGCTGTGGTCGTGACCGTGATGATCGTGAGAATGATCGTGCCCGCAGGTGCTGTGGTCGTGGGCGGCCTTTTCCGGGCGGAAGGCGCGGGAGACCGGCTCGGCGGAGCAGCCCGAGCCGCGCACCAGCTCCGCCGCGCTCGCCGGCACGTAGAGCACGTCGGCGCCGACCTCGGCCGGGACGTGGCTGCCGCCGAGCTGCCACGCGAGGCGCAGCAGCCGGGCCGGGCTGCCGGCGCGGACTTCGAGCAGGGCCTCCTCGGCGGCCTTGATGCCGACGAGGCGCCCGTCCTCCAGGCGCAGCGCATCGCCGTCCTCCAGGCCGGAGGCCCGCTCCAGGGCGAGATCGACGCAGAAGCCCCCCGCCGTGTGGAAGTGGGCGTGCGCCTTTGCGCGGGCCGCATGGTCGAGGGTCAGCGTATCGACGACCTGCTCGGGCCGGACGGCGGCCTTGCGGACGATCTGGCGGGCTATGGGCATGGCATCCTCGGGACGGTCGTGCGGGCCGTGAAGGCCGACGTTTTTGCAACAGGTGCGCCTCAGATGGCAGGCGCGGGCCGAAAAGTCATGCCCCGGCGTGAACCGGTCGCAATCTTGGCCGTTTCACGTGCCGGTGCTGAGAGACCACCGGTGCCCGGCGGAAATCGTGTCCGCGACGAGGCCGGAGTGCCGTTGCACAAGGGAGTTGCACGACCATGAAGACCCTGATCGCCGCCGCGCTCGCCGGTAGCCTCGCGCTCTCGCTCGGCGCCTGCAACACGCCCCAGGACCGCGCGCTCGGCGGCGGCGTCCTCGGCGCCGGCCTCGGCGCCGCGGTCGGCGGCCTCGCCACCGGCCGGGCCGGCGGCGCGCTCGCCGGTGCCGCGATCGGCGGCGCGGGCGGCGCCATCGCCGGTGCCGCCACGGCCCCGCGCTGCCCCTACGGCACCTACCGCGACGAGTTCGGCAACGTCTACTGCCGCTGATCCCAGCGACCCGTCATCGGGAAGGGCCGGGGCTCGTGACGAGCCCCGGCCCTTCCTCGTTTCCGAGCGGGCTTGCGCCGCGCCCCGCTTTGCGGCGTTAAACTCAGGCGATCGATTCCCCTTCCCAAAAATCTCCGAGCGCCCGTGCCCCGTCCCTATCCCTTGCGCGTCCCCTCGAACGGAGCCGGCCGGTGAGCGGCGGCCTCTGGGGCAAGATCGGCGGGGCCGGGCTCGGCGGGCTGGTCGGCGGGCCGATCGGCGCGCTCATCGGCGGCGTCGCCGGCCACTTCCTCGTGGACCGCGAGGGCGCGCCGTTCGGGCCGACGCCGCGGGACGTGGTGTTCACCACCGGCCTCGTCGCGCTGGCAGCCAAGATGGCGAAGTCCGACGGCGTGGTGACGGATTCCGAGATTCACGCCTTCGGGCAGGTGGTGCAGGTCGAGCCGGAGGCGCGGGCCGGCGTGGAGCGCCTGTTCGACCTCGCCAAGGCGACGACCGACGGGTTCGAGGCCTATGCCGGCCAGCTCGCCGCGACCTTCGGCGACGAGCCCGCGCTCTTGGAGGACGTGCTCGACGGCCTGTTCCATATCGCCAAGGCCGACGGGGCGATCCACGAGAAGGAGGAGCGGTATCTGCGCGCGGTCGCCGCCCTCTTCGGCTTCGACGACGACGCCTTCCGCCGCATCGCCGCGCGCCACGTCCGGCTCGCCGACGATCCCTATCTCGTGCTCGGCCTGGAGCGCTCGGCGGACGACGCCGCGCTGAAGGCGGGCTATCGGCGGCTCGTGGCCGAGACCCACCCCGACCGGGCGCTGGCCCGCGGCCTGCCGCCGGAGGCGGTGACGATCGCGACCCGGCGGCTGGCGGCCATCAACGCCGCCTGGGACCGGATCGCGGCCGAGCGGGGCCTGCGGTGACCTTTTCGCCCGATTCCCCGCATGTCGCCGAGGTGCTGGCCTCGCCGAACCGCGGCGAGCGCATCGGCGGGCCGACCGATCTGCTGATCCTGCACTACACCGGTATGGCGACGGGGGCGGGCGCGCTCGCGCGGCTGCGCGATCCGTCGGCGGAAGTCTCGGCCCACTACCTCGTGTTCGAGGACGGGCGCGTGGTGCAGCTCGTGGCCGAGGCCCAGCGGGCGTGGCATGCCGGGCGCGGCTTCTGGGCCGGGATCACCGACATCAATTCCCGCTCGATCGGCATCGAGATCGTCCATCCGGGCCATGTCGGCGGCCTGCCGCCCTATCCCGACGCGCAGATACAGGCCGTCATCGCCCTGTGCGCCGACATCCTCGCCCGCAATCCGATCCCGGCGGCCCGCGTGCTCGCCCATTCCGACGTGGCGCCCGCCCGCAAGGAGGACCCCGGCGAGAATTTCCCGTGGGACCGCCTCGCGGCGGCCGGCATCGGCCACTGGGTCGCGCCGGCCCCGATCCGCGACGGGCGCTTCTTCGCCATGGGCGAGGCGGGCGAGCCCATCGCCGCGCTCCAGGCGATGTTCGCCCTCTACGGCTACGACCAGCCGGTGACGGGCCAGTTCGACGAGGGCCTGCGCGCGGTCGTCACCGCCTTCCAGCGCCATTTCCGGCCGGCCCGCGTCGATGGCGTGGCGGATGCCTCGACGATCACGACGCTGCGCGACCTGATCGCTGCGGCTCCGCCCCCCGGGTGAGGGCGTCTCACAGGACGAGGAAGTCGCCCGCTCCGAGCGTCGCCTTGTTGACGAGCGTGGCGAACTGCACCGCCGCCCCCGCGCCGGAGCCGTCCGCGTCGTAGGACAGGGCCCCGGTCCGGCTGTCGTAGACGATGCGGTCGTCGACATCGAGCTTGGCCCCGGACACGCCGAGATCCTTGAAGGCCGATCCCGGAAGCTGCCCCGGCGCCAGCGCCTTGAACACCGTCTTCGCCAGCTCGATCGTGTCGCTCGCCTCGAAATCGGTGATGCGGTCGATGTTGTTCGCGCCCAGCTTGGTCGAGAAGCGGAAGCTGTCCGCGCCGCTGCCGCCGCTCAGCACGTCCGTGCCCTCGCGCCCGTTCAGCACGTCGGCACCCGCCCCGCCATCCAGAACGTTGCTGCCCCTGTTGCCGTACAGGGCGTTCCCGAGCTCGTTGCCCGACAGGTCGAGATTGTCGTAACCGTTCAAGTCACGGAACTGCAGGACTTCGACCGACTGGCCGGCCGCGAGCTTGTAGCTGACCGTCGACGTGACCGTGTCTTTGCCCTGTTTCGCGGCTTCGTAGACTTTGTCGTCGCTACGGCGAATGATGTAGACGTCGTCGCCGCCCTGTCCGTAGAGGCTGTCGGCGCCACGCGATTTTTCGTACGACGATCCCTGCCCGTCGAGCACGTTGCGGCCACCGTTGCCGGAGATGATCTGGGAATACTCGTTCCCCGTCAGGTTCAAGTTGGCTCTCTTCGTTGCGGTCAGGAGCTGCATGCTCTCGACGCTCGAGCCCGCGTTGAGCGTGTAGCTGGTCAAAGCCAGGATGCGATCCTGGCCCTCGTCGTCGCGCTCGTAGATCACACTGCCCCAGTAGTCCGGATGCCCGCTCGGCCCGACGATGTAGGTATCGTTGCCGGCCCCACCGTAGAGCCGGTCGTTGCCCCCGAGGCCGTTCAGTAGGTTGTTTCCGGCGTTTCCGTACAGGCTGCTGTTGAACTCGTTTCCGGTAAGGCTCAGATTGGCCCGCCCCTGTGGGTCCAGGCGCAGCGTCTCGATCTGATTGCCTGCGGCGAGCTTGTAGCTGGCCGTGCTGATCACTGTATCGTTGCCCTGATCGACGCCCTCGACCACCACGTCGCGAGACTGATCCACGAAGTAGGTGTCGTCGCCGACGCCACCCTCCATCCGATCGATACCCGTGCCGCCGTCCAGGCGGTCGTCGCCGGCCAAGCCGATCAGGCGATCGGCGCCACCGAGGCCGTTCAGGACATCGCCGTTATTGGCCCCCGTCAGGGTCTCGTCGAGGTTGCCGCCGTCGCGCTTGAGGCCCGCGAAGGACGTGTTCCCGAAGACGACATAGGTCGGCAGCGACTTGGAGCCGGTAA
The DNA here is from genome assembly GCF_038442325.1 of Methylorubrum subtropicum. Lineage (NCBI taxonomy): Bacteria > Pseudomonadati > Pseudomonadota > Alphaproteobacteria > Hyphomicrobiales > Methylobacteriaceae > Methylorubrum > Methylorubrum subtropicum. Next base: position 25,032 of record NZ_JBBXMW010000007.1, on the reverse strand, counting down.
TATAGTCCCAGCCCGCGCCGATGACGAGGTCCGCGGCCCCGTCGCCGTTGATGTCGCCCGCCGACGATATGGTGGGGTCGGTCGGGAGGCCCGTGATCCGCACACCGTCCTTGCCGTCGAGCTGTTCGAGAGACACGGACGACTTGAAGCCGTCCTTCTTGCCGAACACGATGAAGACGTTGGCCGCGTCTCCGTTCGATCCCTTCCAGCCCCATTCGTCGGGGCTATGAAGCTTTTGGCTGCTCGAGATCGCGATATCGTCGATTCCGTCGCCGTTGAAGTCGCCGATCCGGCTTACTTCGAGTCTGAGGAAGGGTCCCGAAATCCTGAATCCGTCCGTGGCGGAGAGGCTATCGAGCGTGATTTTTGCATCGAAGCCGGTCTTCTTGCCGAAGACGACATGGAGACCGGAACTGATCCCATCCTTGTACCAATTATTTTCTTCCCACACGATCAGGTCGTCGATCCCGTCACCGTTGATGTCGCCCGCGCTGTCGATCGATTCGATGTCGTGGTCACTGTCCCGTCGGCTGATCGTGAAGCCGTTGCGCCCATTGAGCGTCTTCAGGTCGAGGTTGGCTCCGAAACCTCCTTTTCGTCCGAAGACGACGTAGGACGACTGCGCCGCTTGCACGATGATGTCGGCCAGGCCGTCGCCGTTGACATCCCCGGCGGATCCGACCGAAGCGCCGATCCCATGGTCTTGCCCGTCGCGCCCGATGAAGATTCGGGAGCCGTTCGTACCGTCGAGATCGGCGATGTCGAGCTTCGCCTTGAAGCCGCTCTTTCCGCCATAGATGACGAAGACGCTACCGGAGTCTACCTTTTTGGACCACCCAGGTTGCTCGCCGCGCGCGCCGACGATGAGATCGTCGAAGCCGTCGCCGTTGACATCCCCGGCCGATGCCATCGTGTAGCCAAGTCCCCCGAAGCGATCATCGTCGGGTTCAGCGTTGCGGTCGCTGATCTGGAATCCGTTCTTCCCGTCGAGACTCGAGAGAGGAAAGGTGGCTTTGGAACCGGCTCGCGTCCCGAAGATCACGTTGACGCTGCCGCCCTCCCAAGGCTGTCCGTATTTTTCTATGAGAGCCAGTGAGCCGATCGCGATGTCGTCGATGCCGTCGCCGTTGAGGTCTCCCGCCGAAGAGACGTAAGGTCCGGCATTGCCGGTGATCGCGAAGCCGGTGCTGCCGTTCAGGCTCGGCCATGCGAAGCTCGGCGCGAATCCGCTGCTGCGTCCGAACAGAACGTAGGAGACGGATTGCTCAATTGGGCCACCGACATGCCGGAACCCTACGACGAGATCGTCGAACCCGTCGCCATTGACGTCCCCGGCGGATGAGACCTTGCCGTAGTCAAAGCGGTCGCCGCGTTTTTCAAGAACGGTGAACCCGTTCTTGCCGTCGAGGCTCGTCACGGAAATGGTGGCCGGATACGTCGTCGCCATGGTGTCCCCCGCCCGGCCACGTTTCGAGCACCGGTTGCTTCGACGCTACAGCCTTGGGTAGGGGGGCGGGAAGGCGCAATCGGTTCACGACGTGAGTAGCCAAGCTTAATTCGAACCGATGCGGCGGCTTTGTGTACGGATGGTTACATTCGTGTCCAAGTCGCAGCCTGCGATATAGCCATCGGAGACGCCGCAGCCTGAGATGGCGCGGCCCCGATATGTCGCGGCCCCCTCCGCGGCTTCTTGGCGCGAGGCGCGGTGTTCCTTCCCGGGACCGCCCTATCTGCCGGCTCCCATGTTCGTGTTCTACTGGATCGTCGGCGTCCTGTTCGGGGCGGTGTTGCTCGCAGCACTCGCCCGGCGGATCGGCGCGCCCTATCCGGCGCTGCTGGCGCTGGGGGGCGCCGGGCTCGCCTTCGTGCCCGCCGTGCCGAACCTCAGCCTCGATCCGGAGCTGGCGCTGGCCCTGTTCCTCGCCCCCGTGCTGATGGATGCGGGCTACGACATCTCCCTGCGCGACATGGCCCGCAACTGGCGCCCCATCGCCGGGCTCGCCGTCGGCGCGGTGCTGGCCACCACCGCCGCGGTCGCCGCGGTGACGCTGTGGCTGGTGCCGGACATGCCGCTCTCGGCCGCGATCGTGCTCGGCGCCATCGTCGCCCCGCCGGACGCGGTGGCGGCGCTCACGGTGCTCGCCCACGTGCCGCTGCCGCATCGGCTGGCCACGATCCTGCGCGGCGAGAGCCTGCTCAACGACGCCGCCTCCCTGCTGATCTACCGGCTCGGCGTCGCGGCGGCCGTGACCGGGCATTTTTCGGTGGGCGAGGTGGCGCCGGCCTTCCTGTTCAGCGTCGTCGGCGCGCTCATCGCCGGGCCGCTCGCCGCGCTCGTCTACCTGCGGGTGCTGCGCCGCTTCGCCGACGTGTCGATCGCCATCGTGCTCCAGTTCGTCGTCACCTTCGGCCTGTGGATCGCCGCCGAACAGGTGGAGCTGTCGGGCGTGCTCACCGTCGTCAGCTTCGCCATCACGGTGGCGCGCCGCGCGCCGGGCCAGACCGCGCCGCGCCAGCGGGTGATCTCGAATGCGGTGTGGGAGACGGTGATCTTCGTCCTCAACGTGCTGGCCTTCGTGCTGATCGGCAACCAGATCGGGCCGATCCTGTCGCGCCTGAGCGCCGAGCAGGAATTCTCCTACCTGCTGGTCGCCGGGGCGGTCGTCGCCACCGTGATCGTGGTGCGCATCGCCTGGGTGCTGCCGGCCAGCAGCATCCGCCGGATGCGCTTCGGCGAGCCGGGTGAGAGGGCGCCGAAGGCCGATCTTGGGCTCGGCGCGGGCTTCGCCGTCTCCTGGGCCGGGATGCGCGGCCTCGTGACCGTGGCCGCCGCGCTCGCCCTGCCGGAGGGCGGCCCCGGCGGCGGCGGCTTCCCCCATCGCGACCTGATCGTGCTGGCCGCCTTCTGCGTCGTGATCGGCACCCTCGTGCTCCAGGGCCTCACCTTACGCCCGCTGCTGGAGCGGCTCGGCCTGGAGGATGCCGACCCGGTCGGGCGCGAGGTCGGTCGCGCGCGCGCCGAGGCCTACGGCGCCGCAGTCGAGACCCTCAAGGGCGACCGCTCGGAGGCCGCCGACGCCCTGCGCCGGGAGTTCCACGCGGTGCTGGCCCAGGCCGAGGCGCACGAGGAAGGCCTCGCCCCCGAGGGGCTCCCCACCGACGAGCCCCGCCGCCGCGCCGTGCGCGCCGCCCGCGACCGCATCCTGACGCTCCGCCGCACCGGCCGCATCGGCGACGACGCCTTTTTCGTGCTGGAGGAGGAGTTGGACTGGGCGGAGCTGAACGCCACGCCGCGGGCCGAGGCGTAAGACTACCCTTGGGCTGCCGGATCGGGCGCTCTCCTCCCCCTTGCGGAGAGGAGGGAGGAGGTGGTGGTGGTTCAGGATCGGGCGGAGCGGTGCCTTCTGCACCACCCCCACCCCCACCCCTCCCCGCAAGGGGGAGGGGAAACGCGCTCGAACCATCGCGGACTGCTCATACCGAACTTCGCACATCCGAAAGCGCAGACGGGTCGGCCGGCCCACGCCGTCATTGCGAGGTGGAGCCGAAGCAATCCAGGGCGCGACTTGTCCTGTGAAGGCAAGAGCGTGCCGAAGAAGCGGTCGCCCGCGGGATCGATCCGGTGAATGCGGAGCCCTGGATTGCTTCGGCTCCGCCTCGCAATGACGGGTTTGGATTTTGTGCGACGCGAATGATCGTGGATCGCCTTTGAATTTCATCTGATGAGCTTTTTTGGGCTGAGCCTGCTATGCAAATGCAATCTTGAAGCCCCGTGAGGGCTGGGATCGGTACGGATTCAATTCGTAAAATGCTCTGACAATCCAAAGTTGCCCCAAATCCCCCATCCCCACCATTCGCAATTCGGTCAAAAAGATTTGGTTGATCCGCGAAATCCAATGTCCATAACGGCAACGATTGCCCGGACGCCCATACGCCCCGATTCGAAACTGTAAAGTTCCGTACGAATGTTTTCAGCGATCCTCGCAACCCCACACCATCGGGCGCGTTCCGCGAGCGCGCGCCCGCGTCCCGGGAGCGCGTGAGGCGATGGTCGTGGCGTCTCTCGCCTGTCTCGTCGCGGGCGCCGTGCTGGCGGGCACGGCCCATCAGTTCGAGGAGCGCGTGGCGCTCGCCGAATCGGTCGCGGGCGGACTGTTGATCCTCGGACTCGCCCTGATCGGCTCCGGGCTGCCAGTCTTCCGTTAAGCGCGGCGCGCCGCGAGCCGGGTCTCGATCGCGTCCCAGATCGGCCCGGCGAGGTCCGGGCCGCCGAGGCGCTTGATCGTGCGCACGCCCGTCGGCGAGGTCACGTTGATCTCTGTGAGGTGCCCGTCGATCACGTCGATGCCGACGAGGATCAGGCCGCGCCGCCGCAGCTCCGGGCCGATCTTGGCGCAGATCTCGCGCTCGCGCTCCGTGAGGTCGGAGGCGCCGGCTGCACCCCCGCGCACCATGTTGGAGCGGATGTCGCCCTTGGCCGGCACCCGGTTGATCGCCCCCATCGGCTCGCCCTCGACGAGGATGATGCGCTTGTCGCCTTCCGTGATCTTTTCGAGGAAGCGCTGGACCACCCACTGCTCGCGGAAGGTCGCGGAAAACAGGTCGAACATCGAGCCGAAATTCGGGTCCTCCTCCGACACCCGGAACACGGCCGCGCCGCCATGGCCGTGCAGCGGCTTCATCGCGATGGTGCCGTGCTCGGCCCGGAACGCCTCGATCTCGGCGCGGTCGCGGGAGATCAGCGTCGGCGGCATGAGGTCGGGGAAGTCGAGGACGAACAGCTTTTCGGGAGCGTTCCGGACTTCGGCCGGGTCGTTCACCACCAGCGTGCGGGAAGAAATCTTCTCCAGCATGTGGGTGGCGGTGACGTAGGCCATGTCGAAGGGCGGGTCCTGGCGCATCAGCACCACGTCCACTTGGCCGAGGTCGATCCGCTCCGGCGCCTGAAGCGTCGCGTGCGCGCCCTCCACGTCCTGCACCGTCACGGGGCTGGCATGCGCTGTGACGAGCCGGCCCTGCAGCGAGAGCCGGTCGGGCGTGTAGGTGTAGAGGGTGTGGCCGCGCCTCTGCGCCTCCAGCATCAGGCCGAAGGTGGTGTCGCCCGCGATGCGGATCGACTGGATCGGGTCCATCTGGACCGCGACGGTCAACGCCATGCTAGCCCTCGCACCCTTTGCCCACACCCTTGCCCGTCGCTGCCGCCGGGGCGTCCCGGCGGCAGTGAAAAAATTAGTCGTCCGCCTGCCCCTTGCCGCGGCCGTTCTTCGAGCCGGTGCGCTTGTCGTAGTCGGTGATCGCCGAGCGGCACTCGGGCGAGAGCCGCGAGCGGTTGCGGTTCATGCAGTTCTCGGCGTCCGGGCTGTTCGGATCGACGCCCGCGCAGAGGCGGAAATAGTCGTTGGCGCAGCCGAGCTGCAGCCCCTGGTCCTCGCGCTGGGCCTGGGCCGGGGTCACGGCCAGGGCGACGAGGGCGAAGGGGGCGAGTCTCAGGGCCACGGACAATCCCCGCGAGCCACGCGGGCGTCTGCCAAGTCGTGAGAAGTCCGGACGCATCCTGCCTTGTCCTTCGCTCGATCCCGGGGAGTCTTTGCCCAGAGGGTCCTTGAGGCCCCGCATATCGGGCATCCGGCCGAGTTAGCAAGCGCAGCATCGGGGGCACGATCCACGCCGCCCCGCCGGGTCCGCCCATGAAAGCGGCGCTTCGCCCCATAAAGAAGGCCCCGCAGCGGAATGCGCGCGGGGCCTCAAGTCGAAGGGAGGATAAGCCCGCCATGGGCGGGTGGGTCGGAGCAAGAAGCAGGCCGGTGTCGCCGGAATGCAACCTGCGACGCCTCGCCGCTGCGCCCCACGCGGATGACGCCCGCGGACGGGCCGGTCGAAACATTCCGTTAACCACGTCGTGATGAGCTTGGCCTCGACAGCCCGGCCGGACGGACCAGCCCGTCCACGGCGCTCGTACCGCTTCCGCGTCGCCTCGCCCGAGGCGGCGGGGGCGGGCGGCGCCGGTTTCCACCGCATGACGGGACAGGCTCATGACGCCTTCGACCAAGACGACCTCAGAGCGACCCACCTCTTTCCTGCGCAGCCGCGGCCCCGCCGCCGTGGTGCCGTTCCCCAAGGCCCCGGCACGCCGCCTGCGCCGCGAGGACGACGACGCGCCCCGCGGCCAGATCCTGCTGTTCACGGGCGTGCGCTACGAGAGGCTGCCGGACGCGGACGCCCCGGCGGTCCCGCAGCGCCGCCGCTCGTGATCCGCGGGGGCGGGCCCCGCCTTCCCCTCCCGCTGGCTTCGCTGGTGCTCGCCGCGCTCCTCGCTTCCTGCGCGCAGGAGGGCGATTTCGGGCGGCCGGCGAAGGGCACGTGGAACAGCCTGATCGAGACCACCGGGACGATCGCGGCCCGCGAGCGGGGCTTGGCGGCCTCGGCCTCGCCGCTCACCGACGACGAGGAGATCCTGCGCGACCGCGCGTGGCGCTTCCTGATGCCGGCGCAGGGGCGCGCGGCGTTCGAGGACGTGCTGGCCAACCTCACCCGCGTGCGGGCGCTGCCGACCGGGTGGCGCCCCGACGCCATCCCGGCCTATCACGACGGCCTGCTCGATCAGGGCTTCCGCTCGGCGTATTCCCGCTACCGCCGCCTGTCCGAGGACGCCACCGCCGACGGGCGGCTGATCCCCTCCTTCGCCGCCGTCGCGGCCCGCGTGTTCGAGGCCGACGCGATGCGCCTGCGGGCGCTGCCGCTCGCCAAGAGCCTCGACGAGTGGGACATGCGGCAGGCCGCCATGCGGGTCGCCGAGAACCGCTGCCTCGTCGCCTGGGTGCGCATCGAGACGGGGCTGCGCGTCGCGCGCTACCGCTACGCCCTGGAGCACTTCCTGGTCGAGATGCCCGGCCGCGAGGCGGTGCCGGCCGAGCAGGCGCTGGCGTTCCTGGAAGGGCGCCGACGCGGGCTCGATCCGCTGCTGCCGCCGGAGGCCGCCGAGCGCTGCGGGCTGGCCGAGGCCGCCGCGGTGGCTCTGGCCCCGCCGGTGGTGGCCAAGTATTAGGCTCGCCCGGCCCCGAAACGCTCAAGGCAAACATGCGAACCATCGTCTACGCGGATGGCGGCTGCGACCCCAATCCCGGCCCCGGCGGCTGGGGCGTCGTGATCCAGGCGCCCGGCGGTACGGTCGAGCTGTGCGGCGGCGAGCGCGCCACCACCAACAACCGCATGGAGCTGACCGCCGCGATCAGCGCGCTGGAACACTTCCCCGAGGGCGCCGCCATCGAGATGCGCTGCGACAGCCAGTACGTGGTGAAATCCGTCACCGAATGGATGCGCGGCTGGAAGGCCCGCGGCTGGCGCACCGCCACGGGGCCGGTGAAGAACATCGACCTGATGCAGCGCCTCGACGCGCTCGCCTCCGCCCGCGACGTGAAATGGACCTGGGTGCGCGGCCACGCGGGCGAGGCCGGCAACGAGCGCGCCGACCGCCTCGCCGCGCAAGGTCGCCGTGAGGCGCTGACGGGGGTGAAAAGCGCGTCGGCCTCGGCGTCCGCCTCATCGACCACCGTCTCCGCGACGGCGACCGCCTCCGCCACGACCGCCGCCCCGGCGGCGCCGAGCCCCGTCCAGAAGACGACTCCGGTCGCGCTCCCCTCCGACCTCGTCGGGGCGCTCACCCGCGCCGCGGACCGCGCCGGCACCACGCCCCAGGCTTTGCTGGAGGAGGCGGTGCGGCTCGCCCTCGATCTCGGCCCCGCCGGCATCGCCCGCGCGCGGCAGGACTTCTCCGCGCGCAAGGCCTCGTGAGGGGAGGGCGGATGGACGCCGCCTTCTTCGACCGCCCCGCCGCGACCGTCGCGGCGGACCTGATCGGGCACGTCCTGCTGGTCGAGGGCGTCGGCGGCGCCATCGTCGAGACCGAGGCCTACGACCGCACCGATCCGGCCTCGCACAGCTTTTCCGGCCCGACCAAGCGCAACGCCAGCATGTTCGGGCCCCCGGGCCGCGCCTACGTCTACCGCTCTTACGGCCTGCACTGGTGCCTCAACCTCGTCTGCGAGCCCGGCAGCGCCGTGTTGCTGCGCGCGCTCGCCCCGAGCGCCGGCCTCGACGCCATGCGCGCCCGCCGCGGCCTCACCGATCCGCGGCGCCTCTGCGCCGGCCCCGGCCGCCTCGCCCAGGCGCTCGGCATCGATCTTTTGTTTGATGGCGTACCTGTGGACCGGGCGCCGTTCGCGTGGGGACCGCCCGCGGGGCCGGTGAGCGTGGCGGCGACCACCCGCATCGGCATCACCAAGGGCGCGGACACGCCCTGGCGCTTCCTGCTGGCCGGCTCCCCGTTCGTCAGTCGGCCGCTGCCGCGACGATAAGTGCTTATCGTTCAGCGGCTTCGATCCCGCGCATCCCCTCTCCCCGCCCCGAAGTTGGGCTTGCCCAACTTCGGTCTTTAGCTTGCTGATCCCAGGCAAGCCTGGGATCAGTCGGGGAGAGGGCTTCATGCCCCCTCGTCGGGGCATTAAGCGAGGCGGCAGCCGAAGGTGAGGGGGCGTTTTCGGAGGAGGCTCTTACGTCGAAGCCCCCTCACCCCCGCTACCGCTCGTCGCGACGACGACGAGGTCGTCGCGACCCTCTCCCCGCGTGCGGGGAGAGGGGGAGTATGGCCGGCAACCGGAAGGCGGATCAGGTCTCGACCAGCCCCGCGCTCGATTCCGACACCCCATGCCCGTGGGCTTCCGCCAGATACGTTTCCGAGCGCATCTCGATCAGCCGCGAGACGGTGCGCTCGAACTCGAAGGCCTCGCGGCCGTCGGTGGCGGTGTAGAGGCCCGGCGGCTCGGCGGCGGCGGAGGCGACGAGCTTCACCTTGGCGTCGTACAGTGTGTCGACCAGCGTGATGAAGCGCTTGGCCTCGTTGCGCTCGGCCTCGCCCATCACGGGAATCCCCGATACGATCAGCGTGTGGAAGGTGACGGCCAGCGCCATGTAGTCGGAGGCGCCGAGCGGCTTGCGGCACAGGTCGTCGAAACTGAATCGGGCGACGCCGCCGGCCTCCTCCGGCACCGCCACCGTGCGGCCCTTCACCCGCACCGTGCTCGGGTTGCCCTTGGCCTTGCCGGTCAGCGCCTTGAAGGCGGCGTCGAGCGCTCGGCCCGCGGAAGCGTCCGCGGGCACGTGGTAGACCGAGGCGCCGCCGAGCTTTTCCAGGCGGAAATCCGTGCGGGAATCGAGCCGCAGCACGCTGACCCGCTGCTTCAGCTCCGCCACGAACGGCAGGAACAGGGCGCGGTTGAGCCCGCCCTCGTAGAGCCGGTCGGGCTCGACGTTCGAGGTCGCCACCACGGTGACGCCGTGGCGGAACAGGGCGGCGAACAGGCGCCCCAGCAGCATCGCGTCGGCGATGTCGGTGACGGTGAACTCGTCGAAGCACAGGAGCGTGGCTTCCGCCGCCAGCGCCTCGGCGACCGGCGGGATCGGGTCGTCGCCCTTGGCGGTGCCGGCCTTCACCGCCTGACGGTGGGCGTGGATGCGCTCGTGCGCGTCGGCCATGAAGCCGTGGAAGTGGACGCGGCGCTTCGGGCCGGGGGCGGCCTCGTGGAAGATGTCCATCAGCATGGTCTTGCCGCGGCCGACCGAGCCCCAGACGTAGAGGCCCTTGGTGGCCTCCGCCGCCTCGTCCTTGCGGCCGAACAGCCAGCCGAGCGCCGAGCCCTTCTTGGCCCGCCGCCGCCGCGACAGCGCCTGCACCAGATCGTCCAGGGCCGCCACGAGGCGCAGCTGCGCCGGGTCGCGCTCGATCGTGCCGGACGCGACCAGCGCGTCGTAGCGACCGCGCACCGGGCCGGGATGGGGCGCGCCGGAGCGGGCGTGGTCGGAGGGGGCGAACTTGTCCGTGGGCATCCGGGGCCGCGTCTCGGGGCGGCCGTTCGGGCCGGGGTTCGCCTTAAGTGCAGTGCGGTCCCGCCGGGATCAAGTCGGGATGGTCAAGCCGGCGCACGCGGGCCAGCCATGCGGGGGAACCCGCCGATCCGGCACTTTGCTGCATTGCAACAAGGGCGGTTCGCCGCCAGTTTCGTTCGCGGGAGGGGGAGCGTGCCGGCCGTCGATCCTTACGTCGGCCGGGCCTTGAGGCGAAGGCGCGTATCATGCCCTCACCGGACCCGACTTCCCGAGCCGTGCCGTCCGCGATCGTCTGCCGCCGCCTCTGGCCGGGGGACGCCGCCGCCGTGCGGGCCCATTTCCTGCGCCTCGACCGCGACGCCCGCGCCAGCCGCTTCATGGCCGCCCTCGGTGACGCCGCGGTGGCGGCCCATGCCGAGCGGGCGATGCGGGCGCCGGGGCTGATGTTCGGCGTCTTCGTCGATGGCGCGCTGCGGGCCTTGGCCGAGTTGCGCCCCCTCGGCCGCGAGGGACTGGCCGGCCGGTTCGGCTCACTCGCCGAGGGTGCGCTCGCGGTCGAGCGAGGTTTTCGCCGCGCCGGCCACGGCGGGCTGCTGCTGGAGCGGCTGGCGGAGGCCGCGCGCAACCGCGGCGTGCGCGAACTCCATCTGCGCTGTCTGCCGATGAACGGGGCGATGCGGCGGCTCGCCGCCCGCCTCGGCGCCGAGGTCGCCTTGCGCGACGGCGAGAGCGAGGCGGCGCTCCGCCTCACCCGGCCGACGGTGCTCTCGCTCTGGCGCGAGGGCGTGGAGGGGCTGCTCGATCTCGGGCTCGCCGCCCTGCCGCGGGCGGCGTGAGGCCGCTCAGGCGGCCTCGCCCGGCCAAGCCACGATCCGCTCGACGTATTCCTCTTCCGCAAACTCCTCCTCGTTGCCCGAGACGCGCCCGCGCACCGAGATGCCGGCCTCGTGGACGCTGGCGCGGCGGCCCGTGATCAGCGGGTGCCAGCCCGGCAGGTCGCGGCCCTCGCGCACGAGGCGGTAGGCACAGGTCGGCGGCAGCCACGGAATCTCGCGTACCGCCTGCGGGGTCAGCCGCACGCAGTCCGGCACGCGTTTCGCCCGGTTGCGATAGTCGCGGCAGCGGCAGGCATGGGCGTCGAGCAGGGTGCAGCCGATATCGGTGTGGTGAATCTCACCCGTATCGTCGTCCTCGAGCTTCAACAGGCAGCAGCGGCCGCAGCCGTCGCACAGGCTCTCCCACTCCGCCGGGTTCATCTCTTCGAGGGTCTTGACCCGCCAGAACGGCCCCTCGCCGCGCTCCGCCATGATGTCGGCGCCTCGCTTCTCTCACGCATGATCCATTTCAGGACGGGGTTCTCCCTGCCGCATGGCGGGGGACGGGGCAAGCGGAGCCGGCGTAAGTCTCTTCACGCCCGTCATTCCGGGGCCGCGTCAGCGGAACCCGGAATCCACCCGTGATGCGCGGCTACGGAAGGCGTCGCGGCCAGTCGTGGATTCCGGGTTCGCCTTCGGCGCCCCGGAATGACGGTGGGCGAGGAAATCCCCTCGTGCTGCGGCGTTCCTGCTCTTGCCCTCCGCCACACCCCCGCCCGGATCGGCGGCGAGGCTGGAGCCTTATCGCCCCCGTTAAGGTTAAGCGAAACTCAAGGGCCCCGGGCCGGTCCCGCGGCCCCGGTCTCGCGTTCCTTAACGGAGACGAAAGCTCGCCGGCCCGCCTCTGTCCTGTTACAGAACGGCGGGGACCCGGTCGGCCGACGTCCGGTGCCCGAGCGGCCGGCCCCGAAGGTTTCGAGAGAAGCGGATCACCCCGTGCGCCTGCCCAGCCTCAAGACGCTGAAGACACGGCTCTCGCGGGCCTCGCTCGCCTTCGACGCGTGGATGAATTCCAGCCTCTACGAGGGCGGCCACTCCACCACCGAGGCCTACGAGCGCTTCCAGGCGCGCATGCAGGTCTTTTCGTTCCGCGGCTGGAAGCGCGTCGCCCTCGATCTGACGAGCGAGGGCGTCACGGTGGGCGCGGCGGGTGCGATGTTCCTGCTGTTCCTGGCCCAACCCGCCTTCAACCTCACCAGCGACAACTGGCTGAAAGCCCAGGATCTCGCCGTCACCTTCCTCGACCGCTACGGCACCGAGGTCGGGCGGCGCGGCATCAAGCACGACGACTCGCTCAAGTTCGACGACTTCCCCGAGCTGATGATCAAGGCGCTGCTCTCCACCGAGGACCGGCGCTTCTACGAGCATTACGGCATCGACCCGATCGGCACCGCCCGCGCGCTGGTCTCGAACTCGAGCGGAAAGGGCGGCACGCAGGGCGGCTCGACGCTGACGCAGCAGCTCGCCAAGAACCTGTTCCTCTCCAACGAGCGCTCGCTGGAGCGCAAGGTGAACGAGGCGTTCCTGGCCTTCTGGCTGGAGAGCCATCTCACCAAGAACCAGATCCTCAAGCTCTATCTCGACCGCGCCTATATGGGCGGCGGCACCTTCGGCGCGGTGGCGGCGGCCGACTACTACTTCGGCAAGCGCCTGCAGGACGTGACGCTGGCGGAAGCCGCGATGCTGGCGGGCCTGTTCAAGGCGCCGACCAAGTACTCGCCCAACGTCAACCTGCCCGCCGCCCGCGGCCGGGCCGTGGACGTGCTGCACAACATGGTCGAGGCCGGCTTCGTGACGGAGGGCCAGATCCAGACGGCGCTGCGCAACCCCGCGACGCCCGTCACCCGCACCCGCGACATCACCGCCGACTACTATCTCGACTGGGCCTTCAACGAGGTCCGGCGGATGGCGGATGCGGGCAAGCTCCGCTCCGACCGGGTGCTCACCGTCAAGACGCCGCTCGACCTGTCGATCCAGCGCTCCGCCGACCAAGCGGTCGAGGGCATGCTGCGGCGGCTCGGCGACCAGTACGACGTGGACGAGGCGGGCGTCGTCATCCTCGATCCCGATGGCGCCCTGCGCGCCATGGTCGGCGGCGCCGATTACGGCGAGAGCCAGTTCAACCGCGCCACCGACGCGCTGCGCCAGCCCGGCTCGTCGTTCAAGCCCTACGTCTATGCGGCAGCACTCGCCGCCGGGCTCTACAAGCCGGATTCGCCGGTGGTCGATTCGCCGGTCTGCGTCGGCAACTGGTGCCCGCAGAATTACGGCCGCTCCTATTCGGGCCGCCAGCCGCTGTGGCTCGCGGTGGCGAAATCCGTCAACACCATCCCGATCAAGATCACGACCGCCATCGGCAAGGGGATGGGCATCACCCACGAGTGGAACGCGGCCAAGGCCGGCCGGGCCAAGATCATCCAGCTCGCCAAGGCCATGGGCGTGACGACGCCGCTGACCGACACGCCCTCGCTCCCCATCGGCGCCACCGAGGTGACGGTGATGGATCAGGCCGCGGGCTTCGCCGTGTTCGCCAACGGCGGCCGGCTCGCCAAGCCCTACGCCGCCGTCGAGGTGAAGAATTCGAGCGGCGAGGTGATCTATCGCCACGCCGACGAGCCGCCGGTGCAGGTGCTCTCGTCCCAGGTGACGGCGGACATGAACTACATGCTCAACAAGGTCGTCGAGGAGGGCACCGCGCGCAAGGCCCAGATCGAGGGCGTGAAGGTGGCGGGCAAGACCGGCACCACCAACGGCTACCGCGACGCGTGGTTCGTCGGCTACACCGGCAACTATGTCGGCGCCGTCTGGTACGGCAACGACGACCACAGCCCGACCAACAAGATGACCGGCGGTTCGCTTCCCGCGATGACGTGGCACGAGATCATGGCGCCGGCCCACCAGGGCATCGAGTTGAAGCCGATGCCGGGCCTCAACGACCGCAAGGGCAGCCCGCAGGTCGCCCAGGCCGAGACCGCGGCCGCCGCCGCGAGCGCGGGCGGGCGGCTGTCGCGGCGCTCGTTCGAGGTGCTGTCCGGCCTCAACGGCCTGTTCCGCAGCGTCGAGGCGGAAGGGTCGGCCAAGACGCAAGGCGCCACGCAAGGCCCGGGCGGCGGGCCGGCGCGCCAGGGTTCGCTCGGCTCCCCGAAGGTGCCCGGCCTCACCCCGGTGGACGTCGCCGAGGGCGCCCGCGCCGCCGGCTTCGGGACGCCTTGAGCGCCGCCCGCATGGACATGCAGACACCGGCCGGCGCCGGCCAAGGCGCCGAGACCCCCGCCCGACGGGCCCCGCGGCTCGGCGCGCTCCTGCGGGGCGCGACCTCGCGCAGCGCGCGGGTCGGGCTCGTCGTCTACGCGCTCGCGCTCGGCGGGGTGCTCGGCCTCGTCAGCGCCGACTACGCCACCAGCGGCGGCTATCCCTTCGGCGGCACGCCGATCGGCAGCTGGACGGCGTGGCCCAAGGCCGGCGCGTTCGATGCCGACCCCTATGCCCGCGCGGTCAACGCCCGGGCCGGCGACATCCCGCTCGCGGTCGGCGAGGGCATGCTGCTGACGGCCGCCGCCGACGATAGCGGCCGGACGCTCGACGCCACCTGCACCTACAAGCTCTCCGGCATCACGCCCCCGGCCCGCGCCTGGACGCTCACCGTCACTGGCCGCGGCAAGGCCGAGCAGGCGCCGATGCGCGACAACTTCACCTCCACCGAGATCCTGCGCGACGCCGACGGCCAGTTCGCGATCCTGCTCTCGCCGGAGGTCCAGCCGGGCAACTGGCTGCCGATGCCGCGTCCGCGCGGGCCGGTGCGCTTGGCACTCCGCCTCTACGACACGCCGGTCGCCGCGAGCGTCAGTTCCCTCGAACGCGACAGCCTGCCGGCGATCGAGCGCGTGGGTTGCGCCCGATGAGCCGCGGCCCGTTCCTGCTGGCCACCGGCGCCGGGCTGGTGCTCGCCGGCCTCGTCCACGTCGCCACCGTCCTGGCGATCCCGCGCTTCGCGGAAGGGGACGCCTTCTCCCGCGCGCAAGCCTCGGAGACGCTGGACCATCCGCTTCGCATCCACGGCCTGACCGGCGAGGCGCCCCCGCAGGAATCCTGGCTGCCGAACCCCGATCCGGCGGTATCGGTCGGCGTCTGTTCCTACGATCTCGACGACGGGCCGATGCGGGTCTCGGCCCAGGCCGGCTCGCTGATGCTCTCGGTCTCGGTCCACGCCCGCCGCGGCGCCTTCTACGCGCTGACCGATCAGGCGGCGGTGCGCGGCGGCCTCGACCTCGTGGTGATGACCCGCGCGCAGCTCGACGAGGCGCTGGCCAACGACGTCGCGGGCGAGGTGACGCGCGACGTGCGCATCGTCGCCCCCGCCCGCCGCGGCTTCGCGGTGGTCCGCGTCATCGCCGCCCTGCCGAGCCAGCGCGCGGTCGCCGACGCGGCGGTGCAGGCCGTCGCCTGCACCATCGACAGCCCGGCCGAGCCGACCGAAGACGGGAAGGGCTGACGCTGCCGCAAAACCCTCCCCCCAACGGACTTCGGGCTTGCCCGAAATCCGCAAGGGAAAGTCCAAGTCGGGCAAGCCCGACTTGGATGGGGGGAGGGTGCCCCGCGGATGCGGGGCGGGAGAGGGGAGCGACGGTTCCGGATAGTGCGGAGCCAGCCCCTCACCCGACCCCCTCCGGGGGCCACCCTCTACCGCGGAGGGGAGAGGGGACGCGGCGGCTTTCGTATGCGCCTATACTGCTCCGGTTTCGGGCTCGTCGCCCACGCATAAAAAACCGGACGCGCCCATGGACGACCACACCGAGTTCTGGTTCGCGGCGGCCATCGTCGGGATCGCCCTGATCCTCTCGGCCTTCTTCGCGGGCGCCGAGACCGCCTACACCGCCGCCTCGCGCGCCCGGATGCTGGCGCTGGAGACCGCCGGCAGCCGACGGGCGGGTCTCGTCAACCGCATCCTGGCCGGGCGCGAGCGGTTTATCGGCGCGATGCTGATCGGCTACAACGTCGTCGCCATCGGCGCGGCCGCCTTCACCACTGGCGTCGCGGTCCATCTCTTCGGTAAGATCGGCGTGCTCTACGCCACCGCGGCGCTCTCGGTGCTCGTCATCGCCCTCGCGCAGGTGCTGCCCAAGACCCTGGCGATCAACAATCCCGACCGGATCGCGCTGGCGTCGGCCCGCCCCGTCGCCTTCGCGGTCGGGCTGCTGGGGCCGCTGGCGCTCGCCGTCGAGGCGCTGGTGCGGATGCTGCTGCGCCCACTCGGCCTGTCGATCGATGCCGGCCGCTCGATCCTCACCCCCACCGAGGAGATCCGCGGACAGGTCGCCCTGCTCCACCGCGAGGGCGGGGTCGAGAAGGCGCAGCGCGACATGCTCGGCGGGCTGCTCGATCTCGGCGAGCTGACGGTCGCCGACGTGATGGTCCACCGCACCAAGATGCGCACCATCGATGCCGGGCTCCCTTCCGAGGAGATCGTGCGCGCGGTGCTGGCCTCGCCCTACACCCGCATGCCGCTGTGGCGCGACGGCCACGAGAACATCGTCGGCGTGCTCCACGCCAAGGACCTGCTGCGGGCGCTCGACGCCGCGGGCGGCGTGGCGGCGGGGCTGAAGGTCGAGGTATTGGCGCTGGAGACGTGGTTCGTGCCCGGCACCACGACGCTGCGCCACCAACTCAAGGCGTTCCTGGCGCGCAAGACCCACTTCGCGCTCGTCGTCGACGAGTACGGCGAGGTGATGGGCCTCGTGACGCTGGAAGACATCCTCGAGGAGATCGTCGGCGACATCGCCGACGAGCACGACGTCGCGGTGTCGGGCCTGCGCCCGCAGGCGGACGGCTCGGTGCTGGCGGAGGGCAGCGTCGCGGTGCGCGACCTCAACCGGGCGATGGACTGGACGCTGCCCGACGACGAGGCCACCACGGTCGCCGGTCTCGTCATCCACGAGGCCCGCGCCATCCCCGACGCCGGCACCGCCTTCAACTTCCACGGCTTCCGCTTCCAGGTGCTGCGCAAGGCCCGCAACCGCATCACCTCGCTGCGCATCACCCCGGTGGCGCCCGCGCCGCGGCGGGAGGGGTGAGGGATTTCGTGAGAGGCGAGACACCGTTTCTCTCCCCGTCATCCCGGGGCCGCGTAGCGGAACCCGGAATCCACCCGTGATGCGGGATACCCGGTGGAAGCTGAGCCGCCGTGCCCGGTCGTGGATTCCGTGTTCGCCTTCGGCGCCCCGGAATGACGGCGGAGGATTATTCGAACGGGCGTGGCCCGCTCCCCATGGCCCCAACCGCCCGAGCCATCCCCTGGACAGGGGGTTGCGCTGCGCACAGTTTGATTGTGCCCTGCCGGATGTTCCTCTAACGTCCCCACCCTGAGGTCCGCTGCACGCCGTCGGCTGCGCGATCGTCCCGGCTCCGCGGCCCACACCGCAAACGGGGGACGCCTGCCGGTCGCTATCGTGCTCACATGGAAACCGATTCGCCGTCGGCGGGTTGGCGCGTCCGGGGACCGACCATATCTGAGGCGGCTCGCCGCCAGCGCCCTGCCGCGCCCGGCCCCTGGATCGAGGAGACGGCGCGCGTCGGAGCGCGCATCGAGGATGGACCATGAGTGACCCGGGCCGGGATGACCCGCAACTGCTGGACAACCAGCTCTGTTTCGCCGTCTACGCCGCCGCGCACGCGTTCGGCCGCGCCTACCGCAACCTGCTGGCGCATCACGAGCTGACCTATCCGCAATACCTCGTGCTGCTGGTGTTGTGGGAGGAGGATGGTATGTCGGTCAAGGAGATCGGCGGCCGGCTCTTCCTCGATTCCGGCACGCTCACGCCGCTGCTGAAGCGGCTGGAGGCCTCGGGCCATGTGCGCCGCGCCCGCGACCGGCCGGACGAGCGGCAGGTCAGCATCTTCCTCACCGACAAGGGCCGCGACCTGAAGGGCAAGATGGACTGCCTGCCCCTCACGGTCGGCGGCATGACTGGGATGAGCCTGAACGAGCGGCGCGCCCTCCTCGACAGCCTGGAGACCATGCGCGAGGCCCTGCATGCCGGCGCGGCCGGGACCGAGGTCGCGGCCTGAAGATCGGTATCGGACAAAGGAAAAGCCGCCCGAAAGCGGCTCTTCCGAGCGTGAGCGAAGTTCGAAGCGATCAGGACTTGGTCTTGAGGTAGGCGATGATGTCGTCGACCTTCTTCTCGTCCTTGATGCCGGGGAACACCATCTTGGTGCCCGGAACCTTCTGCTTCGGGTTGATCAGCCACTCCTTGAGGTTGGCCTCGTCCCAGGTGATGCCGGAATTCTTCAGCGCCTCGGAGAAGGCGTAGCCGTCGCGGCCCTGACCGGCCTTCTCGCCGACGATGCCCTTGAGCTGCGGACCGACGCCGTTCTTCTCGAAGTTGTGGCAGGACTTGCAGGGCGCGAACGCCTTCTCGCCGGCGGCGGCATCGCCCTCGGCCTGGGCGGCGACGGGCAGCAGCAGCGCGAGGGCGGCGCCGAGGATCAGGTGACGCATGTCGTTTTCCTCCTTGGATGCGGCCGGGTCGCGGCGCGCGTGTGCAGAGGCGTCGTTCCCGCAACCAGCTTGAGACCTTGCGGGCCTTGGACCTCGCTCGCCCCTGCACGGTCCGAGCGAAGCTTGAGGAAGGCCCGGTCGCGCACGGCCGGGCCTTCCGATTCAGGAAATCAGGACTTGGACTTGAGGTAGGCGATGACGTCCTCGACCTTCTTCTCGTCCTTCAGGCCCGGATAGGCCATCTTGGTGCCCTTGACCTTGTTGGAGGCGGGGCCGATCAGCCACTCCTTGAGGTTCGCTTCGTCCCAGGTGATCCCGGAATCCTTGAGGGCCTGCGAGTAGCTGTAGCCCTCGGCCGAAGCGGCCTTGCGGCCGACCACACCCTTGAGGTTCGGGCCGACGCCGTTCTTCTCGAAGTTGTGACAGGCCTTGCAGGGCGCGAACGCCTTCTCGCCGGCGGCGGCGTCGCCCTCGGCCTGGGCAGCGATCGGCATCAGCACCGCGAGGGCGGCGCCGAGGATGAGGTGACGCATCGTGTTCTTTCCTCCGTGGGGACGGCGTCGCCGCCCCGCATGCGGCAGAGCTTCCCTGCCTTAGAACAGATATAGACTAAGCTGTGCCACCGTCCAGTCGAGCTGACACCGGGTAACGCGTGTCACGCCCTGTCCGGTTCCGCTCCCTTGCGGCGGTGGAGCGCCGTGCGCCGCGTCGCGTTTCGCGCTAGATTCCCCTCATTCACGGTGCGCCCGATCCTCGCACGGTGCAGCTGAAGCGGTGCTGAAGACCCGCGCGGCCGGCCCGGCGAGAATCTCCGTAAGGCGCCCGCCCGAAATCCGAGGAGACGCCGCCCATGTCGATCGCTTTCCCCGCCCCCGACGCCAGCGTCGTCGCCCGCCGCGAGGCCATCGTCGAGGGGCTCGCGGCCCTCGTCGCGCCGGAGGCTCTGGTGACGACCGAGGACGAGCGCCGCGCCTTCGAGACCGACGGGCTCACCGCCTACCGCAAGATGCCGCTGGCCGTCGTGCTGCCCTCGACCACCGCGGAGGTCTCGGCGGTGATGGCGTTTTGCCATGCCAACGGCGTGCGGGTGGTGCCGCGCGGCGCCGGCACCTCGCTCGCGGGCGGCGCCATCGCCCAGGAGGACGCGATCATCCTGGGCGTGGGCAAGATGACCCGCATCCTCGATCTCGACTTTCCCAACCGCACCGCGCGCGTCGAGGCCGGCCTCACCAACCTCGCGATCTCGGGCGCGGTGGCGCATGAGGGCTTCTTCTACGCCCCCGACCCGTCGAGCCAGCTCGCCTGCACCATCGCCGGCAACATCGCCATGAATTCCGGCGGGGCCCACT
Source organism: Methylorubrum subtropicum (assembly GCF_038442325.1). NCBI lineage: Bacteria > Pseudomonadati > Pseudomonadota > Alphaproteobacteria > Hyphomicrobiales > Methylobacteriaceae > Methylorubrum > Methylorubrum subtropicum. Next base: position 5,428 of record NZ_JBBXMW010000007.1, on the reverse strand, counting down.
GCCTGAAATACGGCGTGACGACGAACAACCTCATGGGCGTCACCCTGGTGACCAACGACGGCACCGTGGTCGAACTCGGCGGCCAGCATCTCGACGCGCCGGGCTACGACCTGCTCGGCCTGATCTGCGGCTCGGAAGGCCAGCTCGGCATCGTCACCGAGGCGACCGTGCGCATCCTGCGGGCGGCGGAGGGCGCGCGGCCCGCGCTCGTCGGCTTCTCGTCCGTGGAGGATGCCGGCGCCTGCACCGCGGCGATCATCGCGGCGGGCATCATCCCGGTCGCCATCGAGTACATGGACCGCGAGGCGATCCTGATCACCGACGACTTCTCCGGGGCCGGCTATCCGCGCGACGCGGCCGCGATGCTGATCATCGAGGTCGAGGGCTCGGACGAGGAATGCACCGACATGCTGGCCCGGATCGAGGCCATCGCGGCGGACTTCAACCCGACCAGCATCCGCGTGTCGAAGTCCGAGGCCGAGTCGGCGGCGATCTGGAAGGGCCGCAAATCCGCCTTCGGCGCCACCGGCCGCATCTCCGATTACATCTGCATGGACGGCACGATCCCGACCGGCCAGCTCGGCCCGGTGCTGGAGCGCATCGGCGCGATCTGCGCCGAGCAGGGTCTGCGCGTCGCCAACGTGTTCCATGCGGGTGACGGCAACCTCCACCCGCTGATCCTGTTCGACATCAACAAGCCCGGCGAATTGCAGAAGGCGGAGGCCGCGGGCGACGCGATCCTCAAGCTCTGCGTCGAGGTCGGCGGCTGCCTCACCGGCGAGCACGGCGTCGGCATCGAGAAGCGCGAGCTGATGCGCTTCCAGTACGCGCAAGCCGACCTCGAACAGCAGATGCGCGTGCGCAACGTGTTCGACCCGGCCTGGCTGATGAACCCGGCCAAGGTGTTTCCGCTGGAGGGCCGGGTGGCGGCGTGACGCTGTTGCTTGCCTCCGTCACGGCGCCCGCGCGATGAGCTTGATCGAGAACGAGCAGGTCAAGCTGCTCGCGGCCAATATCGATCGTGCGAGCAGTGCCTTCATCATCGCCGGCTTCGTGACGCCGGTCGTGGCACTGAGCTATCAGTTTCCGACGTCACCGCCCGTTACGATCTGGGCGGTAGCGTTCTCGCTGATCTGGCTAGTCGTCGAGATCGGCCTACATTTGGCGGCCCGGCGCGTCCTGCGGAGGTTGAAAGCATGACCTTCCTCGAAGGCTACGTCCTGTTCGGCATCCCCCTGCTTGCCCTAGGCTTGGCGTATGCGGCCGTGCGGCTCAACGAATGGGACCTCGACCGCCGCCAGCCGCCGGGCGAATAGACCCACATGCCCCGCTACTTCTTCCACACCCGCATCGGCGACGCCGTCCTCCCCGACGAGGAGGGCGTGGAACTGGCCGATCCCGATCACGCGTGGCGCGTCGCCCGCGCGACGATCCGCGAGAGCCTCGCCGAGGAGCCCGACACCGCCCGGCTGATGCAGGCCAGCCTGATCGTCGCGGACGGGGCCGGCGAGACGGTGTTCGAGTTTCCGTTCTCGGAGGCCGTCGAGGCCCCGCCCGAGGGCGACGACACCCTGCACTGACGGGCCTACCCCTCCGGCCCGAGCCGCTCGCAGCGGAACGCGCCGTAGCCGCTGCGCGCCAGCCGTTCGGCGAGCGCCGGCAGGAACACGTCGCCCTCCGCGGCGAGCGTCCAGGGCGGGTTGATCACGACCAAGCCGGTGCCGGAGAGGCGCGTCGGGGCGTCGGGCCGCTCGATCATCAGGTCGAGGCGCAAGGCCGGCCGTTCCAGTCCGGCACTCAGCGCCGTGACCATGCGCTCGACAGCCGAAGGATCCTTGATCGGATACCACCCCAGAAAAATGCCGGTCGGCCATTTGCGGGCGGCCTTGAGCAGGCTATGGCCCAGCCGGTCGATCTCGCCGCGCTCCTCGTAGGGCGGGTCGATCAGCACGAGGCCGCGGCGCTCGGGAGGCGGGATCAGGGCGTTGAGCGCGGTCCAGCCGTCGAGATGCATGACCTTGGTGCGGGAATCGCTGGCGTAGCGCTCCGCCAGCGTGCCGACATCGACGGGGTGGAGTTCGACGAAAACCCCCTTGTCACCCGGCCGCAGGGCCTCGCGGATGATCGCGGGCGAGCCCGGATAGGTCGTGGCACCGTAGCGCGCCCGCACCGCGGCGACCGCCGCGCGATAGGGCGCGAGCAGGGCCTCGACCTCGGGGGCGAAGGGCTCGTCGAGCCGGCCGATGCCGTCGTGCCACTCGCCGGTGCGCCCGGCCTCGTCGGCGTCGAGGTCGTAGAGGCCGATCCCCGCATGGGTGTCGATGGCCCGGAACGGCTTCGGCTTGGCGGCGAGGTGTGCTAGCACCCGCACCAGCACGAGGTGCTTGAGCACGTCGGCGAAGTTGCCGGCGTGGAAGGCGTGGCGGTAATTCACCGGACGGCCGGGGACGGCGCCCGATCCTCGTCCCGTCGCGATCGGACCATGATACCAGCTTCCCCATCTCGAAGGTTCGGCGGCCGGACGCCCCAAGGGAGCCGACCATGAGAGGGCCGGGCCGGCCGATGAGCGAGGCGCGGCCCATCGCCGTCACGGACCTGCCCGAGCGCCGGACCATCGCCGTGGGGCGCGATCCCCGCACCGACGCGGCGGTCGTCCCCTCGTTCCGGGGCCAGGACCCGGCGGCCCTCCTGAAGCAGGTTCCGTATCGCGGCACAACCCGGCCGATGCATCTCGACGTGGTGACGATCCCCCGCGGCTGCCTGCTGTTCGGCCCCGGCGTCGATGGGGTCGCCTTCACCGCCGAGGGGCGGCCGGTGCACGACACGGCGGCGTTCCGCCGCGCCGACCCGAACGTGACGCCGGAGCGGCTGCGGGCGGCGATCGACGTGGACGAGGACTGGGTCAGCGTCATCGACTGCGCCTGGGACAACCACTTCCATCTCCTGACGCTGGCGCTGCCGAAGCTGCCGCTGGCGCTGGCGCACCTGCCGGAGGCGGCGGCCGTGCTGCCGGCCCGCCGCACCGGCGCGCCCGGGGACGGCCCGGCGATGCTCGACCAGCTCCTGACCCTGGGCGGCTACGCGGACCGCGTCCGGCCGGTGGCGGACGGCCTCTACCGGCCGCGCAACCTCCACCTGATCTGGCCGAACCACGGCCAGCCGGCCGCGCTCCACGTGTTCGACGCGTCCTTCGCGGCATTCGAGACCCTGGCCCGGGCCGTCCCGGCGGCGCCGGATCGCGCGCTTCCGCGGCGCATCTTCATCGAGCGGGTGCGCGACCCGCGCCTCATCGACCCACGGGCGATCCGCAGCCTCGACCGGCATCTTGCCCATCACGGCTTCGCGAAGGTGCGGCTGGAGACCCTCGACATGGCCGGGCAGATCCGGCTGTTCAAGGGCGCGACCCACGTGGTGGCGGCCCACGGCGCGGGGCTCAGCAACATCGTATTCGGCCGGCCGGACCTGCGGGTGCTGGAGCTGAACTCCGACCTCGACGGCCGGGGCGAGCTGCGGCCGTGGTTCCTGCTGCTCGCTTCCATGCGCGGGCAGCACTATCAGTATCTCGACGCCTCGGCCTGCGAACTCGCCGACCTGCCGCTGGGCCTCGCCTTCGACCGGCTGATGGGCACGAACCGGCAGGCGCTGCGGCTGCGGCTCGCCCGGCTGCGCCGCCGCTTCGACCGCGCCATCGCGCGGCTGACCAACAGAGCCTAGAGCATCGGCCCGAAAGGTGGCCGCCGGCTTTCGGAAAAAAGCCGATGCGGCACAAGGAGCTAGCGCATCGTCCTGGATACGATATCCAGGACGATGCGCTAGCGCGCCGCCTCGATCGTCACCTCGCCCGCGCGGCAATTCTGGCGCGCGACCTCGGGGCAGGGGGTGAAGCCGCGCAGATCCTTCGCGAAGCAGATCCGCACCTCCTGCAACTGCCCGCGGCGGCAGGTGACCGCCATCATGTCCGGGCGCAGGCCCTTGTTGGCGGCGACGAACTGGCGGGCGATGTCGATGGGCGCCGCGCGGATCGTGCCGTCCGGCTTGTTGAGCGCGTCGGGGATCGTCACCGCGGTGCGGGCGGTCTTCACGGCCTTGAAGTAGGTCACCGGATCGAGGCCCGAACAGGTGCCGTGGGTGCGCCATTCGTGGCGGGCCAGCCCCTCGCTCGGCATCACCTCGCCCGCGGCGTCGATGGCGTTGCGGGTGAGCGGGCGCTCGACCGCGGAGCAGTTCGAGGGGAAGCCGCGGTCGTATTGCGGCCACAGCCCGTGCACGACGAAGCCGAGGCCGCGGCCCGGCGCGCATTGGCCGTCGCGGTCGCGACGCGCCCCCTCGCCGTCGCAATAGGTTGGCGACCACGACAGCGCCAGCACGTAGAAGTCGAAGGCGCCGGGCTCGCCCCCGCCGCGCCGGAACCCGCCGAAATCCTGCGCACCCGCACCGGAAATGAGCGTCGACCCGAGGGCGAGCGCGGCAAGCGAACGGCGGAGCATGGCGGTCTCGGTGAAAGCGCGGGTCGTTCCCCGGACGATGCCGGGCCCGGGCCGCAAGTCAAGCTTGTGCTCGAGGCCGCCCGCGCTTTTCCGATCACGTCCTCAGGGCCGGGCCATCCGGCAGGCGGTGGCGTAGGCGTAGGCGAGGTTGCGGTCGAGGCCGTGGACGCAGAAATCGACGCCCCAGGTCGCGCCGATGATGCCGAGGCTCTCGCGCACCGAGTAATCGACCTTGCGCCGCACCCCGTCCGAGGTGGTGGCGACCGCCGAGCAGTAGCGGCGCGGGATGAAGTCGACGCCGTAGGGCCGCCACGCCGTGCGCTCGATCCGCTCGTAGGAGAGGATCGTCAGCGACGAGTTCCAGAACTTCGCCTCCTTCTCGGCGAACTGGTTCGACACCTTCTCCAGCACCGACGTGTCCTGGCAGCCGGGGATGTCGGCGTCGTAGGGGAAGGTCTGCTCCTCGGCCGGCGAGATTTCTTCGCGGCCGGAGCGGGCGAAGGCCGGGTGTACGGCCGAGACCGTGACGAGGCCCAGTGCCAGGACGGCGAGGGGAAGGTTCGGGCGCATGCCGCTCAGATCCGCCTGTTGAGGTTGGGACAGGACGATGCCGGGCGGGGCCGCCAAGTCAAGCTTGCGCGAGCCGGGGCCGTCGTTTTGGCGGTCGTTGGGGTTTGGGGGGCACACCAGCGGCACGCCTCCCACCCATCTCCCTCATCCTGAGGTGCGGAGCGAAAGCGGAGCCTCGAAGGAGGGCTCCAGGGATCGCGCGGCGGGCTGGAGCCCTCCTTCGAGGCCGCTGGCGCGGCACCTCAGAGCCTGTTTGAGATCGCGATCTTATGCGGGATTGTTGAGGGCGTTGGCGGCCATGAGGCAGGCGACGCAGGCAAGACGGCCGGTCGCGACATCGAGGCGGCCGGCCCGCTCGCGCAGCAGACCGC
>NZ_JBBXMW010000006.1:0-276835 GCF_038442325.1 Methylorubrum subtropicum | reverse complement strand
GCGGTGTGCCCAGGACCCGATCCCATCTCGAACTCGGCCGTCAAACGCACCAGCGCCCATGGTACTGTGTCTCAAGACACGGGAGAGTCGGTCGCCGCCAGGCCTGCCCAGCACAAGTTCACGTCACGCACCGCATTCCCTCGACACGACCGGTCACCGGACGACGCCACGCACACCGTGCCGCCACCGCGACCGACACTCAGACATCACCGATACCGCCACCGCGACCGACACTCAGACATCACCGATACCGCCGCGGGGTGGAGCAGCCCGGTAGCTCGTCAGGCTCATAACCTGAAGGTCGCTGGTTCAAATCCAGCCCCCGCAACCAACTCACCGACCAGACCCAACACAAAGCCCCGTGCTCAATGCACGGGGCTTTTTGCTGTTCGGGTCATCGGATAGGGCGATCCGCCTTCGGCCGTCCTGTCATCGGCGGCGCGACCACTCTGGACAGTGCGGAGCCCTGGATTGCTTCGGCTTCGCCTCGCAATGACGGGGTGCCCTATTCGGAGCGGGGGAGGGGGAAAGGTGAGGACGCGCGGCTCGATCTGTCCGGCTCTGCTTGACGATGACGCTGCGGAGCGAAACCGGCGCCAATCAGCCAGCAAAAAATCTCAGACGATCAAACCGCGGCGTAGCCCCTCGGCGACGGCTTGGGTGCGGGTGACGCAGCCGAGCTTGACCCGGGCGGAACGCAGGTGGAAGTCGGCGCCGTGTTGCGAGATGCCCATCAACTCGCCGATCTCCCAATCGGTCTTGCCCTCGGCCGCCCATTGCAGGCTCTCGCGCTCGCGCGGCGTCAGGCCGATGCGGTGTTTCGTGGGGCCGCCGTCGATGAGCAGCGTCTGGCCGACGACGTAGGAGGCGAGCAGCGTCAGCACCCCGCGCTGGGCTGGGCTGATCTCCAGGCGCGGACCGGCGAAGGTGAGGCCGCCGCGTTCCTCCTCCAGGGTGGCGAGCGGCACGGTGAAGCCGTCGCCGAGGCCGAACTCGCGCGCCTCGCCCATGAGTCGGCGTGCGCGCGGATCGAGCGTGTCGCCGCCGCCGACCTCGCCCCAGGCGAAGCCGGTCGTGCTGCGCAAGGTCGCCTGCACGATCGGGTCCTGGTACATATAGCCCTTCGAGAAGTAGAGCTTTCGCCATTCCTCGGAGGTGTTCTCCAGGATGACGAAGTTCTTCTGCGCTCGGGCCGACAGACGGTTCTGCGGGATCATCGCCGAGATGATGTATTCGATGCCGAAACCGCTCAGGCGCGGCATCAGGGCCCGCAGGATATCCTCACGGGAATGCGCTCGGTCGAGCGACTTGAGGATGTCCAACGTCAGATCGAGCGATTTTCTGGACATGGCCTCGGGCAATCGAGCAAAAACAATGCCGTTTCATCAGGATATGTCGCGGCCGACCGGGTGGGAAGATCGGAAAGGATTTTCTTTGAAGTTGCCTCGCGCGAGCAAGGCGTGAGGAGCGGCGGCGGACAATCCCGCATGCCCCGGACGAGGCGGCCCCGCAAGGTGGGACGGTTGCGGAGACGCGCTCGACGATCGCATCTCTACATTCTCAATCGTGTTCGACCGGCAACCTGGCGTAGAGGCAGCGTTTTCGCGGCAGCGCGCGAAGCGCTTCAGCCCTTCCAGTTCTTCAGCGCCCCGAACGGGCTTGCCGACGGATCGGGGGCCGGCGGGTTGAGCAGCGGCTCGACCTGGGCGAGGGCGTCGGCGAGCGAATGGGCGCTGCCCTGCGGGAGCTTGCCGCCCGCCGCGTCGCGGTGCCCGCCGCCGCGGAAGGCGCGGGCGCCGTCGAGCGCGGTGCCGTCGATGGAGCGGAACGAGAGCGTGCCGGTCCGCTGGACGTTGACGACGCGCTTGGCCCGGCCCGTCTCCATCACGAGGTCGGAGACCCGCTGGAACGTGCCGGAATCGAGCCCGAACGAGAGCAGCGTGCCGTCCGAGAGCGGGTGGAACATCGTGTCGGAGCGGGCGAGCATGCGGGCGAGCCGCATCCGGGTCGTCAAAGCCGGGTCGTCGCCCGGCTCGTCGGCCAGCAGGGCATCGACGATGGCCGCGCGCAGGCCGCCCGCGCGCCGCTCCAGTTCGGCCGCGGTCGCGCCCTCGGCGAGGCAGCGCGCGGCGGCGAGCAGCAGGTCGGACATAAAGCGGTCGTGCCGGGGATGGCTCGGAGGCACCAGCGGCGAGACGCTGTCCCAGAAGATTTCGTCGAGGGCGAGCCCGCCGGTGAAGGCCGGGCTCGCCTTCTGCCAGAGATCGAGCGCCTCGATCGCCTCGATCAGGATGGCGAGCTCGGCCGGTCCCTCCGCGCCCTCGGGGGCGTAGAGGGCGCGCTGGTCGAAGGTCATCCGCGTGGCGCAATGGGCCTCGTCGATGAGGACGAACACGGCCGGGTCGCCGAAATCGGTGCGGATCAGGCCCAGACGCTCCGGATCGGGGGCGGGCTCCAGCCCCTGGCGGCGGAGCTGGTCGAGGGAGGAGGCGTGGTGATCGAGCACCACGAGGCGGTGGCGCGTGCCCTCGTCGCGGTTGCGGTTCATCGCGGTAAAGCGCCGGAAGAAGGCGATGGCCGGCTCCTCCAGCCCGAGATCGGTCATCAGCAGCGTCTCGGGGGCCGACGCCTTGCGCAGGCGCTTCAGCTCGTCCTCGACCACCGGGCCGACATCGCTATAGCGGGCGACGTGCACCACGCGCTGCACGGGCGCGAGGCTCGCCGCGACGGTGGAGGCGCCGTAGCCGTCGAGGTCGTTGTGGGTGATCTGGACGAGGGTCATGCGGCGTCTCTTAAGCGCGCCGGCGCGCGAAGGCCACGGCGGATCGCAACGACGATCGCGCGAAGCCGCATCCGCGACGGCGGGCGCCGACGACGGAAGCCGACGAACACAGGCACGTGGCTTGCCATTACGGCCAAGGCGGGCAAGACGGGTCCGCAACCTTAACACCGGGTTCGGGCGTTGAGGGGTGATCTGCGGCCAATTCGACTTGCGAACCGGCGAGGGCATGACGCATCCGACCGACCTCACCCGCCATGCACGCTCCGATCTGCGGACGGGCCTGAGCCGCCGCGGGCTGATCGGCGCCGCCGCGACCGGCGCCGCATTGGCTCTCTTGCCCGGAGGCGCGATGGCGCAGGAGGCGGCCCCGGCGCTGCCCGCGGCGGGTTCGCCGTTCTCCGACGCGACCGTGCCGGACCTCGCCCGCGCCTACGGCAACCGCTCGTTTGCCGCGCTCGCCACCGACGACGTGCCGGAGAGCCTGAAATCGCTGTCGCGGGAGCAGTACGAGGCGATCCGCATCCGCCCCAACGAGCTGATCTGGGGCGGCGAGCCGCACGGCTTCGCCCTAGAGCCGCTGCTGCGCGGCTTCTACTACACCGACCGGGTGGCGCTGTTCCTCGTGGAGGACGGCGTGGTGCGCCCCGTCGGCTACGATCCGGCCGGCTACGACAGCGGCGGCGCCTCCCTGCCCGAGGCCGGCAAGGCGCCGGGATTCTCGGGGCTGCGCATCCGCGCCAAGGTCGGCGAGGCGCATCAGGATTTCGCGATCCTGCAAGGCGCCTGCTTCTTCCGCCTCGCGGGCCGCGACCAGATCTTCGGCGTCAACGGCCGCGCCCTGATGCTGCGCCCGGCCGATTCCCGCGGCGAGGAGTTTCCCCGCTGGCGCGCCCTGTTCGTCGAGCGCCCCAAGGCGCCGGGGGCGCCGCTGGTGATCCACGCGCTGATCGATTCCGAGTCGCTCGCCGCCGCCTTCCGCCTGGAGATGACGCCGGGCGACACCGCGAACGTCGCGGTCACCGCCACGCTGGTGACGCGCAAGCAGGTGGAGCATCTGGGCTTGGGCGGCATGCAGGCGCCGTTCCTGTTCGGCCCGCACGACCGGCGCGGGTCCGACGATGCCCGCGCGGCCGCTTACGCGGCGGGCGGCCTGCAGATCCGCAACGGCGGCGGCGAGGCGATCTGGCGCCCGGTGCGCAACCCCGAGACGCTGCAGATCTCGAGCTTCGTCGATACCGGGCCGAAAGGGTTCGGGCTGATCCAGCGCGACCGGGGCTTCGAGACGTTCGAGGACGACGCGCATTCCTGGGAGCGCGCGCCCGCGCTCTGGGTCGAGCCCGGCGAGGCGAGCGGCGTCGAGGGCCTGTGGGGGGAGGGCGCCGTCACCCTCATCGAGATCCCGAGCGATGCCGAGATCAACGAGAACGTCATCGCCTATTGGCGCCCGAAGGCGGCGGTGCCGGCAGGCACGGAGGTGCGCCTCGGCTACCGCCAGGCCTGGGGCCGCGCGCCGGAGGTCGGCCCGATCGCCCGCGTCGGCGAGACCCGCAGCGGGCGCGGCGGCAGCGACACGCGCCGGCTGTTCCTCGTGGATTTCACCGGCGACGTCCTGTTCACCCCGGACGGCAAGGCGGTGCCGCTGGAGACCGTGCTGATCGCCGGCCCCGGCAAGATCGTCGAGGGGGCGACCCGCTGGTACGTGCGCCCTGAGCGGCGCACCGTCCGGGTCGCGTTCGAGCTCGATCCCGCGGGCGCCAAGGGGTGCGAGCTGCGCCTCGTGCTCAAGACGGGCGGGCGTCAGGTCACGGAGACGTGGCTGTATCGCTGGACGCCGTGAGCGGCCTTTTGTGCGGTGCGCCCTAGTTTGACGGACGAGGCGCCCGCGGCGCGCGGGAGCCTCGTGAGGCACGGCCCGGCCGCCGGTCCGACCGGAGAGACGATGTCACAGACTGCCCAGATCGCCCGGGATGTCGCGCCGGCGCCTGCCCCCGAGCCCGCCCCGGCGATGCCCCCGCGGGCGCCGCTCGCCATGCCGGTGCAGGACCTGCGCAACGCACCCAGGCCCGCCCGGCGCGGCGGGGGCGGGCCGCTGCCCGCCCGGCTGTTCGTGTTCGGCGGCGCCCTGCTGCTGACGGCCTACGGCGCGTGGCAGATGTACGAGGTGATCTCGGTCTCCGGCGGGGCGACGTGGCTGCAGTACGTGCTGCTGGTGCTGTTCGTCCTGAACTTCTCGTGGATCGCGCTCGCCTTCACCGGCGCCCTCGTCGGCTTCGTCACCCTGCTGCGTTCGGGTGCCGCCGGGCCGATGCCGACGCGGCTGACCAGCCGCACCGCCGTTGTCATGCCGGTCTACAACGAGGGCAGCGCGCGGGTCTTTGCCGGGCTCCAGGCCATGCACGAATCGGTGGCCGCGACGGGCCACGGCGCGCATTACGACTGGTTCGTGCTGTCCGACTCGACGCAGGCCGACGCCTGGGTCGCCGAGGAGCGCGCGTTCCGGCAACTGCGCGAAGAACTCAGGCCGGATGCGAGGCTCTACTACCGCCACCGCGAAAAGAACCATCACCGCAAGGCCGGCAACATCGCCGGCTTCGTCACGGGTTGGGGCGCATCCTACGACCACATGCTGGTGCTCGACGCCGACAGCCTGCTGACGGGCGAGTGCATCGTGCGCCTCACCGCGGCGATGGAGGCGGACCCGAACGCCGGCATCGTCCAGAGCCTGCCGCTCATCATCAACCGCAACACCCTGTTCGCCCGGCTCCAGCAATTCGCCGCGCGCATCTACGGGCCGGTCATCGCCACCGGGCTCTCGGTCTGGTCGGGGCGCGACGGCAATTACTGGGGCCACAACGCGATCATCCGCATGCAGGCCTTCGCCGAGGCCGCGGGCCTGCCCGACCTCAAGGGCAGCCCGCCCTTCGGCGGCCACATCCTCAGCCACGATTTCGTCGAGGCGGCGCTGATCCGGCGCGCCGGCTGGGGCGTCACCATGCTGCCGCGGCTCGCCGGCTCCTACGAGGAGAGCCCGCCCTCGCTGATCGACCTCTCGGTGCGCGACCGGCGCTGGGCTCAAGGCAACCTCCAGCACGCCCGCGTCATCGGCGCGGCGGGGCTGGCCCCGGCCTCGCGCCAGCACTTCGCCACCGGCATCGCCGGCTACGTCGCCTCGCCGCTGTGGCTGGCCCAGCTCGTGATCGGCTTGATCATCGTGCTCCAGACCGCCTGGGTCCGCCCGGAATACTTCGCCGCCGAGTTCGGCCTTTATCCCGTGTGGCCGCGGTTCGATCCGGTGCGCGCGCTCCAGCTCTTCGCGCTGACCATGGGCATCCTGCTCGCCCCGAAGTTTCTGGGGCTGATCCTGGCGCTGATGGATAACCGTGTCCGGCAGGCGAGCGGCGGCGCCGGGCGCCTGACGCTCTCCTTCCTCATCGAGATCCTGCTCTCGGCGCTGATCGCGCCGATCGCGATGGTGGTGCAGTCCGGCGCGGTGTTCCAGATCCTGGCCGGGCGCGACACCGGCTGGAACCCGCAGCGCCGCGACGACGGCTCGATCCCGCTCGCGGCCATCGTCCGCCGCCACCGCTGGCACACGCTGCTCGGCCTCATCACGGGCGTCGGCGCCTTCGCCATCGCGACCTCGCTGTTCCTGTGGATGTCGCCGACGATCCTCGGCCTCGTCCTGGCGATCCCGCTCTCCTGGGCGAGCGGCCAGCTCGCGCTCGGCCTCGCGCTCAAGCGGCGCGGCCTGCTCCTGACGCCGGAAGAGGAGACGCCGCCGCCGATCGCGCTGCGCGCCGGCGAACTCGCCGCCCGCAACGCCGCCCGTGGCTTCGACGATTCGGATGCGCTCGCCGCGCTCCACGCCGACCCGGATCTCGCCCGCGACCACGCCGCGATGCTGCCCGAGGGCCGCTCCCGCCCCCGCGGCCAGATCGACCCCGACCACACGCTCGCCCGCGCCAAGATCGTCGAGGCCGAGACCCTTCCGGAGGCGCAAGGCTGGCTCTCCCCCAAGGAGCGCTTCGCCCTGCTCCACGACCGCGCCCTGCTCGACCAGCTCACCCGCCTGCGCCCGGCCTAGATTTCGGTTTTCTGCGATAAACCGGCTTTTACCGTGTCAGATCGATGTTCTAGTCTGTTCCCATAGGGGACGGAGCCGACGTCGATGGCGATACGGGCTGGGATTTTGGGATTGGTGTCGGCGCTCGGTCTTCCGGGAGCCGCCATGGCCCAGGCATCGCCGCCGCCACAGATCCTCGACTGCACCGAGTTCTCGAAGAAGACCGACGAGGCCGCGCTCGTGAAGCGGTTCGGACGCGAGAACGTCGTGACCGCCCAACTCGACGGCGCCGAGGGGGAAACCGTGCCGGGCACCGTCGTCTATCCGAAGGACCCGAGCCGGCGCCTCGAAGTCACGTGGTGGGACACGGCGCGGCGCCGGGGCCTCTCGGGCATCACGTTGCGCGGCCGATCCGAGTGGATGGTTCGCACCCCCGGCCAAGCGCGCGAGGCGGTGGGTCTGCGGACCCGTCTGGCCGAACTGGAGGAGGCCAACGAGAAGCCGTTCCGGATCAGCGGATTCGGCTGGGATTACGGCGGCTACGCCACGAGCTGGAAGGGCGGCAGGCTCGATCACATGGCCGGCGGGTGCAGTCTCTCCATTCGCTTCGATCCGGATGCGAAGGCCCCGGAGAAGGCGCTCGCCAAGGTGTCGGGCGACCGGGAGTTCGGCTCGTCCGAGCCTGCCCTGCGGGCGGTCAAGCCGGTCCCCTCATCCGTCACGGTCGGCTGGCCGGAATGAGGCCGATCACATCCATAGGGATGCAGCGAGGAGCGATGCGAATGTCGAGGAGAATAGGAGGTTTGGCGTTGCTGCTGGCGCTCGGCGCATCGAGCGCAGCGATGGCTCAGCCGACGCTTCGGGTCATCGACACACCGCCCAACGACGTCCTCAACGTGAGGAAGTATCCGACTACGGACGCTCGCATCATCGGTATGATCCCACCGGACGGTCGCGGCATCATCCCGACCGGCGAGCGGAACGGCAATTGGGTGTTCGTCCGCTACGGCAAGGTCGAAGGCTGGGTGTCTCGGCGTTTTGTCTATCCGGAAACGCCGCCAGTCCGAAGAGGCCGAAGCCTTGATATCGACGAAGCGAACTGAGGCATAATTCGAGACACGAAGGCAATTTTTACTGGAGTCATGCAACATGAGGATCATTTCTATATTGGTTGCGCAGTCAATTTTACTATTCCCCCTCACGGCACAGGCGCAGTGGAATAGCCCTGCACGCAAGTCATTAAAATCTATCGTTTACAAGAAAATTGGTAAAGCCAGCGACATCGAAGTGATCCCATTCTTTGGAGATCACAATGGAGACGGGGTCGAGGACGCACTCATTTTCTCCTACTACTCCGATAAGGACGGCGGCAATTCGACATCTCTCGACGTATTTCTGTTCGATGGCAAGCCGGGTGGCTTCACGTTCAAGCGCCGCGTCGCCGACATCTACGGTTCCTCACCGCGCGCTGCCGTCTTCTCGAATGGAAGCATCAAAGTGACCTTGACGACGCTCGGCCCCGACGATCCGCGGTGCTGTCCAACCTCCCAAAAGACCTACACGATCCCGACGCGTTGAGCCGGAACCGTCCTGTGGCTTTGAGGAGAGATCGCCTCGACCGGCGCGCCTACGCGGCAAAGCCGGCCCCACGCGTGTCACCCGCGCCGGCCACGTGCTGCCGGGGATGCGGGAGCCCGCAACCGCGAAGGTTGACGCTGCCTTCCGAGAGGCCATAGACAGGAACGCTGGCCGGGGCGGCAGCGAACGCGGTCTCCGGCACCAGCAGCCGGAGCCGATTCCTCCAAGCTCGGCAGAGGCTTGGAAGGGTGGCCGAGTGGTTTAAGGCAGCGGTCTTGAAAACCGCCGTGGGGGCAACTCCACCGTGGGTTCGAATCCCACCCCTTCCGCCAGGCACCGGCGGGCCGGACCGGCCCCGGTTCTCTACGCGCGCCCGGCGCTCAGAAGTAGCGCCGCAGATCGAAGCTCTCGATCGACGTGCCTTGCTTGTCCTTCACGTCGATCGTCAGCGCCGTGCAGCGGTGGCTGCCTTCGCCGATCGAGGCGAGGATCACGGAGACGCCCGGCTGAATGCGTAAGGTGCGGGTCTGCTCGGTGGTATTCCCGTTCGGCAGGAGCCCGGTGAGGACGACCGTCAGCACGGTTCCGCCGGCGGAGGTGACGACGGCGCCGAGACTGTATCGCCCGAGATCGCTCGCCGCGATCTCCACCCGGACCTCGGGGCCGGGGGCGGAGGCCCGATACAGCACCTCCTTGAAGAAGCCGCGGAAGGCGTCCTCGATCACGGTCGCCGCGCCCGCAACGACCTCCGCGCCGTCGATCCCCGGCTTGAGGTTGAGGACGGCCTGATCCCGGGACAGGTCGACCCTGTTGACGATCTCGTCGCGCTTCCGCTCGATCAGCGCGCTCCGGTAGCCGAGGATGGCCTGATGCGCCCGGGTGAACCACGCCCGCGCATAGGACAGGCGCGACAGATTGGAGAGCGGCGCGAAGGTCGCGGGCGAGGCCTCGTAGGCGTCGAGCCGCGCCATCGTGCCGGTGATCGCGTCCCGATACCGGGTCATGGAAGTGTTGGGAACCTTGAAGTCCTTCGCGTGGAACAGTTCGAGGGTCTTCTTCTTCTCGTCGTCCTGGCCCTTGCGGATCTTGATGATCCACTCTTCCATCGATTTCGTGTAGTAGTGATTGATGGAGATCTTCTTGCCCGAGGCGGCCTCCACGCGGTAGCCCTCGTTGACGATCTGGCGGTTCTCGTTCACGGTCCGGCGGTCGGTGGTGAAGCACTGGTGGACGTCGGCATAGGCCACCCGGGAGGGCTGGACGATGCACTTCACGACCTTGTCGGTCTCGGCCTCGGCGTGCAGGTAGCTCTGCGTCACCAAGCCGTCGGGACGCAGGATGTGCCCGGAGCTGCCGTAGAACAGGAACGGCACCAGCAGCTGGCTGTAATCGGCAAAATCCTCCAGGAATTTATTGATTTTGACGTCATCGACGACGTTGATGAACTCGTCGATGTCGATCAGAGCCATCCACTTCGACGTATGACCGAATATCTTGATCGCGTAGTTGTAGGCGAAGATCTGCCCCGGCTTCATCGGCCAGTCGATCAGCGTGACGAGGCCGAGCGTGATGTATTTCCGCAGGAGCCGGCGGGTGTTGTCGGTCGAGTCGTTGTCGAAGATAAAGAAATGCTCCACGCCGATGGCGACGTGGTAGGCGATCCATTCCTCCAGATAAGTTTCCTCGTCCTTGACGATCGCGACGACAGAGACGTCGAAAACCTTTTCCATCTGGACACCTTGATGCCGCATGGCCCCGCGGCACGTGTTTGCGAAGAGCGTTGACGGCAATCGACGGGATGTCGGCGCCGGCTCGACTTGCTTCCCGGCCGAGCCTCCCCCGCGGGACGCTCCACCGGCCCCAAGGCTGTCGAGAGGATGCATTTACCCTTCGACGCAAGCCCTTAGCAAGGCTGCGGCACCGGCCCCGCGGGCGCCGTATCCCGAGAACCGCGGGGTGCCTGCCGCAGGCCGGATGACGGCACGCCCGGACATCCGAGCCCATGTGCTCGGGAAAAATGCAATCAAAAAGTGAAATTTTCTCGGGAGTTGATCGTGCTTGTCGAGGGGCTGTAGGGTCGCCCGGAGCTTCGATCCGAGACGGTTACTCATGGGCAGACGACGGCGCAATGAAATCGGCATGAGGGAGGCATATCTTTGCGCTGGCCCCCATACGACAGGCATTCGATCGGCACATTTTCAATCGTCGCAGCCGGGTCGGCCTGACGGATTGGTTTGGAAAGTCCTATGACAACGGTCGTCATTCGTGCGCATTACGGTTCGGACGAAACCCTGCGCATGGCCCAGTGGCTGTCGGACGGCGGCTACCGGGTCGTGTTCGCCGCCGACTTCGCCGCCGGCCGGTTCGATACGGGGCCGCACGACGTCGTCGAGATCAGCGTCGCGAAGGCCGAGAAGCTCGGCCTGTTCACCAACCTCCGGCGACCGCTGTGGCAGTGCGGCGACTACGTCCTGTACCTCGCCGCCGAGGAAGGGATCACCGACGACATCCTGCTGACCGAGGGCGACGTGCGCTTCTCGACCGACCGGGCGCCGGATCACTTCTTCGCAAGCCTCCCCGACGCGGGCGATTGCTTCCTCGTCGACTTCGTCCAGGCGAACGCGCACTGGCCCTGGCACACGGCCTGTCACGGGTTCGGCATGACGGTGTTCCGCTGCCGCTTCCCCCTGGTCTTCGCCAAGCTCCCGGTCATCCAGGCGGCCTACCGGCTGCGTCGGGAGCAATCGGCCGCCATGCCGGACGCGATGCTGATCGACAACACGCTGTGGCCGAACGACGAGGCGTTCTTCGCCTCCGCCGCCGTCGCGTCCGGCTTCACGGTGCGCGACTTCAACAGCATCAAGCGGATGTACGACAGCTACACGTTCAAGTTCGATCCCCCGTTCCTCGAAGAGGCTTTCGTCGAAACCAAGGACAAGGACGACAAGATCTACCATCCGGTGCTCAGCTTCGAGCATTACATGGCCAAGCTGGTCCGCAATCCGGCCTTCCGGCAGGACCGGACCAAGGTCCAGGCCGAGATCGACCGCCTTCTCGCGCGCGGGTTCCCGCGGGAGAAGATCGAGCGGGTCCTGCGCCTGCCGCCCCCGTAGGTCCGTCCCATCGGAGACCGCCGACCCTTGAGGAATTCATCGATGTACAGTCCCCACATCCGAACGGCCGTCTGCGCGATCGCGAAGAACGAGTCGATGTACATCGAGGAATGGGTCGCCTACTATCAACTGCTCGGGTTCGACGAGATCCTGATCTACAGCAACGACAGCACCGACGGCAGCCAGGCGATGCTCGACGCGATGCAGGCGCAGGGCCTGATCGTGCATCGGGACTGGCCGAGCGTTCCGGGCGCCTCGCCGCAGCTCACCGCCTATCGCGACGCGCTGACCCGGACCTCGGCGGAATGGATCCTGTTCGTCGACATCGACGAGTTCCTGAACCTGAAATCCGATGCCGTCGTGAGCGACTTCCTCAACCGCTTCGCGCCCGATGTCGGCGCCATCGCGATCAACTGGAAGGTGTTCGGAACCTCGGGCAACGCCTATTTCGAGGACGAACTCATCACGACGCGGTTCGACCGCGCGGCGGCGCGGGACTATCACATCAACCGCCATTGCAAGACCTTCTCGAAGGTCGTCTGCACCGGCGACGTCCACATCCACCGCGCCTTCCTCAAGAGCGGCGCCTACGTCGATACGCTCGGCCGCCCGGTCGAGATCGAGCGCAACGGCTTCACCCGGTCGGTCGTCCACGCCGTCGCGCAGATCAACCACTACGTCCTGAAGTCGAACCAGGAGTTCCAGCAGAAGCGCGAGCGCGGCAACGCCAACCGGCCGCCGGAGAGCAACGACAAGTATGCCGGGCGCGTCGGCACCTACTTCGCCGACCACGACCGCAACGAGACGGTCGATCGCGACCTGACCGTGTTCCGGGGCGCCATCCGCGACCGGATCGACCGCAACCGCCGCGCCACGCGCCGCCTGCCGATCGAGGCGACGACGTACGAGTCGTTCGAGGGCCCGGAGCCGGCCTTCGTCCACCGCTACCCGGTCGATGTCGCGGGGGCGTCCCGCCGCCTGCGGATCGACACCCTCCGCCTGGACGAGGACGGGGTGGCCCGCCATGTCGGCGGCGCGGCGGCCGCGTTCAACCACGTCGCCATATCGGAGGGCGACCTCGCCCGCTGGGTCGAGAGGCGGGCGGCGGGGCGAAGCGGCGAATCGGCGCTCGCGCCCTTCCCGGTCGCGCGGCCGGCGATCCTGTTCCTGTCCTACGGCTACCTCAACTTCTATCGCCTGCTGATCGGCATGATCCCGCGCGCCGTCCTGGCCAGGGAGAGCCATCCGGACGCCGTCGTCGTCGTGCGGCAGGACATGCTGCGCCATCTCGAAGCCAAGTGGGGCGCGCTGTTCTTCGACATGCTGCGCTATTTCGGCCTGGAACGCAGCCTGATGGTCGTGCCGGGCGAGGAGCAGGTTCTGGCGCAGGCGATCTTCTGCGAGTCGAAGGCGAGCTGCATCGCGGACGCCCTCCATCCGATGCGCCGCCGCGCGCTCGAACGGGCCCCCTCCGGCGAGCCGGTCAGGCACGTGTTCATCAGCCGGTCGCTCGCCACCGCCCGGCGCATCGTCAACGAGGACGAGGTGACGGCGCTGCTGACGGAGGCCGGCTTCGTCACCGTGGCGATGGAGCGGCTCCCGTTCGAGGAACAGGTGGCGCTGTTCCGGCAGGCCGACGTGATCGTGGCCCCGCACGGATCGGCCCTGGCCCACACGGTCTTCGCCCAGCGCGGCGCCGTCGTCGTCGAGCTGATGCCGCAGAACGCGCGCTACCGCACGAAGATGTACGGCGAACTCGCCGCACTCTCCGGGGCGCTGCATCACGTCGTCGGCTGCGCGGAGGCCGGGGACGAGGGCCCATCGCCGCCCAACCGCGACATGCGCGTGGATGTCGGCGTCCTGAAGGCGCTGCTGCAGACGCTGCGGATCGTCGAGGCGTCGGCGGAGGAGCCGGCCCAGGAGATACCGGCCCAGGAGATACCGGCCCAGGAGACACCGGCCCAGGAGACACCGGCCCAAGAGATGCCGGCCCAGGAGATGCCTCCGGCGGAGACGCCGACCGCGAGCCCCATGCCGTCACAGCCGCCGCCGGCACCTGCCGCCGCCGGCGAGGCAGCCTCGGCTTGATACGCTGCCGACAGCCTCGCCGTCGGAAGCGGGCTTAGAGCGAAGTGATTGTTTTCGGACGCAGGCGCCGCCGCCGCATCCCTCCCCCCTCTGCGGGGGAGGGTGGGCCTCGCGTAAGCGAGGGTCGGGAGAGGGGAACCCCGTTTCCGGAGATGACGGGACAACGGCGGCGAGGCGGAAGCGTCGCGCTGCCCCTCTCCCGTCCGCTCCGCGGACACCCTCCCCCGCAGAGGGGGGAGGGACTTGCGTCGCGTTTCACGATCGCCGCTCTGGAGCATCGGCCCGAAAGGCGGGTGCCGGCTTGTCAGGAAAAGCCGATGTGGCACAGAAACTTAGACAATCGTCCTGGATTTCATATCCAGGACGATTGTCTAAGCCGCCCGCACCGGCTTGAACCGCGCCCGCACCGCGTCCTCGCCTCGTAAGATCTCGTCGAAGCGGGCGGCGCGGCGGGCGAAGCTGTGGTCGGCGATCACCGCCTCGGCCGCCCGCCGCAGGGCGGCGGCATCGGGGGGCGTGGACAGGGTGTCGGCAAGCAGGCCCGGCAGTTCCTCCTCGCTCGCGAACGTGCGCACGATGCCGCTCGTCAGCGTGTCGAGGCCCTCGATCGCGTCCGAGACGACGGGCACGCCGCAGGCCACCGCGTCGAACAGCCGGTTCGAGACGAAGCCCCAGCGGCGCATGTCGTCCCAGTGGTCGTTCAGGACGATGCCGGCGCCGCGGTAGAGGTCGCCCACCATCTCGTTGCGCACCGTGCCGTCCATGAGGTTGGCGTCGGGCACCACGCCCTTCCAGTCGAGGCCGTAGATGCGCAGCGGCAGGCCGGAGGCCACCGCCCCGGCCACCACCGGGCGGCGCACCCGCCGGGAATTGCCGACGAAGACGAGCTCCTGCCCCGGCGTTGGGCCTTCCTCGGGACGGAAGATCTGCGGGTCGGTGCATTGCGGCAGGAACTCGACCGGCTTCTTCACGATGCGGTCGAAGTGGCGGACGAACACCTCGCTCGCGGCGAAGACGTGGTCGTACTCGCCGAGTTCCTCGGCGCTGATCATGTCCGGGTGGCTGATGATCCACAGGAGGTTGATCTGCCCCTTGCGCGGGCGGTAGCGCGACAGGCCGCGGATCACCAGCACGGCGTCGTCGCCGTGGGTGTGGGCGTCGTTCCACATGTCGAGACAGTCGATCCGGACGGTGTGGCCGAGCGCCTCCAGCTCCCGCCGCAGCGAGCGGGCGAAGTACCAGTCGCCCCAGCCCTCGACCCGCTCCAGCGAGGGCGCGGCGATCTTGATGGCGATGCGCAGGCCCGCTTCCGCCCGCCGGGCGATGTAGGCGAACATCTCCTGGGCGCGCACCGCGTAGGTGTGGTGGCGCAGCACCTCGGCGCGGGCCCGCTCGGCCAGAGCGCGATGGCGCTCCGGGTCGGCCAGCACCTCGCGGATCGTGGCTTCGAGGGAGGCCGCGTCGCGGTAGGTCGGGAGCAGGCCGGGGAAGGCCTCGGCCACGCCCACCGCGTTGTTCGTCACGACGAGCGTGCCCGTGGCCAGGGCATCGAACACGCGGCTGTTGAGCGAGCCCCAGGCGACGGTGGCGAAGTTGCTGTCGTCGATGACGAGGTCGCTGCTGCGGTAGACCTGGGGCAGGCGGTGATAGGGCTGGAAGCCGCCGTCCATCGGCCGCGTGCCCTCGTCCCGGTCCCAGCCGTTGCCGAACAGCCGCAGGTCGAGGTCGCGCACCCGCGGCAGCAGCGTGTTGATGTCGCGCGGGCTGTTCCAGTTGTTGCCGGTGAAGCTCACGCTGCAGCGGAAGGCGGCGGTCGCCGGGCCCGGCGAGAACCGGGCCGGGTTGGTCGCGATCCGCAGGAGGCCGACATCGCGGCCGAGTTCGGTGCGCAGGTATTCGCAGGCGCGCTCGGACGAGGCGAACCAGTGGCCGAACAGCTCGCGCCAGGGCTGGGCCGCCCAGCGGTGGAACCAGTTGCGCGCCCAGGCGATCAGCAGGCACGTCGTCGAGCGGTTGGCGACCTTCCGCACGTCGAAGTCGTCGGTCATGACGATCAGGGCGTCGAGGCCCAGCGCATCGACCGCCTGCGTCTTGGCGTAGAAGAAGCACTGGATCGGCCCGCGCTCGGAGAAGGCCAGCGCGAGTTCGAGGGCGGTCATGTAGTCGCCCGCGACCGCGTTCTCGCCGACCTCGGAGACGACGAAGCCGATCGCCATCCGCCGCCCGGTCCAGTAGCCGTGCTCGTCCGGCCCGGCCTGCGCCATCACCCGCCGCAGGGCGTAGGTCCAGCGGTCGCGGAAGACCGGCTCGTTCTGGCGGCGGCGGGCGATCTGCCGCTGCGTCATCAGCCGGCGCGAGGCGCCGCGTACATGCACCGCCGAGAGGTCGTTCAGGGTGAGCACCGACAGGTCGGCAGCCCGCACCTTGAGGCAGAGGTCGGTGTCCTCCCAGCCGTAGTAATACTCCTCGCCGAAGCCGCCGAGGGTGGCGAACAGGTCGCGCCGCATGGCGACGCAGGCCGCCGTCGTCGCCGGCGTGGCGATCCGGTCGGTGTCGCTGCCGGGCACGTCGGTGAGGTAGCGCGACTCGATCGGCTGGATCACGCCGCCGCCGAGCGGCTCGAAATGCACGCCGACATGCTGCTGCGCCTGGTGCGTCACGGTCCGGTCGGCCACGACCGGGTCCATCAGGCGGATGCCGACGAGGCCGACCCCCGGCTCCAGGGCGCGCGCCATCGCCTCCGCGAGCGGCTCCGTCAGCACGATGTCGTTGTTGATGAAGAGCAGCACGGCCTCGTCGCACAAGGTCGCGCCGTGATTGTTCGATTCCGAGAAGGAGGCGTCGCGCGGCCGCTTGACGAAGGTCACCGGCAGGCCGGCGGCGTGGCGCGCCACGACTGCCTCGCTGTCGTCCTCCGAGCCGTGGTCGATGACGAGGATGCGGCGGAAGCCGTTCGCGTCGTGGCGCGCCACGCTCTCCAGCATCGCGTCGAGGAGCGCCGCGCCGTCCTGGTTCAGGATGATGGCGGCGACGCTCGCCGCGGGCGCCCCCGCGGCGGGCGGGGGGACGAGCAGGCGCGGCCCGCGCGGGCGGGTTTCGAGGCGCGTGCCGTAGGGCGGCAGGCGGCAGGTGCGGTCGCGCATGCCGGACGTGTCGGCGACGGAGCGCGGCGCGGCCACCACGGCGACGTCGCGGCCCGCCAGGAAGTTGCTCGGAACCTCGATCTGGAAGCCGCAATGGGGCGAGCCGCCCAGCCGCGCGACCACGTCGGGCCGGTTGCGGTCGGCGGGCGCGGCGGCGACGGGCACCCCGTCCACCGCGAGGTCGATGGTGACCGGGGCGCCGCCCGCGCCCGAACCGCGGGCCCAGCCGGTGACGAAGCGCCGCCCGGCGGGATCGATGCGCAGCCCATCGACCGAGCCGGCGACCTCGCCGTCGGCATCGATCTCGGCGGGCGGCAGGAGCGCGGTCTTCGTCGGCATCTCGTCCGCGGCCAGGAGGCGGCAGGGGGTGGAGAAGCCCAGCGTCGGCAGGACGATGGCGAGACCGAGTTCGGCGGTGCGCCGGGAGGCGCGGACCTCCATGGCGGCGCGGCTGGCGTTGGGGGCGAGGGGGTCCGCCTCCAGCACGGCGCGGTACAGGCCGAGGCCGCCGGCCTGCAGTTCGACCGTCGTGCCGGGGGGAACCGCGTCGGCCGCGAAGCGCATCTCGGCGCGCAGCACGCCCGCGAGATAGGTGGCCTCCGCCGAGAGCACCGCGCCGTCGAGCCCCGGCACCACTTCGAGATGGAGCGGCGCGCCGTCCGGGGTCACGCCCAGAAGCTCGATCTCCGCCCCGGGGCGGGCGGCCACGACTTCGAGGTAGCGCAGGTCCGGGCCGAGCACGCGCAGCTCGGAGAAGCAGCGGGCCGCGCCCTCCTCGGTGCGGGCCACGACCTCGCTCTTGCCGTCCGCACCCTTGCCGTCCGCGCCTTTGCCGTCCCCCGCCGGCCCGACGATCAGGAAGCGGCGGGCGCCGTTCGACCCGCCGCCGAGGGCCAGGACGGAGAGATCGGGCTGGGCCGCCGCGCCCGCCTCGGCCCAGCGCAGGGACGGGCCCGTCGGCAGGCCGGGGATGTCGGGGGACAGGGGGGTGAGCCGCAGCACGGCCAGCTCCACCTGCCCGCCGCCGGGCAGTTCCAGGGCGAACTCGGCCTTGCCCTCGCCCGCCGGCCAGTACGCCGAGAGGCGGCACCAGCCCTCGGCGTCGGCCGCGGGCAGGGCGATCCGGTCCGCCCCCAGGCTCGCCTCGACCACCACCTCCGCCGCGGCGCGGAAGATCAGGTCGAGCAGCAGCGGCGCCCTGGCCTCGCTCGGTTCGAGGGCGAGGCAACCGCCCTGGACGGCCGCCGCGAGGTCGAGCCGCAGCCCGGCGCGCGGCTGCCCGGCCAGGACTGTCTCGGCCGGCCGCAGGACGCCGCGGACCCCGCGGGCGGAGGATTCGAGGGCGAGCCTGCGGCCGAGCGGTTCGCGGGCGGCGGCGGGCGCCTCCGCCGCGCCGTCGCGCGCCGTATCCCGCGCGTCGGGCGGGAGGTCGCGCCGCTCCACGGCGAGGTGTCCGACGAGCCGCGCGATCTCGACCTGGGTCGCACGGGCGCGGCGGCTCAGCGGCAATTGCAGGGAGGTGCCGGCGATCCGCACCGACAGGATCTCGTGCAGCTCGACCGCCTCGGCGGCGAGCTGCTGCAGGGCCGCGCTCGCGCGCTGCGCCTCGATTCGGGGCACGGCCTCGAGATCGAACAGGATGCCGGCCCGCGTCGGCAGGCCGACGATCTGAGCGATGTCGGCCCGCTCCTGCTCCGTCGCGAACCGGGCCACCGGGACGCCCGCGATCCACAATTCGAGGGCGACCGGCTTCATCGGGTCGGCGGCGGTGAGCGCCCAGCCCTTCACCACGAAGCCGTCGAAGGAATCGATCATCCCGCGCGTGGCCGGCGGGGCGTCGAGATGGGTCAGGCTGGCATTGGGGTGGTGGCTGACCGGCCTGGACGCGGACCGCGCCTCCGGGGTCTCGGCGGGCAGCGGCGCGTCACCGGAATGAGCGGCACCAGACATCGTGATGGCTTCCTGCATCCTTGGGCGCAATTCGCGCCTGCCCTACCGCCCGGGCGCGTCGAATGCAGCGTGTAAATCGTCACGATCCGGTGTCTATCGCATATGTCGCCGCCACGCTTCGCGATTCACCGGAAGTGCACGCGGGCCACGCCCGCGTCGGGGATTCTTTCGAGAACGGCAAGTCCGCCGGCCGGGTTCGAGCATGTTCGGTCGAGTCCGGCCGCGTTCGACCCGGACATCAATCCCGGCTCACGATGGGCGCGGCCCATCCGGCGAATGCGGTGACCCCGCGGTCCAGGCCGCCGATGCGCCGAGCGGCGAGGACGCAGCCCGGGGCGGCCACGACCGTGCCTTCATCGGGGACGCGTCGGCGTCGTTTCCATTTCGCGCTGTTCAAGTTTCGTTGAGGAGCAGCACTCCGGGCTTGAACCGTCGATACAATCCAAAATAGAGCTTCGGACAAGACGAACGCGGCGACGCTGCTGCGACGACGCCTGCGGACAGCGTCCGTGCACGAAACCTACGGGAACCCGTAGTTCCGGGCCCCGTCTGATTTTGGGACGACTTCTTCGAACTTCCGAAGAGGTGTCGCCATGATCCACGTCGTGACTGCGGACAACATGCAAGACTACGCCGGCGCCATGGATCAAGCCTTCAGGCTCAGGCACCGGGTCTTCGTCGAGGAACTCGGCTGGCGCGACCTCGCCCGGCCGGATCGCCGCGAGATCGACGAGTTCGACGACGAGCACGCCGTGCATCTTCTTGCGATGGACGAGAACGAGACCGTGATCGGCTATTCGCGCCTCCTGCCCACGACCCGGCCCTACCTGCTGCCGATGGTGCTGCCGCAGCTCTGCGAGGGCACGCCGCCGTCCGGCCCGAACGTGGTGGAATGGGGCCGCATCTGCGTGGCCGAGAGCGCCCGCACCTCCGGCCGGCGCCTCAACCCGACCGCGCTCGCGCTGATGACCGGCATCGTCGAGTGGGGCCTGCCGCGGGGCGTGACGAGCTTCGTCTCCGAGATGCCGACGAGCTGGATCCTGCGCCTGCTGCAATTGCACCTGCGCGCGGTGCCGCTCGGCCTGCCGCACGAGATCGAGGGCGAGGAGATCGTCGCCGTCGAGGCCGCCTTCGACCGGCGCTCCCTGCGCCAGCTCCAGAACAAGCGCGGCGACGCCCGCTCCGTGCTGGCGCCGCCGCGCACGAGCGTGGTGCAACTGGCTTCCTGAAGCCGGGTTGTGTTTCGGGCCCGGTTGTATCCCGGGCTTGCCGTTTTCCTTCGACCTGACGCATCCTGCGCGGGGGGACGTACACGTGAAACGCAGACGCAGTGGTGCAGCGCGCGGCGCGGCACCGGGCCTGGTCAGAACCCTGGCCGAGGCCGGCATGGTGGGCGCCTGGGAATGGGACCCGCCCTCGGGGCGCTTCCTCCTCGACGAGGGGGCGGCGACCCTGATGGCGGGCGATCCGGGCCTCGCCGGCCGCCCGCTCCAGAGCGAGCGCGCGACCGCCGGGCTCGAAGAGGCCGATGTCGAGCTCTTCCTCGACGCGGTGCGCCGCGCCGTGGAGGAGGACGACGCCGTGCTGATCGAGCTGCGCTCCGCCGGGCTGCCGCGGGCGCGCCGTCTGCTGTGCCGCGGTCGCATCCTGCGCGACGGGCTCGGCCGGCCGGTCCGCGGGGAGGGGACGCTGGTGGACGCCGCCGAGGTCGGGGCCGAGGCCCGCGCCCTGCTCGGGCTCTCCGAGGACGCCGCCGGGGCGGCGATCGACGAGGCCGCGGGCCTGCTGATCGCGGCCCGGCGCGCCATCGACGCCAGCGGCAACCCGCATCTGCGCGACCTCGTGGACGTGGTGCTGCTCGAAGTGGCCCGCGAGATCGCCAACCGCTCGGAGCCGAACTCGCCGGTGCGGCACTGAGGGCGACCGACCCGACGCAGGCGATGCCCGCACCCATGGTCGCCTGCGCCGGCAAAGCGCCCTAAAGAGACCCGGCCGGCTCCTTGTCCCGAGGAGCGCGCCGGGGTCGGGCCCGGCGCGGCCCCTCCGGCCTCGCCGACGGTCCAGCCCCGAGTGCCCATGCCCGCGCGTCCCGTCGCCGTCGACCTGACCCGCCTGATCACCCGCCTGCGCCACGCCAGCCCGACCGGCATCGATCGGGTCGATCTCGCCTATGCCCGGCATGTCCTGGGCGGGGCGGGCGCCGCGGGCGCGCGGTTCGGCCTCGTCTCCACGGCCCTGGGCCCCAGGATTCTGGAGCGCGACGCGGCCCTCGACATCGTCGAGGCGGTGGCGGCGGGCTGGGTCGAAGACGTCACGGCCGACGACGACCCGGTCTACCGGGCGCTGAGCGACACCCTGGAATCCGGCGACACCCTTCGCCGCGCAGAGGCGCGGGCCAAGCCCGGACGCGCCGCGTCCTGGCCGCGCCGAAGGCTCCAGGCGGTGACCAGCCTGCGGGCGTGGCGCGCCGCCGGGCCCGAGCGGCTGCCGGAGGGCGCCGTCTACCTCCACACCTCGCATCTGCGCCTCGACCGGCCGGGGCGGTTCGACTGGCTCTACGACCGGCGCGACGTGCGCCCGGTCTTCTTCGTCCACGACCTGATCCCGATCTCGCACCCCGAATACGGCCGCCCCGGCGAGGCCGCGCGCCACGCCGCCCGGATGGAGACGGTGGCCCGTCATGCCGCCCACGTGCTGGTGAACTCGGGCGACGTCGGCGCGCGCTTCACCCGCTACACCCTGGCCCGGGGCCTGGGCGCCAAGCCGGTGACGGTGGTTCCGCTCGGGGTCGAGCCGGTGTTTTCCGCGGCCACCGAGGCGGCGGGCGAGGCGCGGCGCCCGACCTTCCTCGTCTGCGGCACGATCGAGCCGCGCAAGAACCACCTGCTGCTGCTCAACCTCTGGCGCGACCTCGCCGAGCGGCTGGGGGAGGGGACGCCCCGCCTCGTGCTGGTGGGCCGCCGCGGCTGGGAGATCGAGAACGTCGCCGACATGCTCGACCGCTGCCCGGCGATCCGGACCCATGTCAGCGAGGTGGTGGGGCTGACCACCCACGGCCTCGCCCGGCTGATGCACGAGGCCACCGCGCTCCTGATGCCCTCCTTCATCGAGGGCTACGGCCTGCCGGTGGTCGAGGCGGCGGCGAGCGGCCTGCCGGTCATCGCCTCCGACATCCCGGTCCACCGCGAGATCGCGGGCGCCTTCGCCCACTTCCTCGATCCCCTCGACGGGTCGGGCTGGACCCAGGCGGTGCTCGCCTTGAGCGAGCCGAACTCGCGGCTGCGGGCGGACCTCACCGGGCGGCTCGCCGGATACGCCGCGCCGACCTGGGACGCGCATTTCGAGCGGGTCGAGGCGGCGCTGGCTGCGTTGCCGGGGGCGTAAGTCGCGAAAGCAAGGCCGGGAGCATCGTGCCGATATCGAATCCGGCACGATGCTCCCGCCTCCCGTGCCGCATCGACCCGAAAGCCGCTCCGACCTTTCGGGTCGATGCTCCGCGTCACTCGGAAGGCGTCAGCCGGAAATCGACCGACTTGACGGTCAGTCCGGCATTTTCGTTGATTTTCGGGGTCTCCTTCGAGCCGACGCGTCCATTCGTTGCCTCGAAGCTGACCGTGACCGCGTTGAGATCGGGCTTGCCGGAGCCGAGCTTGCGCAAGGCCTCCGTGACGTCGAAGTCGCGCGTCATTCCCGATGCGGCATCCATGTCGGCGCCGTGCTGATGCCCCGTGTGCTCTTCCCCCGACATCGCGCCGAAGAAATTCACCGTTCCGGCGTATTCACGCCGGTTCGGGTCGGCGGGATTCTCGAGATAAACGTAGAACTGTGCGCCGGGAGGAGAGGCGAACGTGATCCCGCTGAGGATCAGGTGAGTCCGCGTTGAGGGCGGGGCATCGGCGCGGAGTGCGAGATCGACCAGCGGCTTCAGATCGTTCGCCTTCTGAAGCTCGACGTTCACCTTCGTCGTCGCCGCCTTGATCTGCACCGGTTCGGTCGATTTGTTCAGCACCGGGCGTCGTTCGATCATCTCGAGCACTTTCGGGCTTTGAGCGCCTTGCACCCGCGCGCCCTCCGCATTGGCCGCGAGCTTCACCCCGGAGCGCGCGCAGTTCGTCTCCTGTTCGTATTTATAATCGATGAGTCCGCCATTGAAGAGGTCGCCGACCTTCACGGTCACCTGCTGCCCGGACGCATCGACGAATGAGTAGGATTTGTTCGTAAAACTGGAATCCGAGGGATTCTTGTGTCCAGTCATATTACTCCAGCAGCTCCACATCCGATCGATATTGGCGTGGTGCACCCAGAAGATCGGGTCGTTGGCCGAGTAGGGGACAGCGCCCATGTTGACGACCGGGCATGTCGTGGCCACGGTGCAATGGATATAGCCATGAACATTCTGCTCGATTCCGGATTGATAGCCCCCGAAATTCGATTGCGTGAGCTGCCCGTCGATATTCGTGGAATTGGTATCGAGCGTTTCGTCGCCTTGCTGCCACCCTGGAGCGCGGCGAGGCTCGAACAGGGGATTCGGCTGATCGTTGCCGGAGGCGTCCTTGTAGGATGGTTGCGCGAATTCCGCCGGCATCGCCAGTTGCGCCGGGTTGGTGTAATCCCAATAGGGAAGGCGAAGGGTCGGGTCTCCCGAGGCGGCCTGCAACTGCTTCTCGAAGTAGAACAGATACAACCGGTGCCAGGCAAAGAACCACGGCGTACCGTGCTGGCATTGCGCCCATACGGCGAGCGCGACCTGATCCGGCGCCTTCAAGTCGGAAATGCCGTCGAAGAAGTGTCGATCGGACGGATCGACTCTTTGCCTCGCAGCGGCAACCGTGCCGAACCGCGATTCGGCCCCATAATAACCGTGAATGTTTGCTCAGTACTCCCAGCTCTTCCGGTAGTCTATGCTTGAATGATCGGCGGAGTTGCGCGCCTTCATGGCTGCGACGGCCTTGCGAAAGGCTGCGACGCGGTTCGGATCCTGCGCGAAGTCTTGCCAGCTCATGCGCACGGATGCGACGGCCCTGTCCGTCACAGCACCGCCGAACAACACGCTCACGGCCATCGCAGAGGCAAGAATGAACCGATGGGTCGCGGAACGACGCGGCATTATTTTCTCCTGTCAAAAATCATCAGGACGCGGCGAGCGTGAAACAGACCAGAACACGGACTGCGCCGAATTGTTTGCAAAAACTAGTCTTTATCGATGCTTGAGTCGGCCGTCTTTTCGCACGGAACCCGAAAAAGCATCTGTGAACGACAATAAATCAAGGCGACGGGAAGTCAACCTACCGTGGCATTTTCCTCGAACACGCGGACTTTACTCCTTTGCTCGGTTCCTCGCCGATAGGAGCCGCTGCGCTGAAGCCGTATCCGACCCGATTGCATCGGGTCGGCATCGCTCGAGTCTCTTGCTGTGCCATGTACTTGCTGTGCCATGTACCGGAGTCCATGCCCGCCCCGATCATCTGACGTCGGTCGGCACTCCATAGGATGCCGACCGAACGACCCTCACGGTCTTTCCATGACACTCGGACATCCGCCGTGCAGAGGCTCCTGCTCCGGCGTTTCGCGTCGGGCCCAAAACCATCCCTCGCAGGGTCAGGCCGATCGGGTTTCCACCCTGAGACCGCGGAGGCGGGCACCGGCGCTCGCGGCCGGCGGCGGCCCCGACCCCACGATTGCCACGCGGGCGAGATCGGCCTTAAGAGTCGAGGGAATCCTCATCGGCGTCGCGCATCTCGGCCCGCCTCGGGCCGCCGCGGCGCTTGTCCTTCAAGAAAGCTTTTCGCGATGCAGGTGGTCGATCTCGACCGGGAGACGGTCAAGCGGGGCCTCTCCGAGGGCACGATGCTGCTCATCGATGTCCGCGAGGATTACGAGTTCGCCCGCGGGCACATCCCCGGCTCGGTCTCGTTCCCGCTCTCGACCTTCGATCCGGGGGCCCTGAAGGCGCTGGTCGAGGCGGACGGACGGCGGCCGGTGTTCTCGTGTGCGTCCGGCGTGCGCTCGGTCAACGCGCTCGCCGCCGCGCAGGGCGCGGGGCTCGACATCACCGAGCATTACAAGGGCGCCTTCAAGGACTGGTACGGCGCGGGCGAGCCGGTCGAGACCTGAGGCGGCGCGGGGTGCGAGGCGTTTGGCCGCCGGAAACCTGCGGTTCTGAACGAATTGTGAAGGCCATGTGCGCGAGCGCACGCCCGATCCTCCTCCGCCCGGATTAGGCCGCGCCATGCAGGGAACCGAATGATGCGCAGCCTCCGGCCTCTTCTCCTCGCCTCGCCGCTGATCGCCGCCCTGCTCGGGGCGGGCCCAGCGCTCGCGCAGGCCCCCGGCGCGCCGCCGCCCGGCGTCACCGTGGCCAAGCCCGTCGTCAAGGAGATCGTCGAGCAGGACCAGTATACCGGTCGCTTCGACCCGATCGAGTATGTCGAGGTGCGCGCCCGCGTGACCGGCTACCTCGACAAGATCCTGTTCCAGGACGGCGCCAACGTGAAGAAGGGCGACGTGCTCTTCCTCATCGACCGCCGGCCCTACAAGGCGGCGCTGGAGCAGGCCCAGGCCGCGCTCACCTCGGCCAAGGCGCGCCTGTCCTTCACCCAGACCGATCTGGAGCGCGCCCAGGTGCTGGCGAAGGGCGGCAACATCTCCGAGCAGGTCACCGACCAGCGCCGTCAGGCCTCGCAGACCGCGCAGGCCGACGTGGACAGCGCGGAAGCCGCGCTGCGGAACGCCCAGCTCAACTACGACTTCACGGAAGTGAAGTCGCCGGTGAACGGGCGCATCAGCCAGCGCCTCGTCACCGAGGGCAACATCGTCATCACCGACCAGACGATGCTGACCACGATCGTCTCGCTCGATCCGATCTATTTCGGCTACACCGTCGATGAGAAGTCGTTCCTGAAGTACCAGGGCACGCTCGGCATCGGCATGGGCGTGACCCAGCGCGGCAAGGGCGCGCCGATCCGGATCGCGCTCGCGGGCGAGGAGAAGCCGACCCGCAAGGGCACACTCGACTTCGTGGACAACCGCGTCGACAACCAGACCGGCACGGTGCTGCTGCGCGCCACCGTCGAGAACCCGGACGGCTTCATCAAGCCGGGCCTGTTCGGCATCGTCTCGATGCCGGCGACCAAGCCCTACCAGGGCGTCCTGATCCCCGACGAGGCGGTCTCGGCCAACCAGGACAAGCGCATCGTCTACGTGCTCGGCGAGGGCGACAAGGTCGCGGCCAGGACCGTGAAGCTCGGGCCGATGGTCGACGGCTACCGCGTGATCGCCGACGGCCTGAAGGGCGACGAGACCATCGTGGTCAATGGCGTGGCCAAGGTCCGCCCCGGCGCCCAGGTCAAGCCCGAGACGACGCAGCTGCCGCCGACCAAGAAGTAACGGCCGCAACCGTCTCGGGGGCGAGAGGCGCGGTCGTCTAGAAAAAAATTTCGAGCGTCGGCATCCCAAAGAACGGGGTGCCGGCCTGAACGCAGACGGCAAGCCGCACGGGTGGCGTCCCACGCGTCACGGCGGCGAGAGGTTTGAACGATGCGTTTCGCCCACTTCTTCGTCGACCGGCCGATCTTCGCCTCGGTGACGTCGATCATCTTCCTGATCATCGGCTTCGTCGCCTACGAGAAGCTGCCGGTCTCGCAATACCCGGAGATCGTGCCGCCGACCGTGACGGTGCGCGCGAGCTTCCCCGGTGCCAACGCCGAGACGGTGGCGGCCACCATCGCGACGCCGCTCGAACAGGAGATCAACGGCGTCGACAACATGCTCTACATGACGTCGCTGTCGACCAACGACGGCGCGATGCTGCTGACCGTCACGTTCAAGGTCGGCACCAACCTCGATATCGCCAACGTGCTGGTGCAGAACCGCCTCTCGGTCGCCCAGCCGCGCCTGCCGCCGGACGTGCGCAACCTCGGCGTCATCGTCCGCAAGGCCTCGCCCGACCTGATGCTGGTCGTGCACCTCCTGTCGCCCAACAAGACCTACGACCAGAACTATCTGGCCAACTACATCTACCTCAACATCCGCGACGAGATGCTGCGTCTGGAGGGCGTGGGCGACATCACGATCTTCGGCGGCAACGAGTACGCCGAGCGGATCTGGATCGATCCGCAGAAGATGGCCGCCTACGGCCTGACCACCACCGACATCACCTCCGCGCTGCAGGAGCAGAACGTGCAGGTGGCCGCCGGCCAGCTCAACGGCCCGCCCGCGGCGCCGGGCGCCGCGTTCCAGCTCGTGGTGCAGTCGCAAGGCCGCTTCCAGTCGCCGGAGGAGTTCGCCGACGTCATCGTCAAGGCGAACCAGGGCCGTCTGGTGCGCGTGCGCGACGTCGCCCGCGTCGAGATGGGCCAGAAGGACTACACGACGAACTCGTTCCTCAACGCCACGCCCGCGGTCGGCATCGGCGCGTTCCAGCGCCCCGGCACCAACGCGCTCGACGCCGCCGCCTCGGTCAAGGCGGCGATGGAGCAGCTGAAGAAGAATTTTCCGCCGGACGTCGAGTACCGCATCGCCTACAACCCGACCGAGTTCATCGAGGAATCGATCCACGAGGTCTACAAGACCTTGTTCGAGGCGGTGCTCCTCGTCGTCATCGTGGTGCTGGTGTTCCTCCAGAGCTGGCGCACGGCGCTGATCCCGGTGATCGCGATCCCCGTCTCGCTGGTGGGCACCTTCGCGGTGATGTCGGCGCTCGGCTTCTCGCTCAACAACCTGACCCTGTTCGGGCTGGTGCTCGCCATCGGCATCGTCGTGGACGACGCCATCGTCGTGGTGGAGAACGTCGAGCGCAACATGGCCGAGGGCCTGTCGCCGGGCGAGGCCGCCCACAAGACCATGGACGAAGTGGGCTCGGCGGTCATCGCCATCGCGCTGGTGCTGGCGGCGGTGTTCATCCCGACCGCCTTCATCCCCGGCATCTCGGGCCAGTTCTACAAGCAGTTCGCGCTCACCATCGCGGCCTCGACCATCATCTCGGCCTTCAACTCGCTGACGCTGTCGCCCGCTTTGTGCAAGCTGCTCCTGAAGCCGCACCACGAGCACAAGAAGCCGAAGTTCTTCCTCACCCGCTTCGTCAACTGGCTCGCCGACCTGTTCAACCGCGGCTTCGACAAGCTCTCCAACGGCTACGGCCACACCGTCCGCTTCCTCACCGGCACGGCGGTGGGCGTCATCGCGATGCTGATCCTGTATGCCGGCGTCATCGCGGGCACGCTGCATCTGGCCCGCACCACGCCCACGGGCTTCATCCCGGATCAGGACCAGGGCTACCTCATCGGCGTGGTGCAGCTCCCCGCGGGCGCCTCGCTCGACCGCACCACGGCGGTGGTCAACCGCGCCGCCGAGATCGCCCGCGGGGTCGACGGCGTGACCAACACCGTCATCATCGCGGGCTTCGACGGCGCCACCTTCACCAACACGACGAACGCGGCGGTGATGTTCCTCACGCTGAAGGGCGCCAAGGAGCGGGCCGCGCAGGGACGCTCGGCCGCCGTCATCACCGGCGATGTGCTCAAGGCCACGGCCGGCATCCAAGAGGCCCGCGTCATCGTCATCCCGCCGCCGCCGGTGCGCGGCCTCGGCCAGGGCGGCGGCTTCAAGATGCAGATCGAGAGCCGCCAATCCTCGGAGATCGGCCCGCTGCTGGCGGCGGCCGGCGAGGTGATCGGGCAGGCGAACCAGAGCAAGGACGTGACGCGGGTCTTCACGACCTTCGGCAACGACACGCCCCAACTCTATCTCGACATCGACCGCACGGTGGCCCGCATGCTCAACGTGCCGCTCGCCAACGTGTTCTCGACGGTGCAGGCGGCGCTCGGCGGCACCTACGTCAACGACTTCAACACGCTGGGCCGCATCTATCAGGTGCGCGTGCAGGGCGATGCGGTCTATCGCATGTCGAAGCGCGACATCGAGCAGCTCAAGGTCCGCTCCTCCACCGGCGCGCTCGTGCCGATGGGCACGCTCGCCACGATCCGCGAGATCACCGGTCCGCAGATCGTGCAGCGGTTCAACCTGTACTACTCGGTGCCGGTCCAGGGCGTGGCGCAGGCCGGCATCTCCACCGGTCAGGCGCTCGACTCGATGGAGGCGATCGCCAAGCAGGCGCTGCCCGAGGGCTACGCCTACGACTGGACCGAGATCGCCTACCAGCAGAAGGCCGCGGGCGGCACCGCCATCTACGTCTTCGCGCTGGGCGTCCTGCTGGTCTTCCTCGTGCTCGCGGCCCAGTACGAATCGTGGGCGCTGCCGCTGGCGATCCTGCTGGTGGTGCCGACCGGCGTGCTCGCCGCCCTGTTCGGGGTGCAGTTGAGGGGGCAGGACAACAACATCCTGACCCAGATCGGCCTGATCGTGCTCATCGGCCTGGCGGCCAAGAACGCGATCCTGATCGTGGAGTTCGCCCACGACATCGAGGAGAGCGAGCACAAGGGCCCGGTCGACGCCGCGGTCCAGGCCTGTCGGCTCCGTCTGCGCCCGATCCTGATGACGGCCTTCGCCTTCATCCTCGGCGTGCTGCCGCTCGTCATCGCCACCGGCCCCGGCGCCGAGATGCGTCAGGCGCTCGGGACCGCGGTGTTCTTCGGCATGATCGGCGCGACCTTCTTCGGCCTGTTCCTGACGCCGGTCTTCTACGTCGTGATCCGCAAGATCGTGATCTGGATCGGCAAGAAGCGCGGCAAGGGCCACGAGCCCGAGCCGCACGGGACGCCCGCCCACGGCTGAGCATTGCGGCAACGGCTGGGCGTTGCCGCAGAGGGGATGCCTGAACGGCCGGGAGCACTAGCTTCCGGCCGTTCCCTTTTTCACGGACAGGATCGCCCGTGCCCGGTTACCTGCCCTTCGCGGGCGCCCTGAAGCTTCCCGCCTACACCTGCGACAATTGCGGGTTCTGGCAGCGCCATTTCGCGGCCCCGCCCTCCTGCCCGATGTGCCTCGACGCCCGCCACGTCGTGCCCCAGGACGGCTGGCGCTTCCGCTCCGAGCGGGAGGCGCAGGACGCCTTCCCCTGCCACTGGCAGGAGTTGGAGCCCGGGGTCTGGCGCTTCTGGAACGAGCCCGTCACCGGCATCGGCCCGAGCGCCTACCTCGTCCAGACCGAGCATGGGAACATGGGCTTCGAGGGCTGCCCGGTCTTCAGCGAGGCGGCGCTCGACCAGATCGCGCGGCTCGGCGGCATGCAGGTGCTCTCGGCCTCCCACCCGCATTCCTACGGCGCGCTGGTGCAGTTGCAGGACCGGTTCGACCCGGAGCTGTGCCTGCCCGCCGCCGACTTCACGTGGAGCGCCGCCCTTCAGGTCTCCTGGCCCTACGACGATTTCCTGGAACCCATCCCCGGCCTGGAACTGCACCGCACCGCCGGCCACTTCGACGGCCACGCCGTCCTGTTCGACCGAGCCCGAAAAATCTGCTTCTGTGGCGACGCCCTGAAGTTCGAGTTGGACCCCAACGATTTCCGGCGGGCGACGACGATCTCGGCGCACAAGGCGTTCGTGCGCGGCGTGCCGCTCACGGTGAACGAGTTGCGCCATTACCGCGACGTGTTCGAGCGGCTCGACTTCACCCAGACTTGGACCCCGTTCGAGCCCGCGGCCAATGTCGGCCGCACCGAGGTGCTGGCCCTGATCGACGCGATGCTCGGCACGCGGCCCCACGCCGCCCCGGTGCCGCTCGATCAGTTGCCCCGCGGCACCCGCTGAGCGCCCGGCTGACGGGCTCATCCCACCCCCCTCATCCTGAGGTGCCGCGAAGCGGCCTCGAAGGAGGGCTCCAGAAGTCGCGCGGCTGGCTGGAGCCCTCCTTCGAGGCTCCGCTTCGCTGCGGCACCTCAGGATGAGGGTGAGGATGGGATCGAACGCAGTATCGAACCGCTTCCGGCCCGAGCCGCAGGGACCTCGCGGCGCTTCGCGCATTCGGCCTAGGCCATCCGGCCGAAGAGCGTCCGGCCCTCTTCATCCCGGCACTCCGTCAAGTCCTTCAAGAACTTGGCCGAACGCATCTACAAAAACAACAAATGATAACTTCACGATCTGAAAGGCACTTAATCCCCTCTTAACCCTCCTGATCAAACATTTGTGAGGCGGCGGCGAACGCGCGACAGCTCCCGAAAGCAGCGGCGGCGGCTTCGGCGCCCCATGATCGACAGGTGATCCTCGACGCGAAGACGCGTGGGGCTCGCCGCTGCGGGGGCTTTCAGCGGATGTTCCGGAAATCGACCTACAACGAGGCGCAGGCGAGACTCGACGCCCTCGACCGATCGCTCGCCACCATCGAGTTCGCCATGGACGGAACGGTCCTGGCCGCGAACCGAAACTTCCTCGCGGTCGTCGGCTACAGCCTCGACGAGATCAAGGGCAAGCATCACCGGATGTTCTGCGACCCCGATTACGTCGCGAGCGCCGAGTACGACGCCTTCTGGGTCAAGCTCCGCGGCGGCGAATACGCCTCGGGCGAGTTCGCCCGCCGCGACAAGGCCGGCCGGCGCGTCTGGCTGGAGGCGACCTACAACCCGGTGCTCGACGCCGCCGGCAAGCCGGAGCGGGTGGTGAAGTTCGCCGCCGACATCACGGCGAAGAAGAACGAGACCAGCCGGCTGATGACGATGATCGACGGCATGCCCGTCGCCGTCATGACCGCCGACCCGAAGGACGACTTCAAGATCAACTACCTCAACAAGACCTCGCAGGTGACGCTGGGTTCGATCGAGCAGCATCTGCCGATCAAGGTCGCGCAGATGCTGGGCTCGTCCTTCGACGTGTTCCACAAGAACCCCCACCACCAGCGCACGATGCTGGCGGATGCGAGCCGCCTGCCGCACCGGACCAAGATCAAGGTCGGCCCCGAGACGCTCGACCTGCGGGTCTCGGCGATCAACGGGCCGGACGGGCGCTATGTCGGGCCGATGCTGACCTGGGCGGTGGTGACCGCCGAGGTGCAGATGGCGGCCGAAGTGAAGCGCGTCGTCGAGGCCGTCGGCACGGCGGTGAGCGAGATGCAGCGCTCCGCCGAAGGACTGACCCGCTCGGCGGACGAAGCGCGCCACCGCGCCTCGTCGGTGGCGGCGGGCTCCGAGCAGATGACCGCCTCGATCCAGGAGATTTCCGGCCAGGTCGGCAGCGTCTCCGAGCGGGCCAAGCGCATCGCCACCCAGGCCGAGGCCACGGACACCACCGTGCGGCTGCTCGCCGAGAGCGCCCGCAAGGTCGATGCGGTGGTCGGCATGATCAAGTCCATCGCCGACCAGACCAACCTGCTGGCGCTGAACGCCACCATCGAGGCGGCGCGGGCCGGTGCGGCCGGCCGGGGCTTTGCCGTCGTCGCCACCGAGGTGAAGGCGCTGGCCGAGCAGACCGCACGGGCGACCGGCGAGATCACCGGCCAGATCGCGGCGATCCAGAGCGCCACCGGCGAGGCGGTCGACGCCATCGGCGGCATCACCGCGGCGGTCTCGGAGCTGTCCAACCTCACGGTTGCCATGGCGAGCGCGGTCGAGGAGCAGGCGGCCTCGACCCACGAGATGTCGGGCAACATCGGCGGCGTCTCGGCCGCCGCCAACGCCACCGGCGAGTTCGCCGAATCGGTCCGCGGCATCGCCGACGATCTCGCCGGCCACTCGACCAGCCTCGGCGGCAGCATCGAGCGCTTCCTCAAGGCGGGCTGAGCGCCTGTTCGACGGACTCGTCCCACCCAACCCCCTCATCCTGAGGTGCGCAGCGCAGTGGAGCCTCGAAGGAGGGCTCCAGGGATCGCGAGCAGACTGGAGCCCTCCTTCGAGGCCGCTTCGCGGCACCTCAGGATGAGGGGGTGGGTGGGAGCAATCGTGGGATCGTCGCCGGCCCGAACCGCGTGCCCGGCGACACGCGATATCGACCCGACGATGCAACCGACGGCCCGGTCGCGACTTGGTGTCTCGGAAGCGCCCCGCGCGTCCGCCTACGGAGCCGGCGGCGGGGCACCGTTCGAGACACCTCATCGGCCCCACGCTGCGGGCCCGGCACCCGTCACGCCATGATCGACACCGTCAACCTCCTGCCGCCCGGCTTCGGCCCCAGGGCGAACCCGCTGCTCTTCGGCGTGTCCGAAGGGCTGCTGCACCTGTTTCCGCTGCCGACCGCCGATCAGCCGGTCGTCGCGAACGAGCCGGCCGTCGAGCCGTGCGTGGACCCGGCGCCTGCGCCCCAACCCGCCGAGGCCTGATCCCGCGGGTTTGAAAAATCGCGCCCTGTTGCGGCCACGTTCATCCCGACAGTGCCCCGCACGATTCGCGGAGAGTTTTCATCCATGTCCTTCCTGCAAGGGCTGCCGATCGGCGATCTGATCGCGCATTACGGCTACCTCGCCATCTTCGTCATCATCACCCTGGAAAGCGCGGGCCTGCCGCTGCCGGGGGAGACGATCCTGCTGACCTCGGCGATCTATGCCGGCAGCACCGGCGGCCTGAACATCGTCCTCGTCGTGGTCGCGGCGGCCACGGCCGCCATCCTCGGCGACAACCTCGGCTACTGGGTCGGGCGCCGCTGGGGCATGCCGCTGCTGCTGCGCTACGGCCACCTCATCGCCCTCGATCACGGGCGACTCAAGCTCGGGCAGTACCTGTTCCGTGAGCACGGCGGAAAGATCGTGTTCTTCGGCCGCTTCACCGCGATGCTGCGCGCCTACGCCGCCGTGCTGGCCGGTGTGAACAAGCTCGATGCCCGCCGCTTCTTCATCTTCAACGGGCTGGGCGGCGTCGCCTGGGCCTCGATCATGGGCTTCGGCGCCTATTGGTGCGGCCGCTCCATCGAGCACATCATCGGCCCGATCGGCCTCGGCCTTCTCGCCTTCGTGGTCTTCGGCGGCCTCGCCCTCTGGCTCTTCATGAAGCGCCACGAGGAGCGCCTGCTGATCAAGGCCGAAGCCGCGATCCCGGGGCCGCTCACCACGCACTGAGGCGAGCGAACACGAAAAAGGCCGGTGCAGAGCACCGGCCTTTTTCATGTCTGCGGGGCGCTGCCCCGCGCCCCGGCAAAGGGATGATCCCTTTGCGATCCCGTTACGACGAGACCGCGCCCTTGATCGCCGCCGCGACGCGCTTCACGCCGGTGGCGACGTCGCCGCCCTTGAGGTGGATGCGCAGCGCCCGGCGCTTGCGCTCGGACAGCACCGCGAAATCGCCCCGCGCCTGCGCCGCGATCACCGTCTTGAATCCGAGCTTGCGCCCGGGGATCGCGAGGTCGGACGACGGGTCGGCGGTGATCTGCAGGAACACGCCCGAGGCCGGGCCGCCCTTGTAGGCCTGCCCCGTCGAGTGGAGGAAGCGGGGCCCGAACTCCAGGCAGGTCGCCACTTGGCGCGCGTCGCGCACCACCAGCCGCGCCTCCTGCAACGCCGCGTGATGCGCCTCGTTGCGCTCGACATAGGCGAGCACCGCGACGTAATCGCCCGCCTTCACCCGGCCGAGATGGGCCGCGACGAGCGCCTCGAACCCCTCGCCCTGGCGCAGGGCCTCGGCGTTGGCCGGATCGGCGTAGAGCGCGACCGTGTCGTCCTCGAAGATCGGCGTCTCGGCCGGGAGCGCGCCGGTCTCCTCGGCACTCGCAAAAAGCTTCTTGGTCTCGACCTTGCTGGCCTCCACGTCCGGCTGGTCGAACGGGTTGATGCCGAGCACCGCACCCGCCACCGCCGTGGCGATCTCAAAGCGGAAGAACTCCTGCGGCAGCTGCTCGACCTTTTCGAGGTCGATGCGCACCACCGGCTGCGCCTCGCTCTCCAGGATCTTCACCGCCTCGTCCTGGCGCGGGTCGGCCCGGCTCGTCAGGCGCAGGTACACGAACAGCCGGTCCTCGCCGTAGACCGCCGGCACGCCCACCGGCTCGCCCTCGACCGGGATGATGCCGTGGCCCTCCTTGCCGGTCGATTCGGCGATGAGCTGCTCGGCCCAGGTGCCGAAGGTGTCGATGCCGGGCGAGGCGATGAAGGTGATCTTGTCGCGCCCGAACTCCTTGGCCGCGACGCCCATGGCGGCACCCAGCCGCACGCCGGGATTGGCGGCGGGCGGCACCGCCGGCCCGCAGGAGCGCACCATCATCCGCGCGG
This sequence comes from Methylorubrum subtropicum, assembly GCF_038442325.1. Classification (NCBI taxonomy): domain Bacteria; kingdom Pseudomonadati; phylum Pseudomonadota; class Alphaproteobacteria; order Hyphomicrobiales; family Methylobacteriaceae; genus Methylorubrum; species Methylorubrum subtropicum. The sequence goes on along the minus strand of NZ_JBBXMW010000006.1, from coordinate 242,038 downwards.
AATCGAGGAACTCGCGGATCTCGACGCCCGCGGCAGCCGCCGGCACGAGACCGAACGCCGACAGAACCGAGTAGCGCCCGCCGATCTGCGGCACGCCGAGGAAGATTTTTCTGAAGCCGTCGTCCTTCGCGGCCTTCTCCATGGCGGAACCGGGGTCCGTCACGGCGACGAAGTGGCGTCCGGCCTTCTCAGGCCCGACCACCTCCTTCATCCGGCCCAGGAAGTAGTCGCGGAACACGTTGGGCTCCAGCGTCGAGCCCGACTTCGAGGCGACGATGAAGAGCGTGGTTTCGAGGTTCACCGCCCCCTCGACGGCACGCACCTCGTCCGGATCGGTCGAGTCGAGGATGCGCAGCTTCGGAAACCCCTCGCGGTGGCCGTAGGTCGAGGCGATCACCTCCGGCCCGAGGCTGGAGCCGCCCATGCCGAGCACCACCACGTCCGAAAAACCCTCGGAGCGGACTTCCTCGGCGAAGCCCTCGTAGAGTTCGACGCGCTCCAGCTCGTCCTCGACGATGCGCAGCCAGCCGAGCCACTTCGCCTCGTCGCGGCCGGTCCAAACGGTGGCGTCGTGCGCCCACAGCCGCCGGATCGCGCCGCTCGCGCGCCAGGACTCGATCGCCTTGTCGGTCGCCGCCTGGAGCGCGTCGCCGAGCTTGCACGTCTGGCTGTCGAGGCGCGCCCCGAGCAGCGCCGCGCGCTTGCTCGCGACCGCGCCGAGCAGCGCGTCGGCGGCATCGACGAAGAGCTGCACGCCCTCGTCCACGAGCTGGCGGCCGACCGCCTCGATGTCGATGCCGGCTTGTCCCAGCCGATCCATCACGGCCTGCGCCTGCTCGACGTCCTCCTCCAGCGAGGCCCGCACCGTCCCGTGGTCGCGGAAGGCGTCCATGGTCGCGGGCGGCATGGTGTTGACGGTGTTCTTCCCGATCAGCTCCTCGACGTAGAGCACGTCGGAATAGGCCTTGTTCTTGGTCCCCGTGGAGGCCCAGAGCAGCCGCTGCGCCTTGGCGCCCTTGGCTTCCAGCGCCTCCCACTTCGGCCCGGAGAAGACGCGCTTGTAGCGCTGGTAGGCGAGCTTGGCGTTGGCCACCGCGACCTTGCCCTTCAGCTCCTCGTGGCCGCCGACCTCGTCGAGTTTCTTATCGACCAGCGTGTCGATGCGGCTGATGAAGAAGCTCGCGACCGAAGCCACCTTCGACACGTCGCCGCCGGTCTCCCCGAACGCGGTCAGCCCGTCGATGAAGGCGTGGGCGACCTCCTCGTAGACTTCTTGCGAGAACAGCAGGGTGACGTTGACGGAGATCCCTTCCGACGTGAGCTGGCGGATCGCCGGGATGCCCGCGGGGGTCGCCGGCACCTTCACCATCAGGTTGTCGCGCGCCACCGCCTTGTGCAGGCGCCGCGCCTCGGCCAGCGTCTCCTCGGTGTCGAGGGCGAGGTAGGGCGAGACTTCGAGGCTGACGTAGCCGTCGGCGCCGTCGCTGGTGTCGTAGACTTTCCGCAGCACATCGGCAGCGGCCTGGATGTCGGCGATGGCGAGGCCCTCGTAGAGATCGATCACGCGGGCGTCGGAGTGATCCAGCGCCGCCTTGAGGCTGTCGTCGTACTCGTTCGAGTGGCCGATCGCCTTCTCGAAGATCGACGGGTTGGAGGTGACGCCGCGCAGGTCGTCGCGCTCGACCAGCGCCTGCAGCTCACCTTTGGCGACGAAGCCGCGGGCCACGAAGTCGAGCCAGACCGCCTGCTCGTGCTCGGCGAAGAGGGCGTTCAGCGCGTTCATCTCGGTCGTCCTCGCGTTCTTTGTCCCGCACCCGATAGATAGGGCGCGCCCGCCCGCGTCGCGCCCCCTTCCGGGCGCGCAGGAGCATCCGGCGCAGCGCAGGTCCAAGCGTGACGGTGATGGTGCGGAGCGGGCGCTTCGGCAAGGGTCGAAGCGCGGCTTTAAGCGCTCAGACCCGCTCGAACGTGAGATAGCTCGGCCGCCGCCCGGCGGCGAGCGCCTTGGCCTCGTAGCGGGTGCCGGGCCAGCCGGGGAACGGCGTGCGCCAGTCGTCGGCGCTCCGCGCGGTCCAGCGCAGACGGGAACAGCGCGCGGCCCGCACCAGGGTCCAGCCGGCATAGTCGTCGATGTCGGAGGCAAACCGAAAATGCCCGCCGGGGCGCAGCACGCGAGCGATCTCGGCGAGCGAGGCGTCCGAGACGAAGCGGCGCTTGCGCTGGCGGCGCTTGGGCCAGGGATCGGGATAGAGCAGGTAGACCCGCGCCAGCGACGCGTCGGGGAGCGCGGCCAGCAGCGCCGTCGCGTCCTCGTCCCAGACGCGGACGTTGCGCAAGGCCCCGTCGTCCACCGCGCGCAGCAGCTTCACCACGCCGTTGACGAAGGGCTCGCAGCCGACGAGGCCGACGTTCGGATGCCCTGCTGCCTGGGCGGCGAGATGCTCGCCGCCGCCGAAGCCGATCTCCAGCCACACCTCGTCCACCGGAACGGGAAAGAGGGCAGGGGGATCGAGACGGGCGCCGCGCTCGGGGAGAGCGACGCGTAAGTTCGGAAGCAGCGATTCCAGCCGCTGCTCCTGGCCCGGCCGCAGCCGCTTGCCCTTGCGGCGCCCGTAGAAGGCGCGCTCGTCGGTCCCGCCCGCTTCGGGAGGGATGGCCTCATCCCTCCCCATGACGGTTCGGGATCAGAACGCCGACTTCAGCTTGTCGGCCAGATCGGTCTTCTCCCAGGAGAAGCCGCCGTCGGCATCGGGCTCGCGGCCGAAATGGCCGTAGGCCGAGGTGCGGGCGTAGATCGGCTTGTTGAGCTGAAGCGCCGTGCGGATGCCGCGGGGCGACAAGTCGAGGGCGTCCATCAGCACGCTCTCGAGCTTCGCCTCGTCGACGGTGCCGGTGCCGTGCAGATCGACGTAGATCGACAGGGGCTTGGCCACGCCGATGGCGTAGGAGAGCTGGATCGTGGCGCGGCGGGCGAGGCCTGCGGCGACGACGTTCTTGGCGAGGTAGCGGGCCGCGTAGGCCGCCGAGCGATCGACCTTGGTCGGGTCCTTGCCCGAGAAGGCGCCGCCGCCGTGGGGCGCCGCGCCGCCGTAGGTGTCGACGATGATCTTGCGGCCGGTGAGGCCGGCATCGCCGTCGGGGCCGCCGATCACGAACTTGCCGGTCGGGTTGACGTGCCACACCGTCTTCTCGGTGACCCAGTCCTGCGGCAGCGCCGCGCGGATATAGGGCTCGACGATGGCGCGCACGTCGGCCGAGTCCAGCGACTCGTCGAGATGCTGGGTGGACAGAACGATCTGCGTCGCCTCGACCGGGCGGCCGTTCGCATAGCGCACCGTCACCTGGCTCTTGGCGTCGGGGCCGAGCTTGGCGGCGTCGCCCTGCTTACCCTTGCGGGCGTCGGCGAGGTCCTTGAGGATCTTGTGGGCGTAGTAGATCGGGGCCGGCATCAGGGCCGGGGTCTCGTCCGACGCGTAGCCGAACATGATGCCCTGGTCGCCCGCGCCCTCGTCCTTGTTGCCGGAGGCGTCCACGCCCTGGGCGATGTCGGCGGACTGCGCGTGCAGGCGGATGTCGATCTGGTTGTTCTTCCAATGGAAGCCGGACTGCTCGTAGCCGATGTCCTTCACGGCCTCGCGGGTCAGCTCCTCCAGGTCCTTGAAGGTCACGGAATCGGGGCCGCGCACCTCGCCGCCGATCACGATGTAGTTCGTGGTGGTCAGCGTCTCGACGCCGAGCCGGGCCTCTGGCATCGCAGCGAGGTAGGCATCGACCACGGTGTCGGAGATGCGGTCGCTCACCTTGTCGGGGTGGCCCTCAGAGACGGATTCGCTGGTGAACAGGAAGTCTGAGCGCGGCATCGGATGAGAACCCCCGAGCGTCGGGCACGCGCCTTCGCGGCGTCGCTTGACCCGGCCATAAAGCAGCCAGGCTTTTCGCACCGCCGAAAGGGACGGTCAAGGCGGAATGGCGAACTCGTCCGTTATAACGAACGGCAGACGGAAGAATTTTCTTGTTCGCCGGCTTTCGGCTCGTCGCCTCGGGCCCTGGACCCTCCCCGTCATTGCGAGGCGAAGCCGAAGTAATCCAGAGCGCGACGATGCCGAAAAAGGCGAGGCGACCCGTGAAGCATCGACGGCGGCGCAGCCTTTCCGGCGAATGCGGAGCGCTCGATTGCTTCGGCTCCGCCTCGCAATGACGGCGCGAGGTTTTCGGAGGCCGGGCGACTGCCGCGGACCGCCTTAATTCTTCAACTCCCGCCCGAACGCCTCGATCGCGGCCGACAGATCGCGCCGTTGCGCCTCACTGAAGCTCTCGCTGATCTGGCGGGCGAAGGCGCGGGCGAGGTCCGTCCACGGCTCGGCGGTCAGCGGCTGCTGCGGGGTGTCGGCGAAACCCCGTTCGGTCGCCGCGTCCGGATGCGGGATGCCGTCGAGGAATTCGGAGACCGGGGTGCCGGTCATCCGGCTGAGGATGGCGAGGTGGATCGCGCTGATCCGGTTGACGCCCTTCTCGTATTTCTGAAGCTGGGCCGCCGACATGCCGAAGCTGTCGGCCACATTGCGCTGGGTCAGGCGCGAGCGCTTGCGCTGCTCGGCGATGCGCTGCCCGAGGATGACGTCGCGCTCGTCGGTCTTCTGCCCCGCCATCTCGCCCCGCACGGCTCCGCTTGCACGATCTGGTTCGACCGAATCGGCCGAACGCGCAAGCCTTGTCGGCCGAGACTCACAGAAAATCTCATTTGTTACAAAGTTCAGGCGGTCCTTGCGAAGCCGTATCGACCGCCGACATCTCCGCGGCGGCCGGCTCCTCGTCGCGCGGCGAGGGTTCGTAGCCGCACCAGACGCAGGTGCCGAGCGCGGCCATCCGCTCGCCGTTGCGCTGCGAGCAGAGCGGACACACCAGCAGCGTGAGCCGCCCGGACGCGCGCAGGCCGAGGCCGCGCCCGAGGAAGGTGACGGGGCGGGATCGTGGGTCAAGCGTGGCCGTGTCGTCGTCCATTCCGGTCCCTGCCCGGCGACGCGAAACGGTGCCGGTTCGGCGGACCAACGGCCGAGCCTTGCTCCGGTTGCACCGGGGGAGGGGCGGTGATGGTGTCCCCGGGTGGAATACGCCGCGCCCGGTCCTCGAACGATTTGCGTCGTTCGGCCAAGCGCACAGCCTTCGCATTGCCCAGGCCGAGGGCCGCGCAATGGCTGGGCCCGGCAAGATCGCATCAACCCGGCAAGCGAGCTCTGCTCTTAGACCTGCTCCTACAACTACCCTGTCTGGCGGGGGGAGGCAGGGCACATCTGACCCTATGGAACAGCACGTAGTCGCACTTGAGAAGGGCTTCGAGAAAATCGATGGCAAGCTCGACGCCCTTATCAAGGCGATCACCGACGGCCGCCTTGAGAACGAGAAGCGCTTCGGCGCAATTGAGAGACGGCTTGCTGGCATCGAAGCCAAGCTGAACACGAAGGCCAGCGGCGAAGCATTGGCAAGGGTTGGAGGCGAATAGGGCGACCGGCTTCAGTACGTCGAGGACAGGGTCGCGAGCATCCCGACCACATGGCAGATTGTCGGCATTATCGCGGCTCTGCTCTTTGGCATCGCCAGCGTGTCCCTCGCTGCAGCAAAATTTGGCCCGCCTCGGCTCCTTCGCAGCCGCCTCTAACCGCGAAGCCTTAGCTTTATCCCCGTCTGGTTTTTCGCCTCGTCCGCCGCGTGCACCGCCCGGCGAAATCGCGTCGACGATTGCGGCGATTGAGGACCTAAAAACGCTCGGCAAGCTCGAGGAGCCGGCCCCGGTAGTGCCTTCCGTTGAAGAAGACCCGCTCGCCGCGTAGCTGACAATGAGGGGGCCGAAGCCATGGAGGGCGTAAAGCTCGCAGCGGCAGACGGGGAATACGTCCACGACGCAGCCCCCGGTCTGCCATGGGGCAATCCGCGTATGTTGCGGTCGGCAGTGCGAACTCGCTTTTTGAATGATACAGATGCAGCCGATTTCGCTCATAGTCGAAAGGCTTTGCCGTGCCTAGGCTGATATGGCTGGCTCGGCAGAATAGCCAAACATGGTTCAATTCCAGGAGTCCAAATTGGCCGAAGCGAAAATACCCGATGAAGATATAGCAACCAAGTCGGTGGGCACCGGAAGGTATAGTGGAGTTTACCGAAACGTGCATCCATCGTTTTCAACCCCGCTTGGTTCAACGAAGATTTGGAGATATATGGATACGGCCAAGTTTATGGACTTAATACAAAGCAAAAGTTTGTGGTTCTCAAGGTCCGACCTACTTGGAGATCCATTCGAGGGTTCGATTACCTCGCCAGATTACGAGGCCGAAAAGCTGCAATCGTCCGAAACCGCCGAAGAATTAAAAACAAAAAGCAACCGAAAGCAGATAGTAGATTCGATGTACATTAATTGCTGGCATATGAATGAGTACGAGTCTGCTGCCATGTGGAGTATATATGCCCCCAACAGGGATGCTGTTGCGGTTGTAACTGACTATAAGACGCTAAGCGAATGCCTACCTGCATGGATTTATATTGGCATGGTTAAGTACATAGACTACAGCAGAGATACAACTGTCTTCGGAAACGTGTTCAACCCGTTTTTACACAAACGTGCTTCATTCAGCCATGAGACAGAACTCAGGGCGGTTCTCTGGGATAGCTCCGCCTTTTCATCGAATAAGGCTGCAAAAATTACTAGAGTGGAACCAGCAGCACAAGAAATAGAAAAGTGTCTGAAGGACAGCGGCGCCGCAGTGCCTATCAATTTAGCTTCTCTAATTCACTCGATCTATGTAAGCCCAACCTCTCCTAAGTGGTATCGAGAGTTAATTTCCGATTTCTGCAATAAGAATGGCTTGAAAGTCGATGTTAGCCAGTCTAGTCTGCTAGAGAATGCACTATTTTAGCCGAAAATGTGCGCAATTGATTTATATTACCAAAAAATGTTTTATCTTGAGCGTTTGCCCGGGGATGCTTAGAGAAGCCTAAGCTTCGCGATTGCGCTCTTCGCCAGGAGGTTCGTTCGCGCGAGATAGTTTTCGAGCACCTTGTTCGCGCCCACGAGCGTGTGGCCGATGATCGAGTAGCTTTCCGGCATCGTGCATTCCGCCTTGGCGAGCATCGTCACGCCCAGTGGGTGACCTGTGTGCCTTTGGGGTCCGCTGCCTGGGCGACAACAACGAATCACCTAACGCAGGGCAGGCGGGGCAAGGTCACACTGCCTCGGAGTTAAGCCCTTGGTGTAAATGGCGTCCCCGGGAGGAATCGAACCTCCGACCCCAGGTTTAGGAAACCTGTGCTCTGTCCGGCTGAGCTACGGAGACGTGGCTGAGACACCTAGCATCGTTGCGCGGCAGCGCCAACCCGATCGGCGGGCGCATTGCCTTGGGCGCGCCGCTCCCGCAAAGCCGGGGCGCCCGACTGCAGATTTCGAGCCGAGAAAACGTGGAGCCGATGACCACCGCCCCGACTCCACCGTCCCCGCGCCGCATCCTGATCGCGAGCTTCGTCGGCACCGCGATCGAGTTCTACGATTTCTACATCTACGCCACCGCCGCCGCGCTGGTGATCGGACCGATCTTCTTTCCGGCCGGACAGCCCGGCGTGCAGACGCTCCAGGCCTTCGCCACCTTCGCCATCGCCTTCGTGGCGCGGCCCGTGGGGGCGGCGGCGTTCGGGCATTTCGGAGACCGGGTCGGGCGCAAAGCCACGCTGGTGGCCTCGCTGATGATCATGGGCGTCTCGACCGTGCTGATCGGCTGCCTGCCGGGCTACGATGCGATCGGCTGGTGGGCGCCCGCGCTGCTCTGCCTGCTCCGCTTCGGCCAGGGCCTAGGCTTCGGCGGGGAATGGGGCGGGGCCGCGCTTCTCGCCGTCGAGAACGCACCGCCGGGACGGCGGGCGCTCTACGGCGTCTTTCCGCAGCTCGGCGCGCCGGTGGGGTTCATTGCAGCGAACCTCCTGTTCCTGGGCCTCAGCGTCGGGCTGTCCCAGGAGGCGTTCGAATCCTGGGGCTGGCGCCTGCCGTTCCTGGCTTCCGCCGCGCTCGTCGCGGTCGGCCTCTACGTGCGCCTGAAGCTCACCGAGACGCCGGCCTTCCGCGCCGCGCTGGCCGAGGCGCCGCCGGAGCGGGTGCCGCTCGCCACGATCTTTGCCGCGCATCGGCGGGCGACGCTGCTCGGGACGCTGGCGATGGTGGCGGCCTACGCCGTGTTCTACCTCTCGACCGTGTTCGCGCTGAGCTACGGCACCGCGACGCTCGGCTACCCGCGCAAAACCTTCCTGCTGTTCGAGTGCGTGGCGATCCTGTTCATGGCGCTGGCGATCCCGCTGTCGGGCGCCGCCGCCGACCGGTTCGGGCGCAAGCCCGTGATGCTGTCGGGGCTCGCCGTCACCGCGGCGCTGGGCGGCGCGATCGGGCCGATGCTGGGCGGCGGCGAGCCGGCCCTCGTGCTCGGCTTCCTCTGCCTGGCGCTCTTCGCCATGGGCTGGATCTTCGGGCCGATGGGCGCGCTCCTGCCCGAGCTGTTCCCGACCCGCGTGCGCTACACCGGCGCCTCCGTCACCTACAACCTCGCGGGCATCGTCGGGGCCGCGGGCGCGCCGTTCGCGGCGCAGTGGCTCGTGGGCCAGGGCGGTATCGGCCTCGTCGGGCTCTACCTCGCGGTCGCCGCCGGGATCAGCCTGCTGGCCGTCCTCGCCATGCCGGAGACCGGGCGCGGGGCATGACCCGACCGGCGACAAGGCCGGAATCGGGCGAGGCGACCTGCGGGCAACGCATACCCATTCGCAAAATCTAGATTGCGCACAATCGGGTTATCGCCTATCTCCGCCTCAAGCCGAACGGATCGGCCCCCCGACCCTTCGAGACCCCGAGGACAGACCATGCCCGTCGATGTGAAGTACCGCACCACCGCCTCCGCCACCGGCGGCCGCGACGGCTCCGCCCGCACCGAGGACGGCAGCTTCGAGGTCGCGCTCTCGACCCCGAAGGAACTCGGCGGCGCGGGCGGCTCCGGCGCCAACCCCGAGCAGCTCTTCGCCGCGGGCTACTCCGCCTGCTTCCTCGGCGCCCTCAAGGTCGCGGGCGGCCAGCTCAAGCTGAAGGTCCCGGCCGAGACCAAGGTCACCGCCACCGTCGGCATCGGCCCGTGCTCGGAAGGCGGCTTCGGCATCACTGCCGACCTCACGGTCGATCTCCCCGGCCTCGACCGCGCCGACGCCCAGCGCCTCGTCGATGCGGCGCACCAGATCTGCCCGTATTCGAATGCGACGCGCGGGAACGTGGATGTCGGGCTGACGGTGGCCTGATTTTCTCCGCGGGACTCTTCGAAGGCGCTCCCGGCTTCGGCCGGGGGCGCATTCTTGTTGGCGCGGTGCCGCCATTTTTCGTTGCTGGACAACGCGTTGGCGTGACCGGTTCAAGCACGCCGTCATTGCGAGGCGGAACTGACGCAATCCAGTGCTCCGCACTGTCAGGAAAGCGCACGCACGCGGCTACGTCGTCGGCGCGGTCTCGCCTTTTCCAAAAAGCGCGCGCCCTGGATCGCTTCGGCTCCGCCTCGCGATGACGGTGCGGGTGTGCCGTCCGGCGGTGTGCCGCCCATCGCTACGACGCGTCGATCGTCCGCTTCTGCACCCCGCCCTTGGCCATCACCGGCTTCCGGGCGGAAATGATCCGCGAGTTCACCCCGGTCCAGCCGATCTCGCCCGACAGCCGCCCGTACTCGATCTTCGGGCAGCGGTTCATGATGACGGCGACACCCGCGGCTTCCGCGCGCGCGGCGGCCGCGTCGTCGCGCACGCCGAGTTGCATCCAGATCACCTTCGGCGGGGTCGGCAGCGCGAGCGCCTCGTCCACCAGCGGTCCGGCGGCAGCGGAGTTGCGAAAAATCTCGACCATGTCGACCGGGCCGGGGAGATCGGCGAGGCGGCCCACCACCGGGCGGCCGAGCAGGGTCTGGCCGGCGAGCCCCGGATTGACCGGGGTCACGCTGTACCCGCGCTCGGACAGGTATTTGAACACGATGTAGCTCGGGCGCGCGGGATTGGCCGAGGCGCCGACGAGTGCGATCGAGTAGGTTTGTTTGAGTATCTCACGAATCCGCGCGTCCGCGTAGCGGTCGTGCCGCGTCGCGAGGCCTTCGGGAGCGCCGTCGAGGGTCGGGATCATGACGGCCCTTGTCGGGCAAGCCGGGCCGTGCTGCAAGGCGGAGCATGAGCGCGACCACGATGACCCTCGAGGAAACGATCGCCTTCCTCGACCGCGACTTCCCGCAGATGAATGCCGGGGAACGCGCCTACCATCTGGAGGCGGTCGGCCCGCTCTCCGCCCGGATGCGGCTCGACGGCGACGAGCGGCATCTGCGCCCCGGCGGCACCGTCTCGGGTCCCGCCATGATGGCGCTCGCCGACTACGCGCTCTACGCCGCGATCCTGGCCAATATCGGCCCCGTCGGCCTCACGGTGACGACCAGCCTCTCGTTCAACTTCCTGCGCAAACCCGGCCCCGGCGCGCTGTTCGCCGAGTGCCGCCTGCTCAAGCTCGGGCGCCGCCTCGCGGTCGGCGAGGTGGCGCTGCGCAGCGCGGGCAGCGAGGACATCGTCTGCCACGCCACCGGCACCTACTCGATCCCGCCCGAACGCTGACCTACTCCGCGGGGACCACGGTGGGCGGGACCGCAGAGTTTTTGGCCCCTCCCGGCTTCGGCTCGTAGCCGTAGGTCTCGGGCATGAACATCAAGTAGACCACGAAGCACGCCGCCGCGATCGCGGCCAGCACGAGGAAGGCGGCGGAGTACCCTGCGCCGACGATGATGACGCCGGCCAGCGTCGCGCTGAACGAGGCGCCGAGCCCCTGCGCGGTCGCCACCGCCCCCTGCGCGACGTTGAAGCGCCCGGTGCCGCGGGTCAGGTCGGCCACGACGATGGGGAACAGCGCGCCGAAGATGCCCGCGCCGATGCCGTCGAGGCACTGCACGGCCACCAGCCAGAACGGGTTGTCCGAGAAGGTATAGAGCGCGCCGCGCAGGGCCAGGAAGCCGAAGGCGGCCAGGAAGATGGGCTTGCGGCCGAACTGGTCGGCCTTGCGCCCGACCATCACGGCGACCGGCACCATGACGAGCTGGGCCGCGACGATGCAGATGGCGATGAGCGAGGTCGCGTAGTCCTTCCCCACCACCTTGGTCAGGAGCTGGCCGACGGAGGGCAGCATCGCCGCGTTGGCGAGATGGAAGGCGGCGCACAGCCCCGCGAACAGCATCAGGTGCTTGTTCCGCAGGAGCAGGCTGAGGCCCGAGGGCTGCTCGCCGCCCTGGTCCTCGGCATGGTCGAGGCCGCGGGCGAGGTCGTCGTCGATATCCTTGGCAGGAACCATCAGCATCGCGCCGATCGAGGCGGCGGCCAGGATGCCCATCAGCCAGAACACGACGATCGGCCCGAACAGGTAGGCGAGCCCGCCCGCCAGCATCGCCGAGACGGCGTTGCCGGCGTGGTTGAAGCCCTCGTTGCGGCCGATCTGCTTGGCGAAGTATTTCGGCCCGACGATGCCGAGCGTGATGCCGGCGAGCGCGGGCGGAAAGATCGCCCCGGCGATGGCCGAGATCGACTGCGTCGCCGCGACCAGCGCGAAGTTCGAGATCCACGGCAGGACGAGGCAGCTCAGCGTCACCGCCACCGCGGCGGCGATGACGATGGCGCGCTTGTTGCGGCTGCGGTCGATCAGGGCGCCCGCGGGCGTCTGGGCGATGAGGCCGGCGATGCCGGCAATCGTCATGACGAGGCCGATGGTCGCCTCGTTCCAGCCCTGCTCCGGCCCGCGCACCGCCAGAAGGTAGATCGCCAGATAGGGCCCGAGGCCGTCGCGCACGTCGGCGAGCGTGAAGTTGAGCGCGTCGAGGCCGCGCAGGGCCGGGCGCGAGGGCTGACGCTCCGGGGCTGCGGCGGAGGATCGCGGATCGGGCACCATCGGCGGTCTCGCGGTGGGAGGGGAGGGGCCGGACGGCGCCGGTCGTCGCTGCGCCGCGCTAAACCGCATCGGGGCGGAGGGTTCCGCGCCGGGCCGCCCCGTCATCCTGCGGCGATCTTCACATTTTCGTGTCCACGATGGAACACGCGGAGGATGTGGCGCCGTGCCCATCATCTAGGCGGCGAAAGGGGTTCTTAAGCCGTCCGTGGGCCAATGCGCGTCACGAAACGAGGGGCAATACCCCGATGATCCGCCCGCCGAGCCTCGCGCCAAGGCTCCGCTCCGCCCGAACCTGGATCGTGCTGGGCGTGCTCGCGCCGCTCGGCATGCTGGCCCTGTCCGTCTCGATGCTGCTCGACATGCGGCGCGACGCCTGGGAGCGGGCGGAGCAGACCTCCCAGAACCTGCTGCAGGTGATCGAGCGCGACATCGCCCGCAACGTCGAGCTGATCGACCTGACGCTGCGCGCCGTCATCGACAACATGAAGGCCAGCGGCCTGAGCGAGACGAGCCCGCACCTGCGCCAGCTCATCCTGTTCGGCCGGGCCGGGACCACGCGGGACATGGGCGCGCTCATCGTCCTCGACGAGAACGGCGACAACGTCATCGATGTCAGCGGGATGCCCTCGAAGCACCTCAACAACGCCGACCGGGCCTACTTCAAGGTTCACCGGGAGCGGGCCGATCTCGGCCTCCACATCAGCCCACCGTTGATCTCGCGGGTTCTGGGCGTGCCGATCGTGGTGCTGAGCCGCCGGATCGACCGGCCGGACGGCTCGTTCGGCGGCGTGGTGCTCGGCAGCCTCAAGCTGTCCTATTTCAGCGGGATCTTCGAGCGCGTCGTCCTGGGGAAGGACAGCGGGATCAACCTCTACCTGCGCGACGGCACCCACCTCATGCGCCATCCCCAGCGGGAGGACGATATCGGTGCCAGCATCGCCGGGCAGCCGAATTTCGCGACGTATCTGGCCGCCCGCAGCGGCCGCTTCACCGCCCGCTCGGGGCGCGACGACATCGAGCGCCTCTACAGCTTCACCCGGGTCGGCGACCTGCCGCTGATCCTCAACGTCGCGGTCTCGGTGCGGGAGATCGAGGCCGAGTGGCGCGACAAGGCCCTCGTCATCGGGCTCGCGGTGCTGGCGCTGTGCGGGCTCGCCATCGCACTCTCGCTGCTGTTCGGGCGCGAGTTGCGCCGCAGCGCCGCGATGCAGGCCGAACTTGCGCGGCTGTCGCTGACCGACGGGCTCACGGGGCTGGCCAACCGCCGCCGCTACGACGAGATGCTGGCCCTGCGCTGGGCCGAGGCGCGGCGCTCCGGCGCGCCTCTGGCGCTGCTCGTGGTCGATGTCGATCACTTCAAGGGCTGGAACGACCGCTGCGGCCACGGCGTCGGCGACGCCCTGCTGCGGGGGCTCGGGAACCGGCTCTCGCGCGCCGTTCAGCGGCCGGGCGACCTCGTCTGCCGCATCGGCGGCGAGGAATTCGCGATTCTGCTGCCCGAGACCGACGCGGCGGGAACCGCCCGCATCGCCGCCGGGCTGCACGCCGCGGTCGCCCGCCTCGCGATCCCCGAGGCCGGGATCGAGGCGGGCGCCGTGACGGTGAGCATCGGCCTCGCCCTCGGCCCCCAGGACGCGGCGGACACCGCCGACGCCCTCTACCGCCGGGCGGATGCCGCGCTCTACGCGGCCAAGGCGGGGGGCCGGAACCAGACACAAAGCGCGCCCCGGATGGAGCCGAAGACGTTGCGGCTCGTCGAGGCGTGATCAGCTTCACCACCCGTCATTCCGGGGCCGCGCAGCGGAACCCGGAATCCACGACTGGCCGCGACGGTGCGAGGGGCGTCGCATCACGGGTGGATTCCGGGTTCTCGCCTTTGGCGAGCCCCAGAATGACGGCGGGGAGAGCGGGGCTACGACCCCGCCCCTGATCCAACGCCGCTCCGGAACCGGATCGCCACCCTCAATCGCGCCGGGCGGCGACCAGCAGGCCGAGGCCGAAGCCGACGAGGCCGGCTACCACCAGCGAGACGTGCGGCCACTCGGCGGAGCGGTCGTGGCCCTCGCGCACGGCGTGGCGCCCGCGCTCGTAGGCGTCCTCGGCGTAGTCGTAGGCCTCGTCGGCCGCGTGGCGCACGGCGTCCTTGGCCTGCCCGTAGAGGTTCTCCGCCGTGCCTTGCGCCTCGCGCAGGCGGCCTTCCGCCGAGTCGCGGCGCGAGCCGGTCAGGTCGCCGACCGCGCCCTGAATCCGGCCGCCGAGGTCGCGCGCGGCGCCGGTGATCCTGTCGGTGTCGACCATGGGGTTCTCCTCATCTGGGGCCGGGCGCGAAACCGAGGAACGCACCGCCCGGCGGCGGTGCCTGAACGGCCCGCATCCGGCCCGGTTCCGGTCGGCGCGTGACAAAGCCGGCGCCATCCCCGTTCAAACGCGGTTCAACCGGCCGGGCCTAACCGTGAGGGTGCCGGCGCGGCACCGAGGGAATCCTTGGGCCCGCGACGCCGGCAGCCATCCGCCGGCCCCGCCGGGGCCGGATGTCGGGAGATCGACATGCGCGCGTCCCGTATCGCCACCTTTGCCGCCACCTTCGCCCTGCTCGCCGCCCCGGCGCTGGCGCAGACGCCCAGTCCCGCCGCCCCCACGGCGCCCAAGCCCCCGACCGCCGCGCCCGCGAGCCCGCCGATGAAGCCCGAGGCGGCCAAGCCCGCGTCCCCCGCCGAGAAGACGGACCTCGTCGACATCAACTCCGCCTCGGCCCAGGAACTGAGCCAGCTCAAGGGCATCGGCGAGGCGCGCTCGGCCGCCATCGTCAAGGGCCGCCCGTACCGCGGCAAGGACGACCTCGTGCACAAGAAGATCATCCCCGAGGCGGTCTACGCCGACATCAAGGACAAGATCATCGCCCGGCAAAAGTGAGCCGGCACGCCTGAGCGGACTTTCGAGGGGGCTGCGAGGGTGCTAGGCGCGCCCGCAGCCCCTTACCTGTATTCAAGCCGCAGCCGATGTCCGCACACAGCCAGAAGATCCGACTGCATCGCGGCGACCTGCCGGCCGATTTCGAGCCCGGCCCGGCGATCGCCATCGACACCGAGACGCTCGGGCTCAACCCCCATCGCGACCGGCTCTGCGTGGTGCAGATCTCCCGCGGCGACGGCACGGCGGACGTGGTGCAGGTGCGCCCCGGCGATCCGGCCGAGCGGCTGAAGCAGGTGCTCGGCGACGCGAACGTGCTGAAGATCTTCCACTTCGCCCGGTTCGACCTCGCGGTGCTGTTCCAGGCCTTCGGGGTGATGCCGGGGCCGGTCTACTGCACCAAGATCGCCTCGAAGCTCGCCCGCACCTACACCGACCGGCACGGGCTGAAGGACGTCGTGCGCGAATGCGTCGGCGTCGATCTCTCCAAGCAGCAGCAATCCTCCGACTGGGGCGCCGAGACCCTCAGCCAGGCGCAGATCGACTACGCGGCGTCCGACGTGCTGCATCTCCACGCGGCGCGCGAGCGGCTCGACGCGATGCTGGCCCGCGAGGGCCGCACCGATCTGGCGCTGGCCTGCTTCGCCTTCCTGCCGACGCGGGCCCGACTCGACCTCGCCGGATGGCCCGAGACCGACATTTTCGCGCATTCCTGATCCCTTGCCTGAAGCTGCCGACGTGATGCGGCCGTGCAACGGGCACGGTCGGACTGCGCAAACGGGTGGGTTCGGGGCGGTTTCGCACGCGCGTCGGTGCGGGGGCGCACGCGGGCGGCGTTGATCATTTCTTCCAATCGAGGCCATAACTTCGCCATTGCGGCGGGCCATCCGGCCGGCCCTGGCGCGACCGCACGCGCCGACCCTCTCGGGAACGCGATGCAGGTGGCCGACACCCCTCGGACGGACACGGGCGCCGACGTGCTGACCGCGCGCCGCCGCAAGGCGCATGGCCGCGCGCGCCGCCACAGCGCCCAGGTGCGCACGCTCCGCCGCGTCATCCCCGCCGCCGCCGGCCTCGCCGTGCTGGGGCTCGCCGGCTTCGTGCTGTGGGGGCCGCTCTCCTCGGCGCTGCCGGCGGTCGAGTTCGGGCCGATCTCGGTCTCCGGCACCAAGGTCACGATGGAGAGCCCGCGGCTCTCCGGCTTCCGCAAGGGCGAGCGCGGCTACGAGATCACCGCCACCGCCGCGCAGCAGGACGTGCGCAAGCCCAGCATTATCGAGCTGCAGGCGATGAAGGGCCACGTCGCCACCGACGACAAGGGCGGGCGCGCCTATCTGCAGGCTGAAGGAGGCGTGTTCGATTCGAGCAAGGACTCGCTCAACCTCGAGAACGACATCCGCCTCTGGACCGACAAGGGCGAGGAAATCCGCCTCTCGGTCGCCACCGTCGACTTCAAGGCCGGCAGCGTCCATTCGACCAAGCCCGTCACCGTCACGGTGCCCTCGGGCTCGATCAATGCCGACAGCCTCGACGTGATCGAGAACGGCCGGGTGATCTCCTTCGTCGGCCGGGTCCAGGCGGTGTTCCACGGCGAGGAGGCGCAAAAGGCGTCGGATCGCATCCGCACCTCCGCCGCCGAGGCGTCGGAGACGGCCCGATGAGCCGCCCCGTCACGCGGGCCCTGCTCGCCGCCCTGGCACTCGCGCTCACCGCGCCGGGCGCGGGCGCCGTGGCGCAGGCGCCGAAGGACGGGAAACCCGCCCCGCTCGGCACCGTCGGCGGCGGCAAGGGGCCGATCAAGATCGACGCCGACCGGCTCGACGTGTTCGACAAGGAGAGCAAGGCGGTCTTCGCCGGCAACGTCGTCGCCGTGCAGAGCGACAGCACGATCCGCTGCTCGACGCTGACCGTCCACTACAAACGCGACCGCGACAAGGACCCCGGCAAGGAAGCAGGCAAGGCCGCCGAAGTGGAAGCGGAAAAGCCCAAGGACGCGAATGCGCTGGCCGGCAACGGCATCCGCAAGGTCGAGTGCGCCGGCCCCGTGACGGTCTCGCAGAAGGATCAGGTCGCCACCGGCGACAACGCGGTGTTCGATCAGGAGGCCAAGCGCATCATCCTGACGGGCAACGTCGTGCTCAGCCAGTGCCAGAACGTCACCCGCGGCTCACGCCTCGTCTACGACATGGCCACGGGCCGGGCGAACATGGACCCGGTGGCGGGCGGGCGCGTCTCCGCGATGTTCGTGCCGGGGCAGGGGGGCGACGCCCAAGGGAAATCGGGCACGGCGGGCCCGAAGGGCTGCGCCCAGCCGGCGGTGGCGGGCAAGCCCGGCACGAAGGCCGCGGCGGAAAAGCCCGCCCCGAAGACGCGGGCGCAGGCGAACTGACGTGACGGGCGCCGCGATGCCGGTGGCGGCTCCGCTGCGCGCGGGCGCCGACGCGAAGCCGACCGGGCGGCCCCGCGCGGGCGGCCTGTTCGGCCGCCTCTTCGGCCGCGGCCGGTCCGCGCCGCGCGCCGAGGCCGGCCAGACGGTGGGCGAGGGCGGGCAGGGCGTCCTCTACGTGCAGGGCCTGCGCAAGAGCTACGGCGCCCGCACCGTCGTCCACGAGGCCGGGCTCACCGTCCACAACGGCGAGGCGGTGGGGCTGCTCGGCCCCAACGGCGCGGGCAAGACCACGATCTTCTACATGATCACCGGCCTCGTCCCGGCCGACCGCGGCTTCATCAGCCTCGACGGGATGGAGATCACCCATCTGCCGATGTACCAGCGCGCGCGCCTCGGCATCGGCTATCTGCCCCAGGAAGCCTCGATCTTCCGCGGCCTCACCGTCGAGGACAACATCCGCGCGGTGCTCGAAGTCGCCGAGCCCGACCGCAAGGCGCGCGAGCGCAAGCTCGAATCGCTGCTCGAAGAGTTCGACATCGCGCGGCTTCGCAAGTCGCCCTCGATCGCGCTGTCGGGCGGCGAGCGCCGCCGCTGCGAGATCGCTCGCGCCTTGGCCTCCTCGCCGACCTTCATGCTCCTCGACGAGCCCTTCGCCGGCATCGACCCGATCGCGGTCGGCGACATCCAGGACTTGGTGAAGCACCTCAAGCAGCGCGGCATCGGCGTGCTCATCACCGACCACAACGTCCGCGAGACGCTGGGCCTGATCGACCGCGCCTACATCGCCCATTCCGGCCGCATCCTCACCGAGGGCACGCCCGAGCAGATCGTGGCGAACGAGGATGCGCGGCGGCTGTATCTGGGCGAGGATTTTCGGCTGTAGGAACGTATTTTCTCGCTTCGTCGCTCGCAAAACGGCTCAGAATGCCCGCGCCGTCATTGCGAGGCGGAGCCGAAGCAATCCAGGGCGCGACGCGGCAAGATCGAGCGAGCGGGCGCAACCGGAATGCGGCAACCGGCCGTCTCCATCATGGCCAGCGGCCGGAACGGCACGCTCTACACGGGCGTCACCGCGAACCTCTCCCGCCGCGTCCACGAGCATCGCGAGGGCCTGCTCGCAGGCTTCACCACGCGCTACCGCTGCAAATTCCTCGTCTGGTACGAGATGCACGCGACGATGCTCGATGCCATCGCTCGCGAAAAGCAGATCGAGGCTGGCTCGCGCGACGCGAAGAGGGTGATGATCGAGACGTTCAATCCGGATTGGCGCGATCTCTACGGCGATCTGGCCTGACGCAGCGGATTTCGTGCGCCCTGTTCGGCACCGTGGCGCTCTGGATTGCTTCGGCTCCGCCTCGCAATGACGGCGCGGGAGTTCTGAGGCGATTTCGAAGCGCTGGGCCCCGCTAACCCTCTCTCAACCAGTCCCCGCACTCACGGCTTCGCGCGCAACACTTTATTGGCGCCCGGTGAGCCTCATTGCGTCGGCGTGTCCGTAACGCCCTGTGGCGCCCGTGCCGCGGCGGAGGGTTTTCCCGGGGGCGTGGGCCAATCACGCTTTGACGGGCGCGCGGGGAGGGGCTAGACCTTTCAAATGAAGGAGCAAGAATTGTGCCGAAACCGGCGCGGTCCCGGCAAGGATCGTGATTCGTCAACGCTGCTCGGGGGTTAGGCGTCGCCATGAGTCTGCTGCAACGGTTGGAGATGCGCCAGGGCCAGGCCCTGGTGATGACCCCGCAGCTCCTGCAGGCGATCAAGCTGCTGCAACTCTCGCAGCTCGATCTCGCAGCCTATGTCGATGCCGAGCTGGAGCGCAATCCGCTTCTCGAACGCGCCGAGGGCGAGGCCGCGCCGGAGCGCGAGGCGCCGGAATCCGCCCCTGAGTCCGGCGGCGACTACGACGGCGGCGAGGCGCCCGAGCCGGAATCCTGGCTCGACCACGACATGACGTCGAGCCGCAGCGAGATGGAGAGCGCGCTCGACACCCGCCTCGACAACGTCTTCGCCGACGAGAACCCGGCCCCGCGCGAGCAGGCCGGCGGCGACCAGCTCTCGCTGACGCCCGCGCCCTACGGCAACACCGGCGGCAGCTTCGACGGCGAGGCCCCCGATTTTGAGGCGAGCCTCACCGCCGAGACCAGTTTGCGCGAGCATCTGGTGGCGCAGCTCGACCTCGCCACGTCGTCGCCCTTCGACCGGCTGATCGGCAGCTTCCTGATCGATGCCGTGGACGAGGCGGGGTATCTCCGCGAGTCGATCGACGCCGTGTCCGAGCGGCTCGGCGCCCGGCTCGACGACGTGGCCCGCGTCCTCAAGCTCGTCCAGACCTTCGATCCGCCGGGCGTGGCGGCGCGTGACCTCGCCGAATGCCTCGCGATCCAGCTGCGCGAGCAGGACCGGTTCGATCCGGCGATGGAGGCGCTGGTCTCGCGCCTCGACCTCGTGGCCAAGCGCGACTTTCCCGCCCTGCGCAAGCTCTGCGGCGTCGACGACGAGGATCTCGTCGAGATGCTGGCGGAGATCCGCCGGCTCGACCCGAAGCCCGGCCGAGCCTTCGGCGCCCAGGCCGTCGAGGTGCTGATCCCCGACGTGTTCGTGCGCGCGGCCCCCGACGGCTCGTGGCTGGTGGAGCTGAACGGCGAGGCGCTGCCCCGCGTGCTGGTCAACCAGAGCTACTACGCCCGCGTCTCGAAGGGCGCGGTGGCGGAGGGCGACAAGGCGTTCCTGTCCGAGTGCCTGCAGACGGCGAACTGGCTCACCCGCAGCCTGGAGCAGCGGGCGCGCACCATCCTCAAGGTCGCCACCGAGATCGTGCGCCAGCAGGACGCGTTCTTCCTGCACGGCGTCGCGCATCTGCGCCCGCTCAACCTCAAGACGGTCGCCGAGGCGATCGGCATGCACGAATCGACCGTCTCGCGGGTCACCTCCAACAAGTCGATCGGCACCAGCCGCGGCACGCTGGAGATGAAGTACTTCTTCACCGCCGCGATCCCCGGCGCGGCGGGCGCCGCCGCCCATTCCTCGGAGGCCGTGCGCCACCGCATCAAGCAGCTCGTCGATGCCGAGGCCGCCGACGTGCTCTCCGACGACGCCCTGGTCCAGCGCCTGCGCGACGAGGGCGTCGATATCGCCCGGCGCACCGTGGCGAAGTACCGGGAATCGCTGCGGATTCCCTCCTCGATCGAGCGGCGGCGGGCCAGGATGGCGCACGCCGGGCGGTGACGGGCAGCGAGCCGCAGACGACTCCTTAGATTGGGCGGCAGCGCCGTATCGATGGGCGCGAAGAGCGCCCCGCTTGAGCGGCCTCGGCACCAGCCGAGGCGTCTAGCGGAGCGATAGCCTAAGGCCGCGGACGCGGCCGCCGGCGCCTGAGGCCAAGCGAGAAGTCGGCTTGCCTTTTCGTTGACTTGCCGAGTCCCGCTTTCTAACTCTCGATGCCTCGGGAGGAGATCGGAGACATCGATGGCAGGTTTGCGGGTCACGGGGCATGGCCTCGATCTCGGGACGGCTCTGCGGGGCCGGGTCGAGGACCGGATGGCGGCGACGCTCGCGAAATACCTCGACCCGCACATGAGCAGCACCTGCACGGGCCACGTCACGCTCCGGCGCGACGGCACGGCCTACCGCACGGATTGCGTGCTCCATCTCACCACCGGCCTGACGCTGGAGGCCTCGGGCAACGCGCACGACGCGCATGCGAGCTTCGAGCAGACCGCGGACCGGCTGGAGAAGCGCCTGCGCCGCTACAAGCACAAGCTCAAGGACCACGGCGCCGGCGCGCAGAACGGCGCCGCGGTCGAGGCGGCCTACGCCGTGTTCGCGGCCCCCGATGACGAGGTGGACGACGAGCCCGCCGAGGACGAGACCGAGGCCGGCGAGCACCCACCGGTGGTCGCCGAGAGCACCCGGACGCTGCGCCGCCAGTCTGTCAGCGAGGCGGTGACGGCGCTCGACCTCACCGGCGCCCCCGTCGTCGTCTTCGTTCACGCTGGCACGGGGCGCATCAACGTCGTATATCGGCGCAGCGATGGCGCGATCGGGTGGGTCGATCCTCCGGACGAGCGCGCCTGAGACACGCCCGGTCCGAGGCGTGCTTCCCCGAGGGCCGGGCCGTTCGACCGGCCCCGGCGCCTCGTACACGAGTGCGGGATCGATGGATGGATTCCGCCGACAAGGCGTTGTGTCTTCATGCCGATCCTGGATTTCCTGAGTCAGGACGCCGTCGTCCCGTCGCTGCGCGCGCGGGACAAGAAGCACGCGCTCCAAGAACTCGCCGCCCACTCGGCCCGGCATCTGCCGGACTTGGCCGAGCGCGATATCTTCGAGACGCTGCTCCAGCGCGAGCGTCTCGGCTCCACCGGCATCGGCGACGGCGTGGCGATCCCGCACGGCAAGCTGGCGCGGCTGGGCAAGCTGTTCGGCCTCGTCGCCCGGCTGGAGAAGCCGGTGGATTTCGACGCCCTCGACGGCCAGCCGATCGACGTCGCCTTCCTGCTGCTCGCTCCCGAGGGCGCGGGCGCCGACCATCTCAAGGCGCTGGCCCAGGTCGCCCGCGTGCTGCGCGAGCCCGGCATGCTGGAGCGCATCCGCACCGCCCGCGACGCCACCGCGCTCTACGCGCTGCTCGCCCACGGTCCCACGACCCAGGCCGCCTGACATGACTTCGCCGCTCCTTCCGGGCCTTCATGGCTTCCTTGCCGGCCTCCTCCTGGCTGCGAGCCTCACGCCCGCCCTCGCGCAGGGCGACGCGACCTGCGCCCGCGACGTGCTGGTGGCGAACTCGATGCAGCGCCAAGCCCTCGACCAGCTGGAGAGCGCGGGCGACGACGAGGCGAGCCGCTGTCGCGTCTGGCGCCGCCACGTCGACACCATGCGCCGCATCGCCGGCGTCTACGGCCGCTGCCTGTCGGGGCCGGAACGGGCCGAACGCCTCAGTCAGGTCCAGGGGTCGGAGAAGGAGTTCGGCGGGTTGCTGCGCAGCCGTTGCAAGGGCTTGTGAGCGGCAGCTGGATCGGGGCTGAACGGACCGACTCGGCCTGAGGAATGGTTTCGAACACCACCGCCGTCATTCCGGGGCGCGAAGCGAACCCGGAATCCACGACTGGCCGCGACGGTTCGATTGCGACCGGGCATCCCGCATCACGGGTGGATTGCACGCCTCCGGCGCGCCCCTTCGGGTCCGGGTTCCGCTGCGCGGCCCCGGAATGACGGACCGTGAGTTTCCGACAACGCTCAAGCTCGGCTGGCCCGATACCCAAAATCGTGCATGATCGTTCACCTCGCCGACCGTCCGTGACACCGGACCCCCCATCGGCGCCAGACACGGAAACCCCCGCCCGGTGCCTGCCTTCCCCTTCACCGCCATCGTCGCCCAGGAGGAGATGAAGCGGGCCCTGCTGATCGCCGCGGTCGATCCGACGGTGGGCGGCGTGCTCGTCTTCGGCGACCGCGGCACCGGCAAGTCCACCGCGATCCGGGCGCTCGCAGCCCTGCTGCCGAAGATCCGTGCGGTCGCCGGCTGCCCCTATTCCTGCTCGCCGGATTCCCCGGCCACCGACTGTCCGCATTGTTCGCAAGGCAGGGGAAAGACCCACACGATCCCGGTGCCGGTGGTCGATCTGCCGCTGGGCGCCACCGAGGACCGGGTGGTCGGCGCGCTCGATCTGGAGCGGGCGCTGACGCGGGGCGAGAAGGCGTTCGAGCCGGGGCTGCTGGCGCGGGCCAACCGCGGCTTCCTCTACATCGACGAGGTCAACCTGCTGGAGGACCACCTCGTGGACCTGCTGCTCGACGTGGCGGCGTCCGGCGTCAACACGGTGGAGCGGGAGGGCCTGTCGCTGCGCCATCCGGCCCGCTTCGTCCTCGTCGGCAGCGGCAACCCGGAGGAGGGCGAGCTGCGCCCGCAGCTCCTCGACCGGTTCGGCCTCGCCTGCGAGGTCGGCACGCCGACCGAGATCGCAACCCGGATCGAGGTGGTGCGCCGCCGCGACGCGTTCGAGCGCGACCCCGACGGCTTCTGCGCCGCGCATGCCAAGACCGAGAAGGTCTTGCAGAAGCGCATCGTGTCCGCCCGCGAGCGGCTCGGCACGGTTACAGTGCCGGATGCGGTGCTGGAGGCGGCGGCGAGGCTCTGCCTCGCGCTCGGCACCGACGGCCTGCGCGGCGAACTCACGCTGATGCGCACCGCCCGCGCGCTCGCGGCCCTCGACGGCGCCGAGACGGTCGGCATCGACCATCTGCGGCAGGTGGCGCCGAGCGCGCTGCGCCACCGCCTGCGCCGCAACCCGCTGGACGAGTCCGGCTCGACCGCCAGGGTGGCGCGCGCGATTGCCGAGGTATTGCCCGAGTAACGGGTTCCCAAAGGGATCATCCCTTTGGCGGGGTATGGGGCGGAGCCCCATGATGGCTCCGCCGGCCAGGGCTTCGCCCTGGACCCACGAAAGGACGTCGTCCTTTCGAAACCTGGACTTTCTCAGTCCGCGGCGTCGATGTCCTTGTCGAGGATCAGCTTGGACTCGACCGTGGTGTCGGCCTTGAGGTGGTAGACCAGCGGGATGCCGGTGGCGATCTCCAGGCTGGCGATGGTCTTGGTGGTCATGCCGTCGAGCACCATCACCAGCGCGCGCAGCGAGTTGCCGTGGGCCGCCACCAGCACCCGCTCGCCGCCCATGACGCGCGGCAGGATGTGCTGGATGTAGTAGGGCAGCACGCGGGCGGCGGTGTCCTTCAGGCTCTCGCCGCCGGGGGGCGGCACGTCGTAGGAGCGGCGCCACTCGTGGACCTGGGCGTCGCCCCAGCGCTCGCGGGCGTCGTCCTTGTTGAGGCCCGACAGGTCGCCGTAATCGCGCTCGTTCAGGGCCTCCGAGCGGATGGTCTCCAGGCCGGATTGCCCCATGGATTCAAGGATCAGCGCGCAGGTGTTCTGCGCCCGCTTGAGGTTCGAGGTGAAGGCCACGTCGAACTGCGAGCCCTGCGCCTTGAGCCAGCGCCCGGCGGTGCGGGCCTCCTCGACGCCGAGTTCGGTCAGGTCCGGGTCGCGCCAGCCCGTGAACAGCTTCTTGAGGTTCCAGTCGCTCTGGCCGTGGCGAGCGAGGACGAGCATGCGCTCCATGGGAGATCCATCATCTGGGAAGACCGGGCAGGCCCGTTGCGGCGCTGCTTAGCAGAGCCCATGCCGACGCCCAAGCTCGCGCGGCCTCGCCGAAAAGACGAGCCGCTACGGAAATCCACAGCTGTCATACCAAGTTGCGCGGAGCATGACCGCCGCCCTGCGGTCGCAGGGGCGATCGACGATGAGACGATCATCGCCGATCGGTCGTTGGCCTCACAGCCCCAGCACGTCGTCCATGCCGTAGAGGCCCGGCGGCTTGTCGAAGGCCCATTGCGCGGCCTTGAGGGCGCCGCGGGCGAAGATCGCCCGGTCCTCGGCGTGGTGCGAGAGGGTGATGCGCTCGGAGGGGCCGGCGAAGATCACGCTGTGGTCACCGACGACCGAGCCGCCGCGCAGGGTCGCGAAGCCGATGTCGCCGGGCCGGCGCGCGCCGGTATGGCCGTCGCGGGTCGAGACGCGGGTCTCGGTGAGCGCCACGTTCCGGCCTTCCGCCGCCGCCTCGCCGAGGAGCAGGGCGGTGCCGGACGGCGCATCGACCTTCATGCGATGGTGCATCTCCAGCACCTCGATGTCGAATTCCTCGCCCAAGGTCGCCGCGACCTTGCGTACGAGACCGGCGAGCAGGTTGACGCCGAGCGACATGTTGCCCGAGCGCACGAGGCGGGCGTGGAAGCTCGCCGCCCTCAAGCGCTCCAGATCGTCCTCGGAGAAGCCGGTGGTGCCGATGACGTGGACGATGCGGGCCTGCGCGGCGAGTTCGGCGAAGGCCACGGTCGCGGCGGGCGCGGTGAAGTCGAGCACCCCATCGGCGGCCACGAACAGCGGCAGCGGATCGTCGGTGACGGCCACGCCGAGTTCGCCGATCCCCGCCAGCAGCCCGGCATCACGCCCCAGCACCGAAGACCCCGCCCGCTCGACGGCGCCGTGCAGGGTGCAGCCCTCGGCCTCGGCCACCGCGCGGATCAGCATCCGCCCCATGCGCCCCTCGGCGCCCACGACTACGAGCTTCATTTTTGTGCGCCTGTCCGTTCCGGGCGCGGGGCGCCGGCCCCGTGCTTCTAGAACCGGGCCGGAGGGCGTTGCAATCGGGTTGGCCCTCCACCGTCATTCCGGGGCCGCGAAGCGGAACCCGGACCCGAAGGGGCGCGCCGGAGGCGTGCAATCCACGACTGGGCACGACAGTGCGTAGGGCCGCGCATCACGGGTGGATTCCGGGTTCGCTTCGCGCCCCGGAATGACGGGGGTGGTTCAACCGCGATGCGCGGCGGCGATCAGCGGCCCGAGCACGTCGGCGATGCCGTTCACGGTGATCTGCGTGCCGACGCAGAGCAGCAGGAAGGCCGAGAGGCGGCCGAGCACGCGGGCCCGCACCGGGCCGATCAGGGTGACGACGCGGTCGGCGGAGCCGTAGGCGAGGCGCACCATCCCGGCGATGGCGAGCGCCGCGAGCGAGGCGCCGACATAGAAGCCGATCCGGTCCGGCCCCTCCGCCGGGCGGTTGGCGCCGAGCGCGATCGCCACCGCGATGGTGCCGGGCCCGGTGGTGAAGGGCAGGGTGAGCGGGAAGAACGCCACCTCGGCCAGCCCCTCGCCGCGCACGCTCTCGCCCGATTCCGGGTCGGCCTCTGCCTGCTTGCGGGCCTCGCGCGCCTCGGGGGCCGAGAGCAGCGTCCAGGCCGAGGCCGCGACCACGAGACCGCCGGCGATGCGGAGCGCCGCCAACGAGACGCCGAAGAAGTTGAGGATCGGCGCGCCGGCCCAGAGCGCGGCCAGCATGATGAGGGCGGCGTAGAAGCCGATGCGGCGCGACAGCTCCATGCGGTCGGCGTGCGAGCGCTCGGCGGTGACCTGCGCGAAGATCAGCGCCGAGCCGACCGGGTTCACGATCGAAAAAAGGCCCGACAGCGCGAGCAGGAAGCTGGTGAGGGCGGACTCGAAGCCCGTGAAGGGGATCATGCGCGGGCCTTACACCAATCGACGATGATCATCATCGTCGATTGCCCACGCGACTGCGGGGCGGCGGTCGTCCGCCGGACGCGCGACACAGGACCAGCGGTCCTGCGTCGCGCAACTCGATATCAACCCGGCTGCCCCGCCGGGACCAGAACCCGCGCCGGAACGCGGGTCTCGAGGCGACGTACCTGCCGCACGGTGACCGGCCGGTAGAGTTGCTTCGTCGCGTCCACCACGTGCAGCCCGGCGAAGGGGAGGGCGAGCCCCGTGCCGAGCCGCTCCCAGGCGCCCGCGGTGCCGAGCCAGAAGCGGCTACGGATCGGCGGCATGTAGAGCGTCTCGGCCCAGCCCTCCGGCGAGAACAGGGTCTGGCGCATCAGCCGGCCGAGCTGCGAGCGGCTATAGGGCTGGCCGTGGCCGAACGGGGTCGCGTCGCGCCGCGCCCAGACGCCGGTGCGGTTGGGGACGACGAGGATCAGCCGCCCCCCTGGCGTCAGCACGCGCCAAACTTCCGCCAGCAACTCGCTCGGGCTCTCGACCGCTTCCAGCGCGTGGACGAGGATGACGCGGTCAACCGCGGCCTCGGGGAGCGGCAGCATGGTCGGGTCGGCGAGCGCCGTCACCGAGCGCCCGCTGGAGGGCCAGTTCACCACCCCTTGCGTCGCCGGCATGAAGGCGAGCGTCCGTTCGGCGATGACGTGGACCGGCCCGAGATAGGGCGTGACGTAGCCGAGCCCGAGCACCCGCAGGCCGGAGACCGAGCCGAGGAAGCCGTGAATCGAGCGGGCGACGACGCGGTGCGTCACGGCGCCGAGCGGGCTGGCGTAGAAGGCGCGCAGATCCGTGACGTCGAGGCGCATCGGGTGGGGTGCCGGCACGGCCGATCCTTCGCGGGACTCGTGAGAGGCGCGCCTCTCGTCCGGCATCAATGGGGATCGCGGCGGCGTCCGGCAAGCGGGGCGCGGCCAAGGATGTGGACGGCGCGCTCCGGTGCCGACAGAAGACGGCCAAGGGAACCGGCCGCCATCCGAACCTGTTCCCCGGCCACGTCCGGCCGAGCTTGTTCCGGACCACACGACGCGACGGGAGTTCTCCGATGCCGAACGCCGCCCCCGAGATCCGGGCCTTCCTGTGCCGGAGCGACAATATCGGCGTGCTGATCCGCGATCCAGAGACCGGCGCCTGCGCCGCCATCGACGTGCCGGAGGCCGCCCCCGTGTTGGCCGCGCTCGACGCCGAGGGCTGGCGGCTCACCGACATCCTCGTCACCCACCGCCACGCCGACCACATCGAGGGCATCAGTGAGGTGGTGGAGCGCACCGGCGCCCGCGTCACCGCGCCGGTCAAGGCGGGCTCGGCCGTGCCGGGCGCCGCCCGCTACGTCGGCGAGGGCGACCGCGTCTCGGTCGGCGGCCTGGAGGCCGTGGTGTGGGAGACGCCGGGCCACTGCGCCGACCACATCACCTATCATTTCGCGGATGCCCACGTGGTGTTCTCCGGCGACACGCTGTTCACGCTGGGCTGCGGCCGGGTGATGGAGGCCGACCCGACCGTGCTGTGGCGTTCGCTCGAACGCTTCCTGCCGCTGCCCGACGATACGGCGGTCTACAGCGGGCACGATTACGTGCTCTCGAATGCCCGCTTCGCGCTCGCCGCCGACCCCGACAACGCCGCCCTCAAGGCCCGCGCGGCGGAGGCCGAGCGGCTGTCCGAGGCGGGCGGCTTCCTGGTCCCCTCGACCATCGGCGACGAGCGGGCGACGAACCCGTTCCTGCGGGCCGGCGAACCGGCGCTGGCGCGTTCCGTCGATCTTCCCGAGGGCACCGATCCGGCGGCGGTGTTCACCGCACTCAGGGCCTGGAAGAACCGGTTCTGAACCGCCGCGGGCCCAGCGGATTTGACCCGACCTGTGCTCTGCCGGTCCTTGCCTTCGCCGCCGCCCCGTGGGAATCGGGGCGGGCGGTCCCGCATTGCAACACGGCGGCAACACGTCGGCGCGATTAGAGGCCGCTCGTCCGCGTAGCCTTGCCGAAAGGCCGGTTCCCTTGCCCACCCTGTTCCGCTTCCTCGCCACGATCGCGATCCTCGCGGGGCTGGTCTTCGCCGGGATGTTCGCGCTCGCGACCTTCGTCCAGCCGACCCCGCGCGAGATCATCGTGAACATCCCGAACACGAAGCTGCAGCCGGGCAACCGATGAGTGCGGCCCCGCCGCCGGACGCGGCGCGGGCGGATCTTTCACGGCAGGATCTGGCGCGGGACTACCTCGACATGCTCGCCGCCGAACGGGGAGCGGCCGCCAACACGCTCGCGGCCTACCGGCGCGACCTCGACGATTACCTCAGTTATCTGAGCCAGCAGGGGCTGGAGCCCATCGAGGTCGAGGCCGAGGATGTCCGCGCCTACATCGCCGAGTTGGAGCCGAGGGGACTGAAGGCCTCGTCGGCGGCCCGCCGCCTGTCCTGCATCCGCGGCTTCCACCGCTTCCTCTACGCCGAGGGCTTCGCCGAGGGCGACCCGACCGCGCCGGTCGCCTCGCCGCGCCGGGCCAAGGGCCTGCCCAAGATCCTGTCGGTGGCGGAGGTCGATCGCCTGCTGGCTGTCGCCCGCGAGCGGGCCGAGGCGAATCCCGAGAACCGGGCCGAGGCGCGCGCCGCGACGCGGATGCTGTGCCTGCTCGAACTGCTCTACGCCACGGGCCTGCGCGTCTCCGAGCTGATCGCCCTGCCGCGCTCGGCCGCCGCGAGCCGCGAGCGCTATCTCGTGGTCAAGGGCAAGGGCGGGCGCGAGCGGCTGGTGCCGCTGACCGACCTCGCCCGCGCCGCGATGGCGACCCACGCGGCGCTCCTGCCCCCGGACGGCCCCTGGCTGTTTCCCGCCGACAGCGAGAGCGGCCACATCGCCCGCCAGGTCTTCGCCCGCGACCTGAAGACGGTGGCGGCGGCGGCGGGCCTGCGCACCGACCGGGTCAGCCCGCACGTGCTGCGCCACGCCTTCGCCAGCCACCTGCTCCAGAACGGCGCCGACCTGCGCATCGTGCAGGAACTGCTCGGCCATGCCGACATCGCCACGACGCAGATCTACACCCACGTCCTCGACGAGCGGCTGAAGGGCATGGTGCGCGACTTGCACCCGCTCAACGATGCGCCGGAGGACGACACCACAATCCAGCCGAGTAGAGCGTGTTAAAAATCGCGAGGATGTGGACTGGATAAGAAACCTGCGGAACTGATAGGGTAACCAGGGGTCGAAGCGGCCCGCGCCGCCTCCGCCGCACCGATCAAGGGCAACGATGCGCCTCGATGTGCCGACCCTTTTTCTGATGACGGTCGCCGTCACCTTCGTGGTGGGCGTGCTGTACCTGCTGTCGTGGAGCCAGACCCGGCGCGAGCGGGCGCTCGCGATCTGGGGCTTCGCGCACATCGCCGGCAGCGGCGCGTCCTGCATGCTGGGCCTGCGCGGCGTGATTCCCGATCCAGTCTCGATCGGTATCGGCAACGCCGTGATCATCGCCGCCTACGGCCTGATCTGGAGCGGCGTGCGCGCCTTCGAGGGCCGCCGTCCGCTGCTCGGCTGGGCCCTGGCCGGATCCGCCCTCTGGATCGCGGCCTGCTTCGTGCCGGCGCTCTACGCCTCCATGCCGGCCCGCGTCATCCTCGCCTCCACGCTCGCGGGCATCTACTGCGCGCTGGGGGCCTGGACGATCTGGGGCGGCCGCGCCGAGCCGCTGATCTCGCGCTATCCGGCCCTCGTGCTGCTGGGGACCTATGCCGCGATCTACTGGGTCCGCATCCCGCTCGCGCTCGCCTTCCCGCCGCCGTCCGTCTCGGCCTTCCCCGATTCGCCCTGGCTCGCCATCCTGTGCTTCGTCGGCACGCTCTACTCGGTCGCCATCGCCTTCGTGTTGATGGCGCTGACCAAGGAGCGGGCGGAGCGCGAGCAGCGGCAGGCCGCCGAGACCGACGCGCTCACCGGCATCGCCAACCGCCGCGCCTTCGTGACCCGCGCCAAGGCCTGCCTCGCGGCCCGGCCCGCCGCGCTGCTCCTGCTCGACCTCGACCACTTCAAGGCGATCAACGACCGCTACGGCCACAGCGTCGGCGACGCGGTGCTCACCGCCTTCTGCCACGCCGCCGCGCCGATGCTGCCGCGCAACGCCGTGTTCGGGCGCCTCGGCGGCGAGGAATTCGCCTGCCTGCTGCCGGAGACCGGCCCGGTGCTCGCCGCCCGCTTCGCCGAGAGCGTGCGCGATTCCGTCGGCCGCATCGCGCATCCCGACTATCCCGACCTGCGCGTCGGCGTCAGCGTCGGCATCGCCGTGGGTGAGGCCGGCAGCGACCTCGACGACCTGCTGCGCCGTGCCGACGGGGCCCTCTACGGCGCCAAGCACAACGGCCGCGATCAGGTGAAGGTCGAGGCGACGCCCGCCCGCAAGGCGGTGCTGGCGGCCTGAGGCGACCGGCAACATCGAAAAAATCGCCGCGCTTCTTCACGGCATCCTGATGACGACGCCACCGACCCGCATGGCCGAGCCGTAAAGCCGTGCTTATGATCGCCCCCGCAAACGGGAGGGGACGGGGATGCGGGGGATGATGGCGAGGTGGGCCCGCCGCGCGGCGGCGGCCTGGCTCTGTCTCGGCGCGGCGCACGCCCAGCCGATCCCTGCCCGAGCTGCCACCCCCATCGAGGCGCCGTCGACCGAGGCCCGGATCGAGGCCCTGCTCGCCCGGATGACCCTGGAGGAGAAGGCCGGCCAGCTCAACCTGATCTCGAACGAGCCGCTGAACGATCCCGGCGCGATCCGCCGCGGCGAGGTCGGGGCGGTGATCAACTTCAGCAATGCGTGGCTGGCCGCCGAGGCCGACGGCGCCGCCCGCGCCTCGCGGCTCGGCATCCCGCTCTTGGTCGGGCTCGACGTCGTCCACGGCTACCGCACGATCTTCCCGCTGCCGCTGGCTCTCGCCGCGAGCTTCGATCCGGGTCTCGTGCGCCGCTCCGCCGCCGCCATGGCGCGGGAATCGGCTGCGGCCGGCATCAACTGGACCTTCGCCCCGATGGCCGACGTGGCGCGCGACCTGCGCTGGGGCCGCGTGGTCGAGGGCCTCGGCGAGGACCCGTGGCTGACCGGGCGGCTCACCGCCGCGCAGGTCGAGGGGTTTCGCGACGGCGGGCTCGCCAGCACGCTCAAGCACTTCGCGGGCTACGGCGCCGTGCTCGGCGGGCGCGACTACGACGCGACCTATGTGGCCCCGACCGAACTGCACGACCTCCACTTGCCGCCGTTCCGCGCCGGCATCCGGGCGGGCGCGGATTCGGTGATGACCGCGCTCACCGCTCTCAACGGCGTGCCGACGACGGCGGACGCCGGGCTGATGACCGGCATCCTGCGCCGCCAGCTCGGGTTTACCGGCCTCGTCGTCGCCGACTGGCAGGCGATTGCGAGCCTCGTGAAGCACGGCGTCGCCCGCGACGGGGCGGAGGCCACCCGCAAGGCGATGCTTGCCGGCGTCGACATGGACATGACGAGCGGGCTCTACCTCCGCCATCTGCCGGACGAGGTGCGGGCCGGGCGCATCCCGGAGGCCGCGGTCGATGCGGCGGTGCGGCGGGTGCTGCGGCTGAAGTTCGGGCTCGGCCTGTTCGAACGCCCGCTGATCGACGCGATCGGAGCAGAGAGCCGCCTGCTCCTGCCCGAGACGCGGCGGATCGCCCGCGAGGCGGCGCGTGCCAGCCTCGTCCTGCTCCAGAACCGCGAGGACGTGCTGCCGATCGACCCCAGGCGCGTGCGCCGCATCGCGCTCGTCGGCCCCTTCGCCGACGCCGCCTGGGATCAGGTCGGCCCGCACGAGGGCAACGGCCAGCCGCAGGACGCGGTCACGATCCTCACGGGCTTGCGCGAGCGCGCCGCGGCCTCGGGCGTCGAAGTGACGTTTTCAGAGGGCTGCCCGCGGGTCTGCACGGAGCGGACGGGCTTTGCCGCCGCGGTCGAGGCGGCGCGCGGGGCCGATCTCGTCGTCGCCGTGATGGGCGAGCCGCGCGACCGCTCGGGCGAGGGGTCTTCGACCGCCTATCTGAACTGGCCGGGGCTGCAGCACGATCTGCTCGCGGCTTTGGCCGACACCGGCAAGCCGGTGGCCCTCGTGGTGTTCGGCGGGCGCCCGACCGAACTCGGCAGCGCCCCCGAGCGGGCGCACGCGATGCTGATGGCCTGGATTCCCGGCACCGAGGGCGGCCCCGCCATCGCCGAAACCCTGTTCGGCGACGTCAGCCCCTCGGGAAAACTGCCGGTGTCGTGGCCGCGCACGGTCGGGCAGATGCCGCTGACCTACGACGCGCTGCCGGGCGGGCGCCCGCACATCCCGAACAGCCGCTGGACCATGGGCTACGCCGACGAATCGCCGCTGCCGCTGTTCCCATTCGGCCACGGCCTGTCCTACACGCGCTTCGCCTACGGCGAGCCGGAGGTGCTGACGCCGAAAGTGGGCGTCGGCGACCGCTATGAAGCGGTGCTGGAGGTACGCGCGCCCGTCACCAATATCGGCCCGCGGCCGGGGCGGGCGATAGCGCAGCTCTATCTCGGCCAGCCGGTGGCGACCCGCAGCCGCCCCAAGCGCCTCCTGAAGGGCGCGGTGACCCTCGACCTCGCCTCGGGCGAGACCGGCACCGCCCATTTCCGCATCCCGGCGCGGGAGCTGGGCTATCACGAGCCCGACGGCACGCTGATGGTCGAGCCGGGCGAGTACCGCGTCGGCGTCGGCGGCGATTCTACGGGCACGCGGATGGTGAGCTTCACCGTCGAGACCGGCTGGCGCGGCCCGCCGGGCGGGGATCAGGCGCAGCGGTAGGGCCGACCTCCAGGGATAAGGTGCGGGTTCCCTCCCCCTTGCGGGGAGGGATCAAGGGTAGGAGTGGTTCAGGATGAGGCGGAAGCGGTGCCTCCTGCCCGACCCCCACCTCCTACCTCCTCCCCCACCCAGATCGGGCCTGCCCGATCTGGGCAAGCACTGTGCCGATCTCGGGCAGGCCCGAGATCGGTGGGGAGGAGAACGCTCGATCCTGAAAACTTACCCGAACGTCTTCCTCGGATCGAACGCGTCGCGCACGGCCTCACCGGCGAACACCAGCAGGCTCAGCATCGCCGCCACCACGAAGAAGCCCGTCAGCCCGAGCCACGGCGCGTTGATGTTGTCCTTGCCCTGCGCCAGCAGCTCGCCCAGCGACGGCGAGCCGGGGGGCAGGCCGAAGCCGAGGAAGTCGAGCGAGGTCAGGGTGGTGATCGAGCCGTTGAGGATGAACGGCAGGAAGGTCAGCGTCGCCACCATGGCGTTGGGCAGGAGATGGCGCGTCATGATGCGGATGTTGGAGAGCCCGAGCGCGCGGGCCGCCCGCACGTATTCGAAGTTGCGCGCACGCAGGAATTCGGCACGCACGACGCCGACCAACGCCGTCCAGGCGAACAGCGTCAGGATCGCGAGCAATGTGAAAAAACTCGGCACGAGGAAGGCCGACATGATGATGATGAGGTAGAGCGTCGGGATCGCCGACCAGATCTCGATCACGCGCTGGAAGATCAGGTCGGTCCAGCCGCCGAAATAACCCTGCACCGCGCCCGCGATCACGCCGATCACCGAGGACAGGCCGGCGAGGACGAGGCCGAACAGGACCGAGATGCGGAAGCCGTAGATCACGCGGGCGAGCACGTCGCGCGACGCGTTGTCGGTGCCGAGCCAATGCTGTTCGATGTCGCGGCAGCCCAGCGCCCGCCCCTCGGCCTTGGCGCCGGCCCGCTCGGCGACGGGGCGGCACTGCTCGTCCGACAGCATCCACGTCGGCGGGGAGGGCGACGGCGTCGGCAGGTCGCTCATGAAGGTGTTGTAGGAATACGGGATCGGCGGCCACAGCGCCCAGCCGTTCGACTCGATTTCCCGGCGCGTCTCGGGCGCGCGGTAATCGGTCTGGGCCAGGAAACCGCCGAACTTCTCGTCCGGGTAATCGACGAGGACGGGAAACAGCCACTCGCCCTTGTACTGCACCACGAGCGGGCGGTCGTTGGCGATGAACTCGGCGAACAGGCTCGTCACGAACAGCAGCGCGAACAGCACGGCCGACCAATAGCCGCGGCGGTTGGCGCGGAAGTTGGCGAGCCGCCGCCGGTTCAGCGGCGACAGGCCGCGGCGCGACGCGGTCGGAAGCGGCTGCATCTGCGGCGCGTTGCCCGGCGCGGTGACGGGCACCGCATCGGGCTCGGGTCGCAGGACTTCGTTCATCGGCTCAACCCTCACTGAGAGGGCGGCCGGTGCCAGCTCAGTCGAGCCGGGTCGCGGTGCCCTCGATCTCGCTCGGGCGCAAGCCGCCCTTGCGCTCCAGATGGCGGCGCAGGAGGGCGACGTTGCGGCGGTTCGCCTTGAAGGCGGCGTCGAGCACGTCGCCGGCCAGCGGCACCACGCCGACGGCGCCGTCCAGAGCAACGTTCGCCATCATGCGCCAGACGAGCCAGCGCGGCGCGCCGAGCCGTTTCGCCTCGTAGACGATGTAGGACGCGATCGCCATGCCGGCGATGTCGCCGACGACGGGGATGAGGCCGATCACCGCGTCGAGGCCGACGCGGCGGTTGATGCCCGGCACGACGAAGGCCGAGTCCATCAGGTGGGCCAGCTGCTCCAGGCGCAGGAGGCTGGCCTCCGGGCTCGTATCGGTGAGGCGACGCATCTGCGCCGCGCCCGCGGTCTCGCGGAAGACGCCGCCGGAGACGCCGTCGGGCTTGCGGAAGGCGCTGTTGGGCTCGCGGAAGGCGCCGTTGGGCTCGCGGAAGGCCATGTGAGGGGTATCGACTCGCGTGGTCATGACGCAGGATGTGGCCCCGCCTCACAGCTTCGACAAGAACCGCCTCGGCAAGATCGCTCGACCTCGTATGACCGGTCCATCCAACCCATCCCCCTCATCCTGAGGTGCCGCGCAGCGGCCTCGAAGGAGGGCTCCAGCGTATCGCGCGATCCCTGGAGCCCGCCTTCGAGGCTCCGCTTCGCTGCGCACCTCAGGATGAGGGGGGTGGGTGGGACGCGCCGACCGGACCGGCCTTCAGATCGACCGGGGCATCCCGGCGAGGCGCTCCAGCGCCGCATCCAGCGTCGCGTCGGACTTGGCGAAGCACAGGCGCACGAGATTGCGCACGGCTCCCTCGGCGTAGAAGGCGCTGATCGGGATCGCGGCGACGCCGTGCCGGCGCACCATCCGCTCGCAGAAGGCCCGGTCGCCCTCCGGGCCGTCGCCGATGTCGATGGACAGGAAGTAGGTGCCCGCGCTCGGCAGCACGGTGAAGCCGAGCCGCGTCAGCCCGGCGGCGAGCCGGTCGCGGGAGCGACTGAACCCCGCACGCATGTCTTCGAAGTAGGCGTCGTCCTTGCCGAGGCCGTAGGCCACGCCCTCCTGGAGATTGGGCGGCGTCGTGAAGGTGAGGAACTGGTGCGCCCGCGACAGGCCCCGCATCAGCGGCTCGGAGGCCATCACGAAGCCGATCTTCCAGCCGGTGAGCGAAAAGATCTTGCCGGCCGAGCCGATCTTCACCGTGCGCTCGCGCATCCCCGGCAGCCGCATCAGCGGGACGTGGCGGCGCCCGTCGAAGACGAGATGCTCCCACACCTCGTCGCAGACCGCGACCGCGTCGAAGCGGCAGCAGAACTTGGCCAGCAGCATCAGGTCGGCGTCGGAAACGACCGTGGCGCTCGGGTTGAGCGGGTTGTTGAGGACGACGACGCGGGTGCGCTCGGTGAACGCCTCCGCCAGCGCCGCCTCGTCCAGGCCGAAATGCGGGGGCTTGAGGGTGACGAAGCGCGGCACGCCGCCGGCCTGGCGCACCAGCGGCAGGTAGGCGTCGTACATCGGCTCGAACAGCACGACCTCGTCGCCCGGCCGCACCAGGGCGAGCAGCGCGCCGGCCAGCGCCTCGGTGGCGCCCGAAGTCACCATCACCTCGCGCTCGGGATCGAGGTCGAGCCCCTGATGGTGCCGGTAATGCGCCGCGATGGCGCTGCGCAGCGAGGGCAGGCCCATCATCGACGGGTACTGGTTGCTGACCGTGTCGAGGGCGCGGGCGGCCGCCGCGCGCACGTCGTCCGGCCCCTGGCCGTCGGGAAAACCCTGGCCGAGATTGATCGCCCCGAGCGTCCGGGCGAGGCCCGACATCGTCTCGAAGACGGTCTCGGGCAAGTCGGCGAAGACGGGGTTGAAGCGCGGGGTCATGCCCCGCGTCTTGGCAGAATCGGGCGGCGCCTCCAAGCGGGGCGCGCGCCCCAAGCACAGTCGCCCGCCGACGACTTGCCCGCGCTGGACCGAGTTGTTTCGAAAACAAGGGCCGATCCGGTAAAATCTTGAGGTGACCCGCCGGCCGGCAGTTGGTCGCGTGCGTTCACGCACATGACCCAGTCCAGTCGGCGGCAAAACCGGTCGGAAGCGTCGATTCGAGGGCTGACGAATGTTGACGATCGTCAGCCGTGAAGTCATGTTGTGCCCACGGTCGGACCGGCCGCCGCACCCGAGGAACTTCGCCCCCTCGTTTCTCTGGTGTGGCCGGCCGGTCCGGTCGCTCGAAGAGGCCGCCGCTCGACACGGCGGCCTTTTTCGTGCCCGCTCCCCATAGCCTTCGATCAAGCGCCGGGGACGGACCCATGCGACGCATCACCTGCCTCCTACTCGCCCTCGGCGTCGGCCTCGCCGGGCTGTCGCTGCGGGCGCTCGTGCCGGTGACGCCGGTGGACGAGGCCTTTCGGGAGGTGGTGCGACTCTATCCCCCCAAGGACAAGGCGCCGGCCAGCAACACGCCGGAAACGTCGGCGCCCTAGAGACACCGCATTGCCCCTCTCAAAAATGGGCGATCCTGTTGCCGTAAATCCCGGGGGATGCGGCAACCGGCTGCTGCGGTTCGCCAGCAGATCGCCGCTATGTTGAATCGGGCAGCCAAAGTCCGCGTGATCATGGCCGCGCGATAAACAAAAAACCCCGCTCGCCGACGAGTCTTGAGGATGAACGAGAGTTCGCCGATCCGCACGGACACGGCCCG
Organism: Methylorubrum subtropicum; assembly: GCF_038442325.1. Taxonomy (NCBI): domain Bacteria; kingdom Pseudomonadati; phylum Pseudomonadota; class Alphaproteobacteria; order Hyphomicrobiales; family Methylobacteriaceae; genus Methylorubrum; species Methylorubrum subtropicum. The sequence goes on along the minus strand of NZ_JBBXMW010000006.1, from coordinate 204,656 downwards.
CCAGTACCGGGAAGCCCCGGACCGGGAGGCGCCTCCGGCTGCCCCGGCGCGCAAGCGCCGCCGCCTCGGCCGCTGGATGCTCGTGCTCCTGGCGCTCGGCGGCGCGGGCGCCGTCGCCCACCGCAGCTACGAGGCGCGTAAGCAGCCCGCCGAGCAGCCGGCAGCGGGCAACCCCGCCGCGCCCGGCCGTCCGGGCCGCTCGGCGGACATGAAGCAGGCGGTCGGCGTCGCGCCCATCGTCGCCGGCGACATGCCGGTGGTGCTCCAAGGCCTCGGCACGGTGACGCCGCTCGCGACCGTGACCGTGCGCTCGCAGATCAGCGGCTACCTCACCAAGATCGGCTACCGCGAGGGCCAGACCGTCAAGGAGGGCGACTTCCTCGCCCAGATCGACCCGCGGCCCTACGAGGCGCTGCTGGCCCAGTACCAGGGCCAGCTCGCCCGCGATCAGGCGCTGCTGCAGAACTCGAAGCTCGATCTCCAGCGCTACCAGACGCTGAACCGGCAGGATTCGATCTCGAAGCAGAACGTCGACACGCAAGCCGCGCTGGTGAAGCAGAACGAGGGCACGGTCGCGGCCGACCAGGCGCTGGTCGATCAGCAGCGCCTCAACCTCACCTATGCCCGCATCGTCTCGCCGGTGGAGGGCCGCGTCGGCCTGCGGCAGGTCGATCTCGGCAACTACGTCACCGCCGGCTCGACGAACATCGTGGTCGTCACGCAGCTCCATCCGATCTCGGTGGTGTTCACCCTGCCCGAGGACGACGTGAACCGGGTGATGCGCCGCCTGCGCCAGGGCGCCAAGCTGACGGTGCGGGCCTACGACCGCGGCGACCAGCACGAGATCGCCACCGGCAAGCTCGACACGGTGGACAACCAGATCGACGTGACCACGGGGACGGTGAAGCTGCGGGCGCTGTTCGACAATGCCGACGACGAGCTGTTTCCCAACCAGTTCGTCAACGCGCGGCTGACGGTGGAAACCATTGAGAACGCCGCGCTCGTGCCCAACGCTGCGATCCTGCGGGGCACGCCCGGCACCTACGTCTACCTGATGGACGGCGACGACAAGGTTACGGTCCGCAAGATCCAGACCGGCGAGACCGACGGCACCCGCACCGTCGTGACCTCCGGCCTCACCCCCGGCGACCGCGTCGTCACCGACGGCACCGACCGCCTGCGAGAGGGCGCCCCGGTGCGCGTCGTCGGGCACTCCGCGGGGCAGGGCGGGGCGCCGGCCTCGGGGGCACCGGGGGGGACCGCCGGCTCGGCGGCGCCGGGGGCTCCCGCGACGCCCGCGGCGGACGGCACGACCGGCGCGAAGGACGGCGCCGGCGAGCACCGGGGCCGCAGGCGGCCGCAGCCGTGATGGTTACGGTGTCGCACGCGCAGAAATACCCTCCCCCCTCTGCGGGGGAGGGTGCCTGCGGAGCAGGCGGGAGAGGGGAACCACGCTTCCGCTTGGCCGCGGCTGACGGTGAATTCTCCGGAAGCCGGGTTCCCCTCTCCCGACCCCCTTCGGGGGCCACCCTCCCCCAACTCAAGTCGGGCCTGCCCGACTTGAGCACTTGGAAATACGGATATCGGGCAAGCCCGATATCCGTGGGGGGGAGGGTTGAGCGCGCGGCTGGCGAAGGCGTGTTCCTATGAACCCCTCCCGCCTCTTCATCCTGCGCCCGGTCGCCACCACCCTGATGATGCTGGCGATTCTGATCGTCGGCGCGGTGTCGTACCTGAACCTGCCGGTCTCGGCGCTGCCCGCCGTCGATTACCCGACGATCCAGGTGCAGACGTTCTATCCCGGCGCCAGTCCCGAGGTGATGACCTCGGCGGTGACCGCGCCGCTGGAGCGGCAGTTCGGCCAGATGGCCAACCTCAACCAGATGTCCTCGCAGAGTTCGGCGGGGGCCTCCGTCGTCACGCTGCAGTTCAACCTCGACATCCCCCTCGACATCGCCGAGCAGTCGGTCCAGGCGGCGATCAACGCGGCGGGCAACCTGCTGCCCTCCGACCTTCCGGCGCCGCCGATCTACGCCAAGGTCAACCCCGCCGACGCGCCGGTGCTGACGCTGGCGCTCACCTCCGCGACGATCCCGCTGACCCAGGTGCGCGACCTCGCCGAGACGCGGCTCGCCCAAAAGATCAGTCAGGTGGCGGGCGTCGGCCTCGTCAGCATGGGCGGCGGGCAGCGGCCCGCCGTGCGGGTGCGGTTCAACTCGCGGGCGCTCGCCGCCTACGGCCTCAACATCGACGACCTGCGCACGACGATCGCCAACCTCAACGTCAACACGCCGAAAGGCAACATCGACGGGCCGACCCAGTCCTACGCCATCAACGCCAACGATCAGGTGCGCGACCCCTCGGTCTACGCCAACTCGATCATCGCCTACCGCAACGGCGCCCCGGTCCACCTCACCGACGTGGCCGACGTGGTCGATGCGCCGGAAAACACCCGGCTCGGCGCCTGGGCCGACCGCACGCCCGCGGTCATCCTCAACATCCAGCGCCAGCCCGGCGCCAACGTCATCGACACCGTCGACCGCATCAAGCGGCTCTTGCCGCAGCTTCAGGCGACGATGCCGGCCGCCGTCTCGGTCGCGGTGCTCACCGACCGCACGGTGACGATCCGGGCTTCCGTCCACGACGTGCAGTTCGAGCTGATGCTCGCCATCGCGCTTGTCGTGATGGTCATCTTCCTGTTTTTGCGCAGCTTTTCCGCGACGCTGATCCCGAGCCTGTCGGTGCCGCTGTCGCTGATCGGCGCGCTCGCCGCGATGGACGCCTGGGGCTTCTCGCTCGACAACCTCTCGTTGATGGCGCTGACCATCGCCACCGGCTTCGTCGTGGACGACGCCATCGTGGTCATCGAGAACATCGCCCGCCATGTGGAGGAGGGCGACGACCCGTTCGAGGCGGCGCTGAAGGGAAGCCGCGAGATCGGCTTCACCATCATCTCGCTCACCGTCTCGCTGATCGCGGTGCTGATCCCGCTGCTGTTCATGGCCGACGTGGTCGGGCGCCTCTTCCGCGAATTCGCCATCACCTTGTCCGCCACCATCGTGATCTCGGCGGTGGTCTCGCTGACGCTCGTCCCGATGATGTGCGCGCGCCTCCTGAAGCCCGTCGCCCACGGCGCCGACAGCCCGGTCGCCCGCCGCGAAGGGTTTCTCGCCCGCTTCGGTCGGCGGCTGAACGACGGCGTCATCGCCGCCTACGGCCGGGCGCTGCGGGTGGTGCTGGCGCATCAGGGGCTGACGCTGATCGTGACGCTCGGCACCGTGGCGCTCACCGCCTACCTGTTCGTCGTCATCCCCAAGGGCTTCTTCCCCGTGCAGGACACGGGCGTGATCCAGGGCATCTCGCAAGGAGACCAGAGCGTCTCCTACGAGGCCATGGCCGAGCGCCAGCAGGCGCTCGCCGACGTGGTGCTGCAGGACCCGGACGTGGCCAGCCTATCCTCGTTCATCGGCGTCGACGGCCAGAACGTCACGCTCAATTCCGGCCGCTTCCTCATCAACCTGAAGCCGAAGGAGCAGCGGAAGGACGACGCCAGCGCCATCATCCGCCGCCTCACCCAGGCGACGGCGAACGTGCCGGGCGTGCGGCTCTACATGCAGCCGGTGCAGGATTTGACGATCGACACCGCCGTGTCGGCGACGCAGTATCAGGTCATCCTCGAAAACCCGAACCTCACCGATTTCGAGACCTGGGTGCCGCGCTACGTCGAGGCCCTGCGCCGCTCGCCCCTGCTCGCCGACGTCACCAGCGACTACCAGGGCAACGGCTTGGCGGCCTACGTCACCATCGACCGGCCGACCGCGGGCCGCTACGGCATCACGCCCGCGACCATCGACAACGTGCTCTACGACGCCTTCGGCCAGCGCATCGTCTCGACCATCTTCACCCAGTCGAACCAGTACCGCGTCATCCTCGAGGCCGACCCGGCGCTGCACACCTCGCTCGAATCGCTCAACACCCTCTACCTGCCGTCCTCGACCGCGCCCTCGGGTCAGGTGCCGCTCTCGGCGGTGGCGAAGGTGGAGGAGCGCCGCGCCCCGCTGCTGATCGGCCATCTCGGCCAGTTCCCGGCCACCACCGTGTCGTTCAACCTCGCGCCGGGCGTCGCCCTCGGTCAGGCGGTGGAGGCGCTGGAGACGGCCAAACAGGAGATCAAGCTGCCGGCGAGCTTCAACGTGGTGCCGCAGGGCTCGGTCTTCGCCTTCGAGACCGCGCTCTCGAACGAGCTCTTTCTCGTCTGCGCCGCGATCGTCACCGTCTACATCGTGCTGGGCGTGCTCTACGAGAGCTTCATCCATCCCATCACCATCCTCTCGACCCTGCCGTCGGCGGGCATCGGCGCGCTGCTCGGGCTGATGTGGTTCGGGCTCTCGCTCGACATCATCGCCATCATCGGCATCGTGCTCCTCATCGGCATCGTGAAGAAGAACGCGATCATGATGATCGACTTCGCGCTCCAGGCCGAGCGCGAGGAGGGCAAGGCGCCCCGCGACGCGATCTACGAGGCGTGCCTGCTGCGCTTCCGCCCGATCCTGATGACGACGCTCGCGGCACTGTTCGCGGCGGTGCCGATGATCGTCGGCTCCGGCGTCGGCTCGGAGCTGCGCCAGCCCCTCGGCATCGTCATCGCCGGCGGGCTGATCGTCAGCCAGGTGCTGACGCTGTTCACCACGCCGGTGATCTATCTGGCGTTCGACCGGTTGGAGCGGCGGATCACCGGGCGGCGCGAGGGCGGAAGCCGGCTGGCGCCGGGCGAGGCGGCGTCGTGAGGATGCTGACGACGGAGACGGCGCGCATCCCCTCTCCCCGCACGCGGGGAGAGGGCTCCGGCGACCTTGTCGTCGCCGGAGCGAGGCGGCAGCCGAAGGTGAGGGGGCTTCGACGGAGGGGCCTCTACGGGAAGCGCCCCCTCACCGCCGCTTCGCTTCCTGCATGGACGACGGGGTCCATGCAGGCCTCTCCCCGCGTGCGGGGAGAGGGGGGAACCGCCGGCTCGCGCGCGCCCCGCCCGGCACCGTCACGTCCGTCCCCCGCAGAGGGGGGAGGGCTGAGGGGGTCGCCATGAACCTCTCCGAACCCTTCATCCGCCGCCCGGTCGCGACCACCCTGCTGACCATCGGCCTGCTGCTCGCGGGCCTGTTCGCCTATGTCCGGCTCCCCGTCGCGCCGCTGCCGCAGGTCGATTTCCCCGTCATCCTCGTCCAGGCGCAGATGGCCGGCGCCAGCCCCGAGACCATGGCGACCACGGTCGCCGCGCCGCTGGAGCGGCGGCTCGGCGTCATCGCCGACGTCAACGAGATGACCTCGACGAGTTCGCAAGGCACCGTCCGGATCGTCCTGATGTTCGGCCTCAGCCGCGACATCGACGGGGCCGCCCGCGACGTGCAGGCGGCGATCAACGCCGCGCGCGCCGACCTGCCGACCTCGCTGCGCACCAACCCGACCTACCGCAAGTTCAACCCCGCCGACGCGCCGATCCTGATCCTGGGGCTGACCTCCGACACGCTGACGCCGGGCCAGCTCTACGATTCGGCCGCGACTGTCGTGCAGCAGCGCATGAGCCAGATCGAGGGGGTCGGCAACGTCGATATCGGCGGCTCCTCGCTCCCCGCGGTGCGGGTCGAACTCGATCCGACCGCCCTGTTCCACTACGGCATCGGCCTGGAGGGCATCCGCGCGGGGCTGGCCTCGGCCAACGCCAACTCGCCCAAAGGCGACATCGTCGCCGGGGACCGCCGCTACCAGCTCTACGCCAACGACCAGGGCCGGCAGGCGTCCGACTACCGCGACATCGTCGTGGCCTATCGCAACGGCGCGGCGGTGCGCCTCTCGGATGTCGGCCAGGTGGTCGATTCGGTCGAGGACAAGCGCAATCTCGGCCTCGTCGACGGCAAGCCGGGCGTGATCCTGTTCATCTACAAGCAGCCGGGCTCGAACGTGGTCGACACGGTGGAGCGGGTGCGCGCGGCGATCCCGCAGGTGAAGGCGGCCCTGCCCGGCGACATCGACCTCGACATCTCCGGCGACCGCTCGCTGACCATCCGCGCCTCGCTCGCCACCACGGAAGAGACGCTGATCATCGCGATCCTGCTCGTGGTGTTCGTCACCTACGTCTTCCTGCGCTCGTGGCGGGCGACGCTGATCCCGGCGGTGGCCGTGCCGATCTCCATCGTCGGCACCTTCGCGGCGATGTGGATGCTGGACTACTCCCTCGACATCCTCTCGCTGATGGCGCTCATCATCGCCACCGGCTTCGTCGTGGACGACGCCATCGTCGTCCTGGAGAACATCCAGCGCCACATCGAGATGGGCAAGCCGCGGGTCGAGGCGGCGCTGGTCGGCGCCCGCGAGGTCGGCTTCACCGTCGTCTCCATGAGCCTGTCGCTGATCGCCGTGTTCCTGCCGATCCTCTTGATGGGCGGCATCGTCGGGCGGCTGTTTCAGGAATTCGCCGTCACCCTGTCGATGGCGATCCTCGTCTCGCTGGTGCTCTCGCTCACCACCACGCCGATGATGTGCGCGCTGCTGCTGCGGCCGGAAGCCGAGGCGCACCGGGGCAAGCGCCCGAATCGTCTCATCCGCATCCTGGAGGGCGGCTTCGACGCGCTGCTGCGCGGCTACGAGCGCACCTTGCGGATCGCGCTGCATCACCGCCGCATCACCGCGCTCAGCGTGTTCGCGGCGATCGGGCTCACCGTCTACGGCTACACCATCGTCCCGAAGGGCTTCTTCCCCGATCAGGACACCGGCCAGCTCATGGGCGGCATCCAGGCCGACCAGCGCATCTCGTTCCAGGCGATGAAGCAGAAGCTCGAACAGGCGAGCGCCATCGTCCAGGCCGATCCGGCGGTGGAGAGCATCGTCGGCTTCACCGGCGGGCGCGGCACCAATTCGGCCAACGTCTTCGTCGGCCTGAAGCCGCTGGGCCAGCGCGAGCCGATCGAGAAGGTGATGGCGCGGCTTCGCCCCAAGCTCGCCCAGGTGCCGGGCGCGCGGCTGTTCCTGTTCCCACGCCAGGACCTGAAGATGGGCGGGCGCCAGAGCTTCGCCCAGTTCCAGTACACCTTGCAGGGCGACACCGCGGCCGAACTCTACGCCGCCGCGCCCCAGCTCCTTCAGGCGCTGCAGAAGCGCACCGACGTGTTCGCCGACGTGACCTCCGATCAACAGGAGGGCGGGCTGGAGAGCCGTCTCGTCATCGACAGGCCCACCGCCTTCCGCTACGGCATCACCCCGGACCAGATCGACAACACCCTCTACGACGCCTTCGGCCAGCGTCAGGTCTCGACGATCTACAACCCCCTCAACCAGTACCACGTGGTGATGGAGATCGCGCCGCGATACCTGCAGAACCCGGAGGTGCTGAAGACGATCTACGTCTCGACCACCGGGGGCAAGGCGCGGGGCTCGGCCACGACCAACGCGGTCGCCGGCACCGTCGCGGGCCCGACCACGCAGGACGCGGCCAACGTCCAGGCCTCCACCACATCCGGCTCGGCCACCGACGCGACCAGCATCGCGGCGGACTCCGCCCGCAACGCCGCCTCCAACGCCATCGCGGCGAGCAAGGGCGGCGCCTCGTCGAGCGCGCCGGTGTCGAGCGCCAAGGAGACGATGGTGCCGCTCTCGGCCTTCGCCCGGTTCGAGACCGGCAGCGCGCCGGTGCAGGTCGCCCACCAGGGCCTGTTCGTGGCGACCACGATCTCGTTCAACCTCGTGCCGGGCAAGAGCTTGGGCGACGCCACCGCCGTCATCGAGAAGACGATGGCCGAGCTGCAACTGCCGCAGACCATCCACGGCGAGTTCGCCGGGACCGCGAAAAGCTTTCAGGAATCGTCCTCGCGCCAGCCGCTGCTGATCCTGGCCGCGCTGCTCGCCGTCTACGCCGTGCTCGGCATCCTCTACGAGAGCTACGTCCACCCGCTGACGATCCTCTCGACGCTGCCGTCCGCCGGCATCGGCGCCCTCGTGGCGCTGCTGACGACGGGGACCGAGTTCACCATCATCGCGCTCATCGCGGTCTTCCTGCTCATCGGCATCGTCAAGAAGAACGCGATCCTGATGATCGACTTCGCCCTCGACGCCGAGCGCACCCGCGGCCTGCCGCCGGGGGAGGCGATCTTCGAGGCCTGCGTCCTGCGGTTCCGCCCGATCATGATGACGACGATGGCCGCGCTGCTCGGCGCCGCGCCGCTGATCATCGCGGGCGGGGAGGGGGCGGAGCTGCGCCGGCCGCTCGGCATCGCGATCGTCGGCGGCCTGATCGTCAGCCAGATCCTGACCCTCTACACGACCCCGGTCGTCTACCTGTATCTCGACCGTCTCCGGCTCTGGGCGAAACGCCGCCGCCGGGGCGGGACGGCGGCGATGCCGGCCGAGTGATGGATTTTTCGTTCGTGACGCACGCGCCCGATCATAACCCTCCCCCCTCTGCGGGGGAGGGTGCCTGCGGAGCAGGCGGGAGAGGGGGCGACGCTTCCGGCACCGTCGCTCCCCTCTCCCGACCCGCTTCGCGGGCCACCCTCCCCCGCAGAGGGGGGAGGGTTTTTGCGCGCGCTCGTTTCTTAGGCGTCGCGGCGCTGGCTCTATCCGTCTCCGGCTGCCTCGTCGGCCCCGACTACACCCGCCCGTCCGTCGAGACCCCGCTCGGCTTCAAGCAGGGCGGCCTGCGCGAGGACAGCCTCGCCTACGTGCAGTCCAAGAAAGGCTGGCGCGTCGCCCGCCCGAGCGACGCCTCCGAGCGCGGCGACTGGTGGCGGGTGTTCAACGACCCGACCCTGGACCGGCTCATTCGGGCGATCGACGTGGACAACCAGAATCTCCGCGCCCAGGTCGCCCTCTACGACCAGTCCCGCGCCCTCGTGGCCCAGGCCCGCGCCGCGCTGTTCCCCACGGTGATCGGCGCGCCGAGCATCACCCGGTCGCGCACGCTCGGCACCGAGCGCACCACCGTCTCGCTCCAGGCGCAGGCGAGCTGGGAACTCGACCTGTTCGGCGGCATCCGCCGCCAGATCGAGAGCGATGTCGCCGCAGCCCAAGCCTCGGCGGCCGACCTCGCCCTGGTGCGCCTCAGCCTGCAGGCGGAACTCGCCACCTCCTACCTGCAGATGCGCTACTACGATGCCCTGAAGCGCGTGCTCCAAGAGAACGTCGAGGGCTTCAAGAAGAGCCTCAGCATAGCCGAGAACCAGTACAACGCGGGCGTGGCCGCGCGCTCCGATGTCATCACGGCGCAGACGCAGTTGCAGACGACCCAGGCCAGCCTGATCGCCGTCGATCTCCAGCGCGCCACCTTCGAGCACGCGGTGGCGATCCTGACCGGGCGCCCGCCCTCCGAGCTGAACCTGCCCTTCGCGCCGCTGCCGGTGCGCCCGCCCGGCGTGCCGGTCGGCATCCCCTCCGACCTGTTGGAACGGCGGCCCGACATCGCGCAGGCCGAGCGGCTGGTGCAGTCGCAGAGCGAGCAGATCGGCGTCGCGGTCTCGGCCTTCTACCCCACCGTCACGCTCTCGGCCTCCGGCGGTTTCTCGGGGCTCGCCAGCAACGGCGTGTTCTCGGCGGCCAACCGCGTCTGGGCGATCTCGGCGGCGGGCGAGCAGGTGTTCTTCGACGGCGGCGCGCGGGCCGCCGTGCTGCAATCGGCCCGCGCGGCCTACGAGGCCGCCGTGGCGAGCTACCGCCAGACGGTGCTGACGGCCTTCGGCGAGGTCGAGAATGGGCTCGCCGGCGTGCGCATCCTCGCCCAGCAGCAGGCCAAGCAGGACGAGGCGGTCGCCTCCGCCCGCCGCGCCGTCGAGATCACGCTCAACGAGTACCGCGCCGGCACGCAGAACTTCACCACGGTGGTGACCGCGCAGTCGCTCCAGATCAACAACGAGATCACCGCGCTCCAGATCCGGCTCAACCGTTTCACCACGGCGGTGGCGCTGATCCGCGCGCTCGGCGGCGGCTGGGACGCCCGCTCCCTGCCGACCGGCGAGGAGCTGAAGGGCCCGCGCCTGCCGATCGACCGCGGACAGGCGGTCCGCACCGAAGAGTAGCGGGGGAAGCGGGGCAGCGTTGCCGGAACACGACCCCGCGGGGGCTGTTGTCGAGGCATTTCCACCGGAGCCGCCCCATGGCCGACGCAACCGACAAGAAAAACCCCGTCAGCCCCCCGGCGCCCCCCTGCACGCTCGTGATCTTCGGTGCCGCCGGCGACCTGACCAAGCGCCTGCTGATGCCGGCGCTCTACAACCTCGCGGGCGGCGGCCTGCTGGACCCGAATTTTTCCGTCCTCGGCGTCGATCACAACAAGCTGACGGATGAGGGCTGGCGCCAGGATCTCACCGACACGATGGCGTCGTTCACTCACGATCCGTCCGCCGAGTTCCACCCGGACAAGATCGACGAGAAGGCCTGGGGCTTCGTGCGCGAGCGCCTGCACGTCATGCAGGGCGATTTTGCCGACGATGCCACTTACCGGACGCTGGCCGAGCGGGTGCAGGGCAACGTCGTGTTCTACCTCGCGGTCGCGGCCCGCTTCTTCGCCCCCGTGGTCGAGGGCCTGGGCCGAGCCGGCCTGCTGAAGCAGGCGGACGGCGCGTTCCGCCGCGTCGTCATCGAAAAACCGTTCGGCTCCGACCTCGCCTCGGCCAAGGCGCTCAACGCGAAAATCCTGGCGCAGGGCGACGAGAGCCAGTTCTACCGGATCGATCACTTCCTGGGTAAGGAGACCGTCCAGAGCATCATGGCGATCCGCTTCGCCAACGGCATGCTGGAGCCGGTCTGGCGGCGCGAGCATGTCAGCCACGTCGAGATCACCGCGGCCGAGACCATCGGCGTCGAGGCGCGCGGCGGCTTCTACGAGCCGACCGGGGCGCTGCGCGACATGGTGCCGAACCACCTGTTCCAGTTGCTCGCCATGGTGGCGATGGAGCCGCCGAACTCGTTCGAGGCCGAGGCCGTGCGCGGCGAGAAGGCCAAGCTCGTCGAGGCGGTGCGCCCGATCCGGCCCGAGGACGCGGTGCGCGGCCAGTACGCGGCCGGCCGGGTCGATGGCCGCGACGTGCAGGCCTATCGCGACGAGCCGGACGTGGCCAAGGACTCGCGCACCGAGACCTACGTCGCGCTGAAGCTCCAGATCGAGAACTGGCGCTGGGCCGGCGTGCCGTTCTACCTGCGCACCGGCAAGCGGATGAGCCGGCACCACACCGAGATCGCGGTGCACTTCCGGCCCCCGCCCTTCCGGCTGTTCTCCGACACCCCCGTCACCGAGCTGACGCCCAACGTCCTGCGCCTGCGCATCAGCCCCGATCCGGGCGCGACCACGACGCTCAACGTGAAGCGCCCGGGGCCGCAGATGCACATCGCCCCGGTCGAGAACGGGTTTCGGTACGGCGACTTCTTCGCGACCTCGCCGACGGTCGGCTACGAGACGCTGATCTACGACTGCCTGATGGGCGACGCGACCCTGTTCCAGCGCGCCGACCAGATCGAAGCGGGCTGGGCCGCCGTCGAGCCGCTGCTGCAAGCCTGGAAGGACGCGCCGGTGGTGCCCTACGAGGCCGGCAGCGCCGGCCCGAAGGAGGCCGACGAACTGCTCGCCCGCGACGGGCACACGTGGCTGCCGCTGTAGAAGTCTTTTCGACCGGCCGATCCCACCCAACTCCCTCATCCTGAGGTGCCGCGAAGCGGCCTCGAAGGAGGGCTCCAGGGATCGCGCGCGAGCTGGAGCCCTCCTTCGAGGCTCCGCTTCGCTGCGCACCTCAGGATGAGGGGAGTGGGTGGGATACAAGCGGCGCGTCGAGGCGGCCGAAAGCCCCCTCCTGGCCCCGACTTGTATTAATTTCGCCACACTGTCGTGGCCCTGCATCAGCGATGCCGTTCCTGTCGCGACGCAATCGAGAGACGCCGTCCGACGCCCCGTCCGCGGAGAGCGGCGTGGTCGCGCCGCAGCCCTTCACCGCGCCGCCGCGGGGGCCCGGCTGGATCGGCGCCGCCGTCGTCGTCGTCGCGCTGATCTCGGCGAGCGTCACCTTCCTGATCTTGGCAGGCCTGATCAAGGTCACGCCGTCGCAGAACACCGGCATCACGCTGCTGGCGATCAACGTCGCGCTGGTGCTGTGCCTCGTCATCGTCATCGCCTGGGAATCGCGCGTCTTCCTCCACGCGCGGCGGGCGCACGCGACGGTGGCGCGGCTGCACACCCGCATCGTCGGCCTGTTCAGCCTGATCGCGATCCTGCCGACCATCCTGCTCGCCATCGTGGCGACCGTGACGCTCGACCGCGGCCTGTCGCTCGGCTTCACCGACCGGGTCCGCGACGTGGTGCTGAAATCCGTCCAGATCGCCGACGCGCATCTGGAGAACCAGTGCCAGTCGCTGGCCCGCGAGATCCGCATCCTCACCGACGACCTGACCCGGGCGCGCCCGCAATTCGACGTGAACCGCGAGTGGTTCGAGTCGTTCATGACCACCCGCGCCCAGGCGCTCGGCCTGCCGATCGCCAAGATCATGCGCGGGCCCAACGACATCGTGGCCCGCGCCAACATCGACGTGCTGAAGCAGACCCGGCTGCCCTCGGCCGCCGCCTTCGAGGACGCGGCCAAATCCAGCGACCCGATCTGCCTGCTACCGAACGAGGGGCGGGTCTTCGCGGCGCTGCTGCGGATGCCGGCCTACGACAACGCCGTGCTGCTGGTGCAGCGGGAAGTGAGCCAGCTCGCCATCGACTTCCCCGGCGTGTCCCGCGCGGCGGCGGCCGAGTACCTCGCCTTCGACGACCTGCGCTACTCGATCCAGGTCACCTTCGCCTCGGTCTTCGTGCTGATCGCGCTGATCACCCTGCTCTCGGCGGTGTGGTTCGGGCTCAACTTCGCCAACCGCTTCGTGGCGCCGATCCGCCGCCTCATCAACGCCGCCGACGAGGTCGCCGCCGGCAATTTTTACGCCCGCGTTCCTGCGCGGAAATCCGACGGCGACCTCGCGCATCTCGGCGAGAGCTTCAACACCATGACGCAGGAGCTGCGCCGCCAGCACGACGGCTTGCGGGCGGCGAGCGACCTGATCGATCGCCGCCGCCGCTTCACCGAGGCCGTGCTGTCCGGCGTGTCGCCGGGCGTCCTCGGCGTCGATGCGGGCGGGCTCATCACCATCGCCAACCCGAGCGCGGAAAAGACGCTGGGCTTGAGCGCCGCCGAACTCGTCGGTCGCCCGCTGACCGAGGCGGTGCCGGAGATCGCCGCGCTGTTTCCGGAAGCCGAAGGCCGCCACCGCGCCTTGCAGCAGCAGATCCAGCTGGTGCGGGGAGGGCGCGAGCGCACCATCGCGGTGCGGGTCACGAGCGAGCAGGCGCAAGGGGAAGCGCGGGGCTACGTGGTGACGCTCGACGACATCACCGACCTCGTCACCGCGCAGCGCACCTCGGCCTGGGCCGACGTGGCGCGGCGCATCGCCCACGAGATCAAGAACCCGCTCACCCCGATCCAGCTCTCGGCCGAGCGCATCCGGCGCAAGTACGGCAAGGTCATCGTCGCCGACAAGGAGGTGTTCGAGCAGTGCACCGCCACGATCGTGCGTCAGGTCGACGAGATCAAGCGCATGGTGGACGAGTTCTCCTCCTTCGCCCGGATGCCCAAGCCCGCCATCACCCAGCAGGATCTGGCCGAGATCGGCCGCCAGAACCTGTTCATGCTGCGCATGGCGCATCCCGACATCGACTTCCCGTTCGAGACGGTCGGCGAGGACGAGCGCGGGCGCGTGGTCGCGGCCTTCGACGTGCGGCTGTTCTCGCAGGCGCTCACCAACATCCTCAAGAACGCCGTCGAGGCGGTGCAGGCCGTGCCCGAAGAGGTGCTGACCGCCGACGGCGGCCAAGGCCGCGTGAGCCTCAAGCTCACCGTCGAGGGCGCCTTCGTCGTGATCGACGTGACCGACAACGGAAAAGGCTTTCCGGCGGAGGGGCGCCAGCGCCTGCTCGAACCCTATATGACGACCCGCGAGGGCGGGACCGGCCTCGGGCTGGCGATCGTGTCGAAGGTGCTCGAAGAGCATGGCGGCGGGATCGAGCTCAACGACAACCCCGAGGGGCGCGGCGGACAGGTCCGCATGCGGCTGCCGCGGGATGTCGGCGAGGGCGCCGGATCGGAACGGGACCGCCCGGCGGGCGCGCCGCGAGACGGGACGACGATGGACAAGAACAGGGAGGGCGCCATGGAAGCGCGACGCGTCGCGGAGATGCAGCCATGAGCGCCGACATCCTGATCGTCGACGACGAGGCCGACATCCGCGACCTCGTGGCCGGCATCCTCGACGACGAGGGCCACCGCACCCGCACCGCCGCGGGCTCCGACGAGGCGCTGGCCGCGATCGAATCGCGCCGGCCCCACCTCGTCTTCCTCGACATCTGGCTCCAGGGCTCGCGCCTCGACGGCTTGCAGGTGCTCGACCTGATCAAGACCGGCCATCCCGACCTGCCGGTGGTGATGATCTCGGGCCACGGCAACATCGAGACCGCGGTCGCGGCGATCAAATCCGGCGCCTACGACTTCATCGAGAAGCCGTTCAAGGCCGACCGGCTCATCCTCGTCGCCGAGCGCGCGCTGGAAGCCTCGCGCCTCAAGCGCGAGGTGCGCGACCTGAAGGTGCGCTCGGGGCAGGCGAGCCGCATCGTCGGCGGGTCGGTCGCGGTTAACCAGCTGCGCCAGACCATCGAGCGCGTGGCGCCGACCAATGCCCGCGTAATGATCTCGGGCGCGCCCGGCGCCGGCAAGGAGCTGTCGGCGCGCACGCTGCACGCGGCGTCGGCGCGGGCGAGCGGCCCGTTCGTGGTCATCAACGCGGCGACGATCACGCCGGAGACGATGGAAGCCGAGCTGTTCGGCGTCGAGGCTGGCGAGGGCCGGGTGCGGCGCGTCGGCGCGCTGGAGGAGGCCCATGGCGGCTCCCTCTACATCGACGAAGTCGCCGATATGCCGAAGGAGACGCAGAGCCGCATCCTGCGCGTCCTCGTCGATCAGAATTTTCAACGCGTCGGCGGCACGGCCCGCGTCCACGTGGACGTGCGCATCATCTCGTCCTCCTCGCGCGATCTGCCGGAGGAAATCGCGGGCGGGCGCTTCCGCGAGGACCTGTTCCACCGGCTCTCGGTGGTGCCGATCCGCATCCCGTCGCTCGCCGAGCGGCGCGAGGACGTGCCGGAACTCATCGCCTTCTTCATGGAGCAGATCTCGGCCGCCACCGGCCTGCCGCGGCGGCGCATCGCCGAGGACGCGATGGCGGTGCTGCAATCCCACGACTGGCCCGGCAACATCCGCCAGCTGCGCAACAACGTCGAGCGGCTGATGATCCTGACCCAGTCGGACCCGGAGCAGGAGGTCACCTCCGAGATGCTGCCGACCGAGATCGGCGCGCTGGTGCCGACGACCCCAACCGGCGCGGGCGGCGAGAAGCTGATGAGTCTGGCTTTGCGCGAGGCGCGGGAGATCTTCGAGCGGGAATATCTCGTGGCGCAGATCGCCCGGTTCTCGGGCAACATCTCGCGCACCGCCGAGTTCATCGGCATGGAGCGCTCGGCCCTGCACCGGAAGCTGAAGTCGCTCGGCATCGGCCCCTGAGACGATCCGCTCCTGGCACAACAGGGGTATGGCGACGCTTGGGCGCGAGGAAAGGCTTGCGTCCGGAGAAGCTTCGCCCTGTAATGGGACCGCTTGGGGAAGCGGGTTTCGGCGATGCGGGCGGTCGGGTTCCGCGCGGTCCGAATTGTGCTCCCGCGATGCCGGTGGCGAAACAAGGATAAGAAAAATGGCGGGCGAGCGCGCTCAGAACCTCCAGGACACGTTCCTCAACCATGTCCGCAAGAACAAGATCCCGCTGACGATCTTCCTCGTCAACGGCGTCAAGCTCCAGGGCGTGGTGACGTGGTTCGACAACTTCTGCGTGCTGCTGCGCCGCGACGGCCACTCGCAGCTCGTCTACAAGCACGCGATCTCGACGATCATGCCGGGCCACCCCGTACAGCTGTTCGAGCCGGACGAGACCGCGCCCGAGAAGGCGTGAGACTCAGCGCCCGACGCGTGAGGCGCGGATGCCGAGCCTGTAGATGATCAGGCCGGCGGCCAGGGCGATGGCGGGACCCAGCGCCAGCAGGAACAGGTCGCTTGTCGTCATTCGACGAGTTCTCCGAGCAGGCGGATCGCCAACAGATGTAGGCCGACGCCGACCGCGAGGAAAGCCAATGCCGCGACGGCGGTCGGCCATGTTCCGCGTGAGGCCGCTCCCTGGATGCCGAAGGCCACCGCAGCCAGCGGCGTGATGAAGCCTGCGGCGATGGAAGCGATGGCGATGCCGTTCAGCGCGGTGGCCCGGAGCTTCGTGCGCTCGTTGTGGATCAGGCTCACCGGATCGCCCCCGTCGTCGCCTCCGGTATCGGCACGCCGCATCGACCGCGGCAAGCCGCGGAGCCATGACGGAGCCGACACGTTCGTGTGAAGCGGGCCCGCATTCTACTGAGGGACGTCGGCCGGAACCGCGCCCTCGACAGAGTCGATTCCTGATCGAAATAACCGGTGAGGCGCCGGAACCGGGTTGGACGGGTTCGCGCACGAGGACTTCATGACAGAACCGCTCACCCCCGGCGAAGCGCGACTCCAGCGGCAGGCCGCCCCCGAGGGGGAGATCGCCGCCTCGACCCGCACGCTGGTGGTCGGGCCGTATCTCACTCGCGTGGCGCAGCGCTTCGCGCCGGGCCAGCCGGAGAACACCCGCTCCGACGACGCGCGGCTCGACGAGGCCGTGGGGCTGGCCGCCGCGATCGAACTCGACGTGGCGCAGGCGATCGGCGTGCACGTGCAACGCCCGCGGCCCTCGACCTATCTCGGCAAGGGCCGGGTCGAGGAGATGGCGGGCCTCGTCAAGGCGGACGAGATCGGCCTCGTGGTAATGGACTGCGCCCTGTCGCCGGTGCAGCAGCGCAACCTCGAGAAGGCGTGGGGCACCAAGGTCATCGACCGGACCGGCCTGATCCTGGAGATTTTCGGACGCCGCGCCTCGACGCGGGAGGGCACGCTGCAGGTCGAGCACGCGCATCTGGCCTACCAGAAGTCGCGGCTGGTGCGGTCGTGGACACACCTGGAGCGGCAGCGCGGCGGCTTCGGCTTCCTCGGCGGTCCCGGCGAGACGCAGATCGAGGCCGACCGCCGGATGATCCAGGAGCGGATGACCAAGATCGAGCGCGATCTCGACGCGGTGGCGCGCACCCGCGGGTTGCACCGCAAGAGCCGGGCGCGGGTGCCGTACCCGATCGTCGCGCTGGTCGGCTACACGAACGCGGGCAAGTCGACGCTGTTCAACGCGCTGACGAAGGCCGAGGTCAAGGCGCAGGACATGCTGTTCGCCACGCTCGACCCGACGGCGCGCGCCACCAAGCTGCCGCACGGCGAGACGGTGATCCTGTCGGACACGGTGGGCTTCATCTCGGACCTGCCGACCTCGCTGATCGCCGCGTTCCGGGCGACCTTGGAGGACGTGATCGAGGCCGACATCCTGCTCCATGTGCGCGACGTCTCGCACGGCGACACCCAGGCCCAGGCCGAGGACGTGGAGCAGGTGTTGCGCGAACTCGGGATCGAGGCGGATGCCGAGCGGATCGTCGAGGTGTGGAACAAGGCCGACCTTCTGGACGAGGGCGAGCGCACCCGGCTGCTCAACCTCGCTTCGGCCCATCGCGGCGCGGGGCCGGCGCCGATCCTCGTCTCGGCGCTCACGGGCGAGGGGCTGCCGGCGCTCGCCGAGCGGATCGAGGGGCAGGTGGCGCGGGCCCGCTCGACCTTCGCGCTGACGCTGCCGCCGGAGGACGGAGCCGCGCTCAACTGGCTCTACGAGAACGCCGAGGTGCTGGACCGGCAGGCCGAGGACAGCGGCGAGATCGCGCTGACGATCCGCATCGCCCCGGAAAAGGAACCCAGATTCCTCAACCGCTTCGAGGCGGCCCGCCGCATCGCGACGCCGTAACGGGATTCCGAAGGGCAAGCCCTTCGGCGGGTCGTCAGGGCAGAGCCCTGACACGAAGAAGCCCGGTGCCGCTTGAGCGGCACCGGGCTTCTTCATTTCGGCCTCAGTCCTTCGGCGCGGCATGCGCTGCCATGGCGAGGCTGTGCCTCAACCCGCCGCCGCCGCCGACCACTTCGACGCGGGCGCCGGCCTTGGCGCGGCGGGTCGCCCATTCCTGGATCATCTCCAGGCAGGTGTGATCGACGTGGTGGAGGTCCTGGGCGGCGAGTCGCACGGGGCCGTCGTCGGGGGTGCGTTCCAGGGCCTCGTTGAGGTGGGGCAGCTGGAGGAAGGTGGCCGAGCCCGAGAGACGCAGTTCCGGCACGGCCTGGAGGGTCCCGCCCTGCACGGTCTGCGCGGCGCCGCCCTCGATCCGGAGCCTGCCCTTGAGGAGGTGCGGCACCACCTGCACGAGGCTGAGGGCCAGCCCGATCAGCACGCCGGTGAGCAGGTCGGTGGCGACGACCATCACCAGGGTGACGAGCCAGATGGCGGCGGTGGCCATCCCGTAGCGCTGGAGCAGGTGCTTCGCATGCGCCGGGCTGACGAGGCGCCAGCCCGTCACCACGAGGATGCCGGCGAGCGCCGCCGTCGGCACGAGCTTCAGCACCATCGGCAGGACGAGCAGGAAAGCGAGGATCCAGCTGCCGTGCAGGATGGTGGAGGCGCGGGTGGCCGCCCCCGCCTGGACGTTGGCCGAGGAGCGGACGATGACGCCGGTCATCGGCAGGCCGCCGGCCAGACCGCAGAGGACGTTGCCGACGCCCTGCGCGCCGAGTTCGCGGTTGTACTGAGTGCGCGGGCCGTCGTGCATGCGGTCCACGGCGGCGGCGGAGAGCAGGCTCTCGGCGCTGGCGACGACGGCGAGCGTGATCGCCATGACGATCATGGCCGGCTCGGTGAGGCGGCTCCAATCGCCCGCACCCGGCAGGGCCACGGCCGAGAGGATGTTTTCGGGCACCTCGACGCGCTTGACCGCGAGGTCGCCGATCACCGCCACCAGCGTGCCCGAGACGACGCCGACCAGCGCGCCGGGCAGGAGCTTGAGGCGAGCCGGGCGGACCTTCTCCCAGCCGATCATCGTCACGATGGTGACGAGGCCCACCACGATGGCGCCGAAGCGGTTGCCCTCGCCGGAGACGAAGTTGAAGAAGGCGGCCGGGATGGCCACGAGGTTGTCGAGGCCGCTGGCCTTCGGGAGCGCGTCGGTCAGGACGTGGATCTGCGCCAGCACGATGAGCACGCCGATGCCGGCGAGCATGCCGTGGACGACCGCGGGCGAGATCGCCCGGAACCAGCCGCCGACCCGCAGGGCGCCCGCGAGCAGCTGGATCGCGCCCGCCGCCACGAGCACCGGCCCCAGCGCGTCGATGCCGTGGGTGCGCACGAACTCGAACACGATGACGGCGAGCCCCGCGGCCGGGCCGCTGACCTGAAGCGGGGCGCCGGCGAGGAAGCCGACGACGATGCCGCCGATCACGCCGGTGATGAGGCCGCGCTCGGCCGGCACGCCCGACGCGATGGCGATGCCCATGCAGAGCGGCATCGCCACGAGGAAGACCACGAAGGAGGCGGGCAGGTCCCGCGCGAGGGTCGGCGGGATCAGCCGCGAGAGGGAGGCACGCATGGCGGATGCCCTCACTCGGCCGCGACGGCGACGCGCGCCATCTCGGGCGCGGCGATGCGCTGGGCCGGCATGTGGGCGACCGGCATGTCGCCGGCCTGATCGATCGGCACGAAGCGGCCGGCCTCGCCGCAATAGGCCAGCACCTGCCCGCTCTCGATCTCGAAGAACCAGCCGTGCAGGCGCAACTGCCCCTTGGCGAGGCCGGCGGCGACGCTCGGATGGGTGCGCAGGTTGCTGAGCTGGACGACGACGTTCTCCAGCGCCAAGGCGCGGTGATGGTCCTTCGGGTCCATCCCGGCGGGATAGGCCTCGCAGACGATGCGGCTCGCCGCATGGCTGTGGCGCAGCCAGGCGGCGACGTTCGGCATGGCGGCGAGCGCGTCCGGCGTCATCAGCCCCTTCATGGCGCCGCAATCGGAGTGGCCGCAGACGACGATGTCGCGCACGCCGAGCGCCACCACCGCGTATTCGATCGCCGAGGAGACGCCGCCGTTCTGCTGGCTGAAGGGCGGGACGATGTTGCCAGCGTTGCGGCAGACGAACAGGTCGCCGGGGCCGGACTGGGTGATGTGCTCCGGCGAGACGCGGGAATCCGCGCAGGCGATGATGAGCGCCTGCGGATGCTGCCCGTCGCGGACCAGCTGCCGGTACATCTGCTGCTGCCCCGGAAAGATACTTCCGCGGAAATTCGAGATGCCTTGGATGATATCGTCCACGCCGATCCTCGTTCTTCGAGATCGCTTGCACGTACAGTTCGTTGCAGCGACTGAGATATTCGGTGCGGCAGGTCAGTTTTTATCCCGCCGCAGGCGGTTTCGACTTTTGCGAGCGAAGGCTAACCCCGTTTCGACTTCGAATGACAGGGCAGAAATAGCCTGAAGGCGTTCACGAGACCGTGTGGCCGGGGCACGTTCTTGTGCGGTGCGATCATCCCGGACAGGCGACAGCGCGCCACCGGGATGGCCCGGGACGGTCAGGCCCGAGAGGGCCGGCGCGGGGAGGCGGGGAGGCGGCGCGGCCCTTCGACCGCGCCGCCCGATCATCGTTTAGCGAACCGGACGGCGCTTCTTCGGCAGGCTGCCGGTGGTCGCCCAGTTCGGATCGACGTCGCCGCGGCGGATCGCCGAGCGGACGGGGCCGCCCTTCACGCCGGCATTCTCGCTCAGCATGGGCGCGCCGAGGATCTGGCCGGTGCCCGCGCGCTGCGAGTGGAGCGAGCGGGGGTCGTGGTAGGGGTCGTCCTGGTAGCTGCTCATGAAGCCGCCGCCGGCCGCCTGACGGCTGCCGCTGCCGGATTCCGCCTGAGCCGCCAGCGGCAGGCCGACCATCGCCAGAACACTGAAAGCAACGATACCCTTCATGACGCTTTGATCCTCGTTAATCCCTGAGACTTGAACTTTTCTGTTCGTACTTCTCTGACAAAACGAGGCTATTGCTTCGGGAATTATTTTGAAAGTGCGAATTGTCACGCAAATATATTCAAAAAATAATCCGCCCCTGCGCGACCGCCGGGTGCGCGCCGTCACGACACGGGCCGGGCGGCGCCCGTGTCGCGGGATGCATTCAGGGGGCGGCGGCGGAAACATCGGAGGGGGAGGGGCGGGCATTCCCGCATTCGTCGCGGTCGATCGCCCGGAAAAGGGGTTGCGCGGCCCCGGCCGGAAAGCTAAGAGCGCCGAGCCCTCTGGGGCGTCGGAGTGTAGCGCAGCCCGGTTAGCGCACTAGTCTGGGGGACTAGGGGTCGTGGGTTCGAATCCCGCCACTCCGACCATTACTTCACAGGGATCGAGCCTCGTCTGCGCCGAGGCCTTCCGGGGCGGTCTGCGAGCCCTGTTTCCGCCGATGTTCGTCCCGTATCCAACGGCCGTGGTATTCGGCAGCCTGCTCCCAATTCAGCATCCCGGCCGGTCCTGCCGACGGCCTGCGTCCGGCCCGCTCACGGCCTCACCGTGAAGCCGCCGCGTCGCGCGCAGCAGATTTGGCGAGATCGGCCCGCTTGCGTCCACTACGTCGGCTTTCGCAACGACCGCTACTGGAACGCCTACCGCATCTGGGGCGGGCCGCGGATGATCCATCGCAGGTGGGACCGGATCGCCCGGTACGAGGTCGGGCCCAGCGATGTCGTGATCTTCGCCGAAGGCGACGAGCATCAGCCCCTGCCGGCCTACAACGCCACCGACATCGACGAGCGCTGGCTGTAGGAACCGGATTGGAGGCCATGCACCGAACCCTGAGCCGGTCGTGCCCGTTGCCCGCCTGACCCGACCGACCGCCCCGCCGTCCCCCTTCGCCGAGACCCGCCTTCATGGCCCGCAAGCGCCTGCGCCCCACGATCGAGAGCCTGGCCGAGTCCGTCGTGCGGCTCGGCCTGCCGGCTCGCAGCGGCGATCTCGAAGCCCTGCGGGTCCATCTCGAACTGCCGGAAATGGGGGCGGAGGTCGAGGACGAGCGCGTCGCCCGGGCGCTGCGGGAGAGGGCTGCGGCGCGCGCCTTCGTCGAGACCGGAATCCCCGCGCTCAAGCGCGCCATCCCGGCGCTGAGGGCCACGGTCGCGAAGGACGACGGCGTGGTCTGGACCTTCCGCGTCGCGATCCCGCTGCTCGATGCCGGCCGGATGGATCTGCGGGTGGAGGCCGGCCCCGAACGCGAGGCGGCCGAAATCCTGGCGGACATGGCCGCGCGCAACGATCCGACCCATCGCCTCGACGGCCTGCGTGCCGCCCTGACGGGGGCCGAAGCCGAGATCGTCGGCGCCCTGCGCAAGCCGATCGACCGGCTCAGGGGCCAGATCCTGGCCGACCTGCGCGAGGTCGGCGCCGACGCCGCCGCCTATCTCGAACACATGGACCGCTCGCTGCGCTCCCGCCAATTCCGCTTCGGTCCCAAGCTCGCCCGCTCGCTGGCGGATGCCCTGGCGCCGGTGCGCCAGCGGGCCAAGGCGGTGGCCCGCGAGGGCTCCCGCCTGCGGCGCCTGCGCGATCAGGTCGGGTTCGGGGCCTACATCGAAAAATTCGGCGCGGCGCGGCGGCTGAACCGGCGCATCCTGTTCCACATGGGGCCGACCAATTCGGGCAAGACCTACGCGGCCCTGCAAACCCTGACGGAGGCCGCCACCGGCGCCTACCTCGCGCCCCTGCGGCTGCTGGCTCTGGAGAACTACGAGGCCCTGCGCGAGCGCGGGCTGCGGGCCGGCATGGTCACCGGCGAGGAAGTCCTGGGCGAGACCGACCCGACCCACACGGCCCGCACCATCGAGACCGCCGACCTGTCGCGCCCGATCGACGTCGCCGTGATCGACGAGATCCAGATGCTCGCCGACCCCGACCGGGGCTGGGCCTGGACCAACGCCCTGTTCGGGGTGCCGGCCCGGACCGTCATCGTCTGCGGCTCGGACGACGCCCTGTCCTACGTGCGCCGCGCGGCGGAAGCTGCCGACGAATCGCTGGAGGTGATACCCTTCGAGCGCAAGTCGCCGCTGCTGCTGCAGGACGAGGCGGTCCCGCTGGAGACGGTCGAGCCGGGCGACGCCGTGGTGGCCTTCTCGCGGCGCGCCGTGCACGAGAACCGCGAGATCCTGGTCGCCCGCGGGCACCGGGTCGCGACGATCTACGGGGCGCTCTCGCCCGAGGTCCGCCGCGCCGAGGCCGCACGGTTCCGCTCGGGCGAGGCGAACGTCCTCGTCACCACCGACGCGGTCGGGATGGGCCTCAACCTCGGGCCGCTGAAGCGGATCGTCTTCTCGGCCGTGCGCAAGTGGGACGGCACCGGGGAGCGGGCGCTCACGAACTCGGAAATCCGCCAGATCGCCGGCCGCGCCGGGCGCTACGGGCACCACGAGGTCGGCTACGTCGCGGCGACCGACCCCATCGCGCTCGAGCCGATCCGCCTTGCGCTGTCGGGCGCGCCGACGGCGCCGGCCGCCGACACCCGCTTCTTCGTGCGCCCCGACCTGACCGCGATCCGCTCCGTGGCGGAGGAGATGCGCACGAACAGCCTCACCGAGGTGATGACGCATTTCGCCCGCGCCACCTTCTACGCCGGCTCGCCCTTCCAGCCCTCGGCGCTCGAGGAGATTCTGGACGTGGCACGCACGATCGACCGCGCCCGCCTGCCGATCGAGGAGAAGTTCGTGTTCTCGGTCTGCCCGATCAACCGGCGCGACGAGATCGCCATGGGGATGCTGGAACGCTGGAGCCAAGCCCGCGCCGGGGGCGCGACCGTGCCGGCGCTGCGCGCGAGCCTCGCGGGCGAACTCGATTATCAGGAGCGGACGGTGAAGCTCGCCAGCGCCTATCTCTGGCTCGCCCGGCGCTTCCCCGAGACCTTCGACGACGTGGAGGCGATCCTGCAGATGCGGGGGCGCGCCAACGACGCGATCGAGCACCACCTGCGGGAGACGGCGACGCGCAAGGCGGAACGCCGGACCCGCCGCCCCATCCAGGCCCGGAATTAACAGCAACGAGAGACCTTCCGGGTCGGCCTTGGTTCGACCATGACGGCATGGTCCCGGTCCCAGATCGCCGATCCGGAGCCGTCCATGCGATCCATCCCGCTGCGTGCCCTGATCCTCGGGACCGCGCTCCCACTCGCGCCGGCGGCGGCGCTGGAGCCCACCCCGGCGGCTTCGCCGACCAGCGACCTGTCGCGGATGAGCGTGGTCCCGTCGCCGAACGCCGCCGCGGGGACGCTGGCCAAGCTCCTGGCCGAGCGGGCGCCGCTGGCATCCCCCACCTTCACCGGCGCGACCCGCGTGCTCGGCCCGTTCGAGGGCTCGGTCGACATGGCCTCGCCGCGCGACACCACGTCCCTGCACCAAGTCTACGCCGTCAACCGGGGCCCGAACACGGCCAGCGGGCTCGGGCAGACCTACATCTCGTTCGCGACCAACCCGAATTTCGACGTCGCCCACACGGTCATCGCGGATTTCCGCGGCACCCATGCGACGAACACCCAATCCAAGCTCGGGCAGTTCATCCAGGTCGGCTCGCCCGCGACGGCGACGGGCAAGGTCGGGGCCGCGGTCGCCGAGTGGAACCTGACCAACCGGGGCGCCGACACCGGCTATCAGGCCAGCCCCTCCAGTCCCACGGTCTATCCGGGCAACCCGCTGCAACAGGTCGGGGGCCTCAACCTCGTCCCGGAGGCGAACTTCGCGGGCGAGCCCGGCGTCGGCACCAACGTCACCTACGGCGTGATGGTCTCGCCGTCCTCGAACCCGTCGCCCCGGCTCGGCGGCGACGTTCCGCGTACCCATACCGGCTTCGGCACCGACCGGAACGCGCTGGTGCCGACGGCGCAGGCGGCGCAACTCGGCGGCGGAGGGCGCGGCTTCTCGTTCTGGGGCGGCACCAGTGCGGCGCTCGCACCCTACGGCGTCGGGCAGGCCTGGGGCTTCTGGAGCCACGGCATCGACCTGTCCCGCGCGACCTTCGCGGCCAACGATCCGATCCGGGTCCGGCGCGGGCAGGCGGTGGTGTGGACCGACGAGGCGGGCGCGACCTTCGCGAGCCTCACCGTCGATCGCGCGGGCCAGCTCACCCTGACCGACGCCGCGGGCGCCGCGACGACGCTCGGCGCAAGTGGGTCGAGTGGCGCTTGGGCGACCTACACGCCGGCCTACGCCCCGACCGGCGGCTCGGGCGTGCGGGTGACGCACAGCCACGCCAGCTACGAGATCGTCGGCAAGACCCTGCGGATGCAGGCGCGGTTCCAAGTCGCCTGGACCGGCAAGGCCCCGGCCTCGCTCCAGCTGTCGCTGCCCGATGGCGTCAGCCTGAAGGACGCCGCCGTCGGCTCGCTCGCCAACCTCACCTCCGGGGCCGGCGGCACCGTGATCGGGACGCAGAGCGGGACCCGCGTGACCCTCGGCAACACCGCCTTCGGCGCGAGCGGCAACGCCCTCACCATGAGCTTCACAGCGGAGATCAACTGAAGTCCTGGGATTCCGAAGGGATCATCCCTTCGGCGGGGTTTGGGGCGGAGCCCCATGATGGCTTCGCCGACCAGGGCTCTGCCCTGGACCCGCGAAAGGACTTGTCCTTTCGAAACCTCGGACTTGGCTTCAGCTTCGCTCGCGGCGCAGGCGCACGATGGCGCGGTCGAGGGCGCCGAGGAAGGCGGAGCGGTCGGCCTTCGAGAACGGCTTCGGGCCGCCGGTGATGGCGCCGGCCTCGCGAAGCTCCTGCATCAGGTTGCGGGTGGCGAGCGCCATGCCGACGGAGGCGTCGGTGAAGGCCTTGCCGGTCGGGCTCAGCGCCACCGCGCCGGCCTTCACGCAGCGGCTCGCGAGCGGCACGTCCGCGGTGATGACCACCGCGCCGGGGCTCGCCCGCTCGGCGATCCAGTCGTCGGCGGCGTCGAATTGATCGCCGACGACCACGCGCTCGATCCAGGGCTCGCGGGGCAGGTTGAGGAAGCCGTTCGAGACGACGAAGACGTGGAGCCCGTAACGGCCGGCGACGCGATACACCTCGTCCTTCACCGGGCAGGCGTCGGCATCGACGTAGATGCGGATCGGGTCGGGCGCGCTCATGCCGCGCGCCTCGCCGCGAGAACGATGCGAGCCGCCGCGCGGCTCGGCTCCTCGTCGCCAGGCAACCGCATCATCCCGTCGATGCGGCTCAGCGCGTCGAGCTGGGTCCGGCGGGCCGAGCCGCCAGCCATCAGCGGGGCGAGCGTGTCGGCCAGCCGCTCGGGCGTGCAATCGGTCTGCACGAATTCCGGCATGGCGTTCTCGGACAGGATCAGGTTCGGCAGGACGATGGTCGGCACCTGGATCAGGCGGCGCGCGATGACTTCCTCCACCCGCGAGACCCGGTAGGCCACCACCATCGGCACGCCCGACAGCGCGAGTTCGAGGGTGACGGTGCCCGACGCCGCGAGCGCGACCCGCGCCCGGCGGAAGGTCGCGTACTTCGCGGCCTCGCCGTGGACGATGCGCGGATGCCGGTCCCAGGCGACCGCGAGGCGCTCGATCAGCGCCCGGTGGCGGCTCACCGCCGGCAGCTCGATCTCGAACGGGCCGACGCGCTTGGCGAGTTCCGAGATCGCCCGGCCGAAGACCGGCATCAGCCGCTCGATCTCGGAGCGGCGCGAGCCCGGCAGCACCGCGAGCACCGGCGGGCGGCCCTCGCGGATCGCCTGCTCCTCGGCGGAGGGGCGAAGCTCGGACAGGCGCTCGATCAGCGGATGGCCGACGTAAGAGCAGGGCGGGCCGCCGAGACGGCGATGCGCCTCCGGCTCGAACGGGAGGAGGGCCAGCACGTGGTCGATGAAGGGCACCATGCCCTTGGCCCGCCACGGCCGCCACGCCCAGACGCTCGGCGAGACGTAGTCGACGATCGGCAGGCCCGGCAGGCGCTTGCGCACGCGGGTCGCGACCGCGTGGGTGAAGCCGGGGCTGTCGATGATGACGAGCACGTCGGGGCGCGCCGCCACCACGTCGTCCACGGTCTCGCGGATGCGCCGCAGCAGGGTGCGGGCGCGGGCGAGCACCGGCAGGTAGCCCATCACCGCCACGTCATCGATGGGGAAGAGCGAGGCGAACCCCTCCGCCGCCATGGCCTCGCCGCCGACGCCGCCGAGCGTCAGCGGCGCGGGCGAGAGGGCGCGCAAGGCGCGGATCAGCTTGGCGCCGAGCTGGTCGCCGGAATCCTCGCCCGCCACCAGCCAGATTTTTTGATGGAGGCTCACGGCGCGACCTCCAGGCCAATGAGGAAGAGCCCGGCGGCGTCCGCGGCCGCCACCGTCGCGCCCGCGTCGATCACCAGGGTGTGGCCGGCGCCGATGGCGATGCCGGCGCAGCCCGCGGCCGCCGCGCGGTGGATCGTACGCGGGCCGATGGCGGGTAGGTCGATGCGCAGGTCCTGGCCGAGCTTGGGCAGCTTCACCAGCACCGTGCCCTTCGGGGCGCTGCCGTAGCCGAACGGCTTGCGGCCGAGCGCGCGGGCGCGGATCAGCATCCGATCGGTGCCCTCCGGCCCCTCGACCGCGATCACCCGCTCGGCGGCGACCACCGCGGCTTGCCCGACATCGAACGGGCTCAGCGCGCCGAGCATGGCGCGGCCGGTGGCGATCGAGAGGGCGGCGTCCTTGTCCGGCGCGTGCCTGCCGAGGCGGCCGGGCCGCCCGAGCAGGTCGGGGGCGACCTCGTGGACGCCGAGCACGCGGTGGCCGTTCTCTTCGAGCAGCGACAGCACGGCGCGCAGCAGCCGGTCGTCGCCGCCAGCGAGCCCCCGCAGGATGTCGCGGTTCTTCACCGCGTGGGCGGCGTTGAGGAGTGCCGCCGGGCTCGGGCGGGCGACGCCGCCCGCGGGCACCACGGCGTCGGGCGCCCATTCCTTGAGGATGCGCAGCGTGCCGGGGATGTCGAGGAGATCGACGGTCGCGTCGGCGCGCGCCCGCATCGCCCGCTCGGTGAAGCCGCGCACGGCCAGCACCCGGAACGGCCGGCCCGCCCGCTCCAGCGAGGCGGCGACGAGTTCGGGCAGGCGGCCCGCCCCGGCCACCAAAGCGAGCGGCCGGGCAGCCCCAACCACGCTCAGACCGCCGCGGCGACGGCGCGGGGCGTGCAGATCGAGCGCTTGCCGCCCTCGCGGATGAACGAGAGGATCTCGTGGATCGCCGGATGGGTGTCGAACTCGGCGGCCACGTCCTCGACCCGCTCCATCAGCGTGCCCTCCTGCGCGAAGAGCAGGCGGTAGGCGCGGCGGAGCGCATGGATGTCCTCGCGGGAGAATCCGCGGCGCTGCAGGCCGATGATGTTGAGGCCGGACAGGTAGGCGCGGTTGCCCAGCACCATGCCGTAGGGAATGCAGTCGTTCTCCAGCCCCGACAGGCCGCCGACGAAGGCGTGGTCGCCGACGCGCGCGAACTGGATCACCGCCGCACCGCCGCCGAGGATCGCGTAGTTGCCCACCGTGCAATGGCCGGCGAGCATGACGTTGTTGGAGAAGATCACGTGGTCGCCGACGCGGCAATCGTGCCCGACATGGCTGTTGGCCAGGAAGGCGCAGTGGTTGCCGACCGCCGTCTCCAGCCCGCCGCCCGCGGTGCCGGGATTCATGGTCACGCCCTCGCGGATCAGGCAATCGGCGCCGACCGTGAGCGTCGAGGGCTCGCCGCGATACTTCAGGTCCTGCGGCGGATGGCCGATCGAGGCGAAGGGGTAGATCTTGGTGCGCGCGCCGACCGTGGTGCGGCCGGCCACGACCACGTGGCTGATGAGTTCGCAGCCGTCGCCCAAGGTCACCTCGGGGCCGACATGGCAGAACGGGCCGATCCGCACGCCCTCGCCGAGGCGGGCGCCGTCCTCGATCACGCTGCTCGGGTGGATGCCATCGTGCACGGGCTTCACTCCGTCACCAGCATGGCGCCGATCTCGGCCTCGGCGACGAGGGTGCCGTCGACGCGGGCCTCGCCGCGGAACCACCACATCGTCTTGCGCTGCTTCATCTTGGTCATGTGCAGCCGCACCTGGTCGCCGGGGACGACGGGTTTACGGAACTTGCATTTGTCGATGGTCATGAAGAAGACCTGCTTGGTCTTCAGCTCCGCCGCCCGGTCGCCGATGACGTGGCGGCAGCAGATCGCGCCGGCGGTCTGGGCCATGGCCTCGATCAAGAGCACGCCCGGAAACACCGGCATGCCGGGGAAGTGCCCGGTGAACTGCGGCTCGTTGGCGGTGACGTTCTTGATGCCGATGCAGCTCTCGTCGCGGTCGATCTCGATGATCTTGTCGATCATCAGGAACGGGTAGCGGTGGGGCAGCAATTCCAGAACCTTCTGGATATCGGCCGATCCCAGCTCCCGCGGCTCTTCGCTCATCGGTCCCAACGCTCCCCGCTCGACGCATCCGAGGGCGGCCTTTGCCGCCCGCTCCGGCGACCCTGTCCGGCTGAATGCGGCCTCTTCGGCAGAAAATCGGGCGGATGCAAGACGTTTGGGGCGATCGGGCCACAGCGGACGCGCCCGGCGTCGGAGAACCGGCCCGCCATCGGGCAACCGGGGCGCAACCGCCGCTGCGCATCGACATCTGCATTCGCGCGGAACGGTCCGCGCCCCACGGTAGTTATCGCGCTCCGCTCCAAGGCCTCGGATGGTGTCTCCGGCCTTATGGCCAAGCTTTATTCAATGCCGGTCAGTGACGGAACGGCGTGAAAATCATCTCCAAACGCCAAGTTTTTTGGCGAACCGTTTCGATATCTGCCGCGTTTGAAGGCGTCTTTCGAATTTGGAGGTTACGCCATGAGAACGGTTGCATTGGGTCTTGCCGCCCTGCTGATGAGCACCTCGGTCTACGCTCAGGGCGCGGCCGGTGCCGGCGCCGAGCGCGGCGGCATGCAGGCGGGTGCCGAGCGCGGCGGCGCCTCGGGCGGCATGCAGTCCCGCGGCGGCGGCGAGGGCATGGGGTC
The DNA here is from genome assembly GCF_038442325.1 of Methylorubrum subtropicum. Lineage (NCBI taxonomy): Bacteria > Pseudomonadati > Pseudomonadota > Alphaproteobacteria > Hyphomicrobiales > Methylobacteriaceae > Methylorubrum > Methylorubrum subtropicum. The sequence continues at coordinate 174,569 of NZ_JBBXMW010000006.1, read as the reverse complement.
CGAGCGCGGCGGCGCCGGCATGAAGGCCGACAAGGCCGAGCGCGGCGCCATGAAGGGCGGCGACGCGAAGGGTGACGCCAAGGGCGACATGGCCGGCCGCGAGGCGGGTGGCCGCGGCGGCGACATGGACAAGGCCGAGGGCAAGGCCGGCAAGGGCGACATGGCCCGCGAGGGTCGCGGCGAGCGCGGCATGGACGGGCGCGCCGGTCGCGACCGCGACACCGCAGACCGGGGTGAGCGCGGCGAGCGGATGCGCGGCGACCGCAGCGAGCGTTCGAGCCTCCGCGAGAACGACCGCACCCGCGTCAGCAGCCGCACCGACGTGCGCTCGACCACGGTGGACGGCGGCTACCGCCGCGAGGGCCGGTTCGTGTTCATCGGCGGCCAGCGCGTCGTCTACGGCTCGCCCGAGTACCGCCGCCTGATCGTCAGCGAGCGTACCACCTCGGGCCCGCGCCGCTACGTGACCATCCGCGGCCAGCGGGTGATCTACGGCTCGCCGGAATACCGCCGTCTCGTCAGCGTCGGGGGCGAGAGCCGCCGTTACGTCACGGTCCGCGGCCAGCGCGTGATCTACGGCTCGCCCGAGTACCGCCGCCTCGTCAGCGTCGGCGAGGAGCGCCGCTACGTGACGATCCGCGGCCAGCGCGTCCTCTACGGCTCGCCGGAATACCGTCGCCTCTCCACCACGGTCTCGACCACCGAGCGCACCGGCGGTGCCGTCAGCGCCGGCTTCAGCCAGAGCCGCTCCAGCCGCACCGACGTGCGCAACGCCAGCCGCACCGAGACCCGCGATTCGCAGCGCAACGAGCGCAACGAGATGCGCGGCGACCGTCGCGACCAGCGCATGGGCGGCGACAAGGCCATGAACGACAAGGGCATGAACGAGCGCGGCATGCGCGAGGGCAAGGACAACAAGGGCATGGAGCGTGACGGCATGCGCAATGCCGGCATGCGCGGCGGCGAGGGCGGCGACAACGTCCGCAACGCCTCCGACAAGGGCGGCGCCGACCGCGGTTCGATGGGCCGCGGCGGCGAGGCCGGCGGCATGAAGGGCAACGCCTCGGGCGGCATGGAGTCCGGCCGCGGCGCCGGTGGCCGCGAGGGCATGGGCGCCCGGTAAGGGTCTGCCCTGAGCCGCGCCCCTCCGTGGGGCGCGGCTTCGAAGCCCAAGGAATTCGGCTCTCACCCGCTGCGGGTGGGAGCCGTTTTCGTTTTTCCGAACCTGCGCTCCCGTTTCCCGCTTCACACCGTCATTGCGAGGCGAGGCCGTCGTCGCAAAAAATTACGTCTTCAGCACCGGCTCGGTCACCTCGCCCGCGCCACGCTCGGCGAGATAATCCGGCTGGAACAAGCACATCCGCACCGCATCCCGATAGCGGCCGTTCACGAAGAATTCGTCCCTGAGGATGCCCTCGGGGCGGAAACCGCAGCTCTCGTAGATGCCGGCGGCGCGCTTGTTGTCCTTGTCCACGTGCAGGTAGAGCTTGTGGATGTTGAGCACCTTGAACGCGTAGTCGATGGCGATGCGGGTGGCGCGCTTGGCGTAGCCCTTGCCCTGATGGTCGGGGTGGATCGCGATCTGGAATTCGCAGCGGCGGTGCAGGTGGTTGATCTCGACGAGCTCGACCATCCCGGCGGGCTCGCTCCGCTCGGTGGCGATGATGAAGCGCCGTTCGGTCTGGTTGTGGATGTTACGCTCGTAGAGCTGCGCCAGTTCGGCGAAGGACTCGTAGGCCTCCTCGAACCAGTAGCGCATGATGCTGTCGTTGTTGTTGAGCTGGTGCACGAAGAGGAGGTCCTCGCGCTCCAGCGGTCTCAGCTTGATGCTCATGGCGGTCTCGGGCCGTGGGGCTGTGGCTTTGCCCCAAGGCCTACTCCCACGGCCGTCACGACGGAATGATGAAAGCCGGCTCTCGAACGCCGCGCAGGGCCGCCTCCTCCACCGCCAGCGCCGCGGCTTCCGCCGCCGTCACCGCATCGAGCCCGCAGGGGAGGCGGAGCGCCCGCGTCGGCTCGCCCGCGCGCATCACCAGCACCACCGTCTCGGCCCCGGGGCAGGCGGGATCGTGGCAGACGATCTCGTTGACCGAGAGCGCGTCGTCTTCCGTGAGGCCGAGCGCCGGGGCGATCAGCGCCTTGGCGCGCGCGGCACTCTGCGCCAGCGCCGCCGAGCGGGCGCGCCAGTCGCGGAGGGTGACGAAGCCCATCAGGCCGCCGCCCGGCGCCAGGCCGGGAACGGATCGGGCAGGTGGCGGAACGCCTCCGGCTCGAACCGCGCCGCCTCCGCGCCGACGAGGCAGGCATCGAGCGCGGACGTGATCGCCGTCCGATCCATGTCGCGGCCGATGAAGACGAGTTCCTGGCGCCGGTCGCCCCAATTGTCGCTCCAGACCGCGTGCAGCCGCTCGCGAAACACTTCCTCCTCCGGCCAGCGGCGGCGCGGCACCGCCGCCCACCAGAAGCCCATGGCGCCGACATGCGCCACCGCGCCGGCCAGCGAGAACTCGCCGACCCAGTCGGGCCGGGTGGCGAGCCAGAAATGGCCCTTCGCCCGGATCAGCCCCGGCCACGTCGCGTTCACGAAGGCCTGGAATTTTTGCGGATCGAACGGCCGGCGCGCCCGGTAGACGAACGAGCCGATCCCGTATTCCTCGGTCTCCGGCACGTGTTCGTGGGCGCCGTAGAGTTCCTTGAACCAGAGCGGATGTTCCTGCGCCTTCGCCTCGTCGAACAGGCCGGTGTCTAGGATTGTTTCAGGTTCCACGCGCCCATGCGCGGCCTCGACGAGGCGGGCGTCGGCGTTGAGGCCGCGCACCACCGAGCGGACCAAATCGAGGTGTTCCGCGCTCACGTCGCCGGCCTTGTTGATCACCACCACGTCGGCGAACTCGATCTGCTCCACCAGCAGATCGACCAGGGTGCGGGTGTCCTCGGCGCCCGCGGTCTCGCCGCGGTCCCTCAGGAATTCGTTGGAGCCGTAATCCTTCAGGAGATTCACGGCATCGACCACGGTGACCATCGTGTCGAGCCGGGCGACGTCGGCGAGTGCGTGGCCGGCCTCGTCGCGGAACGAGAAGGTCGAGGCGACGGGCAGCGGCTCGGCGATGCCGGTGCCCTCGATCAGCAGGTAGTCGAACCGACCCTCACCGGCGAGGCGGCGCACCTCGGCGAGCAGGTCGTCGCGCAGCGTGCAGCAGATGCAGCCGTTGGTCATCTCCACCAGCCGCTCGTCGGTGCGCGACAGGTTCGCGCCGCCGGCCCGCAGCAGGTCGGCGTCGATGTTCACCTCGCTCATGTCGTTGACGATCACCGCGACGCGGCGGCCCTCGCGGTTGTTGAGCACGTGGTTGAGCAGCGTCGTCTTGCCCGCGCCGAGGAAGCCGGACAGCACGGTGACGGGAAGGCGGGCGTCGGTGGCGGGCATCGGGGCTCCTTGAGTATGTAACTTTATAACGTTTCATTTGCACCAGCCGTCAAGCCCTGGTCGGTTCGGGGGCAGCTTCGGCCGGTCCCCAACAAAGCCACCGCCGTCATTCCGGGGCCGCGCAGCGGAACCCGGAATCCACCCGTGATGCGGGATACCCGGTCGCAATCGAACTGTCGCGGCCAGTCGTGGATTGCACGCCTCCGGCGCGCCCCTTCGGGTCCGGGTTCGCTTCGCGCCCCGGAATGACGGAGGCATTGCGTGGACGACGGGCCCCTTGCGCAAAGGCAGTCGACTTGCCGCGCGACTCGCGGGAAAAGGCGCTTTCGTGCGACCCCGCCGAACTCGAGGGCCGGCTCGCGCGTCACCGAGAGGCGGCATGAACGGCCGCCGGAGCGAGGAGGCGAGGGGTGCGACCCTGGCGCGAGGGACCGGGCGACCGGCGCAGCTACCACCACGGCAACCTCAAGGAGGCGCTGATCGAGGCCGCGCGCCGCTTCATCGCCGAGCGCGGCATCGGCGGTTTCACGCTGGTCGATGCGGCCCGCCTCGTCGGCGTCACCCCCGCCGCGCTCTACCGCCATTTCCGCGGGCGCGAGGCCCTGCTCGAAGAGGTCGCCGGCCGCGGCTTCTCCGACCTCGCCGAGCGGCTGGCGCGGGCGCTGACCGGCCGCGGCACGCCGCTGGAGCGCTTCACCCGCATGGGCGAGGCCTATCTGGCCTTCGCCGAGGAGGAGCCGGGCTACTACGCCGCGATCTTCGAGGTGCGGGGTGCCGCCGCGCCTGCCCCCGCGCCCGACCGGCCCAATCCCTTCGACCTGCTGGTGGAGGCCCTGAACGCGACCTTCCCCGAGGGCTTCAACGGCGTCGATCCGCGGTTTCTCGCGCTCGAAGTCTGGGCGCTGTCGCACGGCATCGCCACGCTCTCGGCCGCGGGCCAACTGCCGAAGAGCGGCCCGGACAAGTACGAGTTGCTGCGCGCGGGCGTGCTCGCCCTGGTGCACGGAGCCGGCGAAAGGTCGAAACCGGCGCCCTGAACGACTTCCGCGTGTCGTGCCCTTGAAACCGCGCAGGCGGCCCCGCATGTGAATGTTGTTCACATTCACACCCGGAGCCATGCAGCCGTGAACACGTCCTCTACCTCTCCCTGGGCTCGTGGTGCGTCCCACCGCAGCGGCCCGTTCCCGAAGCGCTCGATCGAGATCGGCGCCATCGTCGTGAGCTTCATCTACGTCTGGCCCGTGGCGGTCGCCTACGTGGCCTGGAAGATCGCCGGCTACCCGGCGCTCGACCAGATGCGCGAGTTCGCCCGCTCCGGCGCGTGGAGCTTCGGCAGCACCAACGGCCAGTCGCGCTTCGCCCGCGCTTTCGAGGCCGCCAAAGGCAATACCGGCTTCGGCCGGAATGCGAGCGGCAACTGGGCTTTCGAGGAGTACCGCAACGCCGAGTTGGAGCGCCTGGAGGCCCGCCGCCGTGCCCTCCAGGAAGAGAGCCAAGCCTTCGCCGAGTTCGTCGAGGAGTTGAAGCGGGCCAAGGACCGCGAGCAGTTCGACGCCTTCATGGCCAAGCGCCGCGCCGAGGGCGGCGGCCCGACCTACCAGGCGTAACCCCGCCTCCGACATCGCGATCATGACGAGGGCGTCCCGCCGGTTCCGGTGGGGCGCCCTTTCTTCGTCCGGAGGATTTCGCGTGCAGTGCAGCGATTCCCCGGCCGTGTACGGTTGCCGCAGGGCCGAGCCGCCATAACTGCGACGGTGGGGAACAAGCTGTGGCGCGGCGCCTTGTGAGACACGAGGACACGCCCGCCGGGCCGACACGACCTTTGACCTTCCAGCGGAGAGCGGTGGCCTGATGCGGCGCGCCCATGCGATGCGGTTCGGCAGCGAAGCGGCCGAGGACGGGGTGCGGTTCGCCCTCTGGGCCCCCACCGCCGACGACGTGACCCTCGTGGTCGATGGCACGGATCATCCGATCCCCGAGGCCGGCGAGGGCTGGCGCGTGGCGACGCTGCCCGGCGTCAAGGCCGGCGCCCGCTACGGCTTCAGGATCAATAGCGACCTCGTGGTGCCGGACCCGGCCTCGCGCTTCCAGCCGGAGGACGTTTCGGGCCTGTCCGAAGTCATCGATCCGGCCACGTTCGACTGGACCGACGCGGAGTGGAAGGGTCGCCCCTGGGAAGAGGCCGTCGTCTACGAGGTGCATGTCGGCGCGGCGACCCCCGAGGGCACCTATACCGGCCTGGAAAAGCGCCTGGACGACCTGATCGATCTCGGCATCACGGCGATCGAACTCTTGCCGCTCGCCGACTTCAAGGGCACCCGCAACTGGGGCTACGACGGCGTGCTGCCCTACGCGCCGGACTCGGCCTACGGCCGCCCGGAGGAGCTGAAGCACCTGATCGACACCGCCCATGCCAAGGGCCTGATGGTGCTGATCGATTGCGTCTACAACCATTTCGGCCCGGCCGGGAACTACCTCCATTCCTACGCCAAGACCTTCTTCACCGAGCGCCACCAGACGCCCTGGGGCGCCGGGATCAACTTCGACGGCAAGGAGTCGGGTCGCGTCGTGCGCGACTACTTCATCGAGAACGCGCTCTACTGGCTGGAGGAATACCATTTCGACGGCATCCGCTTCGACGCGGTACACGCCATCCTCGACGATTCGCAAAAGCACTTCCTGGCCGAGCTGGCCGAGACGATCCGCAAAAGTTTCCCGGACCGCCACGTCCACCTGATCCTCGAGAACGAGGCGAACCAAGCCTCCTGGCTGGAGCGCGACGGAGGGGCCAAGCCGATCCTCCACACCGCGCAATGGGCCGACGACCTCCATCACGGCTGGCACGTGCTGCTGACGGGCGAGGATGCCGGCTACTACGCGAGCTTCGCGGATCGGCCGATCGAGCATCTCGCCCGCAGCCTCGCCGAGGGCTTCGCCTATCAGGGCGAACCCTTCCCGACGCTCGACAACCATCCCCGCGGCGAGCCCTCAGGCCATCTGCCGCCGTCCGCCTTCGTCACCTTCCTCCAGAACCACGATCAGGTCGGCAACCGCGCACTCGGCGAGCGGCTGAGCCACCTCGCCGATCCCGGCAAGCTGGCGCTGGCCCGGGCCGGGCTGCTGCTCGCGCCGCAGATCCCGATGCTGTGGATGGGCGAGGAATGGTCGGCCTCGGCGCCGTTCCTGTTCTTCGTCGACTTCGCGCCGGACGAGGAGTTGAACAAGGCGGTGCGCGAGGGGCGCCGCCGCGAGTTCAAGAGTTTTGCGGCGTTCGCCGACGACACCTCCGTCATTCCCGATCCGACGGAGGAGAAGACTTTTTCGGACTCGAAGATCGATTGGGACGAGGCCGAGCGCGAGCCGCACCGCGCGGTCTGGGCCGACACCCGCAACCTGCTCCAGATCCGCCACCAGAACGTCGTGCCCCTGACCAAGACCGCCTATCGCGGCGCGACCACGGACCTCTCGGCGCCGGGCGTGATCGACGTGACATGGCGCTACGAGGGCGGCTCGCTGCGCTTCGTCGCCAACTTCGGTGACGACGACCACGCGGTGGATGTCGGCGGCGGTCAGGTGATCTGGTCGAACGGCTATTCGCGCCAGAGCGGGCAGCTCGGCCCCTGGGGCGGCCTGTTTCTCCTCGGTGACGTGAAGTGAGCGGACGCGACGTGACTCTGGAAACCCTCGCTTCCCTCGTCGGCATCGCCGACGGCTTCACCGACGCCTTCGGGCAGCGGGTCGATACCCCGCTGGAAGTGCGGCGCGGCATGCTCGAAGCCCTCGGCTTCCCGGCCGGCAACCCCGAAGAGATCGCCCGGAGCCTGGAGGCCGTCGAAGCGGTGCGCGCAGGCCTCGCGCCGCCGCTGCTGGCCGCGGAGGCGCGCCGCGCCTTACGCGTGAAGCTGCGAACGAACGAGACCACCGGCACCGTCGCGTGGCGGCTGGTGGACGAGCACGACCGCGCCCGCGAGGGCCGCGCCGCGCTGACGCCGTCCGCCGACGGCCCCGGCTTCGATCTGCCGCCGCTGACGCCGGGCTATCACCGGCTCACCGTGAGCTTCGGCGAGGCCAAGTCCAACAGCTGGGTCGTCGCCGCGCCGCAGCGCTGCTGGCGCCCGCGCGCCTACGCCGAGGACGGCGCCCGCGACTGGGGCCTCGCGACCCAGCTCTACGGCCTGCGCTCGCCGACCAATCTCGGAATCGGCACCTATGCGGATGCCGGCCGCGCCGCCCGCGACGCGGGCCTGCGCGGCGCCTCGTTCCTGGGCCTCAGCCCGGCCCACGCGCTGTTTCCGAGCGACCGGACCAAGATCTCGCCCTACTCGCCGTCCTCGCGGCTGTTTCTCGAAACGCTCTACATCGAGCCCGGCGCCCTGCCGGGTTTTGCGGAGAGCCGCGCGGCGGAGGTGCTCGAAGCCCACCGCGCCCGCATCGGGTCGCTGCGCGACACCGCGCTCGTCGATCACGCCGGCGTCTGGGAGGTGCTGAGCCCCGTCCTTGAGGCCTACTGGGAGGACTCGGCGGCCCGCCGCGGCGAGGATGCCGCCTTCGACGCCTTCCGCGAGGAGGGCAGCGAGAACCTCGAATCGCACGCGACCTTCGACGCGCTCTCCGAGCATTTTCGGGGGCAGGGCGCCCATTGGCTCGGCGACTGGCCCGAGGAGTACCGCCGGGCCGGCACCGAGGCCGTCCGGGCCTTCGCCGAGGGCCACGCCGGTCGCGTCGGCTACCACGTCTTCCTGCAATACCTCGCCGACGGGCAGCTCAAAGCCTCGTCCGAGATCGCGCTGGAAACCGGCATGCGGCTCGGCCTCTACCGCGACCTCGCGGTGGGTGCGGACCGCGGCGGCTCCGAGATCTGGTCTCACCCCGAGCGCTTCGCCAACGGCGTCTCCATCGGCGCGCCGCCGGACCTCCTGGCCCCCAAGGGCCAGGATTGGGGCCTGCCCGCCTTCGATCCGCTGGAGATGGAGCGCGACGGCCTCAAGGCCTTCCGCGCGCTGGTGAAGGCTAACATGCGCCATGCCGGCGCGATCCGCATCGACCACGCCTTCCAGCTCGCCCGGCTGTTCCTGATCCCGCTGGGGAAATCCGCCCGCGAGGGCGCCTACGTCGCCATGCCGTTCGAGCCGATGCTGGCGGTGCTGCGTCTGGAGAGCCACCGCGCCAAGTGCCTCGTCATCGCCGAAGACCTCGGCACGGCGCCGGAAGGCTTCTCCGACGCCCTGATGGCGTCGGGCATCCTCAGCTACCGCATCCTCGCCTTCGAGCGGCAGGAGGGCGGGGCCTTCAAGGCGCCGGACGCCTACCCGACCGACGCGCTCACCGCGATCACCACTCACGACCTGCCGACCTTCGTCGGCTGGTGGCGCGGCGTCGACACCGACACGCGCCAGTCGCTCGGCCTCTACGATTCCGAGCGGGCCGAATCCGAGCGCACCGAGCGCGTCTCCGAGCGCTGGCGCCTGTCGGAAGCGCTGGCCTCGCAGCAGCTTCTCCCCTCCGCCGAGCCGCCGGAACACGCACCCTTCGAGGCCGCCGCGCGCTATCTCGCCCGCGCGCCGTCGATCCTGACGGCCGTCCAGTACGAGGACGTCGTCGGCGAGCTCTCCCAGGCCAACGTGCCGGGCTCGACGGAAGGCTATCCGAACTGGCGGCGCAAGCTCGACCGCGACCTGTCGGACATCGCCGCGCCGGGCGGGCCGCTCGCCAAGCTCGCCGCCGCGCTCTCCGCGGAGGCGCGCGGACCGCGCTCGGGCGCCGCCCGGCTCAGCTCGGCCCCGCCGCGGGCGACCTACCGCCTGCAATTCCACGAAGGTTTCACCTTCGCGGACGCCGAGAAGATCGTTCCTTACTTGGCTAAGCTCGGCGTCAGCCACGTCTACGCCTCGCCGCTGCAGCGGGCGCGGCCGGGCTCGACCCACGGCTACGACATCGTCGATCACTCGCAGATCAACCCGGAGATCGGCGGCGAGGAAGGTTTTCGGAGCTTCACCGACGCGATGCACGCGCACGGGCTGAAGCTCCTGCTCGACATCGTCCCGAACCACATGGGCGTCGGCGGGGCCGACAATCCGTGGTGGCTCTCGGTGCTCGAATGGGGCGGCCTGTCGCCTCAGGCCAACGCCTACGACATCGACTGGGAACGGCTGGGCGCCAACGGCAAGCTCGTCATCCCCTTCCTCGGCGAGCGCTACGGCGAGGCCCTGGAGAAGGGCACGCTGGAGCTGAAGTTCGACGAGCCGGCGGGCGCCTTCAGCGTCTGGCACTACGAGCACCAGTTCCCGATCTGCCCGCTGCACTACCCGACGATCCTCAACCGGGCGCTCGCCGCGCTGGGCGAGATCGGCGACGACATGTCGGCGGACGTGCTCAAGATCTCCGAGCAGCTGCGCGCCATTGGCGAGGAGGCGCACCCTGAGCGCCGCCGCGCCATGCCGGAGGCGGCCGAGGCCCTGAAGCGCGATCTCGCGGCGGCCGTGCGCGCCTCGCCGCAGATTGCGGCGGCCATCGACCGGGCGCTGCATCTCCTCAACGGCAACCGCGACTACCCCGATTCCTTCGGGCCGCTCCACCGCCTCTTGGAGCAGCAGAGCTATCGCCTCGCCCATTGGCGGATCGCGTCGAGCGACATCAACTACCGCCGCTTCTTCGACGTGAACTCGCTCGCGGGGCTGCGCGTCGAGCTGTCGGACGTGTTCGCCAAGTCGCACGACCTGCTGTTCCGCTTGATCCGCGAGGGCCGCATCGACGGGTTGCGCATCGATCACATCGACGGTCTGGCCGATCCGCTCGGCTACGCCCGCGCGCTCCAGGCCGCGGTCGGCCCCGGCTTCTACATCGTGGTCGAGAAGATTCTCGAGCCCGGCGAGAAGCTTCGCGACTGGCCGGTCGCCGGCACCACCGGCTACGACGTGCTGAACCAGCTCGACGGCATCCTGGTCGATCAGGGCCTCAAGCCCCGCATCGAAAAATTCTACCAGTGGGCCACCGAGGTGGACGAGCCCTACGGCTTCCAGTTCCGCGCCGCCAAGGCCGAGATTCTGGAGATCAGCTTCGCCTCCGAGTTGGAGGTGATGACCGGCGACCTCAAGCAGATCGCCGACGCCGACCGGCGCACCCGCGACTTCTCGACCAACGCGATCCGTCGCGCCCTGATCGAGATCGTGGCGCGCTTCCCCGTCTACCGCTCGTATCTGCCGGGCGATCTCGACGAGAGCGAGATCGAGGACGAGGACGTCGAACTGATCGAAGGGGCCGTGCGCAAGGCCAAGCGCTGGAGCGCGCTGCCGGACCGCTCGGTCCACGACTTCGCGGCGGACGCGCTTCTCGGCCGGATCGAGGTCGGCGGCGCCGGCCAGCCGGACCCGGGCGTGGTCCTGCGCTACCGCCGCCGCTTCCAGCAGCTCACCGGGCCGGTGATGGCCAAAAGCCTGGAAGACACGCTGTTCTACCGCTTCGTCGAGCTCTTGGCGCTCAACGAGGTCGGGGGCGATCCCGGCGAGTACGGCATCGACGCCGAGCATTTCCACGCGCTCCAGGCCGCGCGCGCCCGCGACTGGCCGAACGCGATGATCACCACGGCCACCCACGACACCAAGCGCGGCGAGGACGCCCGCTCGCGCCAGCTCGCCCTGTCCGAGTTGCCGGAGGATTGGGCGCGGGCCTGGGATACGTGGCGGCGCGCCTCGCTGCCCCATCTCAAGACCATTGAGGACGGGCCAGCGCCCGACGCCAACGACCAGTGGATGTTCCTCCAGGCGATCCTCGGCGCGTGGCCGCTGGAACTGCTGGAGGGCGACGACGCGGGCGCGATCGAGGATTTCCGCAAGCGCCTCGACGCCTATGCCGAGAAGGCGCTCCGCGAGAGCAAGCGCCGGTCGAGTTGGGTCAATGTCGACGAGGCCTACGAGGGCGCGGTCCACGCGCTGTTCGCCGAACTGGTCAAGCCCGGCTCCGACTGCCTCGCGCGGCTACGACCCTTCGCGAAGCGGCTCGCCTATCTCGGCATGCTCACGGGGCTCGGCCGCACGGTGCTCAAGTGCACGCTGCCCGGCATCCCGGACACCTATCAGGGCACGGAGTTCTGGGACTTCTCGTTCGTCGATCCCGACAACCGCCGCCCGGTCGATTACGAGGCCCGCGCCCGGGCGCTCGAAGAGGGCAGGGCGCCCGCCGACCTGATGGGCTCGTGGTCGGACGGCCGGATCAAGCAGGCGACGCTCGCGCGCCTCCTCGCCGACCGCGCGGCGCGCCCGGCCTTCTACGCCGACGCCGACTACCGGCCGCTGACGGCGGAGGGCGAGCGCGCGGAGCACGTCATCGCCTTCACCCGCTCGGCGGCGACCACCGGCGAGGACGACCTGATCGTCGCCGTGCCGCGCCTCGTCGCCCGGCTGACGCCGGACGGTGCCTGGGACGGCAAGGCGTTTGCCGGCACGACGCTGACGGTGCCCGCGGGCAGCCGCTGGACCGATGTCGTCAGTGGCGAGACCGTCGAGGCGGGCGAGGGCCGGCTCGATCTCGGTCGGCTCTTCGCGAGCCTGCCCTATCTGGTGCTGCGACGGGCCGCCTGACGGCCCGTCCTCCCACGACCGAACCGTAGACAGACAGACGCCCGAGCCAGAAGACGGAGGCGAGAATGAACGCACCGAACACCGCCGTGACGCCCGCGACGCGGACCGACGCGGGAACCGTGGCGCTTCCCGCCGCCTTCGCCCCCCGCGCCGAGGGGCCGCGCATCTACAACCTGTTTCCGCTGCTCGTTGGCACGGTCTCGGCCTGGACCGCCGAGCTGCCGCGGATCGCCGGTCTCGGGTTCGACTGGATCTACCTCAACCCGTTCCACCAGACCGGCGGCTCGAAGAGCCTCTACGCGGTGGCCGACCTCGACCGGCTCGACGAGCGCTTCCGCGATGCCGACGGCGGCTCGGACGACGAGCAGATCGCCCGCTTCTGCAAGGCGGCGCAGGCCCAGGGCATCGCGGTGATGAGCGACCTCGTCATCAACCACACCGCCGACAACGCCCGCCTGTTCCACGAGCGGCCGGACCTGTTCGTGCGCGATGCCGAGGGCAAGCCGGTGAGCCCGGCGGCGATCGATCCCGACGATCCGTCGAAGCGCACGGTCTGGGGCGACCTGATCGAACTCGACTATCATTCCGACCACGCGCGCTTGGAGCTGACCCGCATCTTCGACGGCTACATCGCCAAGCTGCAGGGGCTCGGCGTGCGCGGCTTCCGCTGCGACGCCGCCTACAAGGTGCCGCCGGATGTCTGGCGCGCCCTGATCCGCTCGGCCAAGGAGCGCGAGCCGGAGACGCTGTTCGCCGCCGAGACGCTGGGCTGCACCTTCGAGGAGGCGCAGGCGACCGCGGGCGCCGGGTTCGACTACCTGTTCAACTCGTTCGCGTGGTGGAACCTCAAGGCGCCCTGGGCCCTGGAGCAGTACGAGCGCCTGCGGGTGGTGGCGCCCTCCATCGCCTTCCCCGAGAACCACGACATGGCGCGGCTCGCCGCCGACATCCCCGGCGGGCCGGAGGCGATCGCGGCGCGGCTCAGGGCGCGCTACGCGCTCGCCGCCTTCTACTCGGCCGGCGTGCTGATGCCGATCGGCTACGAGTGGGGCTATCGCCGTTCGCTCCACGTGGTGGACACCAATCCCGGCGCGCGCGAGCACGAGACCGGTATCGACATCTCCGGCTATGTGGCGGCGATCAACGCCCTGAAGGCCGAGGTGCCCGCGGCCAATGTCGAGGGCGCGCAGATGCGCCTCTCGGCCCCCGACGCGCCCTTCGTCGCCCTGTTCCGCACCGACACCGGCCACGCCGCATCCGCGAACTCCGCGACGCTGGTGCTCTACAATCCGGGCGAGGCACCCGCGCCCGTCGAGGCCGGCGCGCTGATCGCGCGGACCGGCGGCCTGCTCGGCGCCTTCGTCGATCGCACGCCGGATGCCGAGCCCATCGCCTTCCATCCGGGTGCCAGCATCGATCTGGCACCGGGCGAGCTGCGCATTCTCGTGGCCGAGCGCGCCCGGGTCGCGGCTCCCCCGCCCTCGACCACGCCCGACGGCAAGGGCCGCGTCGTCATCGAGGCGGTGAGCCCGGAGATCGACGGCGGTCGCTCGGCGGTCAAGCGCGTCGTCGGCGAGCAGGTGCGGGTCGAGGCCGACATCTTCTCCGACGGCCACGAGATCATCAACGCGGCGGTTCTCTCCCGCGTCGTCGGCGAGGAGGCGTGGCGCCGCGACCCGATGGTGTTCGTCGACAACGACCGCTGGGCCGGCCACTTCCCGCTGGAGCGGAACGCCCGCTACGAGTTCACGATTCAAGCGTGGCGCGACGCCTTCTCGTCCTGGATGCGCGACACGCTGAAGAAGCGCGACGCGGGCGTGGACGTGCGGCTGGAGATGATCGAGGGCGTCGAACTCGTCCAGATCGCCGCCGACCTCGCCGAGGGCCGCGACAAGGAGCGGCTGAACGCCCTGATCGCCGCGCTCGCCGCGGAGTCGGAAGGGTCACCCGCGATCCTCGAAAAGATCCTGGCGCCCGACGCCACCGCCCTGATCCGCCGCAACGCCGAGCGGGTGAACGCCTCGCGCTATCCCGTGAACGTGCCGGTCATCGCCGACCGCTTGGCCGCCCGGTTCTCGGCTTGGTACGAGATCTTCCCGCGCTCGCAATCGGGCGATCCGAACCGCCACGGCACCTTCAAGGACGTGATCGCGCGCCTGCCCGAAATCCGCGAACTCGGCTTCGACGTGCTCTACTTCACGCCGATCCACCCGATTGGGAAGACCAACCGCAAGGGCAAGAACAACACCCTCAAGGCGCTCGAAGGCGATGTCGGCTCGGTCTACGCCGTCGGCTCCGAGGAGGGCGGCCACGAGGCGGTGCACCCGGAGCTCGGCACGCTGGAGGATTTCCGCCAGCTCGTCGCGGCGAGCCACGCCCACGGCATGGAGGTCGCGATCGACTTCGCGATCCAGTGCTCGCCGGATCACCCCTGGATCAAGAACCATCCCGAATGGTTCGAATGGCGACCCGACGGCACGCTGAAATTCGCCGAGAACCCGCCGAAGAAGTACGAGGACATCTCCAACGTCACCTTCTACGCCGGCGCGCTGCCCTCGCTCTGGATCGAGCTGCGCGACATCGTGCTCGGCTGGTGCGCCCACGGCGCCCGCATCTTCCGCGTCGACAACCCGCACACCAAGCCGATCCCGTTCTGGGAGTGGATGCTGCGCGAGGTGAACGCCCAGTACCCCGACGCGATCTTCCTGGCCGAAGCCTTCACCCGGCCGAAGATGATGAAGAAGCTCGCCAAGGCCGGCTACCAGCAGAGCTACACCTACTTCACGTGGCGCAACACGAAAGCGGAGCTGACCGAATACGCCCTCGAACTCGCCGGCGAGATGGGCGAGTACTACCGCCCGAATTTTTTTGCGAATACCCCCGATATCAATCCCTACTATCTCCAGACCAGCGGCCGGCCGGGCTTCATCGTCAGGGCAACGCTCGCTGCGACGCTCTCGTCGGTCTACGGCATCTACAACGGCTTCGAACTGTGCGAGGCCGCGCCGTACCCGGGCAAGGAAGAGTATCTGGATTCGGAGAAGTACGAGCTGAAGGCGTGGGACTATCACCGCCCCGGCAACATCCGCGAGCACATCATCAAGCTGAATCAAGCCCGTCGGGACAACCCGGCCCTGTGGGACTTCCGCAATATCCACTTCACCGGCGCGTTCAACGATAACATCATCGCCTACGCCAAGGTCACGCCCGAGCGGGACAATTGCGTGTTCGTGATGGTCAACCTCGACCCGAGGAACCGCCAGGAATGCACCTACGAGGTGCCGCTGTGGCTGTTCGGCCTGCCCGACGACGGGGCGGTCGAGGTCGAGGACCTGCTGCTCGGCTACAAGTTCGAGCTGTACGGCAAGAGCCACCGCATCGCGCTCGACCCTACTGAGCGCTCGGCGATCGTCTGGCGCCTGCGCCCGCGCCGGGTTGTCTGAACCGGCCCCGCCGTTAGATCGTGCAGGACGCGGCGTTTCCGTCGCGTTCTCGCCAAGAAGCGGGCCCAGCAGGCTCGCAACCCGGCACCCTGGGGGCCGGCCCCGCTCTCGAAGTGACGTGAGGCAGCGACGCGATGATCGATCGCAGCGATCCGCAGTGGTACCGTGACGCCATCATCTACCAGATCCACGTCAAGTCGTTCTTCGACTCGACGAATGACGGGATCGGCGACTTCGAGGGCCTGACCCAGAAGCTCGACTATGTCCGCGACCTCGGCGTCACGGCGATCTGGCTGATGCCGTTCTATCCCTCGCCGCTGCGCGACGACGGCTACGACATCGCCGACTACCGCGACGTCAACCCGTCCTACGGGACGATGGAGGATTTTCGCGCGTTCGTCGCGGCGGCGCACGAGCGGGGCCTGCGCGTCATCACCGAGCTCGTCATCAACCACACCTCGGACCAGCACCCCTGGTTCCAGCGCGCCCGCGAGGCGCCCCCCGGCTCGCCCGAACGCGACTTCTACGTCTGGTCGGACACCGACGAGCCCTACGGCGACACGCGCATCATCTTCCTCGACACGGAAGCCTCGAACTGGACCTGGGACCCGGTCGCCAAGCAGTATTTCTGGCACCGCTTCTATAGCCACCAGCCCGACCTCAACTTCGACAACCCGAAGGTGCTGGAAGCCGTCATCGAGACCATGCGCTACTGGCTCGACATGGGCGTCGATGGCCTGCGCCTCGACGCGATCCCCTACCTGATCGAGCGCGACGGTACGAACTGCGAGAACCTCAAGGAGACCCACGACGTCATCAAGGCGATCCGTGCGGCGCTCGACGAGAGCTACCCCGACCGGATGCTGCTGGCCGAGGCCAACCAGTGGCCGGAGGAGACCGCGCAGTATTTCGGCGACGGCGACGAATGCCACATGGCGTTCCACTTCCCGCTGATGCCGCGGATGTACATGGCGATCGCCCGCGAGGACCGGCACCCGATCACCGACATCATGCGCCAGACCCCGGAAATCCCGGAGGGCTGCCAGTGGGCGATCTTCCTGCGCAACCACGACGAGCTGACGCTCGAGATGGTCACCGCGGAGGAGCGTGATTACCTCTGGTCGTTCTACGCTGCCGAGCGGCGCGCCCGCATCAATCTCGGCATCCGCCGCCGCCTCGCGCCGCTTCTGGAGAACGACCGGCGCAAGATCGAGCTGATGAAGTCCCTCGTCCTGTCGATGCCCGGCACGCCGGTGCTCTATTACGGCGACGAGATCGGCATGGGCGACAACATCTATCTCGGTGATCGCGACGGCGTGCGCACGCCGATGCAGTGGTCGCCAGACCGCAACGGCGGCTTCTCCCGCGCCAACCCGCAGCGGCTGTTCCTGCCCGCGATCCAGGACCCGATCTACGGCTACGACGCGATCAACGTCGAGGCGCAGATCCAGGCGCAGACCTCGCTCCTGAACTGGACGCGGCGCATGATCGCGATCCGCAACAACTCCGTCGCGCTCGGGCGCGGCGCGATCCAGTTCCTGTATCCGACCAACCGCAAGGTGCTGGCGTGGCTGCGCGAGCACGAGGGCGAGCGCATCCTGTGCGTGGCCAACCTCTCGCGCGCCCCGCAGGCGGTGCAGCTCGACCTGTCGGATCTCCGCGGGGCGATTCCCGTCGAGCTGACCGGCGGCAGCCAGTTCCCGGCGATCGGCGAGCTGCCCTACCTGCTGACGCTGCCGGCCTACGGCTTCTACTGGTTCTCGCTCTCGGCGGCGAACACGGGCGAGATCGGCCCCCAGCCCGCGACCCCGGAGCTGTTCACGTTGGTGCTGACCGGCGGCGTCGAGACCCTGATCGAGGGCCGCGAGCGCACCGCCTTCGAGCGCACGGTGGCGCCCGCCTTCATCAACTCGCGCCGCTGGTTCGGCGCCAAGGGCTCGCGCATCAAGGCCGTGCAGGTCGATGATAGCGCCATCGTCAAGGACGCCGCGGGCGAGGGCAAGTTCCTGCTGCCGCGCGTGGCGGTGACGCTGGCCAACGGCGAGCGCCAGGACTATTTCGTGCCGCTCGCCGTCGATGAGGGCCGCGAGGACGAGGCGCTCCTCGACCATGCGGTGGCCCGCGTCCGCCGCGGACCGCGCACCGGCCTGCTCTACGAGGCCGCCGCCGCCGCCCCCTTCGCGGTGGCCCTGATCGAGGCGATGCGCGACGGCGCGACCATCCCCTCGGAGCGCGGAAAGATCGTGTTCTCGACCACCTCGGCCTACGACCCCGAGGTACCGTTCGAGGCCGCCGACGTGCGTCGCCTCTCGGCGGAGCAGAGCAACACCTCCATCGCCATCGGCGCCCGGATGATGCTCAAGCTCCTGCGCCGTCTCCAGCCCGGCACCCATCCGGAGATCGAGATCGGCCGCTTCCTCACGGAAGAGGCGCATTTCGCCAACACGCCCGCGCTGCTGGGCGTCGTGGAACACGTCAGCGAGGACGGCACGCGCACGGCGCTCGCGCTCCTGCAAAAGTTCGTGCTGAACCAGGGCGACGCCTGGACCCTGATGCTGGAGGGTCTGCGGCGCGACTTCGACACCGTCGTGCTCGCCCCCGAGAGCGAGGCGCCGACGCCGGAGGAGGCTTTCGCCTCGCACCTGCGCTGGGCGATCCTGCTCGGTCGCCGCACGGCCGAACTGCACAAAGCGTTCGCGACGCCGACCGAGGACGCGGCCTTCGCGGTCGAGCCGTTCACCGACGACGACCTCAAGGCGCTCGCCGACGACGCCCGCCATCAGGCCACCCGCGCCTTCCGCGGCCTCGACGCCATCACCGCGTGGTCGCCGGGCTCGGCCGCAGAAGCCTTGGCTTCCCGCCGCGGCGAGGTCGAGGCGCTGATCGCCGATCTCTCCTCCGGCCCGCTGCGGGGCGCCACCAAGACCCGCATCCACGGCGACTACCATCTCGGCCAGGTGCTGGCCTCGGAAGGCGATCTCATCATCGTCGATTTCGAGGGCGAGCCCTCGCGGCCGGTCGAGCAGCGCCGGGCCAAGTCGACGCCGCTGCGGGATGTCGCCGGCATGCTGCGCTCCTTCGCCTACGGCGCCGAGACCGTGGTGCGCGAGATCGCCGCCCGCTTCGGCGACAGCGAGGAGCGGGCCCGCAACGCCTCGATCGCGTGGCGCGGCATGATCGATGCAGCCTTCCTCGACGGCTATTCGCAGGCTGTCGCCGACAGCCCGGCCGCCGTGCAGGACGCCGAGACGCACGACCGCCTGCTGCGCCTGAGCCTGCTGACGAAGGCGCTCTACGAGGTCGATTACGAGGTCAACAACCGTCCGGACTGGATCGAAATCCCGGCACGGGGGGTTCTCAACATGCTGGACGAGGCCAAGCGCGACCGCGCGTTGGCCTAAGAACAGCCGCGTGAGGGCCGGGCCCGCCCCGCGGCGGTCCGGCCCCACATGGGACACGAAGCGACATCGGGGCGGAGCGCGAAGCGCTCCGGCTCGTTGTCGTATCGAAACGGCATCGGAAGAGGTGACTGGATGACGGCTCTGGACGACAAGGTGCGAGCCTCGGCGACGCCCTCGAACGAGGGCCGCGCGGCCGCCGACGTCCCGAACAGGTCAGGCACGGTCGAGGCCCAGGCGCCCCGGCCTACGGATTCGCTCGCGGGCGACCAGTCCGCGCCGCGGGTCGGCCGCCCGGTCTCCCAGCCGCGCGACACCGCGCTCTCCCCCGAGGCCGTCGCCGCGGTGATGTCGGCCGACCACGGCGACGCCTTCGGCGTGCTCGGCCCCCATCAGGTCGGCCCCGGCGCCTGGGAGGTCCGCGCGATCCTGCCCGAGGCCAAGGGCGCCAAGCTGATAACCGGCGGCCAGAGCCTGCCGTTCGAGCGCGTCCACCCCGACGGGTTCTACGTCGCCGGCGTCAAGAGCGAGGGCCGCCCGCTCTACGAGATCGAGGTCGAGCTGTGGGACGGCTCGACGGCGCGCCGCCACGACCCCTACGGCTTCGGCCCCTCGCTGGAGCAGCACGAGATCGACGGCCTGCGCCAGATCGGCAGCAACCTCGTCTACCGCGTGCTCGGCGCCCATGCCGGCACGCTCGACGGCATCGACGGCTACCGCTTCGCCGTCTGGGCACCCAACGCCCGGCGCGTCAGCGTGGTCGGCGACTTCAACGAGTGGGACGGGCGCCGCCACCCGATGCGGCTGTGGCGCAGCGGCGGCGTGTGGGAGCTGTTCGTCCCCGGGCTCGTCGCCGGCCAGAACTACAAGTTCGAGATCCGCGGCCCCGACGGCGCGCTGCTGCCGCTCAAGGCCGACCCGCTCGCCTTCCGGGCGCAGCACCCGCCGCAGACGGCTTCCGTCCTGCACGGCCTCGGCGAGCCGGCGTGGCAGGACAAGGCCTGGATGGAGGCCCGCGGCAAGGGCGACCCGCGCCATTCGGCGATGTCGGTCTACGAGGTCCATCTCGGCTCGTGGGCCCGCGTGCCGGGCGAAAACAACCGCTACCTCACCTACAAGGAGCTGTCCGAGCGCCTGATCCCCTACGTCAAGGAACTCGGCTTCACCCATATCGAGCTTCTGCCGATCACCGAGTACCCGTTCGACGGCTCCTGGGGTTATCAGCCGGTCTCGCTGTTCGCGCCGACGAGCCGCTTCGGCACGCCCGAAGACTTCTGCGCCTTCGTCGATGCCGCGCACGAGGCCGGCATCGGCGTGCTGCTCGACTGGGTGCCGGGCCACTTCCCCCTCGACGCCCACGGCTTCGGCCTGTTCGACGGCACGCATCTCTACGAGCATGCCGACCCGCGCCAGGGCTTCCATCAGGATTGGGGCACCTACATCTACAATTTCGGCCGCGAGGAGGTCTCGGCCTTCCTCACCGCCAACGCCCGGTTCTGGCTGGAGCACTACCATCTCGACGGCCTGCGCGTGGATGCGGTGGCCTCGATGCTCTACCTCGACTATTCGCGCCGCGCGGGCGAGTGGATTCCCAACCAGTACGGCGGCAACGAGAACCTCGACGCCATCAACTTCCTGCGCAAGACCAACGAGGCGACCTACAGCCACGCCCCCGGCACCATCACGGTGGCGGAGGAATCCACCTCATGGCCCGGCGTCTCGCACCCGACCTACACAGGCGGCCTCGGCTTCGGCTTCAAGTGGAACATGGGGTGGATGCACGACACCCTGAAGTTCATGTCCGAGGACCCGATCCATCGGCGCTACCACCACCACAACCTGACCTTCGGCCTGCTCTACGCCTTCTCGGAAAACTTCGTGCTGCCGCTCTCCCACGACGAGGTGGTGCATGGGAAGGGCTCGCTGCTGGGCAAGATGCCCGGCGACCGCTGGCAGAAATTCGCCAACCTGCGCGCCTATTTCGGCTTCATGTGGGGGCATCCGGGCAAGAAGCTGCTCTTCATGGGCGGCGAGTTCGGCCAGGAGCGGGAGTGGAACCACAACCAGTCGCTCGACTGGCACCTGCTCGACGACAAGCTCCACGGCGGCGTGAAGGATCTGATCCGCGACCTCAACCACGTTTACACGAGCACCCCCGCGCTCTACGCCCGCGACGTCGAGCCCGGCGGCTTTCAATGGCTGGTGGCCGACGATTCCGACAACTCGGTCATCGCCTGGGCCCGCAAGGGCAAGACCGAGGGCGAGGTCGTCATCGTGGTCTCGAACTTCACCCCCGTGCCGCGCGAGGGCTACCGCGTCGGCGTGCCGGTGGGCGGCTACTACCGCGAGGCGATCAACTCCGACGCCGAGCGCTACGGCGGCTCGAACGTCGGCAACATGGGCGGGGTGCAGTCGGAGGCCGAGGCGAGCCACGGCCAGCCGCACTCGCTGCGCCTGACCCTGCCGCCGCTGGCGACGCTCATCCTCGTGCGTGAGGGCTGATCGGCCCTCACATACTTCCGTCATTGCGAGGCGGAACTGACGCAATCCAGCGCTCCGCACTCTCCGGAGAGGTCGCGCCCTGGATCGCTTCGGCTTCGCCTCGCGATGACGGTGTGGATCGGAACACGAAGTGGCGAGGCGGCGACCAGCACCATCCTGCCGCCCCGCTCCTTCGGATTTGAATTATTCTTGAGTTGAGGCATGCTGCCTCCAGCCATCGAAGCCCGGCCCATCGAACGAGGCCCCGGTTCGAGCGCGGAGGAACCATGAACGAGATCGTCAAGCCGGACTCCCTGATCGTCGCCGAGGCCGAGAGCCTGACGGAGACGTTCTTCGGCGGTTGCCCGCACGATTGCCCCGACACCTGCTCGATGCTGTTCGACGTCAAGGACGGACAGCTTCAGGGCGTGCGCGGCAACCCGGATCATCCGATGACCCGCGGCGGCCTCTGCGTGAAGCTCAAGGACTACGAGAAGCGCCACTACCATCCCGACCGGCTGCTCTACCCGATGAAGCGGGTCGGCCCGAAGGGCTCGAAGGAATTCGAGCGCATCAGCTGGGACGAGGCGCTGGACACCATCGTGACGCGCTGGAAGGACATCATCGACCGTCACGGGCCGCAGGCCATCGCGCCCTACAGCTATCTCGGCAACCAGGGCCTCGTGCACGGGCTGAACGGCGGCGACGCGTTCTTCAACCGGATGGGCGCCACCGTCACCGAGCGCACCTTCTGCGGCGAGGGCTCCTGCACCGCGTGGCTGCTCACGGTCGGCCCGACCGCGGGCCTCGACCCGGACAGCTACATCCACTCTAAGTACATCGTCATCTGGGCCTGCAACTCGGTCAGCACCAACCTGCACCACTGGGCGATCGTGAAGGACGCCCAGAAGAAGGGCGCCAAGGTCGTCGTGATCGACACCTACGCCTCGCGCACCGCCAAGGCCGCCGACTGGCACATCGCCCCGAAGCCCGGCACCGACGGCGCGCTCGCCATGGCGCTGATCAATTCGATCATCGAGCAGGGGTTGGTCGATCAGGACTACGTCGACAACTACACGGTCGGCTTCGAGGAGCTGAAGGAGCGGGCCAGCACCCGCACGCCCGAATGGGCCGCCGAGATCACCGGCGTCTCGGCCGACGACATCCGCAGGCTCGCCCGCGAGATGGCGACCGAGCAGCCGGTGGGCATCCGCATCGGCGTGGCGCTTGAGCGCCATTACGGCGGCGGCCAGACCATCCGGGCGGTCGCCTGCATCCCGGCGCTCACCGGCGCGTGGCGCCATGTCGGCGGCGGCATCACCCAGTTCGGCGTGTGGGAGCACCCCTACAAGTTCGACGTGATCTGCCGCCCGGACCTGATCCCCGAGGGCACCCGCGTCGTCTCGAACCTGCAGATCGGCCGGGCGCTGACCGGCGAGATGCTGCTCGACCCGCCGATCATGTCGATGATGTGCTGGAACTCGAACCCGGTCACGCAGGCGCCCGAGACCGACAAGATCGTCGAGGGGCTGATGCGCGAGGACCTGTTCATGGTCTCGGCCGAGCACTTCATCTCCGACACCGCCTCCTACGCCGACATCCTGCTGCCGGCGACCATGGGCGCGGAGATGGAGGACATGATCCTGTCCTGGGGCCACCTCTACCTCACCTACAACACCAAGTGCGCCGAGGCGCCCGGCGAGGCGATCCCGAACAACGAGATCTTCCGCCGGCTCGCCGCGCGGCTCGGCTTCGAGGAAGAGAACTTCCAATGGACCGATTCGGAGTGCCTGGAGCACTACGTCGATTGGTCGTCGCCGGCCTGCGAGGGCATCGACCTCGCCTACATGCGCGAGCACGGCTTCGCCCGCCTGAAGGTCGGCACGCCCGACGACCGCGCGCCGCACCGGGAGGGTAATTTCCCGACGCCCACCGGCAAGTGCATGTTCAAGGTCGAGGGCGCCACGAACTTCGTCGCCCCCCCGTTCCGGCAGATGTACGAGGGCTTCCAGCCGGGCGAGGCCCTCGACCCGCTGCCCGATTATCTCGGCCCGCGCGAGTCGCACACGAACGATCCGGAACTCGCCAAGCGCTTCCCGCTCAACATCGTCTCGCCCAAGAGCCACTACTTCCTGAACTCGTGCTACGCGAACATGGAGGACAAGCAGAAGGGCCAGGGCGAGCAGTTCGTGATGATCAACCAAGCCGACGCCGACGCCCGCGGCATCCGCAACGGCGACCGGGTCCAGGTCGGCAACGACCGCGGCGCCTTCAAGGGCGTGGCGCGCATCACCGACGACGTGAACCCCGGCATCGTGGTGGCGACGCTGGGCTACTGGCGCCAGCTCAACGAGGGCACGGTCAACAGCATCTCGTCGGGCGCCTTCACCGACATGGGCCACGCGCCGTCGTTCTCGGATAATCTCGTCGAGGTGTCCCGCTCGAACTGACGAGACGCTGCGCCTCTCCCGGCTTTCGGGACGATGCTTTAGACGGTCCGCGGTTCGAATTCGAGCCGCGGGCCGCGCTTTGACGCCACTCGATGGACGGGCGGCGATCTTCCCTGCGCGGGTCGTGCTGCGGTGGCGGCCCCGCGCGCCGCCATCGGCCTTCAGGACGCCGCGGTCCGGATGGGACGGCGGGCCCCGCCGGCCTCATTGCTCATGGGTGATTCGCCCTGCCGCAAGGGGCGGGGCCGCCGCGCGGCGAGCTTCGGCGCGGCGCTTCAGGACGCGGCGGCGTGCAGTTCCGGCCCCGGCAGCGCCGTGCCGGCCTCGCGGCGGCCCAGCGCCTCGCCGACCATCAGGATCGCCGGGCCTTCGAACCCCGACGCCTCGACCTTGCCGGCGAGGTCGGCGGCGGTGCCGGCGACCGTCTGCTGGCCGGGGCGGGTGGCGTTGAACACCACCAGCGCCGGCGTCGTCGGCGCGAGGCCTTCCGTGATCGCCCGCTCCAGCAGCGCGCCGAGCGTGCGCTTGGGCATGTAGACCACGGTGGTGACGCTGCGATCGGCGAGCGCCCCCCAGTTCAGGTCGTCGGGCAGCGCGCCGCGGCGGTCGTGGCCGGTGACGAATTGCAGGCGCCGCGCCGCGTCGCGGTGGGTCAGCGAGACGCCGAGAGCCGCGGCCGCGCCCTGCGCCGCCGAGACGCCGGGCACTACCGTGCAGGGAATGCCGGCGAGCCGGCAGGCCTCGATCTCCTCGCCGGCCCGGCCGAACACCAGCGGATCGCCGGATTTCAGCCGCACCACCTGCTTTCCGGATTTCGCCAGCGAGACCATCAGGGCGTTGATGTCGTCCTGGCGGCAGGAGGGGCCGTGCCCGGTCTTGCCGACCAGCATCGTGCGGGCCTCGCGGCGGGCGTAGTCGAGGATCTCGGGGGCGACGAGGTCGTCGTAGAGGATCACGTCGGCGTTGCGCAGAGCCCGCAGCGCCTTGAGGGTGAGGAGTTCGGCGTCGCCCGGTCCGGCGCCCACCAGCGTGACGGCTCCGCCCAGCGGCAGCGCCTCGGCCTGCCCCATCAGTTCGTCGAGGTCTTCTTGCGTCGGGGCCCGATCCGGCTCGGCGAAGGCGCGGTCGGTGAAGCGCTCCCAGAAGCCGCGCCGCTCGGAAAAACCGTGGAAGCGGGCCGAGACGGTCTCGCGCCAGTCACGCGCCGCGCCGACCCAGTGCTTGAAGCCGCGCGGCAGCATCGCCTCGATGCGCGCCCGCACGGTCTGGCCGAAGACCGGGGCGGCGCCCTCGGTCGAGATGCCGACGACGAGCGGCGAGCGGTTGACGATGGCGCCGAACTTCACGTCGCACAGATGCGGCCGGTCCACCGCGTTGACGATGGCGCCGGCCCGGCGCGCTTCCGCGACGAAGGCGACGCAATCGTCCTCGTCCTCCATCGCCCCGATGGCGAAGGCGGCGCCCTGCAGATCCTCGGGGGTCCAGCGGCGCTCGTGCAGGGTCACCGAGCCGGCGGCGATCTCGGCCGGCACGCCGCGCAGCTCCTCGCTCGGCTCCTCGGCGTAGACATCGACGCGGGCGCCCGCGGCGGCGAGCAGCTTCACCTTCCACGGCGCGCCCGCATTGGAGCCGGCGAGCACCGCCCGCTTGTCCTGGAGCGGCACGAACACGGGCAGCACCGCCAGCGGCTCGAGGCCGGCGCGGGTTTCGCGGGGTTGGCGGGGTGTGCTCATGGGCTTCGACGCGGACTTCGTTGCTCGGTGTAAGCCGTTCGTCTGCGCGACGAAGGCCGGCGCGTTCCCCTCCCCCTTGCGGGGAGGGGTCAGGGGTGGGGGTGGTTCAGGAGGAACCGCACCGGTGCCTCCTGCCCGCCCCCCACCTCCGGCTCCTCCCCGCAAGGGGGAGGAGAGCAGGTGAGAAAACTTGCGCTCAGGCGGCGTTGCGCGCAAGCGCTCCGGGCAGGAGCTTGCGGATCTCTGGGATGCACGAGCCGCAATTCGTCCCCGCCTTGCAGGCCGCGCCCACCGCCTCGACCGAGCCGGCGCCGCCCGCGATGGCCGCCGTGATGACGTCGAGCCCGACGCCGTGGCAGGCGCAGACCACAGGGCCCGCCGAGGCCCCCGCCGCCCGACCGGAGAGCAGCGTGCGCCGGTCCACCGCGTCGAGATCGGGTTGCGCAAACACCTGCTTGGCGAGTTCCCAATCCGGCCGCCTTTCGCCCGGCGCGACCGAGAGGGCGGCCATGAGCTTGCCGTCGCCGTAGACGGCGCAGCGGTAGAGCCCGCGGGCGTGATCGACGTATTCGGCGAGTTCCTGGCCGGGAAACAGCCCGCGGATCGCCAGCGCCATCTCGCGCGAGCCCTCCTGGGTGGCGAACAGCAGGCCGGAGCCGCCGGAAACGGTCGCCCGCGCCCACCACCAGCCCGCGGGGGCGGCGAGGGGCGTGCGGGTCAGCAGATAGCCGCGGGAGCGGTAGGCGACCGGCTCGACGGCGGCGGGCGTCGCCTTCAGCTCGGGCTGGCCGGAGACCGGATCGGTCACGCCGCGGGCGAGCGCGGCGGCGCGCCCATCGGAAGACGTCATGTCGCTCCAGTGCATCGGCACGAACACCGAGCCCGGCCGCACGCCGTCCGTCACGGTCACTTCGAGCGTCGCGGTGCCGGCCTCCGTCGTTACCTTCGCGAAGCCGCCGTCCTTGAGGCCGAAGCGGGCCGCATCGTCGGGATGGACCTCGACGAAGGGCACGGCGCGGTGAGCCGAGAGCCGCTGGCTTTTGCCGGTGCGGGTCATGGTGTGCCAGTGGTCGCGCACGCGGCCGGTGTTGAGCACCAGCGGGCGCTCCGGGCTGGCGGCCTGCGCCAAGGCCGGGGGCTGCACCGCGACGAAGCGGGCGCGCCGGTCGAAGGTGAAGAAGCGCCCATCGGCGAAGAGCCGGGCGCGGCCCTTGGCCTCGCGCTTCGGCAGCGGCCATTGCGCGGGCAGATGCGCGTCGTAGGCGCGCTCGGTGATGTCGGCCAAACCGCCGATGTCGAAGTCGCGGGTGCCGTCGTTCTCGAAGGCCGAGAGCGCGGCGTGCTCGCGAAAAATCTCGGCCGCCGAGCGGTAGGCGAAGTGGTCGCCGTAGCCGAGGCGGCGGGCGACGTCGCCCATGATCGCCCAATCGGCCCGGGCCTCGCCCGGGGCTTTCAGGAAGGCGCGCTGGCGCGAGATGCGGCGTTCCGAATTCGTCACCGTGCCGTCCTTCTCGCCCCAGGCGAGCGCGGGCAGCAGCACCGTTTTTTTGCCGGTCGCCCGCGCGCTGTCGCTGGTCGCGATGGCCTCCGACACGACGTAGAGGTCGAGCCCGGCGATCGCGTCGCGGATGCGGTCGGCCCGCGGCATCGACACCAGCGGGTTGGTGCCCATCACCCACAAAGCCTTGATCTTGCCCCGCTCGATGGCCTCGAACAGCGCCACCGCCTTCATCCCCTCGCCGGTGATGATGTTGGGGGCCTTCCAGAACCTCCGGACGCGGTCCACCTCTTCCGGCGCGAAATGCATGTGGGCGGCCAGCATGTTGGCCAAGCCGCCGACCTCGCGCCCGCCCATGGCGTTGGGCTGACCGGTGAGCGAGAGCGGGCCCATGCCGGGCCTGCCGATCCGCCCGGTGGCGAGGTGGCAGTTGATGATGGCGTTGCCCTTGTCGGTGCCCTGGGCCGACTGGTTCACGCCCTGGCTGAAGCCGGTGACGACCTTCTGGGTCCGTTCGAAGAGGTCGAAGAAGGCCTGCACCTCGGCTTCCGCGAGCCCCGTGGCCCGGGCCGTGGCGGCGGCGTCCGGGGCGATCTGGCGGGCGCGCTCCAGAGCGCCGTCGAAGCCCGCGGTGTGCTCGGCGATGAAGCGGGCGTCGAGCTTGCCCCGATCCGCGAGATGGACGAGCAGCCCGGAGAACAGGGCGGTGTCGGTGCCGGGCGCGATCCCCAGATGCAGGTCGGCTTCCTCGCCGGTCTGGGTGCGGCGGGGATCGACCGTGACGATCTTCGTGCCGCGTTTGTTGCGGGCGTCGATCATCCGGCGAAACAGGATCGGGTGGCACCACGCGGCGTTGGAGCCGACCAGCACGATCAGGTCGGCCTCGTCGAGATCCTCGTAGCAGCCCGGCACCGTGTCGGAGCCGAAGGCGCGGCGGTGGGCCGCGACCGCGCTCGACATGCAGAGCCGCGAGTTCGTGTCGACATGAGGCGTGCCCAAAAACCCCTTCGCGAGCTTGTTGGCGACGTAATAATCCTCCGTCAGCAACTGGCCCGAGAGGTAGAAGGCGATCGAATCCGGCCCGTGCCGCTCGGCGATTCTCTTGAGGCTGCCCGCGACGGCACCCAACGCGCCCTCCCAGGAGGCAACCTGCCCGTCGACGGTGGGCTTCAGCAGCCGGTCCCCCAGATCGACGGTCTCGCCGAGCGCCGAACCCTTGGAGCAGAGCCGGCCGAAATTCGCCGGATGCTCGGGATCGCCCGCGATGCCGACGCCGCCCTGCCCGTCCGGCGTGGCCAGCACGCCGCAGCCCACCCCGCAATAGGGGCAGGTCGTCTTCACCGCGGGCGCGGCGAGAGCGGGAGACGGTTGGGTCATGGCGGATCCTCGGCGGATTCTTCTCGAAAATCCGCAGAGCAAGGATCAGGCCGGGCGCCATGCACGCGGCTCCCGCGCCGGGGCGGATCGGCGCATCGCTGGGCGGTCGGGCCGCTTGCGCCCAAGGGCGAATGTCGGGGGCCCGGCCGCCCTGCTAGAGCATCGGTCCGAAAGGTGGCCGCCGGCTTTCGGAAAAACCGATGCGGCACAAGAACCTAGTGCATCGTTCTGGATACGATATCCAAGACGATGCGCTAGTCTCGTCCGCAGACACCGGATTCGTGGAAATCCGCCGAGCCGGCCTCACATAACGACAACAACATCAAAGGGAGATTTGGACCATGAGCGAGCCGACGCCGCACCCGGCCGAAACCATCGATCCCGTCACCGCCGAGCAGGCCGACAACGCGGGCACGCCGCTGCGCGTGACGGCGACGCCCGCCGCGCTGGAACTCATCGCGGAGCTAAAATCCGAGTACGGCCCGGTGATGTTCCACCAGTCGGGCGGCTGCTGCGACGGCTCCTCGCCGATGTGCTACCCCGTCGGCGACTTCATCACCAGCGACGGCGACGTGCATCTCGGCCAGGTCGGGGGCGCGGACTTCTTCATCTCGCGCTCGCAGTTCGGCGTCTGGAAGCACACCCACATCATCCTCGACGTGGTGCCCGGCCGCGGCGGGATGTTCTCCCTGGAGAACGGCCGCGAGAAGCGGTTCCACATCCGCTCGCGACTGTTCTCGCAGGCCGAGAACGAGGCGCTGGCCGGCGCCTGCCAGCTCTGAGGGATCGGGCTTCCCGCATTCCGAGCGCCGGTCCCGCCGCACGGGGGAGGGGCCTCACCGCCCCGAGGGCTGCCCCTTGGCCCGCCGGAACGCGTCGGCCAGCGCGCCGCCGCGCTCTGGCTGCGGCGCGGGCGTCCGCGGCGGCGGCGAGACCGGCCGCGGAGCGCTCCGCGCCGCCACCGGCGTCCCGTCCACCGGATCGTCCAGCCGCATCGACAGGCCGATGCGCTTGCGCGGCACGTCCACCGACAGCACCAGCACCCGCACCACGTCGCCCGCCTTCACCACCTC
The DNA here is from genome assembly GCF_038442325.1 of Methylorubrum subtropicum. NCBI lineage: Bacteria > Pseudomonadati > Pseudomonadota > Alphaproteobacteria > Hyphomicrobiales > Methylobacteriaceae > Methylorubrum > Methylorubrum subtropicum. The sequence goes on along the minus strand of NZ_JBBXMW010000006.1, from coordinate 145,113 downwards.
GGACGGTGAAGCGATGCGGCGGCGGGCCATCGCCGAGATGTGCACCAGCCCGTCCTGATGCACGCCGACATCGACGAAGGCGCCGAAGGCCGCGACGTTGGTGACCACGCCCTCCAGCTGCATCCCCGGCTTGAGGTCGGAAATCTTTTCGACGCCCTCCTGAAAGCTCGCGGTCTTGAAGGCGGGGCGCGGATCGCGGCCGGGCTTCTCCAGCTCCCTGAGGATGTCGCGCACGGTCGGCACGCCGAAGCGCTCGTCGGCGAAGCGCTCAGGGGAAAGCCCGCCCAGCACCGCCGCGTTGCCGATCAGCACTTTGATGTCGCTCTTCGTCGCCTCCAAGATGCGGCGCACCACCGGATAGGCCTCGGGGTGGACGCCGGAGCGGTCGAGCGGGTCGGTCCCATCGGGGATGCGCAGGAATCCCGCGGCGAGTTCGAACGTCTTGGGCCCGAGCCCCGGCACCTTCTTGAGCGCCGTGCGGGTGCGGAACGGGCCGTTGCCGTCGCGGTGGGCCACGATCTTGGCCGCCACCGACTCGCCGAGGCCCGAGACCTGGGCGAGAAGCGGCACGGAGGCGGTGTTCACGTCGACGCCGACGGCGTTCACCGCGTCCTCGACCACGCCGTCCAGCGAGCGCGACAGCTTCTGCTCGCCGATATCGTGCTGGTACTGGCCGACGCCGATGGATTTCGGGTCGATCTTCACGAGTTCGGCCAGCGGGTCCTGAAGCCGCCGCGCGATCGAGACGGCGCCACGATGCGACACGTCGAGGTCGGGCAGCTCTTTCGACGCGATGGCCGAGGCCGAGTAGACCGAGGCGCCGGCCTCCGAGACCATCACCTTGGCGAGGCTCAGGTCGGGGTTGGCCGAAATGATCTCGGCGGCGAGCCGATCGGTCTCGCGCGAGGCGGTGCCGTTGCCCACCGCGATCAGCTCGACACCGTGGCGCCGGCAGAGTTTTGAGAGTGCCGCGACCGACTCGTTCCAGCGCCGCTGCGGCTCGTGCGGGTAGGTGGTCTCGACCGCCAGAACCTTGCCGGTGGCGTCGACGACGGCCGCCTTCACGCCGTTGCGGTAGCCCGGATCGAGCCCGAGGGTGGCACGCCCGCCCGCGGGGGCGGCCAGCAGCAAGTCCTTGAGATTGCCGGCGAACACCTTCACGGCAGCGTCCTCGGCCCGCTCGAACAGGCGGGTGCGCAGGTCCGCCTTGATGCCGGTGCGGATCTTGGTGCGCCACGCGAGCCGCACGGTCTCAAGCAACCACGCATCGGCCGGGCGCCCGCGGGCCGAGACGGCGTGGCGGCGGCACACCGCCAGCTCGAACGGGCCGGGCAGGCCGGAGGGCGAATCCTCGCCGTCCGCCGAGAGGCCGATCTCCAGCACCTCCTCGGCCTCGCCGCGGAACAGCGCCAGCACCCGGTGCGAGGGCATCTTTTCGAGGCGCTCGCGCCAGTCGAAGTAATCCGCGAACTTCTGGCCCGTCGCCTCCTTGCCCTTGCGCACGCGCGAGACCGCTTCGCCGGTCTTCCAAAAGTCCTCGCGCAGGCGCCCGATCAGGTCGGCATCCTCGGCAAACCGCTCGATCAGGATGGCCCGCGCCCCTTCCAGCGCGGCTTCCGCGGAGTCGATGCCCTTGTCAGCGGCGACGTAGGCTTGCGCCGCCCGCTCGGGATGCGTCTCGGGCTTGGCCAGCAGGGTTTCGGCCAGCGGCGCCAGCCCGGCTTCGCGGGCGGTCTGCGCCTTGGAGCGGCGCTTGGGGCGGAACGGGAGATAGATGTCCTCCAGCCGCGCCTTGGTCTCGGCGCCGGCGATCGCCGCGGACAGCTCCGGCGTCAGCTTGCCCTGGGCCCGGATGCTCTCGGTGATCGTGGCGCGGCGCTCGGCGAGGTCGCGCAGGTAGCCGAGGCGCTCGGCCAGGGTGCGCAGCTGCGCGTCGTCGAGCGAGCCCGTCGCCTCCTTGCGGTAGCGGGCGACGAAGGGGACCGTGTAGCCGCCGTCGAGCAACTCGACCGCCGCCGCGACCTGCCCCTCGCGGACGCCCAGTTCCTCGGCGATGAGCCCGTTCACGGTCTTCGTCACGGCCATCGGGGGGTCTCCATCGCGGGCGGCAGGGGGGCACGGGATAAAGCGGTTGCCGCGAGACGCAAGGCGAAAGCGGGGAGGGTGAGGGCGTCGCACTTCGCAGGACGCGCGTCTGGCTCGCGCCCCATCCCCACCGCCGTCATTCCGGGGCCGCGCAGCGGAACCCGGAATCCACCCGTGATGCGGGATGCCCGGCTCAAGCTGCGCCCTCGCGGCCAGTCGTGGATTCCGGGTTCTCGCCTGCGGCGAGCCCCGGAATGACGGCGAGGTTAGACTGGCTTTGGAAGCCCTACCGATCAGGCCAAATCGTCGTCCGGCGCGATCACCGACGCGTCGCGCCGCGTGGCCGCCCGCTCGTCCGCCTCCTCGCGGCACTTCAGGACATGGCCGGCGCGGTTGACCACCTGCAGGTTCGGCGCGCCCCAATGGCCGAGCAGGAACGGCCAGGGCAGGTCGCGCTCCTCGCGCCAGACCCGGTAGAGCGGCAGGCGGTGATCGACCTCCGCGCCCCGCAGCAGGCGCTTGCCCGAGACGGCGCAGCGGTGGCGCTGGCGCGCCTTCAATTCCTTGAGATGGTCGCTCGGCGCGCACCAGAACTCCCAGGCGATCACGCAGGCGGCGTGCCAGCCGGCCCGCTTGCTCGGGGCGCCGTCGCCCGCGAGATCCCGGTGCCAGCCGAAGCGGAAGACCGGCCCGCCGCAGATGCGGCAGGCGCCGGGGCCGGGGGCGTGGGCGTCCTCGCGGAAGGGCGCGGGCGGCACCCGGAAGCTCGCGGGCCGGCCCTCGCCACCCCCCACTTGCCACGTCCAGCCCTCCGGCGCGCCGGTGCGGGCGGCGAGCGCGCGGGCGAGGCGGTCGGCCCGCAGGACGTGATGGCGCCAGTAGCTCGCCACCGCCCGGCTCGGCGTCGGCGGAATCAGCGGACGCGTCAGCGCGTGGTGCAGCACGTGGGCGGGAAAGCCCGGCCGCAGGGACTTTTCCAGCCGCGCCCGGGCCGCCGCGTTGCGGCTCTCGCGCCATTCCGATGTCGCCATGGCAGCGGCCTAACCCGACGCGCCGGGGAGGGCGCTCGGGGGTGTCGACGGCGATGGAACGGTCAGGGTCATGGCGCGCGCATGTCCCTCCCCCTTGCGGGGAAGGGTAGGGGTGGGGGTCGGGCAGGATCGAGCGTCGCGGTGCCGTCTGCACCACCCCCACCTCCTACCTCCTCCCCGCAAGGGGGAGGAGAGCGTCCGAACCTCTCATCGAGAGATACGGTCAGGAACGCCGATAGGGGCCGCCTAGCGTCGCATCCCGGCCACAGGCCGCCCGAACGTGCCCGCTCGCACGCGATGAGAATGAACGTTCATTGACATGAGAATGAACGTTCACTATCAACCTCGGCAGCGCAGGAGGTTCCCGTGAGCGTCACTCTCGATCGTCGTTGGGAAGAAAAATCCGCTTCCCGCCCGAGCCGGCTTCAGCTCCGGGTCCTGCGCGTCGCCCAGGAGATCTGCACCCCGGCCAACCTCGCCCTCTGCCTCGTCGTGGCGATGGCGTGGCTCGCGCTGATCGGCTGGACCGGAGCGGGCCAGACGGGCTGGCAGGCCCGGCTCTGCGCCGACCTCGACGGCCAGCCCCGCGCGTGTGCCGTGTTACCGGCCGTGCTGCCGGGAGCCGCCTCGTGAGCGCGAGCGCCGCAGTTCAGACCCGGATCGAGCCGACCTCGGCGCAAGCCGTACGGCAGGCCCACATCCTCGACGCGGCGGAAGCCTGCTTCGTGCGCAACGGCTTCCACCGCACGACGATGCAGGACCTCGCCCGCGAGGCGGCGATGAGCCCCGGCAACATCTACCGCTACTTCGATTCGAAGGAAGCCGTCGTCCTTGGCCTCGCCGAGCGCGACCGCGAGCGCGGCGCCGTGCTGGTCGAGATGCTGGAGCGCAGCGGCGACCGCCGCGGCGTGCTCACCGGCATTCTCGCGGCCTACTTCACCGAGATGACCCGCGGCGCGGCGATCCTGCGCCTCGACCTCTGGGCCGAGGCGACCCGCAACCCGGCCATCGGCACCATGATCGAGCGCGGCGACCAGGAAGGCCGCACGTGGCTGATCGAGATTTTCTCGGCCATCGCGCCGGGATGCGACGCCGCCGGCCTGTACGAGGCGATCGCTCCCCTGATGAAGGGGATCATCGTCGATCGCGCCCTCAACCCCGATTACGAACCCGGCCCGGCGGTCAGGCAGCTGCTTGCCCTGATCGATGCGGGCCTCGCGCACAAGGCCGCCGCATGAGCGCCGCCCGCCGCCTTCTTCTGTTCGCCGCAGCCGGCCTCGCCATCGCAGCGGCCCCGGCGGTGCGCGCCGAGACCGCGGCGGCCGTCACGCCGCGGGCCCCCACCGTCAGCGTGGTCGAGGCCGCGCGCCGCGAGATCGTCGAGAGCATCGTCGTCACCGGCACGCTGGTGCCCCGCGACGAAATTCTGGTCAGCCCCGAAATCGACGGCTACCGCATCGTCGAGCTGCTGGTGGAGGAGGGCGCCCGCGTCGCCAAGGGGCAGGTGCTGGCCCGTCTCAACCGCGACCTGATCGACCGCCAGCTCGCCCAGCAGGCGGCGCTCGTCGAGAAGGCCACCGCCGCCGTCCCACAGGCGCAATCGAGCATCGAGCAGGCCGAGGCCGCCGAAACGGAAGCCCGCCTCGCCTTCGAGCGCGCCAAGTCGCTGATGCAGACCGGCAACGCCACCGCGGTGGTGATGGAAAGCCGCACCGCGGCGCTCCGCCAGGCCGAGGGCAAGCTGACATTCGCTCGCAACGGCCTCTCCATCGCCCGGGCCGATCTGGCGCAGGCGCAGGCCGTGAAGGCCGAACTCGAACTGCGCCTCGCCCGCACCGAAATCCGCGCCCCGGAGGCCGGCATCGTCAGCCGCCGCACGGCCCGCGTCGGCATGGCGGCCTCGTCGGCGGCCGAGCCGTTATTTCGCCTGATCGCGCGCGGCGAGATCGAGCTGGAGGGCGAGGTCATCGAGACCCGGCTGCCGCTGCTGCGCGAAGGTGCGCCCGCCTTCATCGAGATCGGCGAGGGCGAGCGCGTGTCGGGCTCCGTCCGCGTGGTCTACCCCGAGGTCGACCGGGCGAGCCGGCTCGGCAAGGTGCGCGTGCGCCTCGATCCCGATCCGCGGCTTCGCATCGGCACCTTCGTGCGCGGCGCGGTCGAACTCGCCCGCACCCGCGGCGTCACCGTGCCCCAGGCCTCGGTGCTCTACGGCGGGGGAAAGCGCAGCTCGGTCCTCGTCGTCGCCGAGGACCGGGTCGAGTCGCGCGAGGTCCGCACCGGCCTGTCCGACGACGACGACATCGAGATCCGCGCCGGCCTCAACGACGGCGAGCGCGTCGTCGCCCGCGCCGGCAGCTTTTTGAGGGATGGGGACCGGGTCCGTCCGGTCCCCGTTCCGGGCCGGGCCGCCGCGGTCGCGTCGGCGCCCTCGCCGCAAGCCACCGCCGACGCGCGCTGAGGCGCGCTTTTCCTGAAAGAATGAGCGGGTCGCCCCGATGCGCCTGAACGTTTCCGCTTGGGCGATCCGCAACCCGATCGCCCCCCTCGTCCTGTTCCTCGTGCTGATCGTGCTCGGCCTCGTCAGCTTCCGGGGCTTGGCCGTCACGCGCATGCCGAACGTCGACGTGCCGATCGTCTCGGTCACGATCACGCAAGGGGGCGCGGCGCCCTCCGAGTTGCAGACGCAGGTCACGAAGTGGGTCGAGGACTCCATCGCGGGCGTGCGCGGGGTCAAGCACATCACCTCGGCGATCACCGAAGGCTCCTCCGTCACCACGGTCGAGTTTCGGCTCGAGGTGAACACCGACCGCGCCGTCAACGACGTGAAGGACGCGATCTCCAAGATCCGCATCAACCTACCGCGCACCATCGACGAGCCGGTGATCCAGCGCGTCGAGATCACCGGCCTGCCGATCCTGATCTACGGCGTCACCGCCCCGGCGATGACGCCCGCCGAACTCTCGTGGTTCGTCGAGGACAAGGTCGCCCGCACGCTTCAGGGGGTGAAGGGCGTCGGCGGCGTCGAGCGCGTGGGCGGCGTGGCGCGGGAAATCCGCATCACGCCCCAGCCCGACCGGCTTCTCGCGCTCGGCATCACCGCGGCGGAGGTGAACCGGCAGGTGCGGGCCACCTCCGTCGACATGGCGGGCGGGCGCGGCGAGATCGGCGGGCGCGAGCAGTCGATCCGCACGCTCGCCGCCGCGCGCACCATCCGCGACCTCAAGGCCACCACCATCGTCCTGCCCGGCGGGCGGAAGGTGCGGCTCGACGACCTCGCCACGGTGGAGGACGGCATCGAGGAGCCGCGCACCTTCGCCCGCTTCAACGGCGCGCCGGTCGTCGCCTTCTCGGTCTCCCGCGGCTCCGGCGCCAGCGACGCAGAGGTCGCCAAAGGCGTCGAGCAGAAAATCGCGGAGTTTCGCCAAAACTATCCCGACATCCGCTTCGAGACGATCGATTCCTCGGTCGCGGCGACCATCGGCAGCTACGATTCGGCCATGCACACCCTGATCGAGGGCGCCCTGCTCGCCGTGATCGTGGTGTTCCTGTTCCTGCGCGACTGGCGCGCCACCCTGATCGCCGCGGTGGCGCTGCCGCTCTCGGTGTTCCCAACCTTCTGGGCGATGGACGCGCTCGGCTTCACCCTCAACGGCATCAGCCTGCTCGCCATCACGCTGGTGACCGGCATCCTCGTGGACGACGCCATCGTCGAGATCGAGAACATCGTCCGGCACATGCGGCTCGGCAAATCGCCCTACCGCGCGGCGATCGAGGGCGCCGACGAGATCGGGCTGGCCGTCATCGCGATCACGGCGACGCTGATCGCGGTGTTCGCCCCGGTCTCGTTCATGGGCGGCATTGCGGGCCGCTACTTCATCCAGTTCGGCCTGACCATCGCGGTGTCGGTGTTCATGTCGCTGCTGGTCGCCCGCCTCATCACGCCGATGCTCGCCGCCTACTTTTTGCGCGACCACGGCCATGCGGAGGAGCGCGAGGGCCCGGTGATGCGGGCCTATGCCCGCCTCGTCGGCTGGTCGGTGCGCCACAAGTGGATCACCCTGTTCGTCGGGCTGGCGCTGTTCGTCGGGTCGCTGGCGTCTACGAAAATGCTGCCCTCGGGCTTCGTGCCCAAGCAGGACAACGCCCGCACCCTGTTCATGATCGAGCTGGCGCCGGGTGCGCGGCTCCCCGACACCATGGCGGTCGCCGACCGGGTGGTGGAGCGCATCCGCGCGCTGCCCGAGGTCACGTCCGTCTTCGTGGACGGCGGGCGGCAGGCCGGCGGCAAGAAGGAGACCCGGCTCGCCACCCTCATCGTCAACCTGACGCCGAAGAACCAGCGGGCCAAGCGCCAGTGGACGCTGGAGACCGAGATCGCCGGCATCCTCGCCGACGAGCCCGACATCCGCTCGTGGACGCTGCGCGACAACGGCCAGCGCGATCTGGCGCTCGTCGTCGGCGGTCCGGACGTGGCGGTGGTGAGCGAGGTCGCGGCCAACCTCCAGCGCGACATGGCGGCGATCCCGCACCTCGTCTCGGTGATGTCGACCGCACCCCTCAACCGCACGGAAGTGCGCATCCGCCCAAAACCCGGTGCGGCGGCCGATCTCGGCGTCTCGACCGACACCATCGCCGAGACGGTCCGCGTCGGCACCATCGGCGACATCGGCCTGAATCTGGCGAAGTTCAACGCCGCCGACCGGCAGGTGCCGATCCGCGTGCAACTGCCCGAGAGCGCCCGCGGCGCGGTGGCGAAGCTCGAAAACCTCAAGGTCCCGGCCAAGAACGGCACCGCCGTGCCGCTCGCCGCGGTCGCCGACATCGAACTCGACCAGGGGCCGGGCGCGATCGAGCGCTACGACCGCGTCGTGCGCGTCGCGGTGGAAGCCAACATGGAGGGCTCGGACGCGCTCGGCTCGCTGATCGAGCAAGCGTTGAATACGCCGACCGCCAAGAACCTGCCGCCGGGCGTGATGATCCGCCAGACGGGCGACGCCGAGATCATGGGCGAGGTGTTCTCCGGCTTCCTCATGGCGATGGGCGCCGGGATCATGATGGTCTACGCGGTCCTCGTGCTGCTGTTCGGCAACTTCCTCCAGCCACTCACCATCCTGTTCTCGCTGCCGCTCTCCATCGGCGGCGCCATCCTCGGCCTGCTGCTGTTCAACATGCCGATCTCGATGCCGGTCGTCATCGGCATCCTGATGCTGATGGGCTTGGTCACCAAGAACGCCATCATGCTGGTGGACTTCGCCGTCGAGGAGATGCGCGCGGGCGTGGACCGCGTCACCGCCATCGTGGACGCCGGCCGCAAGCGGGCGCGCCCCATCGTCATGACCACCATCGCCATGGCGGCCGGCATGGTGCCCTCCGCCATGGCCTTCGGCGTCGGCGGCGAGTTCCGCGCGCCGATGGCGGTCGCGGTGATCGCCGGGCTGATCGTCTCGACGCTGCTCTCGCTGGTGTTCGTGCCCGCGGTGTTCCTGCTGATGGACAGCCTTGGCAGTCTGCTCGGGCGCGGGCTCGGCCGCTTCGTCGGCCCGCGCGACGAGGCGCCGGCCCACGCGCACGCCGTCGCGCCGCATCCGGGGGAGTGAGGGCGCGGGCCGGAGTTTGGCTAAGCCTCTCCCCCCGTCATTCCGGGGCGCCGAAGGCGAACCCGGAATCCACCCGTGATGCGGGATGCCCGGCTGAAGCCGAACCGTCGCGGCCAGTCGTGGATTCCGGGTTCCGCTGCGCGGCCCCGGAATGACGGCGGTGAGTCAGGGGGTGAGTCGACCGACCCACACGCCGCCCCCTCGCGCGGGTCCGCCGGTCGTGGCAGACGGATAATGCGCGGACACGGGAGTTCTTCACCTTGGGGCAGGCGGCGGAGGCGGCGGGCGGGCGCCCCTGGGCGCGGGCGCGCCCGACCCTGCGACAGGTGCGCCTCGCCAGCGGCCTCGTGCTGTTCGCCTACGTGCTGAGCCACCTGCTCTGCCATGCGCTCGGCAACGTCTCACTCGGCGCGCTCCATGCCGGGCTGAAGGTGAAGGTCGCGCTTTGGCGCAACCCGGTCGCCGTGTTCCTGCTCTACGGCGCGCTCGCCGCCCATCTCGCGCTCGGCCTGCAATCCCTCTACGAGCGCCGGCTGTTCCGGCTGCGGCCGGGCGAGTCGGCGCAGCTCCTGCTCGGGCTCGCGGTGCCGCTGCTGCTGCTCGACCATGTCGTCGGCACGCGGATCGCCTGGAGCGCCGAGGGGCTGGAGCGGGGCTATCCGCAGGTGCTCTGGGCGTTCTGGGTCGCGAGCCCGGCGGGCACCGGCGTCTCGCTGACGCTCGGGCTGCTCGCCGCGTGGCTGCACGGCTGCCTCGGCCTGCATTTCTGGCTCCGGCTGAAGCCCGCCTATCCGCGCTTCGCCCCCTGGCTGCTGGCCGGCGCCGTGCTGGTGCCGGTGCTGGCGCTCCTCGGCACCGTGCAGGGCGGGCGCGCCGTGGCGCTGGCCGCCGCCGACCCGGCCTGGCGCGAGCGCGTCTTCGCCGTCCGGCGCATCGGCGACGCGGCGCAGATCGAGCGGCTCGACGCCATCCGGCGCGGGCTGTTCGCGGCCTATGCGGGCGCGGTCGGGCTCGTGCTGCTGGCGCGCGGCCGGCGCACGCTGTTGGAAGTCCGCGGCGGCCTCGTGCGGATCGGCTATCCCGACGGACGCGTCGTGCGGGTGCCGCGCGGCGCCAGCGTCCTGGAGGCGAGCCGCCGGGGCCGCATCCCGCATGCCAGCATCTGCGGCGGACGCGGGCGCTGCTCGACCTGCCGCATCCGCGTGGTCGACGGCGAGCGCGGGCGCTTCCTCCCCGCACCTGAGCGCACCGAGCGCGCGGTGCTGGAGCGCATCGGCGCCAGCCCCGGCATCCGGCTCGCCTGTCAGCTCCGGCCCGACCGCGACCTGACCGTGGCGCCGCTGTTCACGCCCCACGCCAAGGGATTGTCCGCCGGCCTGTCGGACCGGGCCGGGACCGGCGAGGAGCGCTTCGTCGTGGTGCTGTTCGCCGATCTCCGTGGCTCGACCCGGCTCGCCGAGGAGCGGCTCGCCTACGACACGGTGTTCGTCATCAACCGCTTCCTCGGTGCCGTCGGCCACGCGGTGCGGGCGCAGGGCGGCAGCGTCAACCGCCATCTCGGCGACGGGCTGATGGCCCTGTTCGGCCTCGACGGCGACACGTCCAAGGCCGCCCGCGCGGCGCTCGCGGCCGTCGAGGCCATCGCGGCGGAGGTGGAACAGCTGAACCGCATGCTCGCCGCCGACCTCGGCGAGCGCCTGCGCTACGGCATCGGCCTGCATGCCGGCACCGCCATCGTCGGCGAACTCGGCGACGAGGCCGACGCCCGCTTCACCGCGCTCGGCGACACGATCAACGTCGCCGCGCGCCTGGAGGCGCTGACCAAGCCGATGGGCCAGGTCGCCATCGTCTCCGAGGCGGTCTACCGCGCCGCCGGGATCGCGCCGGGGGAACTGACCGAGCTGACGCTGACGGGCCGGGCGCAGCCGCTGCGGGCACGGCTGATCGGGGCGGGGGCCCCGGCATCCGTGTGAGGCCGACTGTCGTGCGGGCTCTCCTCCCCCTTGCGGGGAAGGGACAAGCGCTCGATCCTTATCAACGAGTCGAACCGGTGGCGTCGGCCCCCGGCTTGATCGCCCATAGCTCCGTCGGCAGGCTCACCGGGGCGCCGGGCTTGTAGTCGGCCGAGTCCTGAATGTGCGAGGTGGTGAGGTAAATCGTGCCGTCCGGGCCCTCGCTCAGCGTATCGGGCCAGCGCAGCTGCGGGTCCTGCACCAGCGTGGTGAGCGGGGCGTCCGCCTTCGACAGGTCGCGCATCTTCACCGAATCGTCCTGCGGCGAGGTCACGATCATCCGCCCGTCGCGCCGGGTGATGAGGAGGCCGTCCGCCACGCCGTTCTCGCCGACCCGCGCCACCTTGCCCGACAGGCTCTTGTCCGAGAGCGTCTCCGGCACGAGCGAAGAGGCGGCCCAGCCGGTGAGCGCGTCGGTCGGCAGGCTGTAGAGCGTCTTACCCTTAATCGCCTGCCAGTAGAGCGTCTTGCCGTCGGGCGAGAGCGCGATGCCGTCGGCGGCGAACGTCACGCCGCGCCCGTCGGGCCGGCGCAGGGGCTTCCCGTCGTAGCTCACGGTCACCGACTTGTCCGGCATGGTCGAGGGATCGCCCGCGAGCAGGCGCTTGGCCGAACCGCCGTCGAGATCGACCACGATCAGCGCGCCCTCGGCCCCGGAATCGGTGAGGTAGGCGGTCTTGCCGTCGGGCGCGATGCGCACGTCGTTGAGATAGGAGCCCTGGAGCGCCACGGTCGAATCGAAGGGGATCGTCTTGATCACCTTGTTGGTCTTCAGGTCGATGCCGACGAGCTTCGGGCCGTCCTTGATCACGTGGGCCATGGCGGGCGCCGCCGCATCGACCACCCACAGCCGGTCCTGGGCGTCGGCCACCACGCTCTGCACGCAGACGAAATGGTCCTTGGGCGAGAGTTCGTCGGCCCGGGCATTGCGCCACGAATTCCAGCCCTCGTCGGGGTAGGGGACGGGCTTGCCGTCCTTCAGCTCGGCCACCGAGACCGGCGCGTCCTCGCTCCAGCGCGGGAAGTTGACGAACAGGCGCCCGTCGCGGGAGGCGGTGATGCCGGTGACTTGGTGCCCGAAGCTCGCGACCTTGGTGAGCTGCGCCGTCCCCTGCGCCAGGGCGGGCGGGGCTGCGGCGCCCGCGAGCAGCAGCGCGGCGAGCGCGAGGGTCTTGTGGGTCATGCCGGGGCCTCGAAGGTTGAGAAATCCTCCCCGGAACCGGCGGCTTTCCGGCCAAGCTCCCTCACGAAACCGTCAGGCTCCTGTTTCGTGTGCGGGAAGCGGGAGGATTCGGAACGGTTGAGGTTCGATGCTCGTTGAGAGCGCAGTTTTCTTGCCTTTGGAGGACGCCATGCGGACCACTCTTCTCGCCGCCGCCGCCCTGACGCTTGCCGGCCTCACCGGCGCCAGCGCCCAGACCACCGTGATCGAGCGCGACGCGCCGGATCGGGTCGTGGTCGATCGCCCCGCCACCACCTCCTCCACCACGGTCGAGCGCCGCGAGAGCACCACCACCGGCTGCTCCAGCAAGACCGTGACTAAGGAGAACGAGGTCGGCGACCGCAAGACGGTCACCAAGGAGTCGTGCGACTGATTCTTTTTGGGATTCTTTTGAAGTCCTGAAACGAAAGAACCCGCCGCGGGGGACCGCGGCGGGTTCTTTCGTTCGCCACTCCGTCATTGCGAGGCGGTCCGCCGGGACCGCCTCGGCATCCGCCTCACGCGTGCGCCAAAATCGCCAGCAGCAGCAGGGCGATGATGTTGGTGATCTTGATCGCCGGGTTCACGGCGGGGCCGGCCGTGTCCTTGTAGGGGTCGCCGACGGTGTCGCCGGTCACCGCGGCCTTGTGGGCGTCGGAGCCCTTGCCGCCGTGGTGGCCGTCCTCGATGTACTTCTTGGCGTTGTCCCAGGCGCCGCCGCCGGACGTCATCGAGATCGCGACGTAGAGGCCGGTGAGGATCACGCCGAGCAGCGAGGCGCCGACGGTCGCGAAGGCCTGTCCCTTGCCCGCGATCGCCTGGATCACGAAGAACAGCACCACCGGCATCAGCACCGGCAGGAGCGAGGGGACGATCATCTCCTTGATCGCCGCCCGCGTCAGCATGTCGACGGCCCGGCCGTAATCGGGCCGGTCGGTGCCCTGCATGATGCCTGGCTTCTCGCGGAACTGGCGGCGCACCTCCTCGACCACCGCGCCGGCCGCGCGGCCCACCGCCGTCATCGCCATGCCGGCGAACAGGAACGGGATCAGGCCCCCGAGCAGCAGGCCGACCACGACGTAGGGGTTGGAGAGCGAGAAATCGACGGTGACGCCCTGGAAGAAGCGGTACTGCGTCGGGCTGGCGTTGGCGATGAAGTAGTTCAGGTCCGAGGTGTAGGCGGCAAACAGCACCAGCGCGCCCAGCCCCGCCGAGCCGATGGCGTAGCCCTTGGTGACGGCCTTCGTGGTGTTGCCGACCGCGTCGAGCGCGTCGGTGGCCTTGCGGACGTCGGAGGGCAGGCCGGACATCTCGGCGATGCCGCCCGCGTTGTCGGTGACGGGCCCGAAGGCGTCGAGCGCGACGATGAAGCCCGCGAGCGCCAGCATGGCGGTGACCGCGATGGCGATGCCGAACAGGCCGGCGAGCGCGTAGGTGGCGATGATGCCCGCCACGATGATGATCGCGGGCAGAGCGGTCGATTCGAGCGAGATCGCCAGTCCCTGGATCACGTTGGTGCCGTGGCCGGTGACGGAGGATTCGGCGATCGACTTCACGGGCCGGAAGTTCGTGCCGGTGTAGTACTCGGTGATGACGACGATCAGCGCCGTGATGACGAGGCCGAGCACCGCGCACCCGAACAGGGCGCCGGAGGAGAAGGTGATGCCGGTGTTGGTCGTGAAGGTGGTCGAGAAGGCGCCGAACAGGGCGAAGTTCACCGCCGCGATGGCCGCGACCGAGAGCACGCCCGCCGCGATCAGGCCCTTGTAGAGCGCGCCCATGATCGACTGGTTGGCGCCGAGCTTCACCGCGTAGCTGCCGGCGATGGAGGTGACGATGCAGGCTGCCCCGATGGCGAGCGGATAGAGCATCATCGATTCGAGCACGGCCGGGTTGCCGGCGAAGAAGATCGCGGCGAGCACCATGGTGGCGACGACCGTGACCGCGTAGGTTTCGAACAGGTCGGCGGCCATACCGGCGCAGTCGCCGACGTTGTCGCCGACGTTGTCCGCGATGGTGGCCGGGTTGCGCGGATCGTCCTCGGGAATGCCGGCCTCGACCTTGCCGACGAGGTCGCCGCCGACATCCGCGCCCTTGGTGAAGATGCCGCCGCCCAAACGCGCGAAGATCGAGATCAGCGAAGCGCCGAAGCCGAGCGCCACCAGCGCGTCGATCACTTCACGGCTGCCCGGCGCGAGGCCGACGCCGCGGGTGAGATAGAGGTAGTAGAGGGCGACACCCAGCAGCGCGAGGCCCGCCACCAGCATGCCGGTGACCGCGCCCGACTTGAACGCCACGTCGAGCCCGCCGCCGAGCGACTGCGTCGCGGCCTGGGCGGTGCGGACGTTGGCGCGCACCGACACGTTCATGCCGATGAAGCCCGCCGCGCCCGAGAGCACCGCGCCGATCAGGAAGCCGATGGCGACCTTGATCCCGAGGAAATAGGCCAGCAGGGCGAAGAGGAGGATGCCGACGAGGCCGATCGTCAGGTACTGGCGCTTAAGATAGGCCTGCGCGCCCTCGGCGATGGCGCCTGCGATCTCCTGCATGCGCTGCGTTCCCGCGTCCCGTCGCATCACGTCGCGGATGGTCACGACACCGTAGGCGACGGCGCACAGCCCGCCCACGATGATCAGCAAGAGTGCGGTCATTCGTGCGTCCTTGGATTTATGATTGTGGTTTTCCGAGCCTGGCCGGGATGGCCTGGGACGTGCTGCTCGGGTTTTGGGCGCCCTCCCTGAAAGAGCGGAACTTGATTGCCAAACTTCAGCGGGGAGCGCAAACGCCCGGCGCGTTCGAACCCGGTTTGGACGGCAAAGTTGAACGATCGTTCCGGAATTTTACTTTTTGCGATGCAATCGATGCGACGCACAACGCCGGCGAATTGTATGAAATGATGCGCTCCGGGGTCGGGCATCTCGGGCCGGACCTGCACCGTCCCCGGGCGACACCCACGACGACGGCGTGGGTCGCCTGAGACGGTCATCGACGCCCCGTCGCGGGTGATGCTAAACGGTCCGCCCACACCGCAAGCCGAGCCGCCGTCCGTGAGCCAAGCCGAGATCGACGTCGCCGTCGAGGATCCCCGCTGGGAGGAGGCGGTGCCCGGCCTCGAAGCCTTTGCGATCCGCGCCGTCGAGGCGGGGCTCGCCGTCGCCCCCGATTCGCCGACCGGCCCGGTGGAAGTCAGCGTGCTGCTCACCGACGACGCGTCCGTGCGCGTGCTGAACCGCACATGGCGCGGCAAGGACAAGGCGACCAACGTCCTCTCCTTCCCGGCGCCCGCGCAACCCTCCCATCCCGGCGCGCCGCGCCCGCTCGGCGATGTCGTCCTTGCGTATGAGACGCTCGTGCGCGAGACTGGCGAGCAGTCGAAGCCGCTGGCGCATCATCTCGCCCATCTCCTGGTCCATGGCACCCTTCACCTCCTCGGACAGGACCACGAGACCGGCGAGGCGGAAGCCGAGGCCATGGAGGCGCTCGAAGTCGCCGCCCTTCGCACCCTCGACATCCCCGACCCCTACGAGGGGTGAATCGCGGCCGATCCGGCCGTCCCGATCCCTCCGATCCAGAGACCGATGACCAACGACCGAAGTCGCGGCGCGGCCCTTGCCGCGCCGACCGCCGACGCCGAACCGCCCCGCGAGGCGTGGTACGACCGTCTGCTCAGCGTCTTCCACCTGCGCCAGCGCGATTCGCTGCGCGCCGGCATCGAGGAGGCGCTGGCCGAGCCCGATACCGGCGAGGATGCGTTCTCGCCCCTCGAACGGGCGATGCTCAAGAACGTGCTGGGCCTGCACAAGGTGCGGGTCGACGACGTGATGGTGCCCCGCGCCGACATCGTCGCGGTCGCCGTCGAGACGAGCCTCGGCGACCTGCTCAAGCTGTTCCGCACCGCCGGCCATTCGCGCCTGCCGGTCTACGGCGAGACGCTCGACGATCCCCGCGGCATGGTCCACATCCGCGACTTCGTGGAATACCTCGCGGCGAAAGCCGAGGCCGGCCCGCGCCGCGCCCCGCCCGCCGCGGCGACCGCCGGTGCGCCGGATGCGGCGGCGGAGGCCAAGCCCGCCCCGCGGCCCCGGCGCCAGCCCGCGAGCCGCGCGCTGCGCGGGCTCGATCTCGGCAAGGTCGATCTGTCGGCCACGCTCGCCTCCACCCGCATCCAGCGCCCGGTGCTGTTCGTGCCGCCCTCCATGCCGGCGATCGACCTGCTGGTGCGGATGCAGGCGACGCGCACCCACATGGCGCTGGTCATCGACGAGTACGGCGGCACCGACGGGCTGATCTCGATCGAGGACCTGATCGAGATGGTCGTCGGCGACATCGAGGACGAGCACGACGTGGCCGAGGGCCATCTCGTCCACCGGATGGAGGGCGAGACGGAAGCCTTCGTGGCCGACGCCCGCGCCGGGCTCGCCGAAGTCGCCGAGACCACCGGCGTCGATCTCGTGGCGGCGGTCGGCGAGATGGCCGAGGAGATCGACACGATCGGCGGCCTCATCGTCACGCTGGCCGGCCGCGTGCCGTCCCGCGGCGAGGTGATCGCCGGCCCCGGCGACATCGAGTTCGAGGTGCTCGACGCCGATCCCCGCCGGGTGAAGCGGATCAAGCTCCAGCGGGCGCCGGCCAAGATCGGCACCGTGGTCCCGCTCGCCCTGCCGCCGCCGCGCAATCCGGTGGCGGACGGGCCCCAGGCCGCCGAATCCGGCCATTGATCGAAAACGAACCGTGAGCCGGTCATGAGAGCGAGGTCCGCCCGCGTGGTCGGCGATGGCGCACGCCCGAATGCGGCGCGCGTCGGCGTGCTCGACGGGCTGGCGCACCGGGTCATCCTCAGCCACGGCTGGGGCCGGTTCGGGCTCGCCGTCGCGGCCGGGGCGCTGGGCGCGCTGGCGATGCCGCCCTACGGGCTGTTTCCTGCGCTCATCGTCTCGCTGACCGTCGCCGTCTGGCTGATCGACGGGGCCACGGTCGGCGGCTCGCTCCGGCGCACGCTGCTGGCCGGCGCCGGGATCGGCTGGGCCTGGGGCTTCGGCTACTTCACCGCCGGCCTGTGGTGGCTCGGCGCCGCCTTCCTCGTGGAGGCGGACCAGTTCGCCTGGGCGATGCCGCTCGGCGTGCTCGGCCTGCCCGCCGTGCTGGCCGTGTTCTCCGCTCTTGGCTTCGCCGCCGCGCGGCTCCTGTGGTCGCGCGGGCCCGCGCGGATCGCCGCGCTCGCCGTCGGGCTCGCGGGGGCCGAGTGGCTGCGCGGGCACCTGTTCACGGGGTTTCCCTGGAACACGCTCGGCATGGCGCTGGGCTCCAACCTGTGGACGATGCAGGCGGCCTCCGTCATCGGGCTCTACGGGCTGACGCTGCTGGCGATCCTCATCGCCGCCGCACCCGCGACGCTCGCCACCGAAACCACCGCGCGCGGACGGCTCATCCCCTCGCTCGCGGCGCTCGTCGTCCTGGCGGCACTGGCCGGCTACGGCGCTCTGCGGCTGCCGGCCTCGCCCGATCCGACGGTGGCCGGCGTGCGCCTGCGGCTGATCCAGCCCAACGTGCCGCAGGACGCGCGCTTCCGCGCCGACATCCGCGACGAGATCGTGGGAAAATATCTGGAGATGAGCGACCGGGCGCTCTCGCCGGAGCGCACCGGCATTGCCGACGTCACCCACCTGATCTGGCCCGAATCGGCCTTCCCGTTCCTGATCCAGCGCGACCCGCAGGCGCTCGGGCGCATCGGCGCCGCGCTCCCCGAGGGCAAGCAGCTCGTCACCGGCGCGGCGCGGGGGCGCGAGCCGCTGACCCGCGAGAACGCGGTGTTCCACAACTCGATCCTGACCATCGGCCCCGGCGGGCGGATCGGCGAGGTCTACGACAAGGTCCATCTTGTGCCCTTCGGCGAGTATCTGCCGGGGCCGCTCGACGCCGCCTTGCGGGCGGTCGGCCTGCGCCAGTTCGTGGCGGTGCCGGGCGGCTTCACGCCGGGGAGCCGCGAGGGCCAGCGCATCCTCTCCGTCCCGGGCCTGCCGCCGGTGGCGGCGACGATCTGCTACGAGGCGATCTTCCCCGGCGCGATCCTGCCGCCGGCCTCCGGCGACGCAGCCCCCGCGGTGCCGGGGCTGATCCTCAACCTCACCAACGATGCGTGGTTCGGCGACACGCCGGGCCCGCGCCAGCACTTCGCGCAAGCCCGCCTGCGGGCGGTGGAGGAGGGGCTGCCGCTGGTGCGCGACGCCAATTCCGGCATCTCGGCGGTGGTGGACGGCCACGGCCGCATCCTGGGAAGCCTGCCGCTCGGCACCGAGGGCGTGCTCGACTCAAGCCTGCCGCAGCGGCTGCCGGGCCGCACCCTCTACGCGAGCCTCGGCGATCTGCCCTTCGCCCTGATGTGGCTCGCCGTGTTGCTGGCGGCGCTCGCCGGGCGTTTCCGCCGCGCCTGACGATCCGATCCGGTCATCGCGCCAGCGTCGGATTTAATCCCAACACTTATCAATCGACTGAGACACTTAGCCGTTGGAGCCCAATGCGCTCTCGGGCGTTTCAACCGTCAATGGGAGGCGCGGCCGGTCATGGGACCGCATCACGCGGCCTCCGGAGACGGGAATCTTCACCATGAAGCGTATTCTCACGGCCTCGGCCGCGCTCGTCGGCGCGCTGGCCTTCATGCCGGCGGGCGCGGACGCGCAGGGTCGCGCCGGCGTTGGCCTCGGCGGCGGCGGCGCCCTCGGAATCGGCGCTGGCGGCGGCGCCGGCTTCAGCGGCGGTGGCGGAGCGGGCCGGATCGGCGGTGGCGGCGCCATCGGCGGCGGCGGCTTCAACGGCGGCGGCTTCGGCAATCAGGGCTTCGCCCGCAACGTCGGCGCGCCGGGCCGGGTCGGCATCGGCCTCGGTCAGGCCGGCGCGCTCGGCATCCCGGGCAACAACGGCATCGGCGCGGGCCGCGGCTACGGCGCCGGATACGGCGTCGGCGGCCGGCCCGGATACGGCGCGGGCTACGGCTACAACCGCCCCGGCTACGGCTACGGCAACCGTTACGGCTGGAACCGCGGTCGCGGCTACGGCTACGGCGGCGTGGGTCTGGGCCTCGGGCTCGGCCTCGCGACGGGCGCCGCCCTCGGCTACGGCGCCGGGTACGGCTATCCGGGCTACGGCTACGGCGGCTACTACGACAACGGCTACTACGCTCCGGCCGGCTATTACGGCACCGAGACGGTGGTCGAGGCCGCGCCCGCCCGCGACGACGAGTACTGCGCCCGCCGCTTCAAGACCTACGACCCGGCGAGCGGCACCTACATCGCCAAGGGCGGCGTTCGCCGCTCCTGCCCGTAACGGGTCGCACGGGAGGCCGGCCCCGCCGGCCTTCCCATCGGCCCGAACGAAAGAACCCCGCCGACCTCACGGTCGAGCGGGGTTCTTCTTATGCCCCCGGGCGGCGAGAACCGCCCGGGGGAAAACGTCCAAAAAAACTACTCGGCGGCGACCTTGTGGGCCTGCGAGCCGTCGGCGTAGGTCTCGGGCGCGAGGCGCTTGCCCGGGGCGGCGCGGCCCGGCAGCGGCGGCAGGGCCTTGGCCTTCTCCAGATCGATCCCGGCGCCTTCCGCGACGCGGCGGCCGTAATCCTCGTCGGCGTGCCAGAAGTGCCAGACCATCCGCAGTTGGATCGGCTCGGGGCACTGCTTCATGTCGGCGACGAGGTTGGCGATCAGGTCGTCGCGCTCCCAATCCTGGAACGAGCGGTAGCGCACGCCGGCCTGGGTGTAGTCGTCCTCGGTACGCGAGGTCTGGTAGCGGCCCAGACGCCCCTCGACCGGCTGGTGATAGTCCTTCGCGGGCTTGGGCGCCTCGCGCAGACCCTCACTGAGCGTCGAGGGCTCGTAGTTGATGTGCTTGTTCGGGCCGGTGCCGTCCACCGCATAGGCCATCTGGCCGTCGCGCTGGTTGGAATAGACCTTCACGCCGGGCTGCGGCGCGTTGATCGGCAGTTGGAGGTAGTTGGCGCCGACGCGGTAGCGCTGCGTGTCCGAGTAGGACAGCGTGCGCCCCTGGAGCATCTTGTCGTCAGAGAAGTCGATGCCGTCGACCAGAACGCCGGTGCCGAACGCTGACTGCTCGACCTCGGCGAAGAAGTTGTCCGGCACGCGGTCGAGCACCATCCGGCCGACGGGGAGCAGCGGGAAGTCCTCGACCGGCCACAGCTTGGTGTCGTCGAGCGGATCGAACGACAGGTGGTCGTTCGGGCCGTCGGGCATGATCTGCACGCAGAATTCCCACTCGGGGAAGTTGCCGGCCTTGATGTTGTCGTAGAGGTCGCGCGTGGCGTGGCCGACATCCTTGGCCTGGATCTCGGACGCCTGCTGCGAGGTCAGGTTGCGCACGCCGAGCTTGGGCTCGAAGTGGAACTTGCACAGCACCGCCTCGCCCCGGTCGTTGACGAGCTTGTAGGTGTTGACGCCCGAGCCTTCCATCTCGCGGTAGTTGGCCGGGATGCCCCAGGGCGACTTGAGGTGCGTCACCATGTGGATCGACTCGGGGTGTTGGGCCACGAAGTCGAAGAAGCGCCACGCCTCCTGGCGGTTCGTCACCGGGTCCGGCTTGAACGCGTGGATCATGTCGGGGAACTTGATCGCGTCGCGGATGAAGAAAACCTTGAGGTTGTTGCCAACGAGGTCCCAGTTGCCCTCGACGGTCTTGAACTTCACCGCGAACCCGCGCGGGTCGCGCTCGGTCTCAGGGCTCTCCTTGGCGCCGGCCACGGTCGAGAAACGCACGAAGACCGGGGTCTTCACGCCGGTCTCGTTCAGCACGCGGGCGCGGGTGTACTTCGAGGCCGGCTCGTTGCCGATCTTGCCGTAGGTCTCGAAATAGCCGTGGGCGCCGGCGCCGCGGGCGTGGACGACGCGCTCGGGAATGCGCTCGCGGTCGAAATGGGTGATCTTCTCGATGAACTGGTAATTCTCGAGGGTGGCGGGGCCCCGCTCGCCGACCGTGCGCGTGCTCTGGTTGTCGCGGACCGGATGGCCCTGGCGGGTCGTCAGAATCGGGCGGTTCTCGCTCATGCGGTACTCTCTCCTCGGGTGGAACGGCGGGCGAACTGGCCCCGTGGGGCGGGCAATAGCCTGGAACCGTTCTGGGTTGGCGGTATGAACCCTGAGTGACCCATTGGCAAATGCATCGTCACAAAGAGCGTGATAGATGCAGTCTATGAATCTCTCCGGTCTCTCGCTCCGTGACCTCGAATACGTCGTGGCTCTGGCCGACGAGGGCCATTTCGGCCGCGCCGCCGAGCGCTGCAACGTCAGCCAGCCGACGCTCTCGGTGCAGGTGCGCAAACTGGAGAACCATCTGGGTCTGGCCTTGTTCGAACGCTCCAACCGCGGCGTGCTCCTGACGCTCGCCGGGCAGGGGATCGTCCGGCAGGCCCGCGTGGTGCTGGCCGAGGCGCAGCGCCTGCTGGCGCTCGCGGTGGAGGGCCGCGGCTCGCCGCTGACCGGGCGGCTCGTGCTCGCCGCGATCCAGACGCTCGGGCCCTACTACTTCCCCCTGATCCTGCGGCTGCTGCGCCAGGAATTCCCGCTGCTGACGCTGGCGCTGTCCGAGGCCCGCACCGCCGAGATCCTCGACGGCCTGCGCGACGGGCGCATCGACGCGGCGCTCCTCTCGCTGCCGGTGGCGGCCTCGGGGCTGACGCTGTCGCCGCTCTTCGTCGAGCCGTTTCGGCTGGCCTGCCCGGTCGATCACCCGCTGGCGCAAGGCGCGCCGCCGCGGGCCGACACGGTGGGCGGGCCCGACCTCCTGCTGCTGGACGAGGGCAATTGCCTGCGCGACCAGACCATCGCGGCCTGCGGCGCCCCGCGGGCGGTCGGGCGCCACGCCACCAGCCTGGAGACCCTGCGCTCGATGGTGGCGGCGGGCGCGGGCTACACCCTGATCCCGGCGCTCGCGGTTCCCCCCGGCCCCGACCCGAGCGGCCTCACCGTCACCCGCGCCTTCGAGGGGGAGGGGCCCGGCCGCACGGTCGCGCTCGCGTGGCGCTCCAGCGACCCGCGGGCGGCGGGGCTCGCCTCGCTCGCCGCGTTCTTTCGGATGCACGCGCCCGCGAACACGCGGGCGTTTCGGGAGGAAGAAGCGTTGGCGGACGGCGCCTCAGCCTGACGCCGACAGCCCCCCGATCCGCTCCGCCGCGAACCGCTCGCGCAGCCACGCGGCGGCGGGGCCGCAGGGGCGTTGCTTGTGCCAGACCAGTTCCAGCGCGATCGGCCAGTCGCCCTGGTCGAACTGCAGGTCGGGCGTGACGAGGTAGGGCGCCGTCAGCGAGGCGGCGATGACGTGGTCGGTGACGAAGGCCCAGCCGATGCCGTGCTTGACCATCTCGAGGATCACCCAGTGGCTCTCGACCCACCACACCTCGGCGGCGACGCGCAGGCGGCGCTTTTCCGGGCCGTCGCTGCGGGCGGCCACCAGAATCTGGCGGTGGCGCTTCAGCTCCTCCCACTCCACCCGCTCTTTCGCCAGCGGATGGTCGCGCCCGCAGACGAGCTTGAGCGGCACCCAGCCGATGGTCTGAAAGCCGAGTTCGGTCGGCAGCACCTCCTGGCGCCACATCACGCCGAGATCGGCCGCGCCCGACTGCACCATGCGGCTGACGTCCTCCATCAGCGGAAACAGCAGTTCGAGTTCCACGAAGGGGAAGCGCGCGGCGAAGTCGGCGAACAGGGCGCCGAGCGCATGCTCGGGATAGAGTTCGTCGATGGCGACCACCAGCCGGCTCTCGACCCGCCGCTCCAGGCTGCGCGCCACGCCGATCAGGTGCTCGCGCCGGTCGAGCACCACGCGGGCCTCCGACAGCAGCCGCTCGCCCGCGGGCGTCAGCACCGGGTTGCGCCCCGCTCGGCTGAACAGGTCGAGCCCGAGATCGGCCTCCAAATTGGCCACCTGCGTGCTGACCGCCGACTGCGCCTTGCGCAAGGTGCGCGCGGCCCCGGAGAACGAGCCGGCCTCGGCCGCCGCGACGAAAGCCTGGAGCTGATCGAGCGAGACAGTCATCTATCTGGATTTCCGATACGTCCTAACTTGAGACCCGGACTATGGCAGATAGAACGCCCCGGACAACTTCTCCCGCTCCGAGGGCCAGACCATGCGCAGCACGCGCGACCGTATCCGCCACGCCATCCTGTTCGAGCTCGTGGGGCTCGCGATGATGATCCCGCTCGGCAGCCTGCTGTTCGGCCTGCACGGCTCCGACATGGGCGTGATCGGCGTCGGCAGCGCGATGGCCGCCACCGCCTGGAACTACGTGTACAACCTCGGCTTCGACCGACTGATGCAGCGCCTCGTCGGCCACACGAACAAGAGCCTGACCTTGCGGGTCGGGCACGCCCTGCTGTTCGAGGCGGGCCTGCTGGTGATCCTGCTGCCGCCGATCGCGTGGTATCTCGGGATCGGCCTCGCCCAGGCCTTCGTGATGGATCTGGCGATTGCCGCCTTCTACGTGGCCTACGCCTTCAGCTTCAATCTCGCCTACGACCGGGTGTTTCCGCTCCGCGGCTGGGACGGGGCGGCGGCACAGCCCTCGCGCTGAAATTGATCCGGGCGCGCCGTGACAGGCGCGCCCGACCGGTGTAGCGCGGCCTCGCCTTCTTACGCCGCTTCCGCCCTCCCTTGATCGACAGACCGCACCTTCTCGGCTGGGCCGCGCTCGTCGCGGCCTCCGGCCTGCTCGGCTGGGGGTTGAGCCATGCCGGCTTCCCCGCCGCCTTCCTGCTCGGGCCGATGCTGGTCGCGATTGGGTTCGGCGTGCGCGGCGCGGCGATCCGGGTGCCGCGGCTCGGGTTCCTCGCGGCGCAGGCGATCGTCGGCTGCCTCGTGGCGCATTCCGCGACGGGGGAGATCGTCCGGACGCTGCGCGACGACGGGCTCGTCATCCTCGCCGTCGTCCTCGTGACGGTGGCGGTCGCGGCGGGCGTCGGCGTGGTGCTCACCCGCTTCCAGGTGCTGCCCGGCACCATCGCGGCCTGGGGCTCCTCGCCCGGCGGGGCCGCCGCCATGGTGGCGATGGCCGAGGATCACGGCTCGGACGCGCGGCTCGTCGCCTTCATGCAATACGTGCGCGTCGCGGTGGTGGTGATCTCGGCCTCGATCGCCGCGCGGCTTCTGGCGGATGGGGCGGCGCCGGCCTCCGCCCCCGGCCAGCCCGCCCCCGCTCTCCTCTCGGTCGCCGCGACGCTCGCCATCGCCGCGGTGGGGGCGAGCGTCGCCACGTTCCTGCGCCTGCCCTCGGCCGCGCTGATCGGGCCGATGCTACTCGGCGCCGGGCTCCACGCCGCGGGGCTCGCCGACCTCGCTTTGCCGGAGCCGCTGCTGGCGGCGGCCTATGCCGGCATCGGCTGGTATGTGGGCCTGCGCTTCACGCGGGAGACCGTGCGCACGGTGCTGCACGCCCTGCCGAGCGTGCTCGCATCGACGCTGGCGATGGTGGCGATCTGCGCGCTCTGGGCCTGGGGCCTGACCGGGTGGCTTGCCATCGACTACCTCACGGCCTTCCTCGCCACGAGCCCCGGCGGGCTCGATTCGGTGGCGATCATCGCGGTCGGCTCGAAGGCGGACGTGCCGTTCGTGCTGGCAGTCCAGACACTGCGGCTGTTCGTGGTGCTGCTCACCGGGCCGATCCTCGCCCGCTGGATCGCCCGCGCGGCGCCGGAGGCTCACCCATGACGGCGCTCTGGCTCGCCTTCCTGAATTCCTGGCGCGGGATCGTCCACGGCGCCCGCACCGAGCGGGCGATCCGGCTGGAACTGGTGCTGCTGATCCTCGGACTGCCGGTCGCCCTGCTGCTCGGCGGCTCGCTCTGGGTCCGCGTCGCACTGCTGGCGAGCCTGCTGCTGATGCTCGCCGCCGAGTTCCTGAACACGGCCATCGAGAAGCTGTGCGATCACCTGCATCCGGGCCGGCACGCCCGCATCGGCATCGTCAAGGACCTCGCCTCGGCGGGCGCGTTCCTGACGCAAGCCATCGCCGCCCTGGTCTGGGCGGCGGCTCTGATCGATCGGTTCTGAACGCGCTAGACAATCGCCCAGGATATAAAATCCAGGGCGATTGTCTAAGTTGCTGTGCCGCATCGGCCTTTTTTCCGAAAGCCGGCATCCACCTTTCGGGCCGATGCTCTAACGCGGCGCCTTCAGCCGGCGTTTCGTCACATGGGTCTCCGGCGCGTGCGAGCCGTCGTGCATCCGCCCCCGGACGTAGTGCATCGGATAGGTGACCTGATCCCCAGGCTTGTAGTTCAGGAACGCCGCCTGCACCGCCTGCCGATCCGTTTTCCAGGCGGTGAAACGCTCGGCGAAGTCCGGGTCCTCGTCGAGGGTGCGGAAGGTCGGCTGGACCGGATCGAGCGCGAGGTGCGGGATCAGGGTGACGAAGCCGATCGCATCACCCTTGACGAAGGTGACGCGGCCGGGGCGGGTGAAGCGCCAGTTCATGGTCGCGGTGAAGGGCAGCCAGTCGGTCTCGACCAGTCCGTCCAGGGGATGGATGCCGTCCGGGCAGAAGTTCGGCGCGCCGCGCAACCACACCGCCCAACCCGGATCGGTGCGGAACAACAGGCCGAACCGGAAGGTCAGCACGCCGTGGCCGAACGCGCCGTCGACGACTTGGTCCAGATGCGGATAGTCGTCGAGGGCCCGGAAGGAGACGCCCAGCTTGCCCTGCCGTCCGTCCCAGTCCGCCTCGAACGCGCAGGGTGACAGGATCTCCCAGCCCGTGGCGTTGGCGACGACCATCGGCAGGCAGCGCCGAGCGTAACCGTTGAAGGTCGCGTCCATCCAATCGCGACCGCCGCGGCCGGGCACGATGTCGAAGGGGTGCTTGCCCACTTTGTAGATGTCGAAGCGGGTCGCGGGCGCCGGGGCGGCGGCGGGTTCGGCATCCGGGTCCATAGGGCCCTTCTCGACCATGGGATTGGCTGTCGTGTCCGGCCGTTGCAGGACAAGGCGACGGAACCATGGCGGCGGCGGGCGGGAGGCGAGGCGGCCCGTCAGTCCGCCGAAAGCGGCATCGCCTCGATTGCGGTCTCGGCCAAGCCCCGCCCGGTCAGCGCGCGGGCGAGCGCCGGGGTGATCCCGCCGCCGCCGGTGAAGACCGCGAGGCCCTCCGAGCCTTCCGCCGGACCGGCCTCGCCGAGCAATTGAACCACCCGGCGGGCGATGGCCGGGGCCGGGTCGATCCACGTCACCGGCCAGGGGGCGAGGCGCTCGAAGCGGGGCAGCAGCAGCGGGTAATGGGTGCAGGACAGGCACACCACGTCGGTGCGCCGCCCGTCCGCGCGCGCGTCGAAGCAGGGGGCGATCTCGGCGAGGATCGCGGCGTCCGCCACCGGCGCGCCGGCCATCTCGGCCTCGGCGTAGCGGGCGAGGTTGACCGAGCCGACGAGGCTCACCGCGCAGGTCGCGGCGTAGTTCCTGACAAGGTCGCTTGTATAGGCGCGGGCCACCGTGCCGGGGGTGGCGAGCAGCGAGACCAGCCCCGAGCGGGTCAGCGCGGCGGCCGGCTTGATCGGCGGCACCACCCCGACGAAGGGCGTGACGAAGCGCTGGCGGAGCGCGGGCAGCACCACCGTCGAGGCGGTGTTGCAGGCGATCACCACGAGATCGGGGCTGTGCAGCCCGATCAGCCGCTCCATCACGGCGAGCACGCGGGCGACGAGCTGCGGCTCGGACAGGCGCCCGTAGGGAAAGGCCGCGTCGTCGGCCGCATACACGTAGGCGGCGTCGGGCCGGGCGCGGCGCACCTGCTCCAGCACGGTGAGCCCGCCGAGGCCGGAATCGAACACGAGGATCACCGGCTGCGGCTTCTGCGCCGGTCGCATCACGGGAAGTGTCGCCCCTGCCATCAGATCGATCCGCATGACCGTCACCCGGGCCCGCTCGCGGCGAATGGAAAGCGACAGTTTCCGGGCGCGACGGTTAAGGACACCTCACTGCGGCTGCAAAAAGGCTGCGCTTCTCGCCCGCCAAGCTGGGGTGCGACGAACGGACAGCCACGCTGGCGCGTTGCCGTGCAGCAAACGACATCTATCTGCGTCGTCCAACGGGGAAGGAGATTTTCCGCATGGCCGCCAGCGCAGCACTTCCTCACTCCGGGCCGCAGGGACCTGCCTTCCCGCCCCCCCCGCTCGACGCCGAGACCCCCGACCGCGACGCCTGGATCGGCGCGTTCCGTACGGTGCGCGACGAGACCGAGCGGCGCGCCGCCCCGCTCTCGCCGGAGGACCAGCAGATCCAGTCGATGGAGGATGCGAGCCCGACCAAGTGGCACCGCGCCCACACGACGTGGTTCTACGAGCAGTTCCTCTTGGCCGAGCACCTGCCCGGCTACCGCCCCTACGACGAGCGGCTGCACTACCTGTTCAATTCCTACTACGTGCAGGCCGGCCCGCGGCAGCCGCGCTTCCTGCGCGGCATGATCACCCGGCCGACCGCGGAGGAGACCGCGGGCTACCGAGCCCACGTCGACCGCGCCGTCACGGTGATGCTGCGCGAGGCCTCCGACGAGGCGCTGCAAAAGATCCTGCCGGTCTTGGAGATCGGACTCTATCACGAGCAGCAGCATCAGGAATTGATGCACACCGACATCCTGCACGCCTTCGCGCAGAACCCCCTTGATCCGGTCGTGGACGCTGCCTGGGCAACGCCCAAACCGCAGGCAAAATCCGAAAAATCTGCCCTCGAAAAGGGCATCGCCCTGATCGGCCACGACGGCACCGGCTTCGCCTTCGACAACGAGAGCCCGCGCCACGAGACGCTGATCCTCGGCGGCGCCATCGACCGGGGTCTCGTCACCAACCGCGACTGGCTCGGCTTCATCGAGGACGGCGGCTACACCCGGCCCGAACTCTGGCTCAACGACGGCTGGCTCTGCGTCCAGCGCGACGGCTGGGAGGCGCCGGGCTACTGGCGCCGCGAGACGGACGGTTGGTCGATCATGACGCTCGCCGGGCGCCGAGCGGTCGATCCGGACGAGGCGGTGCGCCATGTCAGCTACTTCGAGGCCGACGCCTATGCCCGCTGGGCCGGCCGCGACCTGCCCACGGAGGCCGAGTGGGAGGTCGCCGCGCGGGACGGGCTGATCGACGACGCCTTCGGCCTCGTCTGGCAATGGACCCGCAGCGCCTACGGCCCCTATCCGGGCTACCGCCCGGTCTCCGGCGCGCTCGGCGAGTACAACGGCAAGTTCATGTCGGGCCAATACGTGCTGCGCGGCTCCTCGGTCGCGACGCCCGAGGGCCATGCGCGGATCGGCTACCGCAACTTCTTCTACCCCCATCAGCGTTGGCAGTTCACGGGCCTGAGGCTCGCGGACGCGCTCGCCTGACGCGTCCCTTCCGACCTGTCCGCCGCTCAGACGGAGTGCCCTCGTGACGATCGATCCCCGCCTGAGCGCCGACGCTCGAACCCTTCCGCTGCCCGAGAACGGCCTGTTCCTGACCGACGTGTGGGACGGGCTGGGGGCAACCCCTAAAACCCTGTCAGCCAAGTACTTCTACGACGCCGCCGGCTCGGCCCTGTTCGAAAAGATCACGGTCCTGCCGGAATACTACCCGACCCGGACCGAGCTGCGCATCCTCGACGAGCGCGGCCCCGAGATCGCCGCGCACCTGCCCGAGGGCGCCGCCTTGGTCGAGTTCGGCAGCGGCTCCACGGTGAAGCTGCGCCGCCTGCTGCGGCACCTGCCCGGCCTGTCGGCCTACGTGCCGGTCGATGTCTCGGCCGAGTTCCTGCACGAGCAGGCCGAAGTCCTGAAGGGCGACTTCCCCGATCTCCCGATCGAGCCGGTCGCCGCCGACTTCACCCGGCCCTTCGCCCTGCCGTCGAGCCTGTCCGGCCGGCCGCTCGCCGGCTTCTTCCCCGGCTCGACCATCGGCAATTTCGAACCCGCGGAGGCCGCCCGCCTGCTCGACGGGTTCGGCCGCATCCTGGGGGAGGGGGCGACGCTGATCGTCGGCGTCGATCTGGTGAAGGACCGCGACGTGCTGGAGGCCGCCTACGACGACGCCGCCCGCGTCACCGCGGCGTTCAACCTCAACCTGCTGCACCGGATCAACCGGGAGCTGGCCGGCGACATCGACCTCGACAGCTTCATGCATCGCGCCGTGTTCAACGAGGCCGAATCGCGCATCGAGATGCATCTCGTCAGCCGCGTGGCGCAGACGGTCCACGTGGCGGGCCGCGCCTTCGCCTTCACGCAAGGTGAGTCGATCCACACCGAGAACAGCTGCAAGTACACGATCGCGAGCTTCCGGGCGCTCGCCGCGCGGGCCGGCTGGTCGGCGCTCGACGCCTGGACCGATTCTGAGGGGCTGTTCTCGGTCCACGCGCTGCGCCGCATGGGCTAGTTTCCTGCGCCGCATCGGCTTTTTCCGAGAGCCGGTGCCACCTCTCGGGCCGATGCTCGAGCTTCGTTACGTCGCGTTCAACGCGACGTAACAATCGCCGGACGCGACGGCATCGGCCGGCAACGAATCGGGACCATGGTTAACGGCAACGCTTCCCCGGCGAAGCGGACGGCCCACGACGGGCCGTCGATCCGAACACCCGATCCCGGACCCGTCCCATGCGCTCGATCCTCGTCGCCCTCCTCGTCGGCACCGCCGCCGCTACCCTCGCCTACGCCCACGGCGTCGAGACGCCCGCCGCGGGCCGCAGCGCGGGCACCCTGACCTGCCGCATCAACCCCGATCTCGGCCTCGTGCTGGGCCTGAACCGCGGCGCGTCCTGCCATCTCGCCACCGCCGACGGGCAGCGCCAGAGCTACGCCGCGCTCCTGCCGCCCGGCGCGGACGGGGAGGACGCCCGCACCCTGACCTGGCACGTCCGCACCGCCGACGGCCGCACCCGCCCCGGCCTCCTCGACGGCAGCTTCACCGCGGACGGCGCCCTGCTGCGCGGCGCCCGCGCCGACCTCGCCCCGATCAACGCCCGGGGCGAGACCGGCCTGCGGCTGGCGGCGGACGACGCGCGGGTCACGCTCGGCGCGCGCTGAGGGGGCGCCCTCCCGGGGGCATCGCATCGGGACGTTGGGCGGTTCGCCGCGGCAACCGGGGGGCTTGCCGCGCGGGCATCGGCGGTGATGATGCGGCCACCCGCGTTGCCCGCCCGAAGCGAACCCGCTCATGTCCCCGTCCCGCCGCGTCCTCCTGCCCATCGCCGCCTTCGTGGCGGGCCTCGTCGCACTCTCCGCGGCGGCCGTGATCACGCTGGTGCCGCAGGCGCGCCAGGGGGTCGCCGCGAGCGGGATCGGCGGGCCGTTCACCCTGGTGAATCAGGACGGGCGGACCGTGACCGAGCGCGATTTCGCCGGCACGCCCTATCTCGCCTTCTTCGGCTTCACCCATTGCCCCGACATCTGCCCGACGACGCTGCAGCAGATCTCGGACGTGCTCGCCGCCATGGGCCCGAAGGCGGATCGGCTGAAGGTCGCCTTCGTCACCGTCGATCCCGAGCGCGACCGGCCGGAGACGCTGAAGACCTATCTGGCGAGCTTCGATCCGCGCATCGTCGGCCTCACCGGCAGCCCGGAGCAGGTGGCGGCGGCGGTCAAGACCTTCCGGGCCTACGCCAAGAAGGTGCCGGGGCAGGGCGACGACTACACCATGGAGCACACGGCGCTGGTCTATCTGATGGACGCGAGCAACGGCTTCGTCGGCGCGGTGGCCCTCAACCGGTCGCCGAAGGAGACGGCCGCGGAGCTGAGCAAGCGGCTGTGACGCCAGAGGCCACTCCCCTTCCCAAGGCGCCGGAGCGCGAGGTACGCGACAGGCCGTGCTCGGTCTTGTTCCAGCGATGGGGATGGCGGGCGAGTTCGATCACCGCGAGCCACGCAGCAAGGCTGACCAGCAGAAAGTAGAGCGGCAGCAGCGGCACGAACCACATCAGGTCGCGCCAGCCCCGGCGATGGCAGCCGATGAAGCCGGGGATCAGGATCGCGGCGAGGCCGCCGACGAAGATCGTCCAGGCGCCGGCATAGGTCGCCTGCGTCAGCAGGCCGGCCTCAGGCCCCGGCGCGCCGAGGATGAGTTCGGCCAGCCCCGGCCCCATCATGAACGGGTAGAACAGGGCCGAGGCGACGGTGCCGGGCAGGAGCGCCAGGGCGCATAGGCTCTCGACCGGCCCGAGCCGGTGCCACGTCGCCAGCGGGTCGCGGGCGTGGGTGAAGCTCGTCTGCAAGAACCCCTTCATCCAGCGGGTGCGCTGGCGCAGCCACGCCTTGAGGTGCTTGGGGGCCTCCTCGTAGGTCGCGCTCGGCAGGTCGCCGACATGGTAGCCGGCGATCGCCAGCCGCATGCCGAGATCGGCATCCTCGGTGACGTTCCAGGCGTCCCAACCGTGGAGTTCGCGCAGCACGCGGGTGCGGAAATGGGTGGAGGTGCCCCCGAGCGGCGTCGGCACCCGCCACGCCGCGAGCGCCGGGCCCAGCACCTCGAACAGAGCCGCGTACTCGATGGCGAAGAGGCGCGGCAGCAAGCCGTCGCCCTGGTTGTCGATGACGAGATGGCCCTGAAGGCAGGCGGTGGAGGCGGGCGCGCGGGCGAACAGGGTGGCGGCGCGGCGCAGTTGGTCCGGCTCGATCACGTCCTCGGCGTCGTAGACCACGAGGTGCTCGCCGCGGGCCAGCGGCAGGGCGGCGTTGAGCGCCCGCGGCTTGGTGCGGGGTTGGCCGTCCGGCACCACCACGACCTCGAACCGGGCCGGCATCGGCACCGCGCGGAAGGCCGCCAGCGTCTCGGAATCGTCGGCCTCGAGCAGGAACTTGATGTCCAATTTGGCCGCCGGGTAATCGACCCGGCCGAGCGCCCGCACGAGGCGGGGCACCACCGCGGCCTCGCGGTAGAGCGCGACCAGCACGGTGTAGGTCGGCAAGTCCTCGTCCGGCAGGAGATCGGGCGACGGCGCAGCCGCCTCGCCCGCGATCCCGCAGGATGCGAGGCGGACGGTGAGCATCGCGAGCATCCCGGCCTGGATCACTACAAGCAGGACGAGGCTCGTCAGCGTCGGCAGCCGCGTCAGCAGGACGACAAGCGCGAGCACGAGGCCGGCGAGCGTCAGGTCGAGGGTCCGGGGGCCGGGCCGGCACGACCATTCGGGCCGGTGCCGGGCGAGCCCATCGGAGGCGTCCGCCGCGATTCTTTCGCCGACCCGCGCGAACACGGCCTCCCGCAGCTGCGTCGGCGTGGTGAGGGCGGGCGGGTGCTCCATCCGCGCCGCCGCCTCGATCAGCCGGGCGATGGCGAGGCCGCGGGGCGCCGCGACGATTCTTCTTGGATGATGGTGGGCCGAAAGGGGCGCGGCGCCCGCGGTGAGAACGTGCGGGTAGCGCAGTTGCACGTCGAGTCGGATCGGGCCGTCGAGGAAATCGGTGCCGAGATGGCGGGCGAGCGCGCGATAGAAATCGTCCTCGGCGATCCGGCCCTCGTTGAGCAGCACGGTCGCTGCGTCGGTCCCGAGCCTTTGCGCGAGCGCGGCGGCGCGATGCAGCGCGGCTGGCGGCAGGATGCCGACGAGGAAGGAAATCTCCGTCGGCAGCGGCAGCGATCGTGCGAAGTGGAACAGGGCGGCGGCTCCCTGCGAGCCCGCGCCGTGCTAGGGAGAGGCATGGGCCGAGACCTCTCTACGCACGTGTATCGCTCCGCCGCCTCAACCCGCGCGTCAAGGCGCGGCCTGGGGTTAAGCACGATTGTATTAACATGCGTTAACCTTTTGCTCGCAAGCGTTGCATACGCGCAACAGCCGGCCCCGGCGGCGGCATCTTCCGTCACCATCCCGAACTTCTGGAACCCCCGCGCCCGTGGCGAGCGGGTGGACGCGCCCCAGACCGGCCGGGCGGTGCGGTTCATGACCGACGACGAATTCCCGCCGCTCCACTTCGCAGGTCCCGACGGCACGCCGACGGGCTTCGCGGTGGAACTGTCGCGGGCCGTGTGCGAGCGCCTCGCGATCCCCTGCACGGTCCAGGCCCGCCGCTTCGACACCCTGCTCGATGCGCTCAACGACAAGCAGGGCGACGTGGTCGCCGCCGCGGTGCCGCTGACGCCGGCGCTGCGCGCCCGCTTCCTCGCCACGCGCCCGTATTTCCGCTGGCCGGCGCGCTTCGCGATGCGCAACGGCAGCAGCCTGCCCGCCCCCTCGGCCGCCGCGCTCGCGGACCGCACGGTGGGGGCCGTCGAGGGCAGCGCGCATGAGGCCTACCTGAAGGCGTTCTTCCCCAAGGCGGTCCGAAAGACGTTTCCCGATCTCGCCACCGCGGAGGGCGCGCTGAAGCGCGGCGAGGTCGATTACCTGTTCGCCGACGGGCTCAACCTCGCCCTCTGGTTCAACGGCCAGGATTCGGAAAACTGCTGCGTCTTCGTCGGCGGCGACTATCTGGAGAACCGCTATTTCGGCGAGGGCATCGGCCTCGTGACCCGCACCGAGGACGCCGCGCTGTCGCGGGCGCTGGACGACGCGTTGCAGCGGGTGTGGGACGATGGGAAGTATGCGGAGCTTTATTTGAGATTTTTTCCGGTAAGCCCGTTCTGAGCGCCGCTTCGTCCCATCCATCCCCCTCATCCTGAGGTGGCGACGCGCAGCGGCGCCCTCGAAGGAGGGCTCCAGTCAACGCACGATCTGCTGGAGCCCTCCTTCGAGGCTGCTTCGCAGCACCTCAGGATGAGGGGATTGGGTGGGATGAAAGCGGGCTTCAGCGGCCCCCGGCAGCCCGGCGCGGTGCGGGCGCCATGCGCCCACCACCGGCATCCTCCTCGAACAGCTCGGCCAGCTTCTCGGTCATCGCGCCGCCCAGCTCCTCGGCGTCGATGATCGTCACCGCGCGGCGGTAGTAGCGCGTCACGTCGTGGCCGATGCCGATGGCCAGAAGCTCGACCGGCGAGCGCGTCTCGATCTCCTCGATCATGTAGCGCAGGTGGCGCTCCAGATAGTTGCCGGGGTTGACCGACAGCGTCGAGTCGTCGACCGGGGCGCCGTCGGAGATCACCATCAGGATGCGGCGCTGCTCGGGGCGCGCCAGCAGGCGCTTGTGCGCCCAGTCCAGGGCCTCGCCGTCGATGTTCTCCTTCAGCAGCCCCTCGCGCATCATCAGCCCGAGGTTTTTTCTCGCCCGACGCCACGGTGCGTCGGCGCTCTTGTAGACGATGTGGCGCAGGTCATTGAGGCGGCCGGGATTGCCCGGCTTGCCGCCGGCCAGCCACGCCTCGCGGCTCTGGCCGCCCTTCCAGGCGCGGGTGGTGAAGCCCAAAATCTCGACCTTCACCCCGCAGCGCTCCAGCGTGCGGGCGAGGATGTCGGCGCAGGTCGCCGCCACCGTGATCGGGCGTCCGCGCATCGAGCCGGAATTGTCGAGAAGCAGCGTGACGACGGTGTCGCGGAAGTCGGTGTCCTTCTCGCGCTTGAACGAGAGCGGCTGGAACGGATCGGTGACGACGCGCACGAGGCGGGCCGGGTCGAGCTGGCCCTCTTCGAGATCGAACTCCCAGGCACGGCTCTGCTGCGCCAGCAGGCGGCGTTGCAGGCGGTTTGCGAGGCGCCCGACCACGCCCTGGAGATGGGCGAGCTGCTTGTCGAGGTAGCTGCGCAGGCGCGTCAGCTCCTCGGCGTCGCACAGCTCCTCGGCCTCGATCACCTCGTCGAAGCGCGGGTTGTAGACGCGGTAATCCGGGCCGGTGCGCTCGTTGCCGCGGTTGGTCGGCGGGCGCCAGGATTCGGAGGCCTCCTCCGATTCCGCGTCCTCGGCCTCTTCGGGCATCTCGCCCGAGGGCGCGTCGGCGGATTCGGTGGCGCCTTCCTCCAGTTCGTCGGCGGCCTCGTCGGTCACCTCGATCTCGGCGCGGTCGCCTTGAGACTTCTCCTCGGCCTCGCCCTCGCTCGGGGACTGCTCGTCGTCCTGGGCTTGGTTCTCGTCCTCGTCGGTCTCGTCGTCCTGGTCGAGCGGGGTCTCGTCGGCCATGTCGAGGGAGGAGAGCAGGTCGCGCACCGAGCGGGCGAAGCCGCGCTGGTTCTCGATCGCGCCGAGCAGCCCGTCGAGGTTCTTGCCCGCCCGCGCCTCGATGTGCTCGCGCCACAGCTCCACGAGCTTCGCTGCGGCCGGGGGCGGGGCCTGACCGGTCAGGCGCTCGCGCACCATCAGGGCGACGGCGTCCTCCATCGGCGCGTCGGCCCGGTCGGTGATGTTCTCGTACTTGCCGCCGCGGTGATAGCGGTCCTCCAGCATCGCCGTGATGTTGGAGGCCACGCCCGCCAGCCGCCGCGAGCCGATCGCCTCGACGCGGGCCTGC
The DNA here is from genome assembly GCF_038442325.1 of Methylorubrum subtropicum. Classification (NCBI taxonomy): domain Bacteria; kingdom Pseudomonadati; phylum Pseudomonadota; class Alphaproteobacteria; order Hyphomicrobiales; family Methylobacteriaceae; genus Methylorubrum; species Methylorubrum subtropicum. The sequence continues at coordinate 109,879 of NZ_JBBXMW010000006.1, read as the reverse complement.
TCGACCGCGTCGTAGACGGCGCGCGCCGCCGCGTTCTCGGGCGCGAGGCGACGGTGGACGCCGGTGTCGTGGCAGCCGAGCCGCAGTGCCATCGAGTCCGAATGGCCGCGCAGGATCGCGGCATCCTCGGCGGTGAGCCGGCGGGTCGGCTCGGGCAGGCGCGCCTTGTCGCCGATCAGCGCCGGACGGTCGCTGGCATAGGTGACCTCGATCTCCGGCCGCTTGGCGATGGCGCGCAGGCAGCCGGCCACCGAGCGCTTCAGCGGCTCGGCGCCGGGCTCCTTGCGCTCGCCGGACTTGTTGCGGTTGGTCAGGGCCATGCGATCTACTTCTTCACGGAGTCGAGATCGAACGGGCGTTCCCGGATCTCGTCCCAGGCATAGGGGCAGGCGGCGGGGAACTCGTCCGGCGGCAGATGCGTCTCGTCGGCGGCCCAATCCCGCGCGTCGGGATAGACATCCGCCAGCGCCTCATCGAGCCGCGGCTTGAGGCCGGGGCTCTCGCGCAGGAGGCGGTCGAGACGGCGACGCTGCTCGCGGATCGAGTAGATCCAGCTCGCCGTCCGATGCTCGGGCTGCTGATCCCACTTGAGCATGTGCATCACCAGCACGCGCAGCGCACTGCAGAGCTTGGAGAACTCGCGCCTCGACAAATCCTCCAGCTCCTCGGCGACGAGATCGACATCGATCTCGGCGAAGCGGCGGGCGCGGAGCAGGGCGGCCTGCTCCCGCGCCCAGGTGTAGAGGTCGTCCTCGTCGCGCGTGCGACCCCGCCCGGAGGCGACGCCCGTCTCCGGCGGATCGCTGGGGACCGGATGCGCCACGGGCTCCTCCATGCCGATCAGCTCAGCGCGACGTTGAGCGCGCTCTCGGGCAGCTCCTTGCCGAAGGCGCGCTGGTAGAACTCGGCCACGAGCGGGCGCTCCAGCTCGTCGCACTTGTTGAGGAACGTCACCCGGAACGCGAACCCGATATCCCGGAAAATGTCGGCGTTCTCGGCCCAGGTGATGACCGTGCGCGGGCTCATCACGGTGGAGAGGTCGCCGTTCATGAAGGCGTTGCGGGTGAGGTCGGCGACGCGCACCATCCGGCTCACCGTGTCGCGCCCGCCCTCGCCGCGATAGTGGGTCGCCTTGGAGAGCACGATGTCGACCTCGCGGTCGTGCGGCAGGTAGTTGAGCGTGGTGACGATCGACCAACGGTCCATCTGGCCCTGGTTGATCTGCTGGGTGCCGTGATAGAGGCCCGACGTGTCGCCGAGGCCCACGGTGTTGGCGGTGGCGAACAGGCGGAAGCCCGGATGCGGGCGGATGACCCGCTTCTGGTCGAGCAGGGTCAGGCGGCCCGACAACTCCAGCACGCGCTGGATCACGAACATCACGTCGGGGCGGCCGGCATCGTACTCGTCGAACACCAGCGCGACGTTGTTCTGCAGCGCCCAGGGCAGGATGCCGTCCTGGAAGGCGGTGACCTGCTTGCCGTCCTTGAGGACGATCGCATCCTTGCCGACGAGGTCGATGCGGGAGACGTGGCTGTCGAGGTTGATCCGGATGCAGGGCCAGTTGAGGCGCGCCGCGACCTGCTCGATATGCGTGGACTTGCCGGTGCCGTGATAGCCCGTGACCATGACGCGGCGGTTCTTGGCGAAGCCCGCCAGGATCGACAGCGTGGTCTCGCGGTCGAAGATGTAGTCGGGATCGAGGTCCGGCACGTGCTCCTCGGCCTCGGAATAGGCCGGGACCTTGAGGTCGAGGTCGATGCCGAACACCTCGCGGACGGAGACCTGACGGTCGGGCAGGGAAGCGGGCGTTTCGTCGGACAGCATACGGGACCTCATCGGTGCGGCCGGCGGGGGCATCGGGCCCGGCGCGGTCGCGCTTTGCATCGTCTCGGGATCGTCAACTTCAATGGCCTAAGGGCCGTCATCCTTAATCGCCGCCCCTCGGCATCGCCAAGGGGGGTAGGGCGTCAAGGCACCTGAGGCGCGATATAGAACGCAAGTGCGGAATGTCCGCCCTCACCGCGACGATGGAGACCGGCGCCGCGTGCATCCTTCGTGCCGGCTCAACACATGCCGGCCGCACGCAGCACGTCGTGGGCGCGGATGATGTCGCGCAGGCGCTCCTCGAACGAGCGGTCGCCGCCGTTGGCGTCGGGGTGGAAGCGCTTCACCAGGGTCTTGTACTGCGCCTTGATCGCCGCGGTGTCGGCGTTCTCGTCGAGCCCCATCACGTCGAGCGCCTTGGTGACGGCGGCCGTGTGGCGCGGGCGCTGCGGCTCGGGCGCCGCCTGACGCCGGCCCGATCCACCGAGGCCGTTGGCGCGCAGGATGCCGAGCGGGTCGGCATAGGCCCAGTCGCGCTCGGCCTCCGGCTTGTCGGCCTTCTTGTCCGCACCGGTCCCGGCGGCGGCGTTCACGCCCATCGACCAAGTGGGGCGATGGCCGACCATCGCGTCCTTCTGGTAGGCCTCGACCGCGGCGTCGTTCATGCCGTCGAAGTAGTTGTAGGCGGCGTTGTAGGCGCGCACGTGGTCGATGCAGAAGCGGTAATACTGCCCCTCCTGCTTGCGCCCCTTCGGCGCGCGGTAGAGGCCCGCCCCGGTGCAGCCCGGCGCCTCGCAGGTGGCCTCGGTGGTCGTGCTCGCGCTCGCCTTCGCGCCCGCCCGGCCCCCCTTCGGACTCGCCTTCGAGCCGTCCTTGGGGTCGTCGCAGGTCGGCTTGATGCGGATGCTGTCGAACAGGGGCGAATTGAGATCCATGACGGGTCGATTATGAGGGGCGGACGCGCCGACGGACAAGGCCGTCGGGCCTGATGACGCATGCACCGATGCGGGCTTGACGCCCGGCGGTGCGAGACGGTGCAACGAACCGTCACGAAACCGAAGGGACGTTCGAAAATGGCCGAGACCCTGAGGGACTGGATCGCTGGGCGCTTGAGCGCCGAACTCGCGCCCGCGCATCTGGAGGTGATCGACGAATCCCATCTGCACGCGGGCCATTCCGGCGCCCGGCCGGGCGGGGAGACGCATTTCCGGCTGGACGTCGTCGCGGCAGCCTTCGACGGCAAGAGCCGGATCGAGCGTCACAGGCTGGTGAATTCGTTGCTGGATGAGGCATTTAAACGGGGCCTGCACGCGCTGGCGGTGCGGGCCCGCACGCCCGCGGAAGCGGGCTGACACGAACGATCAGGGGAGGGCGCCGTGGCGCTCGTCTGCACGCCGCAGATCGAAATCGACGAATCGGAGATCGAGGAGAGCTTCGTGCGCGCCTCCGGTCCCGGCGGGCAGAACGTCAACAAGCTCTCCACCGCGGTGCAGTTGCGCTTCGACGTGCGCCGCTCGCGCAGCCTGCCCGATGCCGTGGCGGTGCGGCTGATGCGGCTTGCCGGGCGGCGGCTGACCGGGGAGGGGGTGCTGGTGATCAACGCCCAGCGCTTCCGCACCCAGGAGCGCAACCGGGCGGACGCCCGCGAGCGCCTCGCCGCGCTGGTCGCCGAGGCCGCGGTGCCGCCGACGCCGCGGCGGGCGACCCGGCCGACGCTCGCCTCGAAGAAGCGCCGGCTCGAATCGAAGAGCCACCGCGGCAGCATCAAGCGGCTGCGCGGTGGCCCGGGGGAGGGGGAGTAGGCCGCACACCGATCGATGATCGTCATCGATTGGCCCCCGCGACTGCGGGGCGGCGGCCGTCCGCCGGACGCCTGAAGCAGGACCATCGGTCCTGCTTCAGGCACTTGGCTAGTTGGCCGGGACGGTCGCGGTCGGCTTGGCCTCCGGGTGGGCGTCGGGCTGCGGCGCGGCCCAGCCCGAGACGTACTTCGTGTCTTTCAGGGCGATCGACAGCACGAGCGAGATGAAGGCCAGCAGGGCGGCGAAGCCCGCCGGGAACAGGAAGGCCTTCTCGCCGAACCAGTGATGCAGGAAGCCGCCGACGACGGCGCCGGTGCTGAGCGCGCCCCAGAGCGGCGCCTGGATCCAGAACGACGGCGCTGGCTTGTGCAGCAGGATGTTGGCCACGCCCGCGCCGAAGCGCACCACCGTGCCGGTGACATAGGTGAGCGCGAGGCTGCGGCCGGCCTCGTCCTGCAGGGTGGCGTTCTGGATGCCGAGCGCCAGCACGATCGGATAGGCGTGGAGCGGGAAGGCGTCGGTGCCGAAGGGAACGTAGAGGCCGCCGGCGAACAGGACGGCCTGGATGATCAGCAGCACCGAGAGCCGCCAGCGGCCCGACCACGCGGCGATCAGCGTGCCGAGGAACGCGCCGAAGCAGAAGGTCGCGATGACGGTGGCGAAGCGGCTGGTGCCGGTCCAGTCGTAGCTCGACACGGCGACGCCGAAGCGGGTGGTGTTGCCGCTCATGAACGACATGAACAGCTGCGAGTATTCGAGGAAGCCGATGGAATCGGCCGTTCCCGCCAGACCGGCCAGGGAGAGCGCGAACGGCACCCGCGTCACCGAGCTTGCCGGAAATGCCTTGTTCGTCGTGTCGGCCATCGTTCACCCTGGAATGCTGCTTCGCAGCACAACGGAACCGAAGCCGACTCGTTGCATTCGCGCGAGCAGGATGCGTGCTGCGGCACATTCAAGCTTTTTTGTGAGCTTTCCGCAGGATGAGAATTCGGCCCTGAACGTCCACTCTGTTCTGCCTTCGGATCGCCGCCTGCTGCAGCGCAACAACGGCGAGGCCGGCCGCCTCTGCGGCCGCGTGGAGATGAGCGTCGCCGTGGGCGTAACGCCCGTCGGCCCCGAGCACGATGCCTTCGCCCTCCTCCGGCGACTGCACGGTGAGGACGGCGCGCCCGCCCGGCGCGAGGGCGCGGGCGATGCCCGCGAAGGCCGGGGCGAGATCGCCGAGATAGATGAACACGTCGGCTGCCGTGACGAGGTCGGCCGAATCCGCCGGCTCGGCTGCGAGGAAGGCGACGAGGTCGGCCTCGCAGAGGCGGGCGTAGAGCCCGGTGCGGCGGGCCTGCGCCAGCATCGCCGGCGACAGGTCGCAGCCGGCAAGCGTTTCGACCCGGCCCGCCAGCGCGCGGCCCATCAGGCCGGTGCCGCAGCCGAGATCGAGCGCGCGGGGGAAGTGCGGCGGCGCATCGGGGAGGGCATCCAGGGCCTCCACCATCATCTGCGGCCCGCGATAGCCGAGTTCGTCCACGAGATGGCGCTCGAAGCGCGGCGCGTAACCCTCGAACAGGGCCCAAATATAGGCCGGTCCGATCGCGGTGGCGGCCTCCGCGGCGCCGAGGCCCGCGAGGTGCAGGCGGCTGCCCAGAACGTCGTCGGGATCGAGCGCCAACGCGCGTCCGAACGCCTCCAACGCCGCCGCCCGGTCGGCCTCCGCGCCCCCTCGCGTGAACGCGAAGGCCCGGGCGCGCCCGAGCAGAACCCAGGCGGGAGCCCAGTCGGAAGAAATCTCCAGCGCTTGCTCGGCCATCTCGGCGGCGCCCGCCGCGTCGCCCTCCGCGAGGCAGGCCTCGGCATAGGCGTAGCGCCGGTCGGCGAGGAGATTTCCGGAGGAGCGCTGATGCGACATCGGGGTTTGGGCTTAAGGTTCGACGATCCCGCGCCCTATATCCCGGCCGATGCCGCAGCGCGCCTCCGATCTCCTCACCCTGACGCGGGAAGGGCTCTATTGCCCGCTCGGGCGCTTCCACGTCGATCCGACCCGGCCGGTGGAGCGGGCGCTGATCACCCACGGCCACGCCGACCACGCGCGCGCCGGCCACGGCGCGGTGCTGGCGACGGATCAGACGCTGCGCATCATGGCGACCCGCTACGGCGAGGATTTTTGTGCGCGCCGCGAGGAGGCGCGGCTGGGCGAGCGCATGCGCATCGGCGACGTGACGGTGTTCTTCGCGCCCGCCGGCCACGTGCTCGGCTCGGCGCAGATCGCCATCGAAGGGGAGGGTGGGAGGATCGTCGTCTCCGGCGACTACAAGCGCGCGCCCGACCCGACCTGCCTGCCGTTCGAGGTGGTGCCCTGCGACGTGTTCATCACGGAAGCCACCTTCGGCCTGCCGGTGTTCCGCCATCCCGACACGCGCGACGAAGTCCGCAAGCTCTTGGATTCCGTGAAACTCTTCCCCGAGCGCGCCCACATCGTCGGCGCCTACGCCCTCGGCAAGGCGCAGCGGGTGATGGCGCTGCTGCGCGAAGAGGGCTGGGACCGGCCGATCCACCTGCACGGCGCGATGGAACGGCTGACCGCGCTCTACAAGGACGAGGGCATTCCCCTCGGCGACACCCCCAAGGTGGTCGCCGCGGACAGAAAAAACCTGCACGGCGCGATCGTGCTGTGCCCGCCTTCCTCGATCCAGGACCTGTGGTCGCGCAAATTCCCCGATCCGGTCACCGCCTTCGCCTCGGGCTGGATGCGGGTTCGCGCGCGTGCGCGCCAGAAGGGCGTCGAGCTGCCGCTCGTCATCTCCGACCATTCCGACTGGCCCGACCTCTGCCGCACCATTCGGGACACCGGCGCGGAGGAGGTGTGGGTCACCCACGGGCAGGAAGACGCGCTGGTGCATTGGTGCGGCACGCAAGGCATCCGCGCCAAGCCGTTGCATCTGCTGGGTTACGGCGACGACGGCGAGGCCGAGCCCGATCCGGCGGCGAGCCCGCAGATGGAGGAGGCCTCGTCGTGAACGACTTCGCCGCCCTCCTCGACCGCCTCGCCTACGAGCCACGCCGCAACGCCAAGCTCCGGCTGCTGCAGGATTTCTTTGCCGGCACACCCGACCCGGAGCGCGGCTGGGCGCTCGCGGCGATGACCGGCGGGCTGACCTTTCGCGAGGCCAAGCCCGCGCTGATCCGGGGGCTGGTGGAGGAGCGGGTCGATCCGGTGCTGTTCGCGCTGTCGCACAATTACGTGGGTGATCTGGCCGAGACCACGGCGCTGATCTGGCCGGGGCCGGAGGAGGGCGCCCCCTCTCCCCGCACGCGGGGAGAGGGTCGAGCCCCCCTCGTCGGGGGCGAGACGAGCGGTAGCGGGGGTGAGGGGGCGTCTACGGAAGAGCCTCCTCCGGATACGCCCCCTCACCTTCGGCTGCCGCCTCGCTCTGCCGACGACGAGGTCGGCAGAGCCCTCTCCCCGACTGATCCCGGGCTTGCCCGGGATCAGCAAGCAAGGACCGAAGTTGGGCGGGCCCAACTTCGGTCGGGGAGAGGGGATGCACCGGGGCTCGGTCACAACAACCCGCCCCCGCACGTCCCCACCCTCGCCGAGGTGGTGGAGACGCTGGCCACCACCCCCAAGCGCGCCCTGCCCCAACACCTCGCCGGCTGGCTCGACGCCCTCGACGAGACCGGGCGCTGGGCTCTTCTAAAACTCGTCACCGGCAACCTGCGCGTCGGCGTCTCGGCGCGGCTGGCCAAGACCGCAATCGGCGCACTCGGCGGGCACGAGGCGGATGCGGTCGAGCAGGTGTGGCACGGGCTGAAGCCACCCTACGCGGAGCTGTTCGCCTGGGTCGAGGGAAGGGGCGAGCGGCCCGAGAGCCTGAACCCGGCCCCGTTCCGCCCGCCGATGCTGTCGCACCCGATCGAGGAGGAGGCCGACCTCGACAAACTCGACGCGGAGGCGTTTTCCGCCGAGTGGAAGTGGGACGGCATCCGCGTCCAGCTCGCGGGCGGGCGCGACACCCATGGGCAGCAGGTGCGAAAGGTCTACTCGCGCACCGGCGAGGACATCACGCACGCCTTCCCCGACCTCGCCGAGGCGATCACGTTCGACGGCGCCATCGACGGCGAACTGCTGATCCTGCGCGAGAGCCGCGTGCAGACCTTCAACGTGCTGCAACAGCGCCTCAACCGGAAGGCGGTGACCCCGAAGCTGCTCGAAGAGTTTCCCGCCCATGTCCGCGCCTACGACCTGCTGGCGGAGGACGGCGAGGATCTGCGCACGCTGCCCTTCGCGGAGCGCCGCGCGCGGCTCGAAGCGCTGGTGACGCATCTCGACCACGCCCGGATCGACCTCTCGCCGGTCGTGCCGTTCGCCACTTGGCCGGACCTCGCGGCGGCCCGCGCCGACCCGGCCTCGGTCGGGGCCGGGGCGGATGCCGACGCCATCGAGGGCGTGATGCTCAAGCGCCGCGACAGCGCCTACCTGCCCGGCCGGCCCAAGGGTCCGTGGTGGAAGTGGAAGCGCGAGCCGCACATCGTCGATGCCGTGATGATGTACGCCCAGCGCGGCCACGGAAAACGCTCGTCGTTCTACTCGGACTACACCTTCGGCTGCTGGCGCGCGGGCGAGGCCGGCGACGAGTTGGTGCCGGTCGGCAAGGCCTATCACGGCTTCACCGATGCCGAGCTGCAAAAGCTCGACCGCTATGTCCGCAACAACACGGTGAAGCGCTTCGGCCCGGTGCGCGAGGTGACCCACGGGCGCGAGGCCGGGCTGGTCTTGGAGATCGCGTTCGAGGGCGTGCAGCGCTCGACCCGGCACAAGTCGGGCTTCGCCCTACGCTTCCCCCGCGTCAGCCGCATCCGCTGGGACAAGCCGCCCGCGGAGGCCGACCGGATCGACGTGCTGGAACGCATCCTGGCCCGCGGCGAGAAGGAGATCGCCCCGGGCGCCACGATGGAGGGATCGGAATGAGGAGTGCTGGCAGGATCGGGCCGCTGCAGGGCTTTCTGGCCGGCGAGGTCACCCGGCAGGCGAGCGCGACGGTAACGGTCGCCACAGGGGGGCAAGGCTTCACCGACATCACCGAGGCGGTCGCCGCCTTCGTGCGCGAGAGCAGCATCCGCGCCGGCGTGGTCAGCGTGTTCTGCCGCCACACCTCCGCGTCGCTGACGATTCAGGAGAACGCCGACCCGGACGTGCGCACCGACCTGATGACGGCCCTCGACGGCCTCGCGCCGCGCCACGGCCACTACGTCCACGGGATGGAGGGGCCGGACGACATGCCGGCCCATATCCGCACGATGCTGACCGATTCCGGCCTCACGATCCCCTTGCGTGACGGGCGCCTCGCGCTCGGCACGTGGCAGGGGATCTACTTGATCGAGCACCGCGACCGGGGCCACCGGCGCGAGATCGTGCTCTCAGTTGTGGGCGCCTGATCAGCGGTCGCGCAGCAGCAGGTAGAGGGCGTGCAGCGAACCGGGGATGTAGAACAGCAGGCAGAGCACGACGTTGATGATGAACTGCAATCCGAATCCGTTCGTCATCAGCACCGAGATCGGCGGCAGGAAGAACGCGATCAGGATCTTGAGAAGGGTCGACAAAGGATAGCTCCAAGCGCTGTGTGCGGCTCGGGCCAAGAACGAAAGCGGCGCGGTTGGGTTCCGTCCGGGCCGATCACGGATCGGCGCGGCCCTATGGGCCGATCAGCTTGATGAAGGCGGCGCCCGCGCCGAAGAACGCCGCGCCGGCCGCCATGCAGCCGACCACGATCTGCCAGGGCGCGAGCGCCCGGTCCCGCTCCAGCTTCAGCGCCTCGGCGGAGAACTTTGCCTGCTCGGCCATGAGCTTGCTCTGCTCCGCGGCAAGTTTGCTCTGCTCTGCGGCGAATTTGTTCTGCTCGGCAGCGTACTTGTTCTGCTCCGCGGCGAGCTTTGCCTGCTCGGCGGCGAACTTGCTCTGTTCCGCAAAAAGCTTCGACCGCTCGGCGGCCATCCGGTCGGCCTCGTCGAGCATGCGGCGGATGCGGGCGCGCTGCTCCTCAAGGTCGAGATCGGCAGGCCCCGCGGACGCGCTCATCGGATGTCGTTCCGGCTTCGGCCGCGGATGATTCCGCGGCCGATGGAAAGATCGCGAGCGGCCCTCACACCGTCAAGACGGTTTTACGCCGCCCGCTTCAACGCATCGTAGAACCGCCCGCCGTTGCCGGCCATGGCGACCAGATTGTCCGGCGGGGTGAAGCGGGGGCCGTGCTTGGCCTCCAACGCGCGGGCGAGGTCCACGAAGGCCGCCGCGCCCATGAAATCGATGTAGGACAGCGCGCCCCCGGTGAACGGGGCGAAGCCGAAGCCGAGGATCGAGCCGACATCGGCCTCGCGCGGATCGGTGATCACGCCCTCCTGCACCGTGCGGGCGGCCTCCAGCGCTTGCACCACGAGGAAGCGGTGCTTCAATTCTTCGACATCGATCGAATCCGGGTCGAGGCGGTTCGGTTGAATCTCGGACAGGCCGGGCCAGAGCTTCTTCTGGCCGCCCTCGGGGTAGTCGTAGAAGCCGCGCTTGTTCTTGCGCCCGAGCCGGCCGCGGTTCTCGACCATCTCGGTCAGCAGCCGCTTCTGGTCCGGGTCGATCGCGGAGGCGCCGAGCTGCGCCTCGGTGGCCTTGAGGATTTTTAAACCCAGATCGAGGGCGACCTCGTCGTTGAGCGAGAGCGGGCCGACCGGCATGCCGGCCATGCGGCCCGCGTTCTCGATCATGGCGGGCGGCACGCCCTCCATCAGCATCTTGTGGCCTTCGTGCACGTAGGCCAGCACGCAGCGGTTGGCGAAGAAGCCGCGGGCATCGTTGACGACGATGCCGGTCTTCTTGATCGCCCGCACGTAGTCGAGCGCGGTGGCCACCGCACGGTCGCCGGTCTGCGTGCCGCGGATCACCTCGACCAGCAGCATCTTCTCGACAGGCGAGAAGAAGTGGATGCCGACGAACTGCTCGGGGCGGCGCGAGACCTTGGCGAGCCCCGAGATCGGCAGGGTCGAGGTGTTGGAGGCGAAGATGGCGTGCGCGGGCAGCGCCGCCTCGACCTTGCCGATCACCTCGGCCTTCACCGCCGGGTCCTCGAACACCGCCTCGACCACGAGGTCGCAGTCGGACAGCGCCGCGTAGTCGGGCGTGGCGGTGATGCGGGCGAGCAACGCGTCGCGGTCGGCGGTCTTGGCCTTGCCGCGGTTGATCTGGCCGGTGATGAGCTTGTGGCAATGCGCCTTGCCGGCATCGGCCGCCGCCTGGTCGCGGTCGAGCAGCACGACTTCCATGCCGGCCTGGGCGGTGACGTAGGCGATGCCGGCGCCCATGAAGCCCGCGCCGACGACGCCGACCTTGCCGATCTTGGAGGGCTCCACGTCCTTCGGGCGGCGGGCACCCTTGTTGATCTCGCCCATGGAGATGAACAGGGTGCGGATCATCGCCTGCGCTTCCTTGGTGCGCAGGATGTGGGCGAAGTAGCGGCTCTCGACCCGCAGGCCCAGATCCATCGGCAGCTGCAGGCCCTCGTAGACCGAGGCCAGGATGGCTTTCGCGGCCGGGTAGTTGTCGTGGGTCTCGCGGCGGTAGATGGCGTTGGCCGGGGGCCAGATCATCATGCCGGCGGGCGAGTAGACCTTTCCGGACGGCGCCTTGAACTTCGGCACGTCCCACGGCGCCAGCGCCGAGCCGCCGGCCTTGATCCAGGCCTTCGCCCGCTCGACGATCTCGGCGGCCGGGGCGACCTCGTGGGCGAGCCCCATGTTCTTGGCCATGAGCGCGCGCAGCTGCTCGCCCTTGAACAGCATCTGCAGCGCGTCGCCGGTCTGCATCAGGCGGGCGACGCGCTGGGTGCCGCCGCCGCCGGGGAAGAGACCAACCTTGATCTCGGGGAGGCCGACGCGGGTCTTGTCGTCGTCGGCGAGCACCCGGTGATGGCAGGCCAGCGCCAGCTCGAACGCGCCGCCGAGGCACAGCCCCTGGACGGCGGCCGCGAACGGCTTGCCGCAGGTTTCGAGCTTGCGGAAGACGAGGCTGAGCCGGCGCGATTCCTCGAAGAAGTGGCGCATGGCCGCCTCCTCGCCCGCACTGGCCTTGAGGCGCTCGTACTCGACGCCGAGGCCCTGCAGCATGGTGAGATCGGCGCCGCCCGAGAAGTTGGGCTTGCCCGAGGTGACGACGCAGCCCTTGATGCCCGCGTCGGCGACCACCGTGTCGACGATGGCCTCCAGCTCGTCCATCACCGCCATGGTGATGACGTTCATCGAGCGGCCCGGCATGTCCCAGGTCGCGAGCCCGATGCCGTCGGCATCGACCTCGAAGCGAAAGTTCTTCGCAGTCTCGCTCATCGCTCGTCCTCGGCTCTTCCTCGGGCTCTCGCCGGGCCACCGCCCGCGCGGGCTTCGGGCGCCGGTCGGACCGGCGCCCCAATCGGTCCTTACTTCGACGGCATCGGCATGCCGCCCGGCGCGCCGCCCTTCTGGTCGCTCGCGGCGGCCAGCGTCAGCATGTTGAGGAGCCGCGTCACCACCGCCTGCGACAGCAGGTTCACCTCGGATTTCGGGTCGGCGTTGACGGTCTGGAACTTCTGGTAGGTCGGGTCCTCGTAGATCGTCTCGAGGCGCTTCAGCTCGTCGAGGCTGAACTTCTCCGCGTACTGCTTCGACAGGCCGTCGAGCAGCTCGCCGCGCTGCTTGTCGAACTCGGCCCGGGCCTCCTTGCGCACGGTCTCGGCGCGGTCCTCGGGCATGGTCGAGACGGTCTTCTCCAGCGCCCCGCCGAAGCCGGTGTCGAGATTCTTCAGCACCGTCTTCTCGGTCAGGGTCTTGGCGACCGCGAGCTTGTCCGAGGCCTCGTCGGCGCGGGCGCCGAGCGGTAGCGCCAGGGCGGCGGCGAGGCTCAGGGCGGCGATCTTGGTCTTCATCGTGGCGTGTCTCCCGTGTCGGTCTTGGCCCGCGCCCGGTGAGGAAAGGGCGCGGCGTGGGAGGCCCTTAGCAGCGTTTGATAGAGGATGGCAGGGCGGCGCGGCGCCGCCCGTCCTCCCTTACACGCGCTCGATGATCGTGGCGGTGCCCATGCCGGCGCCGATGCAGAGCGTCACCAGCGCCCGCTCCCGGCCGGTGCGCTCCAGCTCGTCGAGCACGGTGCCGAGGATCATCGCGCCGGTGGCGCCGAGCGGATGGCCCATGGCGATGGCGCCGCCGTTGACGTTCACCCGGGCCGGGTCGAGGTCGAAGGCCTGGAGGTAGCGCAGCACCACCGAGGCGAAGGCCTCGTTGATCTCGAACAGGTCGATGTCCGACAGGTCCATGCCGGCGCGCGCCAGCACCTTCTTCGTCACGTCCACGGGGCCGGTCAGCATCAGCGCCGGATCGGAGCCGATATTGGCGAACGCCCGGATGCGGGCGCGGGGCTTGAGGCCCGCCGCGTCGCCGGCCTCGCGCGAGCCGATCAGCACGGCCGCCGCGCCGTCGACGATGCCCGACGAGTTGCCCGCGTGGTGGACGTGATCGACCGCCTCGACGTCCGGATGGGCATCGACCGCGACCGCGTCGAAGCCGCCCATCTGGCCCATCTGGACGAAGGAGGGCTTGAGCTGGCCGAGCGACTGCATGTCGGTGGAGGGCCGCATGTGCTCGTCGCGGTCCAGCAGCGTGATGCCGTTGATGTCGCGCACGGGCACGACCGAATCCTTGAACAACCCTTCCGCCCAGGATTTGGCCGAGCGCTTCTGCGACTCGACGGCGTAGGCGTCGCAGGCGTCGCGGGAGAAGCCGTACTTGGTGGCGATGAGGTCGGCGGAGATGCCCTGGGGCATGAAGAACGACTTCACGGCGATTGCCGGATCGACCGGCCACGCCCCGCCCGAGGCGCCGATGCCGATGCGGCTCATCGATTCGACGCCGCCGCCCACCGTCATGTCGTGCTGGCCGGCCATCACCTGGGCGGCGGCGAAGTTGATCGCGTCGAGGCCGGAGGCGCAGAAGCGGTTGATCTGCACGCCCGGCACGTGGGTGCCGTAATCGGCCACAAGTGCCGCGGCGCGGGCGATGTCGCCGCCGGCCTCGCCGACGGGATCGACGCAGCCGAGGATCACGTCGTCCACGCGCGCCGTGTCGAGGCCGTTGCGGTCCTTGAGGGCGCGGAGCGCCGTCTCGGCGAGGCGGAGCGCCGTCACCTCGTGCAGCGACCCGTCCGGCTTGCCGCGGCCGCGCGGGGTGCGGACGTGATCGTAGATGTAGGCCTCGGGCATGTGCGCTTCCTCGTGTCCGTCTCAATCCGCGCGGCTTTCCCCTCCCCCTTGCGGGGAGGGGTAGGGGTGGGGGTGGTGCAGAAGGCACCGGGGCGCCTCATCCTGAACCACCCCCACCTCCGGCTCCTCCCCGCAAGGGGGAGGAGAGAGGAGCCATGCGTTTAAAACGCCTCCGCCGCCAGCGCCATGGTCGTCTCCGACCCGGCCTTGATCCGCGCGAGCCTGAGCGAAGTCTCCGGCAGGGTCCGCTCCATGAAGAAGCGGCCGAGCACCAGCTTGGCGTCCATCCGCTCGGCGTCGCGCCCCTCGGCCTTGGCGGCGAGCGCCGCCTTGGCGATCTTGCCCCACATGTAGCCGAGCACGACGTTGCCCAGCAGATGCATCAGGTCGGTGGCGCCCGCGCCCGCGTTGTCGGGCTTGGTGAAGGCGTTCTGCATCAGCCACATCACCGCGGCCTGGAGGTCGTTGAGCGCGGGCTGAAGGGGCGCGACGAACGGCTTCATCGCCTCGTCCTCGTTATGGTCCTTGATGAAGGTCTGGACCTCGGTGAGGAAGGCCATCATCGCCCGGCCGCCGTCTTTCGGCAGCTTGCGGCCGATCAGGTCCATCGCCTGGATGCCGTTGGCGCCCTCGTAGATCATGGCGATGCGGGCATCGCGCACGAACTGCGACATGCCCCATTCCTCGATGTAGCCGTGGCCGCCGAACATCTGCTGCGCCTCGACCGCGTTGGCGAAGCCCCGGTCGGTCAGCACGCCCTTCACCACCGGGGTCATCAGGCCGAGGAGGTCGTCGGCAGTCTGCCGCTCGGCGGCGTCCTGCGAGCGGTGGGCGATGTCGGATTGCAAAGCCGTCCACAGCACCAGCGCGCGGGCCGCCTCGTTGAAGGCGCGGATCTGCATCAGGGTGCGGCGCACGTCCGGATGGACGATGATCGGGTCGGCGGCCCTTTCGGGGTTCTTGGCACCGGTCAAGGCGCGGCCCTGGAGCCGCTCGCGGGCGTAGGCCACCGCGTTCTGGTAGGCGGCCTCGGACTGGCCCAGCCCCTGGACGCCCACCGCGAGGCGCGCCTCGTTCATCATCACGAACATGGCGTTGAGCCCGCGGTTCGCCTCACCGACGAGCCAGCCCTTGGCGCTGTCGTAGTTCATCACGCAGGTGGAGTTGGCGTGGATACCCATCTTGTGCTCGATCGAGCCACAGGACACGCCGTTGCGCTCGCCCACCGAGCCGTCCTCGTTCACCAAAAACTTCGGCACGACGAAGAGCGAGATGCCCTTGGTGCCCGCCGGCGCGCCCTCGATCCGGGCGATGACGAGGTGGACGATGTTTTCGCTGAGGTCGTGCTCGCCCGCCGAGATGAAGATCTTGGTGCCCGACAGACTGTAGGAGCCATCGGAGTTCGGCACCGCCTTGGTCTTGAGGAGCCCCAGATCGGTGCCGCAATGCGGCTCGGTGAGGTTCATGGTGCCGGTCCAGGCGCCCTCGACCATCTTGGGCAGGTAGGTCTCCTTCTGCGCCTGCGAGCCGTGGACGAGGAGCGCGGCGATCGCGCCCTGCGTCAGGCCGGGATACATGCTCAGGGCGAGGTTGGCGCCCGAGGCGAAGTCCTGTATCGCCGTGTTGATCACGTGCGGCAGGCCCTGGCCGCCGAACTCCTCCGGCACCGACAGACCCATCCAGCCGCCCGCGGCGTAGGCGTCGTAGGCCTGCTTGAAGCCCTTGGGCGTGACGACGCTGCCATCGGCGTGGCGGGTGCAGCCCTCGCGGTCGCCCAAGAGGTTGAGCGGCGCCAGCACCTCGCCCGCGAGCTTGCCGCCCTCGGAGAGCACCGCCTGCAGCACGTCCGACGAGACGTCGGAAAAGCCCGGCAGGTTGTCGTAGCGGTGGATCGCCAGGACGTCTTCGAGGAGGAACAGCGTGTCCTCGACCGGGGCCCGATAGCTCGGCATCGCGTCAGCCTCCCGCATGAATCTTAAGGCGGACCACGCGGGGCTCCGCCGATAGTTCATATGTAAACTATCTCGCTGGAGGGGCGCAAGAGCCGGTCGCGGTTTCCCCGATTTCAAACACGGATTGGTGAAGCGTCGCTGGAACACACACCACCGTCATTCCGGGGCTCGCCGAAGGCGAGAACCCGGAATCCACGACTGGCCGCGACGCCTTGTAGCCGCGCATCACGGGTGGATTCCGGGTTCGCCTTCGGCGCCCCGGAATGACAGTGGTGGGTCGGTCGAGCGACGATTTCCCCGTGCATCACCGCCTCTTAACCGGCCATTTACCAAGATTGTTAAAGGTCTGCTCAACCGTTCCGATCCTCGCCCCCTCCCTCGCCGGAGGGGGCAGCGCCCGGCCGGGCCCCCGGACGCTGCCGAAACCGGATCTCCGTGCGATGAGCAAGACCGCCCCGATCAGCATCGACAGCTTCGACCCGGAGGTGCTCGCGGCCGCCCGCGAGGTCGCCAAACGGGCGGGCGTCCCGCTGGAATCTTGGATCGAATCGGTGGCCGGCCCGGCGCAGGTCACGGCTGGCGGCAAGCCCTCCGAGGCCCCGCCGGAAGCCGCCCCGGCGCAGGCCGAAGCGGAACCCCAGGAAGCCCCCGCGACGGCCCCGGTCGATGCCTCGCTCGCCGCGATGATGGCCCGGCTCGACGCCCTCGACCGCTCGCTCAACGAGGAGCGCGAAGCCTCCCGCGACGCCGCCGCGCGGATGATCGGTGAGATCGAAGCGCGGCTGGCCGCCAAGCTGCAACCGTCCGAGGCTCCGACCGAGCCCTCGGACGCGGGCCTGACCGGGCGCCTCGCCGAGATCGAGCGCCGCATGGGCGAGATCGCCGGCCAGCTCTCGACGCCGCGCCCGCTCGGGCGTCGCGGAAAGCCGCTCGCCAGCGAGATGCGCGACGCGGTGGCCGAGGTGCGCCGCCGCCAGCGCGAGCTGGAGGAGGGCGGCGAGGGCCGCCCCGCCGCGCTTCCCGAAGCGTCCCGCTCCGCTGAGCCCGCCGCCCTGCCGTCGCCGGCCATCGTCGAGTTGCAGCAGGAGACGACGCGCCTGCGCGATTCGCTCGGCGGGCTCGCCACCGGCCGCGACGTCGGCGCGCTGGAGCAGGCCATGCGGGCGCTCGTCACCGACATGCAGCGGGCGCGCGAGCCCGGCGACTTCGCCGCCATCGCCGCGCCGATCGAGCTGATGCGGGTGCAGGTCGAGCGGCTGGCCGAGGATGTCGCCGCCAACGTCCACGCCCGCGTCGTGGGCGAAGTCGAGCGGCTGGCCGGCAAGGTCGACGGGGCGATCTCCGGCGCCGCGCCGAGCTTCGCCGACCAGAGCGCGCTCGACACCGTGTTCGGCGAACTCGACGAGATTCGCCGCCTCATCGCCGCGCTGGCCGGGCCGGAGCGCATCCAGAGCCTCGCGCAGGGCGTGCAGGCGATCAGCGCGCAGATCGCCCAGCTCCAGCGCGGCAGCGAGTCCGAGGTCGCGGCCCTGAAGCCGCTGCTCGAAGAGATCCGCAGCGAGCTGAAGAGCCCGGAGGAGTCGCGGATGCTGCTCGGCCGGTTCGAGGCGCTGGCCGACCGGATGGACCGCGCGGCCAAGGACGCCACGGAGAACCCGGCCGCCAACCCCGTCGGCGACCTGATCGGCCGCCTGGAGACGCTGGGCGAGAACCTGCGCCAGCAGCCCGCCGCCCCGAAGGACTTTTCCTCGATCCAGGGCATGCTGGAGACGCTGGCCGAGAAGGTCGATCGGGTGAACACCGACGGCCGCGGCCTCGACGCGCTGGAGCAGCACGTCGTCGCCCTGGCCCACCGCCTCGACGCGCCCAAGACCACCGACCCGGCGCTCGGCCGCCTGGAGCGGACCATGGGCGAACTCGTCGCCCAGGTCACCGCCCTGAAGGACGGCGCGCCCGCCAAGGCCGGGCCCGACCTCGAAGCCGCCCTGGAGCGCGCGACCCGCGCGGCGATCAAGGATGCGCTCACCGGGGCTGCGCCGGACGCGGCCTCGAACGCGGCGCTCGGCCTGCTGCGGGCGGACCTCGCCGAGATGCGCGACCACCAGCGCGCCTCCGACCAGCGCCTCCACGCCACGATGGAGGGCGTGCAGGCGCTGCTGTCGCGCCTGAGCGACCAGCTCGACCGGGCGCCCGCCGCGACCATGACCTCGGCGAGCGCGATGGCCGCCGCCGCGCCGGCGCGCGCCGGTCATGCGGCGGCCATCGCCGCCGCCATGGAACTGCCGCTCGCCGAGACCGTCGCCGACAAGACGCCGCGCGCCTCGCAGGAGCGGCCCGCCGCGCCGAAGGGCGCGCTGCCCAAGGCGCCCGCGCCCAAGGTCACGGCGTCGATGCCGACCCCGCCAGTGGGCGCCGCCCGGCCGCGCCCCGAGGATGTGCAGGACGCGGTGATCCTCGGCGCCGACGAACTCTTGGAGCCCGGCGCCGGCCGTCCGGCTCCGGGGCGTCCGGCGGCGGCTGACGCAGCCGCTCCGGCAGGCTCCGACATCAAGACCAGCTTCATCGCCGCCGCGCGCCGCGCGGCTCAGGCCGCGCAGGCGGAGGCCGAGAGCGAGCCGCCGCTCGCCACCCGCCTGCGCGAGCGGATGGGCGGGGGCGCCCGCGCCGCCGCGCAGCCCACGGAGGCCGCAGAGGGCGGTCCGTCGCGGGTGCGCGGCGCCGTCGAGAAGCGCCGCCGCACGCTGCTGCTCGGCCTCGCCGCCGTGGTGCTGGCGCTCGGCGCCTATCAGGCGTTCCAAGTCAGCGGCAGCGGCCCGGCCCCCGAGGAGGCCGCCGCCCCGAGCAACAACGCCGTCGCCGCCGCGCCGGAGGCCGCCAAGGCCCCTGAAACCAAGGCGCCCGAGGCCAAGGTCGCCGAGACCAAGCCCGCCGAGCCGAACGCCGCGCCGGGCAAGCTACCCTCGCAGGGAGCCGTGCCCGCCGACCCGACCACGACCCAGTCGCTCGCGGAGCCCGCGCCGCGCGCGGCCCGGCCCGCCGGCCCGCCGCAGGTCGCCTCCATGGCCGGGCTCGCCCCGGACCTCGCCGGGGTGCCGGCCGCGCTCGCCGGGCTGAAGCAATCGGCGCTCGACGGCGACGGCGCCGCGATCTGGGAACTCGCCGCCCGCGAGGCGGAAGGCCGCGGCGTGACCCGCGACCTCGCCGTCGCCGCCAAGCTCTACGAGCGGCTCGCCAGCGCCGGCTACGCCCCGGCCCAGTTCAAGCTCGGCAACGCCTACGAGAAGGGCGCGGGCGTGACCCGCGACCTCGGCCAGGCCAAGTCGTGGTACGGCCGGGCCGCCGACATGGGCAACACGCGGGCCATGCACAACCTCGCGGTGCTGCACGCCGAGAACCCGGCGGCCAACGGCCGGCCCGACTTCGCCACCGCGGCCCTCGCCTTCCGCCGCGCCGCCGAGCACGGCGTGCGCGACAGCCAGTACAACCTCGCGGTGCTCTACGCCCGCGGCCTCGGCGTGAGCCAGGACCTCGTCCAGTCCTATCTCTGGTTCTCGACCGCCGCCGCGCAGGGCGACGACGAGGCCGGCCGCAAGCGCGACGAGGTGGCCGGAAAGCTCGGCCCCGCCGACCTCGCCCGCGCCCGCGAGATCGTGGCGGGCTTCAAGCCCAAGCCCGTCGATCCCGCCGCCAACGAGGCGCCGGCCACGAAGATGCAGGCCGCCGCGCCCACCTCCCTCCTCGGCGCGCCCTCGCCGAACCTGCCGAACCCGAATTCCTTCCAGAAGCGGGCGGGGGTGTAAGGAACGCGGCGTTCACCGCGCATCCCCTCACCCCGCCGTGCGGGGAGAGGGTCGCGACGACCCTGTCGTCGGCGCGACAAGGCGGCAGCTGGGGGTGAGGGGGCGGTTCCGGAGGAGCCTCTTCCGTCGAGTCCCCCTCACCGCCGCTTCGCTTCCTTCATGGACGACAAGGTCCATGAAGGCCTCTCCCCGCGTGCGGGGAGAGGGGAATGCAGCGGCACCCGAGAGGGTAAACGGATAGGGCTCACACCACCGGCGCCGCCTCCGCCCGATGCGCCGGCTTCTCCATCTCCGGCCGCTCGAAGGCGGTGAGGTCGAAGCGGTCGTCCGGCAGGCGGGCGAGGAAGCGTTCGGCCATCTCGACCATCAGGATGTCGGGCCGCACCCGCTCGATATAGGCCCAGTCCAGGCTCGACGACCAGACGACGTGCAGTTCGCGGAACGACTCGGCGAGCAGGCTGGTCAGCAGGATCGGCGCGTAATGCGCATAGGAATCGCCGAACAGCACCACCGTGCGCGGGTCGGCGTGGGGCGAGGGATTTTTATAGATCACGTGGGCGCCGACATGCAGGTCGCCGGCCCGGCCCGCCGCCTCGTAGGCCTCGACGAGGGGGCTCGCATAGGCGCGGGACGCGTCGCGCAAAACCGCCCAGTTCGTCACCGTCTCGCGGGGCCGGTCGGGCAGCTTGTCGCCGAGATCCCACAGGCCTTCCGTTTCGAAGCGGGGGCGATCTGCGATGTCGGGCGGGGGCACGGCGCTGCAGGCGCGCATCAGGGCGCGGTAGCCGATCAGGCAGCCGTCGTAGGTCCAGTGGGAATCGGTGCGCCGGTAGAGCGGCACGGCGCCGTCGCGGGCGGCGCGTAAGGGGGCGACGAGATCGACGAAGCCGCCGAGCCGGTCGAGCCGGCGGGCGAGGCGCCGGGCCGGCGACAAGCGCGGGTCGTAGGCGAGATCGAGGGTGCGGTCGTCGTAGACCGAGAGCTTTTCCGGCACGATGGTGTGGACGGCGCGGATGCCGAGCCGTTGCGCGCGGGCGGTGCGGGCCTCGATCAGCCGCGCCCAGCGCCGCAGATGCCACCAGCTCGCAAGCGTGCGGCGGTACTGGTCGAGCACGCCGTTGGTGCCCCCGATCAGGAACAGCCATCCCTCGCGCCCCCGGTGGACGAGCTCTCGGTTCCTGCGGGCCATGGCGGCTGTCTAATCGTCGCGCTCGGCTCTGAACAGCGTAAGAGAGCCACAGCTGGAACCGCAACGCCGCCGCGCCACATCTCCCCGGCGCACACGCCGAGGAACCGCATTGCCCGAGCCCGATCCGCTGATCCTGACGCTGCAGATGGACGCCGTCGCCTTCGCCGAGTTCGACGGCCTGCGGCGGCGCCATTTTCCGGAGAAGCTCAACCACATCCCGGCCCACGCCACGCTGTTCCACCACCTGCCCGGCGACGACGCGGACGCCGTGATCGAGACGGTGACGGCATTGGCCCGCGCTGAGCCGGCTCCCGAGGTCGCGGTGACGGGCGTGCGCTTCACCGGGCGCGGCGTCGCCTACAGCCTCGAATCGGAGCCGCTCGCCGCCTTCCGCGGCCGGGTGGCGGGGGCGTTCCGCGACGCGTTGACGGCGCAGGACCGGCAGGGCTGGCGCCCGCACGTGACGGTGCAGAACAAGGTCAAGCCCGAGACGGCGCGCGCGCTGCACGCCAGCCTCGCCCACGGCTTCGCGCCCTCGCGCTTCCGCGCGCCCGGCGTGCTGCTGTGGCGCTATCTCGGCGGGCCCTGGGAGCGGCTCGCAACGATCCCCTTCGGAGGCGCGGCATGACCCGGACGTCCTCGCGCCTGCCCGATTTCGCCCGCAGCGGCGGCAGCACCCTGTGGCGCCACTCCACCGCCTTCTGGCTGCGGCTCCATCTCAACGAGGTCGGGCCGCTGGTCTCGCTGCTCGTCGTGAGCACGCTGGGCTACGCCTTCTTCGCGCTGGCCTACGAGGTCGGCGAGGGCTCGACCGCCGCGCTCGACCGCAAAATCCTGCTGAGCTTGCGCAACCCCGCCGACCTGTCCGACCCGATCGGCCCGGCCTGGCTGGAGGAGGCGATGCGCGACATCACCGGCTGGGGCAGCGTGGTGACGATCGTGTTCCTCACCGCCGCCGCGGTGATCTACCTCGCCCTGTCGGGGCGCAGGCGGATCGCGGTGTTCGTGCTGGCCGCCATCGGCGGCGGCGAGGCGGTCTCGACCGTGCTCAAGCTGTTCTACCACCGGCCCCGGCCCGATCTGGTGCCGCACGGCATGGAGGTGTTCACGGCGAGCTTCCCGTCGGGCCACGCGATGATGTCGGCCATCGCCTACCTGACGCTGGCCACGCTGCTCGCCCGCCTGGAGCCGCGGCGCAGCGTCAAGGCGCTGCTGCTGACGCTCGGCATCGTCATGACGATCTGCGTCGGCATCAGCCGGGTCTATCTCGGCGTGCACTGGCCGAGCGACGTGGTGGCCGGCTGGTGCGTCGGCGCCGCCTGGGCGGCGCTCTGCTGGTTCGTGGCGCTCCAGCTCCAGCGGCGCGGCGAGGTCGAGGACCCGGCCCCCACCGCCGCGACCACGGACAAGAAGGTCGCCGCGGGGAT
Source organism: Methylorubrum subtropicum (assembly GCF_038442325.1). NCBI lineage: Bacteria > Pseudomonadati > Pseudomonadota > Alphaproteobacteria > Hyphomicrobiales > Methylobacteriaceae > Methylorubrum > Methylorubrum subtropicum. The sequence continues at coordinate 87,623 of NZ_JBBXMW010000006.1, read as the reverse complement.
GAGCGAAGGAACGGCGAAGGGAACCGTCCCGCCCGCGTGAGGCGTTCCGGCCTCGTTATCCCGAAGGCGAGGCCTCATGAACGACGATCTGCGACTCTCCCGGCGCATCCTCCTGGCGGCGGGGAGCGCCGGTCTCACCGGCGCGGCGCTCGGCCTCGCGACGCGGGCGAGCGCGCAAGGGTCGGGCCCGCCCGGCCCCTCGGTGCCGGCCGATACCGGGGCGGTGCAGGGCGAGCGCGTCGTGTTCCCGAACTGGCGCGATTCCGGCGACGCCCCGCCCCCGCCGCCGCCCGCGCCGATGCCGCCGGGCGAGCGCGTCGGCTTCGCCATCGTCGGCCTCGGGCGCCTCAGTTTGGAGGAAATCCTGCCCGCCTTCGGCGAGGCGAAGAAGGCGCGGCCCGTGGCGCTGATGTCGGGCTCAGCCGAGAAGGCGAAGCTGACGGCGCGCCAGTACGGCATCCCGGAGGACGCGGTCTATTCCTACGACCAGTGGGACCGGCTGAAGGCCAATCCCGCGGTCAAGGCGGTCTACATCGTCACCCCGAACGGCCTGCACCGCGACCACGTTCTGGCGGCAGCCGGCGCGGGGAAGCACGTGCTGTGCGAGAAGCCGATGGCCAACACCTCGGGCGAGGCGCGGGCCATGATCGACGCCTGCCGACAGGCGGGGGTCAAGCTGATGATTGCCTATCGCTGCCAGTACGAGCCGTTCAACCGCGAGGTCGTGCGGCTCGCCCGCTCCGGCGAGTTCGGCCGGGTGAAGATGATCGAGGCGTTCAACGGCCAGACCACGGCGCTCCCCGAGCAGTGGCGGCTGCGCCGGGCGCTCGCGGGGGGAGGGGCGCTGCCCGATATCGGGCTCTACTGCCTCAACGGGGTGCGGGCGCTCATCGGCGAGGAGCCGGTCTCGGTCCAGGCGCAGGTCTCGACGCCGGAGAACGACCCGCGCTTCAAGGAGGTGGAGGAGAGCGTCGCCTTCACGCTCCGCTTCCCCTCGGGCGTGATCGCGCAATGCGGCACCAGCTACGGCGTCCACGAGAGCCGCGAACTCAGGGTGCACACCACCAACGGCAGTTTCGAACTCCACAACGCCTTCGCCTATCGCGGCCAGCGCCTCACCATCGCGCATCGCGAGGGGAGCCACGTGCAGCGCGACCAACCGGTGCTGACGCCCAAGAACCAGTTCGCGCTCGAACTCGACCACATGGCCGAGTGCATCCTGAAGGACCGCGCGCCCCGCACGCCCGGCGAGGAGGGCCTGCAGGACATGATCCTGATGGAGGCGATCTACGAGGCCGCCCGAACCGGCGCGCCCGTGAAGGTTGGCCCGCTCGCCGGGACGAAGGAGGGGCTGGACGCGACGCGGGGGCCGGCTTTGGAGGAGGGGAAGTAGGGGGCGGATGAATCGCTTCGGTCGAGCCGCATTCCCCCTCTCCCCGCTGTGCGGGGAGAGGCCTGCATGGACCTCGTCGTCCATGTAGGAAGCGGAGGCGAAGCCGGAGCGGCGGTGAGGGGGCGTGTCCGGAAGAAGCTCGCCCTGAACCGCCCCCTCACCTTCGGCTGCCGCCTCGCCGCGCCGACGACGAGGTCGTCGCGGCCCTCTCCCCGCAAGCGGGGCGAGGGGATGCGCGCTAAACGACGCGATCAACCGGACAGCGTCCGCCCTACTCCCCCCAGCGCACGAACAGCGCGATGGCGACGATCGCGAGAACCGCGAGCAGCCACGCCTCGCCGACCGTCAGCGCGTAGGCGACGAGGCCGAAGAAGCCGAGCGTGATGCCGACCATGGTCGCGACAGCGACGGGGTTCATGCAACGCGACTCATGGAACGCGACTCTTGCAACGCGACACTCGGGGCTCGCTTCTACGGCCGGTCCGGCGGGGAGTGCGCCATAACCCAGGGCGCGTTCGCCCGCCACCGCGGAGTCTTCCCGCACACGTTGCCGTGGGCGAAAAAGCCGTCGTCAGGCGCCGCGCAGCGCCCCCGCGACCTTCGCCAGCGGCGGCAGACCTTTGAGCGGGCCGATGGCGGCGAGCGTCGGCGCGCCGGCCAGGAGCGTGCGGGCGGCGGCGCGGGTGTCCGCGACGGTGACGGCATCGACCTTGGCGATCAGTTCCTCCGGCGGGATCACCCGGCCCCAGGCGAGCAGCTGGCGGGCGTTGCGCTCGATGCGCCCGCCCGGCGTCTCCAAAGCGGAGAGAAGCGAGACCTTGAGCTGCGCCTTGGCGCGGGCCAGCTCCGCCTCGTCGAGTTGTTCGGCAGCCTCGCGGGTGGTCGCGAGGGTGACGTCCAGGAGTTCGGGCAGGTCGGCGCCCGAGGTGCCGGCGCCGATGCCGAACAGGCCGCAATCGGCGAACGGCCAGTGGAAGGCCTGGATCTCGTAGGCGAGGCCGCGGGTCTCGCGCACCTCGTGCCAGAGCCGCGAGGTCAGCCCGCCGCCCAAAATCTGCGAGAACAGGTGCAGGGCGTAGTAGCCGTCGTCGCGGAAGGACAGGCCGGGCAGGCCGAGCACGAGGTTGGCCTGCTCCAGGCGCTTGCTCATGCGCCGCTCGCCGCCGCCGTAGACGCCCGCGACCACGGGCGGGGCCTCGACGGGCTTGAGGCCGCCGAAATGCCGCTGGGCGGCCTCCACGATCTCGGCATGCTCCACCGCACCCGCGGCGGCCAGCACCATGCGGCCGGGCACGTATTCGCGGGCGATGTAGGCTTCGATGGCCTCGCGGTCGAAGGAGTTGATGGTCTCGGGGCGCCCCAGGATCGGGCGGCCGATCGGCTGGCCGGGGAAGGCCGTCTCGATGAAGGCGTCGTAGACCACGTCATCGGGGGTGTCCTCGACGGCCGCGTATTCCTGCAGGATCACGCCCTTCTCGCGGGCGAGTTCGCCGGCATCGAACACGGAATTCGTCAGGATGTCGCCGAGCACGTCCAGCGCGACGCGGGTGTCCTCGCCGAGCACCCGGGCGGTGTAGCTGGTCGATTCGGTGCTGGTGGCGGCGTTGATCTCGCCGCCGACATTCTCGATCTCCTCGGCGATGGCGCGGGCCGAGCGCGTCGCGGTGCCCTTGAACGCCATGTGCTCGATGAGGTGGCTGAGCCCGTGCTCGTCCGCCCGCTCGTGCCGCGAGCCGGCCCCGACCCAGACCCCGAGGGTCGCGGTGGCGACGCCGGGGATCGTCTCGCTCGCCACCGTGAACCCGTTGTCGAGCCGGGTGATGGTGAGGCCGGGGGAGGCGCCGAAGGTCGAGAAATGCTGGTTCATGCAGGCTCAGTCGCCTCGTGTGATGCGGGCGTGCTCGGTGATGTAGCGCTCGATCTGCCCCTGGTCGTTGGCCAGCCGCGCCACCGTCTCGGGCCGGTCCATCAGGTCGGCCAGATGCGGCGGCAGGGCCGGGCGCCCGGCCCCGGTCGCCTGAGAGACGGCATCCGGGAATTTCGCGGGATGCGCGGTGGCGAGGGCGACGACGGGCGTATGCGCGTCCTTCTCCAGCAGGCGCCGGGCGGCGCGCACGCCGATGGCGCTGTGGGGATCGAGCACCATGCCGGTGCGGCGGAAGGTGCCGGCGATCTCGTCGGCGACCTCGGTCTCGGGGACGGCGGTGGCGTCGAATTCACCGCGCACCGTGGCCAGCACCTCGGGGCTGAGCGAGAAGCCGCCGGACTGCTTGAGGCCGTCCATCAGGCGCCCGAGCGAGGAGGCGTCGCGCCCCAGAGCCTCGAACAGCAGCCGCTCGAAGTTCGAGGAGATCTGGATGTCCATCGACGGCGACGTGGTGGGCTGAACGCCGCGGGGCTCGTACGACCCGTGTTCGAGGGTGCGGGCCAGGATGTCGTTGGCGTTGGTGCCGATCATCAGCCGCTCGATGGGGAGCCCCATCTTCTTGGCGACCCAGCCGGCGAGGATGTCGCCGAAATTGCCCGTCGGCACCGCGAACGACACCGGGCGATGCGGCGCGCCGAGCGCCACCGCGGCGGTGAAGTAGTAGACGGTCTGCGCGGCGACGCGCGCCCAGTTGATCGAGTTGACGCCCGACATCTTCACCGCGTCGGCGAAGTCGGCGTGCTGGAACATCGCCTTCACGAGGTTCTGGCAATCGTCGAAATTGCCGTCGACGGCGAGCGCGTGGACGTTCGGCGCGTTGACCGTGGTCATCTGCTTGCGCTGCACCTCCGACACGCGCCCGTGCGGGAACAGGATGAACACGTCGACCTGATCGAGGCCCTTGAAGGCCTCCACCGCCGCCGAGCCGGTATCGCCCGAGGTCGCGCCGACGATGGTGGCGCGCGCGCCCTTCTTGCGCAGCACGTGGTCCATCAGCCGCCCGAGCAGCTGCATCGCCACGTCCTTGAAGGCGAGCGTCGGGCCGTGGAAGAGTTCGAGCAGGAACAGGTTGTCGTCGAGCTGCGCCAGCGGGCAGATCGCCGGATGGCGGAAGCCCGAATAGGCCAGCTCGATCATCTCATCGAGTTCGCGGTCGGGAATCTCGCCGTCGATCAGCGGGCGCAGGACGCGCTTGGCGACCTCGGCGTAGCGCTGCCCGGCAAACCCCGCGATCTCCTCGCGGGAAATCTGCGGCCAGCTCTGCGGCACGTAGAGGCCGCCGTCGCGGGCGAGCCCGGCGAGCAGGGCATCGGAAAAGCTCAAGGGCGCGGCGGCGCCGCGGGTCGAGACGTGCAGCAAGGGGGCCTCCGGGAAGGCGGCCCCTTTACACCCTTCGGGCGGCCGTGTCGAAGCGGAGCCATGCATCTCTTTCGAGATGCCGAAGCATCAAGAAGGAGCGCGTTCCCCTCCCCACGGATCTCGGGCTTGCCCGAGATCCGCACCTTGCTTGCCCAGATCGGGCAGGCCCGATCTGGGTGGGGAGGAGTCCGGGGTGGGGGTCGGGCAGGATGGGGCGTTGTGGTGCCTTCTGCACCACCCCCACCTCCTCCCTCCTCCCCGCAAGGGGGAGGAGAGGCGCCTCATCCTGCCGAACGACACTCGCTCACCCCCGCCGCGCCATCTTCCGCCGCGCCGCCCGCCGCAGAATCCGCGACAGGTCCTCGACCGAATACGGCTTGTGCAGCAGCGGGAAGCCGTGGTGGCCGTCTTCCGCCAGCACGTGGCTGTAGCCCGAGGAGAGCACCACCGGCATCTCCGGCCGCTTCGCCTGGATCGTGCGGGCGAGATCGACGCCGTTCATGCCGGGCATCACCACGTCGGTGAAGACCACGTCGAAGCGCTCGGGCGTGCGCTCCAGTTCGGCCAGCGCCTGGTCGGCGTCCATGGCCCAGACGGTGCCGTAGCCGAGTTCCGCGAGCGCCTGCGTGGCGAAGGCGCCGACTTCGCGGTTGTCCTCGACGACGAGGACGCAGGTGCCGTGGCCCGGCGCCAGCGGCTCGGGCTCGTCCGCGGGCTCGGCCGGAGTGGGAGCGATGCCGGCGCGGGGCAGGAACAGGGTGAAGGTGGTGCCCCGGCCCAGATCGCTCTCGACGGCGATGTCGCCGCCCGATTGCTTGGCGAAGCCGAACACCTGGGACAGTCCGAGGCCGGTGCCCTGGCCGACGCCCTTCGTCGTGAAGAACGGCTCGAAGATGCGGTTGAGGTCGGCGGGCGCGATGCCGGAGCCGCTATCCGTGATCGACACCGCCACGAAGTCGCCGACCACCTCCGGGTGGGTGCGGAGCGCCGGGATGCGGTCGGCGTGGCCGACCCGGATCGTCAGCGTGCCCTCGCCGTCCATGGCGTCGCGGGCGTTGACCACCATGTTGACGAGCGCGGTGTCGAACTGGCTCGGATCGGCCTCGACGAGGCAGGCATAGGGCGCGCCCGCGGCATCGAAACAGGGATCGATCTGGGTCGTGACCTTGATGCGCGCCCCCGTCAGCGTGCCGACCATGTCGGCGACCGCGGCGACGCCGCGGCCGGCATCGAACACTTCGGGTTTGAGCGCCTGACGCCGGGCGAAGGCGAGCAGTTGGCCGGTGAGCTTGGCGGCGCGGCCCACCGTGTCGGAGATCGCCTCGACGTAGCGGCGGCGGCGCTCCTCGGGGAGGTCGGGGCGCTTCAACAGGTCGGTCGAGGACTTGATGACGGTAAGCAAGTTGTTGAAGTCGTGGGCGACGCCCCCCGTCAGCTGGCCCACGGCTTCCATCTTCTGCGACTGGCGCAGGGCCTCCTCGATCCGCTCGCGCTCGGCGACTTCGGCCCGCAGGCGGGCATTGGCCTCGGCGAGTTCGCGCAGGCGCACCCGCTCGGCGGTGAGATCGGTGAGCACGCCGCAGAGCAGCGCGCCGCCGCTCTCCAGGCGGCTCAGCGAGAGGTAGCCGGGGCGCTCGGCGCCGTGGCCGTCGCGCAGGCACAGCTCGCCGCGGGCCGGCGCCCGGGCGGCAGCCTCCCGGAGCGCGTCCAACCCCGCCGCCTCGCCCTCGGCGACGAAGCGGGCGAGCGGCTGGCCGGTCAGGCGTTCCTGCGGCACGCCGAGCATCTCGGCAAAGCGCCGGTTGCCGTAGAGCACCGTGCCGTCGGGCCCCAGGGTGAAGGCGCCCTCCTGAATCTGCTCGATCAGCACGCGGTAGGGCCGGTCGGCATTCTCGAGCGTGTAGACCAGCCGCTCGCCCGACGGCCCCTCGACCACCACGGCGTCGAAATCGCCCCGGCGGATCGCGGAGAGCGTGTCCTCGGCTTCTTCCAGCCGGGCTTCCAGTTCGCGGATTCGGGCGTCTGGGTCGGGCTCAGGCATCGGCGCCTCCGATCCCCAAATCCTGCTGCTGTTGCTGCTGGGCGGCCTGGAGCGGGCTCGCCCCGGCGGCGTCGAGCCCGAGGGTCGCCAGCACGCGGCGTTCGTCGGTGAGGTCGCCCGACACGCGCCGGGCGGGCAGGGGGCTCAGACGCAGCAGGGTCGGCGCCGCGACGACGCCGTCCTGCGCCGCCAGCCCCGGCTGCTGGTAGAGATCGACGATCTCCAGATCGCATCCGCCCGCGAGCGGCCCCTCGCACAGGCGGCGGATGCTGTCGATGGTACGCGCCGAGCGCGGCGAGGGGCCGGCGACGTAGAGGCGCAGGCGGATGCGGCCGGGGGCGCTCACAGGTGCTTCACCTTCGGCAAGCCCGCCTCGGCAGGGCTTGCGGCCTGGGCGTCGAGGTCAGGCCGGATGTCGAGGCCGACCAGCACCTTCTCGGTGTTGGAGAGGTCGCCGATGATGCGCTTGAGCGGCGCGGGCAGGCGGCGCACCAGGGTCGGGATCGCCAGGATCTGGTCGCCCGCGGCGAGCTGCGGGTTCTGCATCAGATCGACCACCTCGATCTCGTAGCGGCCGGCGAGGTGCTCCTCGCAGAAGCGCTTGAGGTTCGTCATCGCGGCGAGGGACTTCGCGGTCTGGCCGGCGACGTAGAGGCGCAGGCGGTAGCGGCCGTCCTCGGGCAAGTCGGACGGGGGAATCTCGGTCTCGCTCATCCTCAGCCTCCCCGGCGGACGGCGCGGGCGTCACGCTCGCTCTCTAGGGCCGCCTCGCGCCGCGCGTCCTCGTCGCGCAGGATCGCCTCTTCGCCGGACACCGCTTCGAGGTCGGCGCGCAATTCCTCGATCTGCCGCTCCAGCGAGCGGCGGCGGCGCTCGGCCTCGCGCTGGCGGCGGCGGTTCTCCTGGGCGCGGCGGAGCGCTTGCGCCGCTTCCTCCGCCTCCTGCACCGCCCGCGCCGTCCCGGTCAGCACGCCGGCCGGGCCGATATAGGCATCGACCAGATGCAGGCCGCTGCCCGACATCGTGAACTCGCGCACCTGATTCGAGTGGCGCATGCCCCGCGCCTTGATGACGTAGAGCGTGCGGGAGCGCTCGCCATTGGCCTCGACGTTGAGGAGCTTGATCCAGGCATCCATCAGCGAGGACAGGCCGAGATCGCCGTGGCTCCCGAGCCCGCCGTCCGGGCGCAGGCTCGTGAACACGGCGGTGATGCCGCGTCCCTTGAGCAGGTCGGCCATGCGCAGAACCGTCGCCTGCAACTCGGCGTCGGGGCCGCGCAGGGCCGAGAGCGGATCGACCACGACGAGGTCGGGCCGGAAGCGGTCGATGTCGCGCTGCATCCGGGCGAGATGCATCTCCAGCCCGTAGAGGCTCGGGCGCGCCGCCTCGTAGCGCAGCAGGCCGGATTCGACGTGGCGGGCGAGATCGAGGCCGACGGAGCGGGCGTTGCGCAGGATCTGCGCGCCGCTTTCCTCGAACACGAAGGCGAGGCAACGCTCGCCCCGCGCGCAGGCCGCATCGACGATGCTGGCGCAGACCATGGTCTTGCCGGTGCCGGCCTCGCCCGAGATCAGGATGCCGGAGCCGCGATAGAAGCCGCCGGCACCCAGCATGGCGTCGAGGCCGGCAATGCCGGTGCCGAGCACGGCGTCGGAGACCGGATAGTCGAGGTCGGCCGAGGTGACCGGCAGGACGCTGATGCCCTCGGCATCGATCAGGAACGGGTACTCGTTGGTGCCGTGAGCGGAGCCGCGGTACTTCACCACCCGCAGGCGGCGCGTGGTGATCTGGTCCTCGACCCGGTTGTCGAGCAGCACCACGCAGTCGGAGACGTATTCCTCCAGCCCCTGGCGGGTGAGCGCGCCCGCGCCGCGCTCGCCGGTGATGATGGCGGTGAGCCCGCGATCCTTGATCCAGCCGAACAGGCGGCGGAGTTCGGCGCGCAGCACCGCCTCGTCGGAAAAGCCGGAAAACAGGGTCTCGATGGTGTCGAGGACGATGCGCTTGGCGCCGATCGAATCGACGGCGAAGCCGAGGCGGATGAACAGGCCTTCGAGGTCGTAATCGCCGGTCTCCTCGATCTCGGAGCGCTCGACCCGGACAGGGTCGATGGCGATCTTGCGATCCGCGATGAGGCCGTCGAGGTCGTAGCCCAGCGAGGCGACGTTGGCGACGAGGTCTTCGGCGCGCTCCTCGAAGCTCATGAACACGCCGGGCTCGCCGTAGAGCGTCGCGCCGTTCACGAGGAAGGTGGTGGCGAACAGCGTCTTGCCGCAGCCCGCCGAGCCGCAGACCAGGGAGGGCCGGCCCGCGGGCAGGCCGCCGAAGGTGACCGCGTCGAAGCCCTCGATGCCGGTCGGCGCCTTGGGCAGGGCCGGGTGGGGATCGGCCGGAGGCTCGTTCATCGCAGGGCCTCGGGCTGGGTGCGGTCGACACAGTCGCCGGGAAGCGATCACTTACCGGCGGCAGGCACTTCGACGGACATCGGAACCGCGGCTCGTACTTCAGCCACGCTTCGATTGGCAAGGCGGGGCGCCTACGCAGCCCGGGCCTTCGGCGACAGGCCGACCTCCCTACAGGCTGATCTCTGGCCCGTGCTTGTCGCCGTCGTCCGGCAGCGGCCCGGGCTCGCCCTGCCAGGGCAGGCTCTGCCAAGGCGGCTGGCCGGCGCGGGCCTCGTATTCGTCGAGGGTCAGGGTCGCCTCGCCGCCCTCGGCATCCGCGACGCGGACATGGCTCGGGCGGGGCTGCTTCGGGGGGACGAGCCAGAGGCCCTTGAACGAGGTCGCCATCGTCTCAGCCCGCGTTCTCGGAAGGCTCGCGGCAGAGATAGGCGGGCTTCACGCGCAGATAGCCCTTGAGCCGCAGATATTCGGCGACGATCTCGCAGATCGCCTTGTCGCGGGGCAGGCGCTCGACCGCGCAGTGTTCGTCGAGGGCCGCCACCACCTCCGGCGGAAAGGTGAGGATGCCGGCGCGTTTCGGTGCGTCGTCCGTGCCCGTCTCGTCCAAAATCAAATCCCCCTGGCTCATACCCCGGCGCCCGCGGGCGGCAGGCCCTGCTCCGGCGTCGGCACCACGCCGAGCGCCCCGTCTCCGGATTCCGTCGCCCCGAGGCGCCGCAGCAGCGCCTCGTAGGTTCGGATCGCGGGCGAGTGGGCCTGCACCTCGCCCGTGTCGGCGAGGAGCCGCCGGACGTCCTCCACGAACAGACGCTTGGCCTCGGCGCCGCTCTGCGCCGTCTCGAACAGACGGCCGATCGCGACCTCCATCAGCCCGGCCAGAAGGCCGAGCCGGGCGATCTCGTCGGCCACCCGTTCGTCCGGCTCGGACATCGGCGTCAGCTCGGCTGCTCCTCGACCTGCTCCAGATCCTCCTCCGGTATCGGCTCGGCGGGGGATTGCGTGGGGGTCTGGGATTGCTGGTCGCGGTCCTTCTCGTGGTCGTCGCCGGGCTTGGGGCTGTCGGATCGCGTCACCGGATTCTCCTTCCAATCTGTCGGGATCAAGCCGGCATCCGCCACGGCGGTTCCGTGGCCGGGGATCACGGATCGAGTGCCAAAGCCGCCGTGCGGGCGATCAGGGCAGGGGGCGCCGTGGCCCGCCACGCCGCCAGCAGCCCGGCGCGCAGGAATTCTTCCTCGACGCCATAGAGATCGAGACTGGTCCAGCCGCGCTCGCCCCAATTGCCGGGGGCCGGGGCGCAGGCGTCGGGCTCGGCCTCGACCGCTTCGGCCTGCGCCTCCGGGGTGAGGCGCAGCACCACGCGCTCCTCCTCGGTCCAGAGAGTCGCGAAGATGCGCCCGCCGACCCGGAAATCGGGATGGCCCTGATGCGCACCCTCGACGACCTCCGGCAGCATCAGGGCGAGCGCCCGCACGTCCTCGGGCAGGCAGGACATGGAGGGTTACTCCGCCCGCGCGGCGGGCGCCTGCCACGCGACGCCCGCATGCTCGCGCACGTCGCCGGAGCGAGAGCCGGTGTCGGCGTCGCTGACCCACTCGCCGGGCTCGGTCACCTCCAGCACCTCGTCCTCGGGATAGGCGGCCTCGACGAACAGCCGGGCCTCGCCCTCGGCCGCCGCCCGCACCGTGATCAGGGGGCGCTCGCCCCCGGCCCCGCGGACCTTCGCGATGAACAGCTTCGACATGACGGCTCCTGCTTCTTTGTCTCAGGCTCGCGCCGACAACGCGCGGGCCGGGCCGATGGTGCGCCCGAGGGGCCCCCGTGCGGTTTTCGCGCGGCAACCGGCCGGCGTGGGCCCCGGTTGCCCGAGCGGAACCGGATGAGGCCGAGGATGCCGGACACGCACGCGACGAACGGCCCGCTCGGGCGCCCGCACGCCCGGATCGACGGCCGGGCCAAGGTGACGGGCGCGGCGCGCTACGCCTCGGACGTCCCGCTCGCGAACGTCGCCCACGCGGCGCTCGTCACCAGCGCGATCGTGCGTGGGACGATCCGCGGATTCGATCTCGAGGCGGCCCGCGCCGTGCCGGGCGTACTCGCGATCTTCACCCATCGCGACTTCGCGGGCGCGATCCGTCCGGTGGCGCATCTGATGGCGGGCGGGCACGCCAACAGCTCGCATGTGCCGCTCGGCTCGGAAAAAATCGCCTATGCCGGGCAGATCGTGGCGCTCGTCGTCGCCGAGACCACGGAGGCCGCCCACGCCGCCGCCGCGGCGGTGCGGGTGAGCTACTCGGAAAAACCTTTCGCGGGGAGCTTCGACGATCCGGGCGCCGAGACCGTGCGCCTCGCCGACCTGAAATCCGACCATCACGACCCGTCGGTGGGCGACGCGGACGCCGCGTTCGCGGCCGCGCCGGTGCGGATCGCGGCCCGCTACGCGACGCCGATCCAGCACCACAACCCGATGGAGCTGTTCACCACGGCCAGCCTTTGGGAGGGCGGGCGGCTGACCGTCCACGAGCCGACCCGCTATGTGGAAGCCGTGCGCCACGGGCTCGCCGCGCAGCTCGGGATGGAGGCCGCCGACATCCGCGTGGTGTCGGGCCCGATCGGCGGGCATTTCGGCTCGAAATTCGCGCTCTCCCAGCACACCGCCGCGGTGGCCTTGGCGGCGCGCCGCCTCGGGCGGCCGGTCTCGCTGGTGCCGACCCGGCGGCAATGCTTCACCATCGCCAACTACCGGCCCGAGACCCGGCACGCCATCCGCCTCGCCGCGGGTCGCGACGGGCGCTTCGCGGCGCTCACCCACGAGGCCGACGTGATCGCCTCGCGCTTCGATCCCTTCGCCATGGAGGGCACCGACGTGACCGCGCGGCTCTATGCCTGCCCGGCGATCCGCACGGACGAGCGGGCGGCGCGGGTCGATCGCAACACGCCGGGGCCGATGCGGGCGCCGCCGGAAGTGCCCTACCTGTTCGCCCTAGAAAGCGCGGTGGACGAGATGGCCGAGGCGCTCGGGCTCGACCCGATCGAGCTGCGGCGGCGCAACGACACAAGTCACGAGCCGATTGCGGGAAAAGCCTTCTCCAGCCGGCCGCTGATGGCCTGTTTCGACGCCGGCGCGCGGGCCTTCGACTGGGGGCGGCGGGTGCCGACGCCCGGTTCGATGCGGGAGGGGCCGTGGCGGGTCGGGCTCGGCTGCGCGGCCTCCGTGCGCCCGGTCAAGACCGCGCCCGCGACGATGCGGGTGCGCCTCGACGCGGACGGCTCGGCGCGGGTCGAGACGGCGCATCACGAGATCGGCAACGGCATCGCGACCCTGCTGGCGATGGGCGCGGCGGAATGGCTGGGCGTCGCGGTCGAGCGGGTCGAAATCCGCCTCGGCGACACGGCGTTGCCGGCAGCCGGCCTGTCGGGCGGCTCCTCCACCACCACGAGCCTGATGCACACGCTCCGGCTCGGCTGCGATCAGGTGCGGGCGCGCCTCGCGCAGGCCGCGACGGCCGGGCCGCTCGCGGGTGCCGATCCCGCCGCCCTGCATTGCGACGGGGGCCGGCTGCACGCGCCGGACGGGCGCGCCCTGCCGCTCATGCAAGCCGTGGCGCTCTGCGGCGGCGCGGTCGAGACGCTGGCCGAGTACACGCCCGAGGGCGCCGGGCCCGAGGCGCTCGATCAGGTGCGCACCGGCAAGATGGCGCTCGGGACCGGGGGGAGGGGCGGGACGCTCGCCTGGGCATTCGGGGCGCAGTTCGCCGAGGTGCATGTCCACGCGGAGACGGGCGAGATCCGTGTCCCGCGCCTCACCGGCGCCTTCGCGGCGGGGCGGGTGCTCAACCCGCTGACCGCCCGCAGCCAACTCACCGGCGGCATGATCTGGGGCCTCGGCTCGGCGCTTCTCGAAGAGACCGTGCTGGACCGCGGGCGCTACCGCAACGACGATCTGGCCGAGTATCTGGTCGCCACCGCCGCCGACGCGCCCCGCGTCGAGGCCGTGCTGGTGCCGGACCCGGACGCGGCGGTGAACCCGCTCGGCCTGAAAGGTCTCGGCGAACTCGGCATCATCGGCGTCAACGCGGCCATCGCCAACGCGGTCCACCACGCCACCGGGCGGCGCCTGCGCCGCCTGCCGATCCGGGCCGAGCATCTGCCGTAGGCGGGGGCGACGCCGGGCCTTGCGAGCCGGCTATGCTTGCCGCGCGTCCGGCCCATGCCGTCCGGGCGAGTCGTCTTGGCGTTGCGATCCGGTAAGGAGCGGGCACTGCTTCCGCCCACAACCGAATCGATTCCATGCCCCAAGGTGCCGTCACCTTCCTGGGCCGCGGCCTCGCCTATGTGCGCGGCCAGCGGATCGTGCTGACGATCTGTCCGGTCTGCTCCCAGCGCAACGACCCCAAGGCGGCCGAGCGGGGCCAGTGCCTGTGGTGCGCCTACGAGCCCAAACCCGCCGACGTGCGCGCCGCGACCGGCGACGGCAAGCGGAACGGCAAGGCCGCCTGATTCAGGGCGCGACCGTCACCGCCTGCCGGAAGGCGGGCGTCGGGGCGAGCGGGGCCCAGGTCCAGCCCTCGTCGGCGAGGTCGATGACGAGATCGTAGGCGCCGGGCGCCTCGGGGGCAGTGACGGCGAGGCTCAGATCGATCTCCCCCCCGGCCCGCAGCGGCAGCGGTAGATCGATGCCGCGCGCTACGGCGACGGGCTCGCCGTTCCCCCCGACCCAGACGCTGCGCAAGGACAGGCCGAACGCCTCACCGTCCCACGTGAAGGGGCCGGCATTGCGCAGCTTGACCGCCAGGGTGCGGCTCTCGCCGGGGGCCATCCGCGCGGGCGGATCGGCCACCGCGAGGTCCACCCGGTAGGCGTCGCGCACCGGCACCAGCGGCGGCTCGGCCAGCGCCCGGGCCATGGCCTCGGTGAGGGTCTCGGCGAGCGCCCCGACATTCTCGTCGCGGAAGAACTGGGCGTGCGCGCCGGGAATCTCGGCCCGGCGATGGTCCCGATACAGGCGCCGCCACATCCGCTCCGGATCGCGGTAGCGGTGGTCGGGATGGCGGGCGAGGCTGTCGCGGCCGTAGAGATGGATCACCCGCCCGCCATAGGGCTGGGGCGCGAACCCCCATTCCATCAGCACCAGCAGCGGCACGTGGCGCCCGCGCCGCAGCAGGTGCTGGGCCACCGGCTGGGCGATGAGGGCGCCCTGGCAGTTGCCGCCGAGCAAGACCGGCCCCTCGGGGCAGGTCTCGACGATCTCGTGGACGTAGCGCAGGGCGAGTCGCTGGATCTCGTCCTCGTCGTACCGGATCACCCCGCTGCCGGAGCGGAAGCCGTAGAGCGGCTGATCCGGCCCGAGATGCCGGGCGAGCTGGCGGAACTCCCTCTCGACCTGGAACACCCAGAACAGCGGCGGGCGCCCGCCCGCGACGTTGAGGCCCGCCACCAGCCGGTCGCGGGTCGGGCGGGTGCCGGCCCAGGTCTCCATCAGGCTAAGTTGGCGGCTGCGCAGGTCGTCCGGCAGCGGCCAGGGCAGGGGGGCCGAGGGGTCCGCCGCATCGGGCGCGACCGGACCCGCGGGCGCCGCGCCGATCTTGGACACCAGCCGCACCAGGGTCGCGAGCGTCGGGTCGGCGAAGAACGCCTCCGGGGCGATCCAGCCGCCGTAGGCCTCGCCGATGCGGGTGGCGAGCGCCAGCGCGCGTAAGGAATCGCCGCCGAGATCGAAGAAGTTGGCGCCTGCGTCGAGCGGCCCCTCGATCGCCAGCACCGCGCGCCAGATCGCCGGGACGCCCTGCTCGGCGGGCGGGGCCGCCTCGGGCGTGTCCGGGCGCGCCGCCCGGTGGCGCAGCACGGTGCCGAGGCGGCCGGCCCGGATGTCGTCGGCCAGCGCGCGGCGGCGGATCTTGCCGGCCCCCGTGAGAGGGATCGCGTCGGGCTCCACGGCGACGACCCGCCCCGGCGCGAGGCCGAAGCGGCGGCCGACGATGGCCGCGGCCTCGGCGGCGACCAGCTCCAGATGGACGGCCCCGGCCTCCGCGGCGAGCACGACGACGAGGCGCTCGCTCTCCTCGCCGGGCCAGTGGACGGCGCAGGCATGGGCCCGCACCGCGAGGTCGAGCCCGGCCTGGAGCGCGGCGTCGATCTCGGCCAGCGACAGCTTGCGGCCGTTGGTGATGAGCACGTCCTTGGCGCGGCCGTGCAGCGTCAGGCGCCCGCCGGCCATGATGCCGAGATCGCCCGTGCGGTACCAGCCGTCGGCGGTGAAGGCCGCCCGCGTCGCCTCGGGCTCGCCCCGGTAGCCGGAGAACAGGGTCTGCGGGCACAGGGCCTCGACCTCGCCGAGTTCCCCTTCCGCCACGACAGCGCCCGCGGGATCGACCACGCGCAAGGCCACGCCGGGGGCGGGCGGCCCGAGATCGGCCGGGTCGGCATCGGCGGAAGGCGGGCCCAGGCCCTGCTCGGCCCCCGCCATCAGGGCACCGGTCTCGGTGGTGCCGTAGCCGGCGGAGAGCGGGGCATGCGGGGCGCCGTGGCGGGCGAACAGCGCGCGTAGGCGCCGCATCACCGCCGGCACCACGGGCTCGGCCCCGAACCCCATCGACTGGAGCGCGCCGAGATTCCAGCGGCGCTCGGCGCCCCCCTCGGCCGCCTTCAGCAGGTAGGCGGCGAGCGAACTCGTCATCAGTCCGTGGGTGACCCCCAGGGTCTCCATCGCGTCGAGCACCCGCAGCGGCTGGGTCGCGAAGTCGGCGAGATCGACGTGGACGACCTCGCGGTTCATGTGGAACGCGACGGCGATGCCGCTGATGCCGTCGATGGGCAGGCTCGACAGGTAGACCACCGGGACCGGCGATTTCGGCCGCGCCTGATGGAAGCGGTTGAGGATCGTCTCCTGGCTCAGGGCGACGAGCTTGAGCTGCCCGGTCGAGCCCGAGGTGGCGACGAGGCAGCACGGCTCGGCGCAAGGGCGCTCCTCCGTGAAGGGAGCCTCGGCCTCGCAGGCATCGAGTTGCAGGAGGGTCGTGCCGGCGGGCAGCGCGCCGCTCTCCGGCGCCGCCGCGGCCCAGTCGGCGAAGCCGTCGTCGTGGAGGACGACCGGCGCGTCGAGCCGCGCCAGGGCCGCGCGTAAGGGGGCGTCGTCGCGGCCGAGTTCGCGCGATCCGGCCTGCCCGGTCAGCGGCACCAGCGTGGCGCCCACCCGCAGGCCGGCCCAGAAGGCGGGGACGAAATCGAGGACGCCGCGGATCAGCAGGACGACCGGGCGGTCCGGCCCGGCGCCTGACGCGGCGAGGGCGGTCGCGAGATGGGCGGAGCGCACCCACAGCGCCCCGTGCGTCCGCGACGGAAAAGGCCCGGCGGCGGACATCGACCAGATCCGCCGCTCGGGCGCGCGCGCGATCTGCGCTGCGACGACGCCGAGCAGGGTCGGCGGCAGCGCCGGGTCACGGGTCAGCGCCCCGCCGCGGGCGAGGGCGCGCGGAGGGGTCTCGTCACGTTGGTCCATGATCTCGAAAACGCCTGCTGCGATGCGCCCGACCCTTACAGGGTCCGGCAGCGGGCTGCGAGGCGCGAGATCAGGACGCCGGCCTCAGAGGCGGATGACGGCGACCTTCGGGATCGGCGGAAGGCCGGAGGTGGCGTCGAAGGCCGGCGAAGGCGGCGGGGGCGGACCCTCGGCACCGAGCGTCTCCATCTGGCAGCGGATGTTCATGCCGTTCTCCTGATCGGGCGGGGGAGTCGGCGCGCCGCGGACGGGCGCGCCCGGACGTCTCACAGGCGGACGACGACGACCTTCGGGATCGGCGGCAGCGACGACATCGGCGAGCGAATACCGCCCGGAATGCCGGGACCTTCGCCGTTGATCGTCTCCGGCTGGAGGCGGTTGACGCCTTCACCGTGGATCGTTTCCATCTGGACGCGCGTGGTCATGCTCGCTCTCCTGAATGAGGGAGCGGCGAGCATCGGGGCGGACACGGGCGAAATCAACCTCGTGCCCGCGCCCCGCGGCCGAATCCGACCCGATGTCGCCCCAGCGACACACCCTGGGCGGAGTCGGACCGCGGCTCGGCCCAACCGTTGCGGGCACCGGCGGCGGGGTCGATCCGCGTCACAGCCCGGCGGTCGCGGTCCGCGCCGCCTTCGTCGGCAGATCGAACACGCCGGCCCACAGGCCGCGGCGGCGGCCCCAGGCGCGCGCGTCCTGCGCCGCGTAGTCGGCCGAGACGCCCCGGTCGGCCACCGCGTAGCCGTTCTCGACGAGCCAGGCGGCGAGGTCGTCGCCGCCGAGGCGGCAGCGGGCGCGGGGGGCCCCGTCCTCCGCCGTCCCTTGCGCCTCACAGGTGATCGCCGCGTCACCGATCCGGGCGGCGAGCGCCTCGGCGGCGACGCGCCCGCAGGGGTAGCCGCGCTCCCCCGCGTCGAAGCAGGTCTGGTCGAGACCCGGCGCCGCGATGCCGTGCAGCCGCACCCGCCGCCCGCCGAGCGCGAGGGTGGCGCCGTCGATCACCGTGGCCGGGCCGGCGAGCGCAGCGTCCAGCCTGACGACGGGGGCGGCGAGGGCGGCGATCCGGGTCGCGGCCTCGCCGGCCTGGGCCGGCCGGACCGGGGCGCCGAGCATGAGCGCGGCGAGCGGCAGGCCCAGCACCACCGGGGCGCGCCAGGGGCGGCGGCGCGCGGGCTGGGGCGCCGTCGGTTTGGCAACGGCCGGGCTGGCGATGGCGCCGACGAGGCAGGCGGCGTAGAGCAGGGCGATCGTGGCGGTGAGGGACATCGGATGGCTCTTTCGCGAGAGGGGTGGCGGGCGGCCCGGCCGGGGCCGGTGCGCCGTCTGTGCCGTCTGTGCCGTCTGTGCCGTCTGTGCCGCCTTCTCGCAGGCGGGCCCCCGCGCCGGCCTGACGCCGCCCGTCAGCCTCGCGTCAGCGGGATTCGGGCATCCCTCCCCGGTCCCGGACACTCCGTCATGCCGCGCCCCCTCCGCCTCCTCCTGATCGCCCTGCTGCTCGCAGGCACGCCAGCGCACGCCGACAGCGACGGCGAGCGGGCGCGGGCCGCCCTAGAGCGGGGCGAGATCCGCCCCCTCGACGCCGTGCTCGCCGCCGCCAAGTCCGCCGTGCCGGGCGACGTGGTCGCGGTCGATCTCAAGCGCGACGACGGGCGCTGGTTCTACAAGCTGCGCATCCTCTCCGCGGACGGGCGCCGCCGCGACGTGAAGATCGACGCCGGCTCCCTCAAGGTCATCGACGATGACGACGACGATTGAGCCGGGCGCGTTCCCCTCCCCCTTGCGGGGAGGGGTCAGGGGTGGGGGTCGTGCAGGAGGCACCGCTCACGCCTCAATCTGCACCACCCCCACCTCCAGCTCCTCCCCGCAAGGGGGAGGAGAGGCGCGCACTCCTGCCGCCCAAGCGGCTTACGATAACCGCTCCTCCCCCACCGGAATCCCCCCATGCGCATCCTGATCGTCGAGGACGAGCCGCGCATCGCCGCGGACCTGCGGGCCGGGTTGGAGCGGGCCGGCTACGTCGCCGAGAGCGTCGGCGACGGCGAGGCGGCGTGGTTCAAGGCCGAGACCGAGACCTACGACGCGATGGTGCTCGATCTCGGTCTACCGCGGCTCGACGGGCTCGGCGTGCTGCGCCGCCTGCGCGGGGCCGGCGTGCGGCTGCCCGTCCTGATCCTCACCGCCCGCGACGGCTGGCGCGAGCGCGTCGAGGGGATCGACGCGGGCGCCGACGACTACCTGCAGAAGCCGTTCCGGATGGAGGAGCTGGTGGCGCGGCTGCGCGCGATCCTGCGCCGCACCGCCGGCCACGCCTCGCCGGTGCTGCGGGCGGGCGAGGTCGAACTCGACACCCGCACCCGCGCGGTCTCGATCGAGGGCCGCGAGATCGACCTGACGGCGCTCGAATACCGCCTGCTCGCCTTCCTGATGCACCGCCAGGGGCAGGTCGTGCCCGCGGGCGAACTCCTGGACCATCTCCACGGCAGCGACAGCGACCGCGAGGCCAACGCGCTGGAGGCCCTGCTGACCCGGCTCCGGCGCAAGCTCGGCCCCGGCGTGGTCGAGACGCGGCGCGGCCACGGCTACCTCGTGCCCGCCGACCCGGAGGGCGCGTGAACCCGGTCGGCGACGACTCTTCGTCGTCGATCGCCCCCGCAAATGCGGGGCGGCGGGCGTCCGCCGGGCGCACCGATCCCGACCGAAGGTCGGGGGCGGTGCACTTCAGGATGCGAAGCGACTCGCTGCGGCTGCGCCTCGGGCTTGCCGCCGCCGCGCTGATCGCCATCGCCCTGGCGCTCGCCGGCATCGGCCTCACCGTGATCCTCGACCGGGTGCTGGACGCCCGCACGGCGGACGGGCTCGACCGGGTCGCCAAGCTGATCGCCGGACAGGTCGCGCTCGGTCGCAACGGGGCACTGGCCCTGCCGCAGGAGCCGCCGGACCCGCGCTTCTCCACGCCCTACGGCGGGCTCTACTGGCAGATCGAGGGGGGCGGGCAGACGCTGCGCTCGCGCTCGCTCTGGGACCGCGGCCTCGGCACCGTGCCGGACACGACCGCCGAGCCGGCGGTGGGCGACCTCGACGGGCCGGACGGCAGCCGGCTGATCGCGGTGACGCGCCGGGTGACGATTCCGGCCCGCGGCGAGAGCGTGGCGCTCGCCGTCACCGTGGCCGAGGACCGCCGCGATCTGGCCCATAGCCGCGCCACCTTCCTGCGCCTGCTCGTGCCCTCGCTGGTCGCGCTGTTCGCCGCGCTGACGCTCGCCATGGCGCTGTTCGTGCGCCGCGCGCTCGCCCCGTTCCGGGTGCTGCGGGCCGATCTCGCCGCGGTCCATTCCGGCGCGCGAACGCGTCTTCCCGAAAAATTCCCGGAGGAGGTGCGCCCGCTGGTGGCCGACCTCAACCGCCTGCTCGACGCGCAGGAGCGCGACCTGGAGCGCGCCCGGACACAGGCCGCCGACATGGCCCACGGCCTGAAGACCCCGCTCGCCGTGCTCGACGCGCTCGCCCGCCGCACGGAGGGCGCCGACCCCGCCTTGTCCGAAGAGATCGCCGAGCAGGCCCGCGCCATGGCCCGCCAGGTCGAGCGCACGCTCGCCCGCGCGCGGGCCGCCTCGGGGGGGCTGCGGCGGCGCATCTCACCCACCGCCCCGGTGGCCGAGCGGATCGTCGGCGCGCTCAAGCGCCTGCCCGACGGCGAAGCCCTGCGCTGGGAGATCGCGCTGCCCGACACCCTGGCCTTCCCCGGCGACGAGGGCGACCTCACCGAGATCCTGGGCAACCTTTTGGACAACGCCCGCAAATGGGCCCACCGCCGCATCCGCGTCTCGGGGGAATCGGCCGGGGAGGCCGGGCATCTCACGGTCGAGGACGACGGCCCCGGCATGAGCGCGGCGGCGATCGCCGGCATCGCCCGCGGTCGCCGCTGGGACGAGACCCGCCCCGGCACCGGCTTCGGCATCGCCATCGCCCGCGACCTCGCGGAGGCCGCGGGGGCGGGGTTGCGGCTGGATCGCTCCGAGTTGGGAGGCCTGCGGGTGACGCTGCACTGGCCGGCGGGTTCAGCCGGGTAACCGCATCGATGCCGCGC
Organism: Methylorubrum subtropicum; assembly: GCF_038442325.1. Taxonomy (NCBI): domain Bacteria; kingdom Pseudomonadati; phylum Pseudomonadota; class Alphaproteobacteria; order Hyphomicrobiales; family Methylobacteriaceae; genus Methylorubrum; species Methylorubrum subtropicum. The sequence goes on along the minus strand of NZ_JBBXMW010000006.1, from coordinate 66,913 downwards.
ATCCCCTCGCCCCGCCGTGCGGGGAGAGGGTCGCGACGACCTCGTCGTCGTCGCGACAAGGCGGCAGCCGGGGGTGAGGGGGCTTCGACGGATGTGGCTCATCCTGAACCGCCCCCTCACCTTCGCCTGCCGGCTCGCTTCGGCGACGACAGGGTCGCCGAAGCCCTCTCCCCGCAAGCGGGCGAGGGGGTGCGGTTGCGGGCTCGCGGATCACGGTGGCCCTAACCCTTCGTTCACCATGCCCGCCGCCGACCGACTCATCCTCTCGGCGTCTGTGCGCCAGCGCATGCGAGAAACGCAAAGCTCGAGCCTATACCGCACTGCAACAAGCGTGAGGGTTCTGAGGCCATGGCCTCCAAGGTTCTGTTGGTGTTGACCGTGCTGGTGCTCCTGATCGACGGCCACGCGCCGCGCATGCGCGAAATCCGCAATCCGGACGCCGAGGGCGGCGGGCGCATCGGCTTCACCCTCAAGCGCGCCGACCGCTCGGCGTGAGGCAAAACGTCCGGCGGGCGAGAGACTTCCTGAGGAATCTTCACAAACCGCGGGAAAGCCGGCACCTTCGCCTCAAGCGGACGAAACCGCGGGGAGGACACGGATGTCGGCACGCGGATCACTCGCCCTCGCGCTGTGCCTGATGGCGCCGCTCGCGGCGCAGGCGCAGGACGGCTCGCTCGCCGCAACCACGCTCGGGCAGGTGATGAAGGCGCGCGCCACCGTGCAGGCCGATTGCGGCTTCGACATCCTGAAGGAGAGCCCGCTCGGCGACCTGTCCTGCAAGTCCGGCACCCGCACCGCGGTCGAGGCCTGGGACGAGGCGCTGACCAAGGCCGGCCTTCCCACGGCCGAACGCGCCGGCACCGCCGAGCGCCTCGGCCTCGTCCCCGCCCCCGAGGACGAGCCGGCGGGCATCTGGCGCGCCGACCCGAAGGACGCCGCCCGGCTGATCGCCAACCTGAGTTTGAAGGCCGGCGGCTGAGGCCGGACCGCGTCGGATCGGTAAAAACCCTCTGCCGTCATTCCGGGGCCGCGCAGCGGAACCCGGAATCCACCCGTGATGCGCGGCTGTACGAGGGGTCGTGCCCAGTCGTGGATTGCACGCCTCCGGCGCGCCCCTTCGGGTCCGGGTTCTCGCCTTCGGCGAGCCCCGGAATGACGGTGCAGAGTATGGCACGACCAGGTGTTGCGCCGTGGCCCCCATCCGACCCCAAAACCTCGGCGCGGCGCGATTGCCCCGCAAACCCCGCCGCGGCGCGTTGACCGTTTGCCGCAGCGCCGCTTAAGTGCCGCAATGCGCCAGCGCCCGCCACGCTTCGTGACCGGCCGCGCGATCATCGGGGTGATCGCGCTCTACGCGCTCGTCCTCCAGGCCTTCCTCACCGCGCTCGCACCGATCGCGCCGGCGATGGCCGGCGAAATCCTCTGCGCTGAGCACGGGATCGGGGCGGGCTCGTCCGACGACGGCGGTCCCGCCTGCCGCCATCACGCCTGCTGCGTCCAGGCGCAGGCGCCCCAACTCGGCCTGCCGCCGACGCCCGTCGCGGCGATCACCGCCGACTGGCCGCCCGAAGCCGCCCCCCTGCCGTGGCCGCCCTCGGAAGCAGCGCGCGCCCGCGCGCCCCCCGATCCGGCCGTCGGCCCGCGAGGTCCCCCCGCCGCCTGAGCGATCCGTTCTTTCGATCCCTCAGACCTCGGGCTCCCGTCCCATGTCCGTTCCGTTCCTGGGCTCCGCCCCGGCCGCCGCGCGTGATCGCGTGCGCAGGCCGCTGCGCGAGGCCGTCTACCGCGCCGTCTGGCGCTGGCACTTCTATGCCGGGCTGATCTGCCTGCCGTTCCTGATCCTGCTCGCAGCCACAGGCGCGCTCTACCTGTTCAAGCCAGAGATCGACGCTTCGGTCTTCGCCCACCGCACCGTGGTGGCGCCCGCCGGCACCCCGCTCGGGCCGGACCGCCTCGTCTTCAACGCGATGCAGGCGGTGCCGGACGGCGTGCCGCTCTCCTACACCGAGCCCGCCGGCCCGACCGCCTCGGCGCTCGTGACCATGACGGTCGGGGCGGACAGGACACTGGTCTTCCTCGATCCGTATCGCGGCCACGTGCTCGACGCCCTGCCGGCGGCGCAGGAATTCTCCGGCGTGGTGCGTCGGCTGCACAGCCTCACCCTGTTCGGACCGGCCGCGAACCTCGTCGTCGAAATCGTGGCGGGCTTCGCCGTCATCCTCGTGATCACCGGCACCTTTCTGTGGTGGCCGCGGGGGCAATCGGGCGGCGTGGTGCGGGTGCGCGAGACCCCGCGGCGCCGGGTGTGGTGGCGCGACCTCCACGCCGTCACCGGGTTCCTGGCGGGCGGCGGCCTGCTCTTTCTCGCGCTCACCGGCCTGCCGTGGTCGGGCTGGTGGGGGCAGGAATTGCGGGCGTGGTCGAACGCCGCCGGCCTCGGCCAGCCGCGCCAGCTCTGGGCCGAGAAGCCGGTCTCGGCGGTGCCGATGCGCGCCGTGCTCAACGAGCCCGGCTGGACGATGCAGGATGCCCCCGTGCCCCGCTCGGAGCCGCGCCCGGCACACGCCATCGGCCTCGACCGGGCGGCGGCGATCTTGCGCGGGATGGGCATGCCCGCGGGCTTCGAACTCGCCCTGCCGCTGGGCGAGACCGGCGTCTACGCGGCGGCCGCCTATCCCCGCGACGTGACGGCCCAGCGCATGGTCTCCCTCGACCAGTACACCGGCCGGCCCCTGGTCGATGTGCGGTTCTCGCAGATCGGCCCGGTGGGGCAGGCGATCCAACTCGGCATCGGCCTGCACAAGGGCGAGCTTTTGGGTCGCGCGAACCAGCTTGCGATGCTGGCCTTCTGCCTCGCCACCATCCTGCTCGCGGTCACCGCGGGCGTGATGTGGTGGAAGCGCCGCCCCGCGGGCCGGCTCGGCGTGCCGCCGCTGCCGCGGGATCGCCGAGTGATGGCGGGCGTGACCGGGCTCGTGCTCGGCCTCGGCGCGCTGTTTCCGCTGACGGGCCTCGCGATCCTCGCCCTGATCGGCCTCGACCTCGGCGCCCGCGCGCTGATCCGCCCGCGCGCCCTGCGCCCGGCCGCCCACGCCTCCTGATCCGGCCGGGCGCTTTTTTTCCGCGCCCGCCGACACGCCATTCGCGACCGCCTCCGGCGCCGCTCCCCTTCTCCGTTTCCGACGAGCCCATCATGCCCGCCCCCCTGCGCCGCGCCGCCCTCTGCCTGCTTGCCGCACAACCGTTCGCCGCCCAAGCCGCGCCCGAAGCCGTCACCCTCGAAGAGATTTCGGTCGCCGGCGAGGGCCGGGGCAACGGCTCCGGCGGAGGGGCATCACCCAACGACAAGAAGTTTGGAGTGGCCGCCCCGCCCGGTGCGGCGGCGCTGCCGATCGAGCAGCCGGTCGGGCAGATCGTCACCGCGGTCGGGCGCGAGGCCATCGCGAACCGGCCCGCCACCAGCATCGGCTCGGTGCTGCTCGACAGCCCCGGCGTCACCGTGCGTCAGGGCAACGGCGGGCGCGACGTGGTGATCTCGATCCGCGGCAACAACGCCCGCTCCACCGGCGTGACCCGCAACATGGTGGTCTTGGAAGACGGCTTCCCGGTCACCCAGGCCGACGGCGCCTCGCGCTTCGATCTGGTCGATCCCCGCGCCTATTCCCGCATCGACGTGTTTCGGGGCCCGCAATCGGCGCTGTTCGGCAACTACGCCACCGGCGGCGCGCTGGCCTTCCGCACCCGCACCGGCCGCGAGATCAATGGGTATGAATACGGCGTCGATGCCGGCAGCTTCGGCTACCTCAGCAATTATTTCACCGTCGGCGGCGTCAGCGGTCCGTTCGAGGTCAGCCTGTTCGCCAGCGACGTCCGCGGCAACGGCTACCAGCAGCATTCGAGCTACGACACCCAGACCGTCAACCTGCTGGCGAGCTACACGCCGACCCCCGACAACCGCTTCACCCTCAAGGTGATCAACAACGAGATCGACGCCAACATCCCCAGTCGCGCCTCGCTCGACCAGTACCGCCTCAACCCGTACCAGCGCGGCTGCGATACGGCCCTGACCGCCGCGCCGGGCTGCGCGACCTTCACCCTCGGCGGGGTGGCGGCCACCGCCGCGCAGGCGGGCTTCCGCCGCAACGACCGGCGCACCATCGTGGCGGCGCGCTTCGAGCACGACATCGACGCGCAGACGACGTGGCGGGTGCAGGCCGGCTTCGACGAGCGCAACTACAACCAGCCGTTCTTCACCTCCGCCGGCCGCGGCAGCCTGCCCTCCTACAGCCTGCTGACCGACCTCACCCGCCGCGGCGATTTTCTGGGGCTTCCGGCCGTCGGCTACGTCGCGCTGTCGTACAGCGCCGTCGACGTCACCGCCTCGACCTTCAACCTCACGCCGTTCGGCGGTGCCCGGCTCGGCTCGCTCGTGGCGTTGCAGGACGCGCTGCAAACGAACCTCGGCGGCCGGGCGCGGCTGGAGCTGGAACTCTCGCCCGAATGGAAGGCCGTCACCGGCCTCTCGGTGGAGAACTCGACGATCAACGGGCGCAACCGCAGTTTCGCGCCCAACGGGACCGAGACGCTCCCGCGCGCCATCGCCGACCGCCGCTTCCTCAACGTCGCGCCCGAACTCGCCCTGGTCTACCAGCCGGACCCGACCTGGGCCCTGCGCGGCCGGGTCGCCACCGGCTACGCCACGCCCTCGTACTCGTCGCTGTTCGTCACGCCGCTGGGCGCCCCCGGCAACAACACCGGCCTGAAGACGCAGGAGAATCTCGGCTTCGACCTCGGCGGCGACTGGCTGCCGGTCGAGGGGCTGCGGCTCAGCCTCACCGGCTTCTACGAGTTCTTCCGCAACGAGTTCGTCTCGCAATCGCCGGGGGCGGGCCTGCTCAACTACACCTTCAACGCCCCGGCCTCGGAGCATCGCGGCATCGAACTCGCCGCGAGCTACGCCTTCGCGCCAGGCTGGAACGGCGTGCTCGCCTACACCTTCGACGATCAGGTCTACACCGACTACGTCGAGCAGCTCAGCGTCCGGCGCCAACTCCCGCCGCGGCCGGACTTCCCCGATTCCCCTCCCGAATTCGAAAACATCACGCGGCCGTTCAACCGCGCCGGCAACCGCATCCCCGGCGTACCCGACCATCAGCTGCTCGCCCGCGTCGGCTACGACGTGCCGGCGGGTCCGCTGGCCGGGCTCGGCGGCTTCGCCGAAGTCGTGGCGCAGGGCGGGTACTTCGCCGACAATTCCAACCTGCTGAAGGTTCCGGGCTACGCGATCGTCAATCTCAACGTCCACTACTCGGCCCTGCTGCCGGAGGGTTACGCCAAGCGGATCGACCTCTATGGCGAGGTCCGCAACGTGCTGGACACGGTCTACGTCGCCTCCGCCAATCCGCTCGCCAACACGCTCAACCGCGACACGGGCCTCCTGAACGGCCGGGGGTCGCTCGCCTCGACCGTGGGCTCGATCTACGCGGGCGCGCCGCGCACCTTCGTGGCCGGCATGAAGCTGTCGTTCTGAGACCTGCAGGGGGTGGGGGCGAGCGAGCGGACGAATGCCACGGTCGAGGGGCCCGTTCCCCCCGACAAATCCCCTCATCCTGAGGTGCCGCGCAGCGGCCTCGAAGGAGGGCTCCAGGGATCGCTGAGCGAACTGGAGCCCTCCTTCGAGGCTCAGCCTTCGGCTGAGCACCTCAGGATGAGGGGGAGAGGGTGGGAGAAGAGGTCGGCTCTACCGTCCCGCGTTCACCCAGCGCACCAGATCGCCGAGCACTTGGCTCAGCGCGGCGTCGAGGCCGGTGGCGGCGGTCTGGGGATCGACCTTGGGGACGGGGACGCGGGCGGTGAAGACGCGGGCGTTGACGACGCGGCCGGTACCCTCGGCGATCAGCTTGGCGGACAGGTCCACCACCGCCTCGCCCGAGCCGGAATCGATGTCGAACTCGCGGATCTCGCTGACCAGCAGGTACTCGGACGGGATCTTGTCGCCGGGGCGCGAGACCGAGCGCAGGCGGCCGGAATTCTCCAGGCTCTGGATGATCCGGGTCTGGATCAGGCGCGGCAGCCGGTCGGCCCACTGGCCGCCGCCGAGGAAGGACAGCGAGCCGCCGCGCTCGCGCACGATGATGCGGTCGGCCTCCATCGGCTGCAAGCCCACGGGCTCCGACACCACCAGGGAACGCGCGACCCCGCCCGCCCGCGGCTGGCCGGGGAGGGCGGCGAGGTCGAAGGTGAGGGGCGTCGCGCCGCCGCCGCCGCAGCCGGCGAGCGCGGCCAGCAGCGCGAGGCCGGTCGCGGCACGCGCCGCGCGGGCCGGGAAGGCGGGGAGGAGAAGTCGCGTCATGCGCTCGGGCACCGTCCGTTCGCGTCGAGCAGGGAATGGAGCGTCACCCTACCACGCCAAGCTTACGGCAACGCTCGAACGGGGCGGTGCGCCCCGGCACATCGGGCACGTGAGATGACGTCAGCGCCCGCCGTTGTATTCCGGCAACGACGGCTTGCCGCCGAAGATCACCTGGGAGGGGTCGCGCTCCAGGCTGCGCGCCGCCCGGCTCAGGGTGTTGAGGGTGCGCTGCCCGTCGGTCGCCAGCGCCTCGACCTCGCGGCGGCTCGAACCCGACAGGCGGTTGAAGCTCGTCGAGATGTTGGCGGTGCGCTTGTCGAGGTTCTCCGAGAGCGTGCGGAAGGCCCGGCCCGCATCGCGCACCGAGACCGCCGCCTCGCGGATGTCCGAGAAGGTGCTCGATCCCTGCTGGCCCGAGGCCGAGCCGAGGAAGCCTTCCGCCCCCTTGAGCACGCCGTCGATCCGGTCGGCCGAGGCGCTGAGCTTGGCCGCGAGCTGCCGGGCGTCGTGCAGGCCGGCCTCGATGTCGGGGCCGGACTTGGCGAGCGCGGTCGAGAAGGTGTCGGCGTTCTCGATCACCCGGTTGAGGCGCTGCCCGTCCACCGCCTTCACCAGCCCTGCGATGGAGGGGCCGGCATCGGCCAGCGTCTTCGAGAAGGCCTCGACGTTGGCCAGCGTTCGGGTGATCGCGCCCTCGTTGCCGGCCACCACCTTGTCGAGGCGCTGCAACACGTCGTCGGCGCGTTGCGCGATCTGCTTGGCGGCGGCCATCATGTCCTGGATGTCGCTCGAATCGGCGAAGATCGTCGGCATCTGGTCGCCGGAGCCGGCTTTCAGCGGAGGCGCGTCGGCGCTGCCGCCCGACAGCGAGATCTGCGACACGCCGGTCAGCATCGCGGAATCGAGGCGCGCGCGGGTGTCGGCGCGCAACGGCGTCGAGGGATCGACCTGCACCATGGCCACGACCCGGCGCGGGTCCTGCGGCAGCAGGCGCACGTCGAGCGCCTCGCCGACCTTGATGCCGTTGAACGACACCGTCGAGCCCTTGGCCAGACCCCCGACCGAGCCGGAGAAGACGATGCGGAGCGCCTGGGTCGCCTGCCCCCGCGATCCGCCCTGGAGCCAGAACACGAAGCCGAAGGCGGCCAGCACCACGCCGATGGTGAAGGCGCCGATCAGGACGTAGTTCGCGCGGGTCTCCATCGGTCTAGCTCTGTTCCCGATCCGGAGGGCCGAGGCGGTGCGCCACCGCACGTTCATTGAGTTGTGCCTCTCCCGACCGGTGGTCGGAAGACGCACGCCCGGCGGACGACCGCCGCCGCGCAGTCGCGCGGGCGAGCGGCGATGCTTGGGCATCACCGCTCGGGGGGAGCATTACCGTCTCACGCATGGGCATAAGCCAGCTGCGGAGCAGGAGCCGCCGGCGCCAGCGCCCGCGCGCGCTTGCCGTGGAAGTAGGAGCGCAGCCACGGATGGTCGTGGTCCAGCATCTCCCGGATCGTGCCTTCCGCGATGATCTTGCCGTCGCCCAAAGCCGCGATGCGGTCGCAGGCGGTGTAGAGGCTGTCGAGATCGTGCGTCACCATGAAGACGGTGAGCCCCAGCGTGCGCTTGAGGGTCGAGACGAGGTCGTCGAACTCGCCCGCGCCGATGGGGTCGAGGCCCGAGGTCGGCTCGTCGAGGAACAGGATCTCGGGGTCGAGCGCCAGCGAGCGGGCGAGCGCCGCGCGCTTGATCATGCCGCCGGACAGCTCCGAGGGGTACTTGTCGGCGGCGTCGGGCTTCAAGCCGACCATCTCGATCTTGAGCCGGGCGAACTCGTCGAGCAGGCGCTCGGAGAGCTTCAGGTGCTCGCGCATCGGCATCTGGATGTTCTGCTTGACGGTGAGCCCCGAGAACAGGGCGCCCTGCTGGAACAGCACGCCCCAGCGCTGCTCGAGCTGGCGCCGCCGGGCGAGCGAGATGGAATCCACGTCCTCGCCGAAGATCTGAATCGTGCCCGAGCGCTTCGGCACGAGGCCGAGGATGGTGCGGGTGAGCACCGACTTACCCTGCCCCGAAGGCCCGACGAATCCCAAGATCTCGCCGCGGCGGATGTCGAGGTCGAGCCCCTTCATCACGGCGCGCTCGCCGAAGGTCACGACGAGGTCGCGCACGCGGATGATCGCGTCCACATCGTTCGCGTCGATCTGGGGCCGGGCTGGAGAAAAATCTGCCAAGCTGTGCGTCCGCGCAGGCGTCAAAAATTGATCGCGGCGAAGAAGACCGCGAAAAGGCCATCCAGCACGATCACCATGAAGATTGACTTGACGACTGAGGCGGTGACGTGGCGGCCGAGCGATTCCGCCGAGCCCTGGACCGCGAAACCCTCGATCGTCGCGATGATGCCGATGGTGAGCGCCATGAACGGCGCCTTGATCAGGCCGACGGCGAAGTGGTGGAACGACACTGCCGCCTGGAGCCGGGCCAGGAACCCGTCCACGGTGAGCCCGCCGTAGAGCGCCGCCGTGAGCCCGCCGCCCGCGAGCGCGGCGAGCGAGCCGAGGAAGGACAGGATCGGCAGGCCGATCACCAGCGCCAGGATGCGCGGCAGGATCAGGATCTCGATCGGGTCGAGGCCCATGACGCGCAGCGCGTCGACCTCCTCGCGCATCCGCATCGAGCCGATCTCGGCGGTGAACGCCGAGCCGGAGCGGCCCGCCACCATGATCGAGGTGAGCAGCACCCCGAGTTCGCGCAGGATCAGCAGGCCGATCAGGTTCACGACGAAGCTCTGCGCGCCGAAGCGCTGGAGCTGGAAGATGCCCTGCTGCGCGACGATGCCGCCGACGAGGAACGAGATCAGCACGATGATCGGCACGCCGCGGAAGGCGACCTGTTCGAGTTGGTTGACCAGCGCCGCCGTGCGGAACGTCTTCGGGCGACGCGCGACCCTGCCGGCCGCCGCGACCACTTCCCCGAGGAAGGCGATGCCGGCCAGCACCTCGGCCCCGCCGCGGGCGACGCGGCGCCCGAGCCCGTCGAGGGCGCGGATGCCGGGGTTGCGGGTGTCGCGCGCCTTCGGCTCGGGCTCGCGCAGGCCCATCTCGCCGAGCAGGATGCGGTGCTCGGGCCGCGCGCCCGCATAGGCGAGGCGCGAGCCCGCCCCCTCGATCTCGGCGCGCGTCCGCTCCAGGACCCAGGCGCCGAGCGTGTCGAGGCGCAGCACGCCGCTCAGGTCGATCACCACCGGCTGGCCGCGCCCGTGGGCGGCGATGCCGGCCGCCGCCCGCTCCACCGCCGGGCCCTGGTCGGCGGTCCAGCGCCCGCGCAGGGTCACGCGCGCGCCGTCGAGGTCGGCGCCCGCGGCGTCGAGCGTACCGGAGCCGTTCTCGATCCGCACGGATCACTCCCGCTGGCGTCCCGGCTGGGACGGGTCGGACTACGTAAGCGGTCTCTATACCGCATCGCCGCATGGGGGGACAAACGGGGAAGGATTCGTTGACTTTTGATAGTCTTTGATGCCTCTGCACGCCGCCATCCGGGAGGCCCCCCGCTCCCGACACGCCCGGCGAAAGACGCCGGGCGGGTGGATCGCCTGTCGGGATCGAGGTTGCGATGTCGGTTTTCGGCCGTGCCCCTGCCGCGCCCCTCGCGCGCGGGACGCTCCTCCTCGCCCTGCTTCTCTCTGGTCCGGCGCTCGCCGCCGAGCCGAAGGGCGCGCCCCCCGCGGTCGGCACCCTGACGGTCTCGGCGCAGGAGGTGACCGAGACCGAGAAGTACATCGGCCGCATCCAGGCGGTGTCGCGCTATTCGGCGGTCGCCCGCGTCACGTCGTTCCTCAACGAGGTGGTGTTCAAGGAAGGCCAGGACGTCCGCAAGGGCGACGTGCTATACCGGCTGGAGACGGCGCCGTTCGAGGCGGACGTCGCCTCGAAGAAGGGGGCGCTCGCCAACATCCAGGCGCAGCTCAAGCTCGCCGACATCAACCTCGCCCGCTCGACTTCGCTGATGCGCAGCCCCGCCGGGCTGCAGCAGAAGGTCGATGAGGACCAGTCGCAGGAAGGCTCGCTGCAGGGCCAGCTCCAGGGGGCGCAGGCCGACCTGAAGACGGCGCAGATCAACCTGAGCTACACGACGATCGCCTCGCCCATCGACGGCAAGGTCGGCCGCACCGCGATCACCGCGGGCAACCTCGTCTCGCCGGACACCGGCGTGCTGACGACGGTGGTGAGCCAGGACCCGATGTACCTGCTGTTCACGATCCCGACCCGCACGGTGATCGATCTGCGCCACCGCCTCGCCTCGGTCGGCGGTCTCGATGCGCTCAAGCTGCGCATCGTCCTGCCCGACGGGCGGACCTACGGGGAGACCGGCCGGGTCGACTTCACCGACAACACCGTCTCGGCCTCCACCGACAGCTTCACCATCCGCGGCGTGTTCGCCAACCCGGCCCGCGGCGAGAACCGGGCCGGGCACGCGGTGCGCGAACTCATCGACGGCGAGTTCGTCACCGTGATCGTCGAGAACCCCGAGCCGGTGCGCCTCGTGACGATCCCGCGCGCGGCGGTGCTGACGGATCAGCGCGGCGACTACGTCTACGTCGTGGCCGCCGACGGCAAGGCGGAGCGCCGCAACGTCGGGCTGGGGCAGCCGGTCGGCACCCGCACCACGGTGACGTCCGGCCTCAAGGACGGCGAGACCATCGTGACCGACAACCTCCAGCGCGTGCGCGCCGGCGAGCCGGTGGCGGCCTCGCCCGCGCCGGGCGGTCCGGAGGGCAACCGGTGAGCCGCTCGGCTCGACGGGACAAAGTTCGGAGTCCGCGATGATCTCCTCGATCTTCATCGACCGCCCGCGGCTCGCCGTGGTGGCGGCCATCGTCGTGACGCTGGCGGGCCTCCTGGCGATGACCCAGATCCCGGTCGCGCAGTTCCCGCAGATCGTGCCGCCGGAGGTGCAGGTCAGCGCGACCTACCCGGGCGCCTCGGCGGAGGTGGTCGAGGCCGCCATCGCCCAGCCGCTGGAGGCCGCGGTCATCGGCGTCGACAAGATGATCTACATGAAGTCGATGAGCGGCAACGACGGCAGCTACAGCCTGACCGTCTCGTTCAAGCTCGGCAGCGACCCGGACATCGACACCGTCAACGTCAACAACCGCGTCCAGACCGCCCTCGCCCAGTTGCCGCAGGAGGTGCGGCAGGAGGGCGTCACGGTGCAGAAGCAGGCCACCGCGATCCTGCAATACCTGATGCTCTACAGCGAGGACGGCAGCCAGGACCCGCTGTTCCTGACGAACTACGCCACCATCAGCGTGCTGGACGAGCTGAGCCGCACGCCCGGCGTGGGGCAGGCCTCGCTGTTCGTGAACCAGCAATACTCGATGCGGATCTGGTTCGACGTCGATCGCCTCAACAACCTCAAGATGGCGCCGTCCGAGATCGTCAACGCCGTCAACGCCCAGAACGTGCAGGCCGCCGCCGGCCGGGTCGGGGCGCGCCCCGTCAGCAACGACCAGCAGTTCCAGTTCAACATCCAGACCAAGGGCCGGCTCTCGACCGCGGAGGAGTTCGGCAACATCGTCGTGCGCGCCGACCCCGACGGCTCGGTGCTGCGGGTGCGTGACGTGGCCCGCGTCGAGATGGGCGCGCAGAACCTCGACGCCATCGCGAGGCTCAACGGCAAGCCCGCGGTCGCCATCGCGATCCAGCTCGCGCCGGGCGCCAACGCGGTCCAGACGGCGGACGCCGTGGACGCCACCCTGAAGCGGGTGAGCAAGCGCTTCCCGCCGGGGGTGAAGTCGAAGGTCGTCTACGACGCCACCACCTTCGTCGATCAGACCATCCACGAGGTGCTGCTGACCATCGCCGAGGCGTTCCTGCTCGTCGTCCTCGTCGTCTACCTGTTCCTCGGCAGCCTGCGGGCCGCGCTGATCCCGGCGCTCGCCGTGCCGGTCAGCCTGATCGGCACCTTCGCGGTGCTGCTGGCTTTGGGCTACTCGGCCAACACCATCTCGCTGCTCGCCATGGTGCTCGCCATCGGCATCGTCGTGGATGATGCCATCGTCGTGGTCGAGAACGTCGAGCGCGTGATGGAGGAGCGGCCCGACCTCTCCGTGCCGGAGGCGACAAAAGTCGCCATGCGCGAGGTCACCGGGCCGATCCTCGCCATCACCCTGGTGCTGCTCTCGGTGTTCGTGCCGCTCGCCGCCATCCCCGGCCTGTCCGGCGTGCTGTTCCGGCAATGCGCGGTCACGATCGGGGCCAGCATGGTGATCTCGGCGCTGGTGGCCCTCACCCTCTCGCCCGCGCTCTGCGCCGTGCTGCTGCGCCGCGGCGGCCACGCCCGCGGGCTCGCCGGCCTGACGCAAAGGGCGATCGAGCGGACGCGGATCGGCTATGCCACCGTCGTCACCCGGTTCGTCCGGGTCAGCCTCGTCGGCCTCGCGCTGGTGGCGGCCTGCGGCGGCGGCATCTACGCGCTCGCGGCGCTGACGCCGAGCGGCTTCCTGCCGTCCGAGGACCAGGGCGCCTTCTTCGTCACGGTCCAATTGCCGGACGGCGCCTCGGTGTCGCGCACCGCCGAGACCGTGACGAAGCTCGAACAGCAGATCCTGGCGATGCCGCAGGTGGCCGACACCTATTCGGTGATCGGCTATTCCTATCTCGACACGGTGAACGCCCCGAACATGGCGTTCATGCTGGTCCACCTGAAGCCGTTCGCGGAGCGGACCGGGCCGGAGGATTCGGCGCAGGCGCTGATCGCCCGGATTACGGAAGAATCGCAGTCGATCCGCAGCGGCGAGGTGATCGCCTTCAACATGCCGCCGATCATCGGCCTCTCGACCAGCGGCGGCTTCGAATACGCGCTGGAGGCCATCGAGGGCCAGAGCCCGGAGGAACTCGGCAGCGTCGCGCAGGGCCTGATGGCCGCCGCCAACGCCGACCCGAAACTGGCGGACGTGTTCACCACATACACCGCCGCCAACCCGTCGCTGTTCCTCGACATCGACCGCGACAAGGCGGCCGTGCTCGGCGTCAACCTCGGCGACGTGTTCGACACGCTCCAGGCGACCTTCGGCGGCACCTACATCAACAACTTCAACATCTTCGGCCGCACGTGGCAGGTCAACATCGAGGCCGAGGCGGGCGACCGCGACAAGGTCTCGGCCCTGTGGCAGGTCTACGTGAAGAACGCCAAGGGCGACGAGGTGCCGTTGCGCTCCTTCGCCTCGACCCGCTTCGTCGGCGGCCCGCAGGTGCTGACGCGCTACAACAACTACCGCTCGATCCCCATCGAAGGCAGCCCCGCCGCGCGGGTCTCGTCCGGCACGGCGCTCAAGGCGATGGCGGCGGTCTCGGACGCGACCCTGCCCGACGGCTACGGCTTCGAATGGACCGGCACCGCCTATCAGGAAACCCAAGCGCAGGGGCAGTCCGGGCTGGTGCTCGGCCTGTCGCTGGTCTTCGCCTACCTGTTCCTCGTCGGGCTCTACGAGAGCTGGATGATCCCGGTGCCGGTGCTGCTCTCGGTCAGCGTCGGCGTGCTCGGGGCGCTCGGCGGCATCCTGGTCGCCGGCCTCTCGCTGGATCTCTACGCCCAGGTCGGCCTCGTGGTGCTGGTGGCCTTGGCCGCGAAGAACGGCATCCTCATCGTCGAGTTCGCCCGCAAACAGCGCGCCGACGGCCATTCGATCCGCGAGGCGGCGGTGGCCGGCGCCTCGGTGCGCTTCCGCGCGGTGGCGATGACCTCCATCGCCTTCATCCTCGGCCTCGTCCCCCTCGTCTTCGCCGAGGGCGCCGCCGAGATCAGCCGCCGCGCCATCGGCACCCCGATCTTCGCCGGCATGATCGCAGCCACCACCATCGGCCTGTTCCTGATCCCGATGCTCTACGTGGTCTTCCAGGGGTTGGCCGAGCGGGGATTCCGGCGCGCGAAGTAACGGGTTCCCAAAGGACGAGTCCTTTGGCGGGGCACCGGGGCAGAGCCCCGGTTTCCTTCCAAACCAGGGCTCCGCCCTGGACCCGCGAAGGGCTTACCCTTCGAACCCATGACTTGGGTCGCGCCGGAACAAAGGGCCGTGCGCCGTGCTTCCCACGTCAGACGACGGAGGGACGATCCATGCTCAAAGGTGGACTTCTTTGGTTGATCGGCATTCCGCTGCCGATCATTATGCTGCTGTGGTTCTTCGGCGTCTTCCACTAAGACGCGAGTGCCGCTGCTTCACCTTCGCGGATACGCTCACGCGCCGGCCGTCCGGCGCGCGAGCGCGACGAGGCACAGCCCCCCGACCGCCAGCGGCGCCATCATCAGGAAAGTCGCGCCACTGCCGAGCGCGCCGTAGACCGGCCCGCAGGCCAGCGTCGCCAGGGCCGAGACCAGCGCGGTCGAGGCCCCCACCGTGCCCTGCGCCCGGCCCCGCGCCCCATCGGGCGCGAAGGCCGAGACCGCGTTCATCGCGCCGAGATGCGTCGCCCCGAAGGTGAGGGCGTGCAGCATTTGCAGCGGCACGAGCCACGCGAGATCGCCCTCCGCCGCACTCAACCCCACGGCCCGCACGACCGCGGCGATGCCGCCGAGCGCCAGCAGGCGGAACGGGCTGCGCCAGCGCGCGGGCAGGTGGCTCAGCCCGGCGAACAGCGCGATCTCGGCGGCGACGCCGATGGCCCACAGCGCGCCAATCCACGGCGCCGAGACGCCGTGCGCGGCCCAACTCAGACTGCCGAAGGCGTAGATCGCCGCGTGGCTCGCCTGGATCAGCGCCGCGGCGGCGATGGTCAGCCACAGCCGCAGCGGCAGGCGAGGGGGCGGGCCGACCCGCTCGGGCGGCCGTTCGCGCGGCGCCGCCCGCTCGCCCGCGACGAGCGCCACGGTCGCGGCGATCAGCGCCAGCCCGGTCAGCAGCAGCGGCACCGCCACCTGCCCGCCGAGCCATCCCAGCAGCGCCCCGCCCGCGAGGTTGGCAAGCAGGAAGGACACCGAGCCGAACATCCGGATGCGGGCGTAATCGATCCGTTTCGGCGCCCGGCGGGCGGCGGCGAGCGTCAGGTAGTCGATGCTCGGCACCAAGGGCGCCTGCGCGGCGGCGTTGAGCACCACGAGCAGCGCCAGCAAGACAACCGCGAGGCCGGCCGCCGCCGGCATCAGCGCGTAGGTGAGGGCGAGCGTCAGGCTACCCGCCGCCAGCAGCGTGCGCGGGGCAATCCCGCGGTCGATCAGGCCGGCGAGCGGGCGCGTCGCCACGATCTTGGTGGCGATGGGCAGCGCGAGCAGCAGGCCGATCAGCCCCGGATCGAGCCCGAGCGCGCCGAGCCAGACCGGCATGAACGGCATCGCCACGCCGATCTCGACGAAGACGACCGCGTAGAGCAGGCCGAGCCGCAACGGGTCCGGTTCGGTCGCAGGGGAGGGTGAGGACAAAGGCCGCCGGTCCCGTCGTGATGCGCGTCCGAGGGGGAGGGCAGGGGTTAGCGTAAGCAGGCGTTAAACGACACCTGTCAATGTCGGGTCTGTCCGTCAATCGTCGCGGGCCTGCGGTCCTCGCGGGCGCCCGTGTCCTTGCGGGGTGTGATGTCGAGTTCGCGTTCCCTGACGCCGCAGGATGCGTCGCAATACGACCTGATCGAGGCCGCCGTCCGGGAGACCGAGCGCGGCCGGTGGTTCTTGGAGGAGTACGCGCGGCGCAACCGCAACGCCGACACCGACGTGCTGCTCGGCGCGATCCACCGGCTCGAATCGGCGGTGACGGGCGAGCGCGGCGGCGGCGAGGACGTGGTCCGCTTCCGCGGCGACCTCATGGACATGGCCGACGCCATCGCTCGCACCCGGGCGGAGGTGGCCGCGCTCACCGCCCCCGACCACGGCGAGAGCCGCCTGACGGTGGCCTCGGAAGCGCTCGATTCCATCGTGCGCGCCACCGAGCGGGCGACCTCGGACATCCTCGGCGCGGCCGAAGCCGTGCAGGAGGCCGCCTGGACGCTGCGCGAGACCGGCGCCGACGGCGCGCTTTGCGACGACCTCGACCGGCACGCCACGCAGATCTACACCGCCTGCTCGTTCCAGGACCTGACGGCGCAGCGCACCAGCCGCATCGTCCACACCCTGCGCTACCTGGAGGACCGGATCGCCTCCATGATCGGCATCTGGGGCGCCGAGGCCGGCGTGCCGGACCTCGACTCCGAGACCCGCATCCGCCGCGACACCGCCGCGACCCTGAACGCGGCGCTCGACCAGACCGACGTCGATCGCTTCCTCGACATGGAGGGCCCGGCCGCCCCCACGGCCCCGGCCCGCCCGCCGCTCTCGGCGGTGGCACTGCACGAGGATCTGGCCTTCGTGCCCGCCGACCCGTTCGAGGGGGAGGGCGCCGCGCCCGAGGCTGCGGCGTCGGCGGACATCGCGGCCGAGCCTGCCATCGACTTTGCCGCCGGGGTCGAGGCCGTTGCCGAAGAGGTTCTGGTCGAAGACGCGCTCGTCGAAGAGACTGTTGCCGAGATCGTCGCCGCCGAAGCGGAGCGGCCCGAGGCCTCCGTGCCGGACGCGGCCGAGACCGACGCGGATCGCGCCGTGGCCGCCCTGGCCGAGGCGCTGCTGGCGCAGGACGAAGACGCCGCCGTCGCGGACGAGGCCGTGGCGGAGGCCGCTCTCGGCGACCTGTTCGACACGCCCGCCGAGACCGCCCCGGCCGCCGAGGCGGCGCCCGCCGCCCCCGCGCCGGCCCCAGTGGACGACCTCGCCGCCGCCTTCCTCGACCTCGACGAACTCAGCATCGAGGAGAAGATCGCGCTGTTCGCGTGAGGCCCGCGACGCGGATGACGGTTCCCGGATGCGTCGCGGCGGAGTAAGCGCACGGGCGCCCCGCCCGCCTTTCCTTATCCCGTCACCGACCCGGCCATGGCCCTGCATCTCCTGAAGCTGTGCGTCGGTCCCGCCTCGATCGGGGAGTTGGAGGCGCGGATCGCCGGGCACCGCGAAGTGGCCCTGAGCGTCGGCGCCGACCCGCGCCCGTCCCACGTCACCCGCATGGTGCCGAAGCGCGCTGGCGCCATCGCCGGGCAGGGCTCGATCTACTGGGTGATGAAGGGCGCGCTGAGCTGTCGCCAGCCGATCCTGGCGATCGAGCCGTTCACCGGCACCGACGGCATCGACCGCTGCCGCCTCGTCCTCGACCCCGCGGTGACGCCGGTCAGTCCCCGCCCCTGCCGCCCGTTCCAGGGCTGGCGCTATCTCGAACCCGCCGACGCCCCGCCCGACCTCGACCGCATGAGCGCGGGCGACATCGCCGAGATGCCCGAGAGCCTGCGGCGGGAATTGGTGGCGCTGGGGTTGATCTGAGCGCCGCCGACCGGCGCGCCTCCCACCCATTCCCCTCATCCTGAGGTGCCGCGAAGCGGCCTCGAAGGAGGGCTCCAGCGTATTGCGCGATCCCTGGAGCCCTCCTTCGAGGCCCCTTGCCGCGACAAGGGGCACCTCAGGATGAGGGCGGTGGGTGGGAGGACCATGGGCCGAAACGAAGAAGGGGGCCGCGAGGCCCCCTTCGTGTCGTCTTGTCGTATCGTCTTGCCGGCGCCCTCGCCTCACATCTCGTCGAACCGGCCGCTGGCGTGGGCCAGCATGGTGTAGACCTTGCCGGTCTCGGAGGTGAGGTAGGCGTCGGCGCGGCGGGTGTCGCGGTCGTTCTTGGTGACCTCGCCGAGCAGGCGCTCGAACTCGCCGACATAGCGGTCCACCGTGCGGCGGAAGTCGGCGTCGGCGCGGTAGCGGCGCTGGATCTGCTCGAAGGTCTGGCGGCCTTGCGCCGTGTAGAGGCGACCGTCGAACAGGTCGGACTCGCCGCGGCGGTAGCGCTGCCAGAACTCGACCGAGGCCTGGTGATCGACCATCCGGGCGATGTCGGTCGAGATCGCGTCGAGGGAGACGCGCTCCGCCGCGGCCGGGGCCTCGGGGGCAGGGGCCGGAGCTTGTGCCGGAGCCTGGGCGGCCGGCGCCGCGCCCTCCTCCTCGTCGATCGAGGCGCGGGTCAGGAGGTCGGACAGCCAGCCGCGGTTGTCGCGGGTGCCGGGCTTGCCCTGAACAGGGGCCTGCGCGGCGGGCCGCACCGGCGCCTGGGTCGGGGCCGCCTGCGGACGGGCCGGAGCCTGCGCCGCAGGCGCACGGGCCGGCTGCGGGGCAGGGGCCTGCGGGGGGGCGGCGCGACCCTGCGTGGCGGTACGGGCCTGGACTGCCGGCTGGGCGACATCGACGGAGCGGTTCGAGCGGGCCACCAGGGCGGACAGCTCGTTCAGCGCATCGATCTGCTCGGCCACGACGCGGCGCATCTCGCTCGTCGCGTCCTGGGTCTCGCGGGGGAGTTCGAGCACGCCGCGCTGGAGGTCGGCGCGGGTGGCGTCGAGTTCGCGGCGGATCTCGGCGGCCATCTCGCTCATCCGCGCGACCGACGCGCCGAAGCCGTCGGAGGCGGAAGCGAAGCTCTCCATCATCCGGGCGGAGGCCGATTCGATGGCCTCGCGCACGGCCCCCGCGGTGCGGGTGCTCTCCTCGCCGGCACCCGTGCGCAGGCGCTCGAAGTCGCCCGCCACCGCCGCGCCCGCGGTCCGGGCCGCCTGGGACAGGCTGTCGCCGAGTTCCTTGGCGCGGGTTTCGGCGGTGCGCAGCGTCTCCTCGACCACGCCGCCGAAGCGGCCGGTGCGGGCCTCGATGTCGCGGGTGCGCTCCTCGATGCGGGCGAGCGCCGCCTCGACCGCGGCTTGGCGGGCCGCGAGGCTCTCGGCCAGCCGCGCCTCGACCGCCTCCAGCTCCGAGGCCGCGCCGGCCAGCGCCGAGACCTGGGCGCCGGTGCGCTCGGCGAGCGCCGTGCCGCGGGCGTCGAGCGTGTCGGCGAGGGAGGCCGCCTGCTGCAGCGCCCCCTGCGAGACTTCGCGCAAAGCCACGACCTGGGCCGAGACGCGCTCGGCGCCGCGGCCGGTCTCGGCGGCGATCCGGTCGAGGGCCGACTGGATCTGCTCGACGCGGGCGCCGAGGCCCTGCTCGACCGCCCCGAGGTTCTGGCTCGCACCCTCGACGAGGTCCTTGAGGCCGGCATTGGCGCGCTCGATCCGGGCGACGACGGCGCCCGCGCCCTCGCGCACCAGCTCGTCGGCCTCGTTGAGCGCCGCGACGGAGGTCGCCGCGCCCTGGTCCAGCGCCGCGCGGAGCGCGTCGGCCGACTGGTGCGTCAGGGCGGTCAGCGCCTCGGTGCGCTCGCGCAGGGTGTCGGCGAGCGGCGTGCCCTTCTCGGCAATGAGCCGGTCCAGGGCCTCCTCGCGCTCGGCGAGCGCGGCGGCGAGCGCGGCGGCCGGGCCGTCGATCAGGCGGGTCAGCGCGGCGTTGCGCTGGTCCAGCACCGTGCCGAGCGCCTCGGCATGGGCCTGCGCCAGGGCGGCGTGGCGCTTGGCGCGCTCGTCCAAAGCCGCGACCATGCGGCCGGTGCCGGTCTCGACCAGCGACGCGAAGGCCTGATGCCGCTCGGTGAGATCGGCGTCGAACGCCGCCTGACGCTCGGCGCGCTCGTCCAAAGTCGCGGCGAGGCGGGCGGTGCCGTCCGCGACCAGGGCGGCGAAGGCGTCGCGGCTCCGGGTGAGGGCGGCGTCGAGGCCGGCCTGACGCTCGGCGCGCTCGTCGAGCGCAGCGACCATGCGGCCGGTGCCGGTCTCGATCAGCGCCGCGAAGGCCTGCTCGCGCTCGGTCAGGGCGGCGTCGAGACCCGCATGGCGCTCGGCGCGCGCGTCCAGCGCCGCGGCGATCCGGGCGGTGCCGGCCTCGATGGCAGTTGCTTGGTTGCGGGTGCGCTCGTCGAGCGTCGCGACCATCCGGCCGGTCCCGCTCTCCACCGCGGCGGCCAGGGCCTGCTGGCGCTCGGTGAGCGCCGTGTCGAGGCCGGCGCGACGCTCATCGAGCGTCGCCGCGATGCGGCCGGCGGCGTCCTCGACCAGGGCGGCCAGCGCCTGCTGACGCTCACTGAGCGTCGCGCCGAGGCCGGCGAGGCGCTCGTCCAGCGCCGCCGCGATGCGGCCGGCGCCGCTCTCCATCAGCGCGGCGAAGGCGTCGTGGCGCTCGCGCAGGCCGGCCTCGAGGGCGGCCTGCTGCTTGGTGCGCTCGTCCAGCGTCGCGACCATGCGGGCGGTGCCGCCGTCCACCATGGCGGCGTAGGCGTCCTGGCGCTCGTCGAAGGCTTCGGCGAGCGCGTCGGCGCGGGTCGCCACCACGGTGGCGAAGGCGCGCAGCCGCGCGTCGATGCGGGCGGTGAAGGCGGCGCTGCGCTCCTCCACCGAGCGGCCGAGCAGGTCGGCCTGTCCGGCGACGAGTTGGGCGAAGGCGGCGGAGCGGCCCTCGACCACGCCGTCGAGGCTCTTCATGCGCTCGTCGAACACCGCGATCATCGCCCTGGCCTGGGCGTCGAGGCGGCCGGTGAGCGCCGTCGAGCGGTCGTCCACCAGGGTGTCGAGGGTGGCGTGAATCTCGTCGAACAGGGCGCGCAGCTCCTGGGCCCGGGTATCGACGGTGCGGGCGATCTGGAGGCCGCGGCCGTCCACGAGGTCGCCCAGCACGCCGAGGCGCTGGTCGAACAGGGCGGCGATGCCTTGCGTGCGGGCATCGACCTCGCCCGCGGCGCGGGTCAGGCCGCCCTCCAGCGTGGTGACGAGGGCGTTGGCGCGCTCGGCAAGCGTGTCGTGCAGCGGCAGGATGCGGCCCTGGACGTCGGCGTCGAGGCGGCCGGCATGCCCGTCGAGCAGCGCGCGGATCTCGTTGGTGCGGCTGTCGAGCAGGTCCTGGACCGTGCGGGCGCGCTCGTCGAGCGTCTGGCGGAAGGCGGCGAGCCCGGTGTCGAGGCCGCCGCGGAGACCGGCTTCGCCACCCTCGACGAGGCCGCGCAGTTCGGTGGTGCGGCTGTCGAGCAGCGAGCGGATCTCGCCCGCGCGGCCGTCGAGCACGTCCTGCACCTCGCGGGTGCGCTCGTCGAGGGCTTGGCGCAGGGTGGCGAGCGCCGCGTCGAAGCCGCCGCGGATGCCGGATTCGCTGCCCTCCACGAGGTCGCGGAGCGTCAGGGTGCGGCTGTCGAGCAGGGTGCGGATGTCACCCGCACGGCCGTCGAGGAGGTCGCGCACCTCGCGGGTGCGCTCGTCCAGCGTGCCGCCGAGGCCGGCGACGCCGGTCTCGAAGGTCGCGCGCAGGCCCGCCTCCCCGCCCTCGACGAGGCCGCGCAGTTCGGTGGTGCGGCTGTCGAGCAGCGCGCGAATCTCGCCCGTGCGGCCGTCGAGGACATCCTGCACCGCGTGGGCGCGCTCGTCCAGCGTCGCCCGCAGGCCGGTGAGGCCCTGGTCGAACCGGCCGCGCACGGCCTCGGCGCCGTCCGTCATCAGGCCGCGCAGTTCCTCGCCGCGCCCGTCGAGGAGCGCGCGGATCTCGTCGCGGTGGGCGTCCAGCGCCGCGCGCAGGCGCCCGCCGCCGTCGCCGAGCAGGCCGTCGGTCTGGGCGACGAGGTCGCGCAGACCGGCGAGCAGCGCCGTGCCGCGCCGGTCGAGCAGCTCGCCCAGCGAGGTGCCGCCCTGGTCGAACAGCGAGGCGATCTCGACCAGACGCCGGCCGAGGCCGTCCGTGACGGCGCGGCCGCGGCTTTCGAGGTCGTCGGCGACCGAGCCGCCGCGCTCATCGAAGAGCCGCGACAGGCTCTCGGCGCGCTCGTCGAACAGGCGCTCGATCGCGGCGATCTGGCCGGTGAGCGCGTCGCTGGCGCCGCCGCTGCGGGTCTCCATCAGGCCGACCAGTTCGCGGATGCGGCGGGTCAGCGCCTCGTCCACCTCGCGGGTGCGGGTCTCGATCAGGCGCACGGCCTCCAGGGCCTGGACGCCGAAATTCTCGTCGAGCTGGCGGGTGCGCTCGTCGAGGGTGGCCGACAGCGCGCCGAGGCGGGCGAGCACGCCGGTGTCGAGGCGGCCGGCGCCCTCGTCGAGGCGGCGCACGACGTCGCCCGCGGCGCGGTCGAGGTTCTGCGCGAGGTCGGCGACGCGGCGGTCGAGGGCATCGCCCAGCGAGCGGTCGCCCTCCGACAGGGTGCGGGCGATCTCGGCGGTGCGCAGCACCAAAGCCTCGTTGAGGGCGGTGGCCCGCGCCCCGAGGCGGTCGTCGACCTGCCCCGCGAGCGAGGCGAAGGTCTCGCCGATCTCGGCGGTCCGGCGGGCGGCGCCGGCCTCGATCTCGGCGATGCGCGCCGCGACCGTCTCGGCCATGGCGCGCTCGCTGTCGGTCAGCGCCGTCACCAGCGACTGGCCGCGGGTCGTGAGGGTGCGGTCGATGTCGGAGAGGCGGCCGTCCACGGTCTCGCCCAGCGCGCGGGCGCCGCCGTCGATCCGCTCGGCCAGGATGTCGCCGCGGGCGATGATGTCCTGGAGCGCGGCCAAGCGGTTGCCGAGCACGTCGTCCACGGCCTTGGCGCGGCCCTCGGCGGTCTCGGCGAAGGCGGCGTGGCTGCGGTTGAGCGCGTCGCCGACGCGGGCGGCGTGCTCGGTGATGGCGAGCACGATTTCGCGGCCGGCCCCCTCCAGCTTGGCGCGGGCCTCGTCCGAATGGGTGCCGATGAGGCCGACGGCGCCGCGGCCGTGATCGCTGAGCGCGCCCTCCAGCTCGCCGAGGCGGGCCGAGAGGTCGGCGCCGAGCCCTTGCGCGGTGCGGGCCATCTCGCCGGAGACGGCCTCGCCGCGGGCCGCGACCTCGTCCCCGAGGCGGGCGAGCGCCTCGCGCAGCGCCAGCAGAGCGGTCTCGGTGCGGCCGGTCACGTCGCCGCCGACCTGATCGGCGGTGCGGGCCAGCGCCGTGGTGGCCTCCTGGCTGCGGGCGGCCAGCTCCTCACCGAGGCGGGCAATCGTCTCGCGTAGCGTCTGAAGCGATGCCTCGGTCCGGCCGCCGACCTCGCTGCCGGCCTGCTCGGCGGTGCGGGCGAGCGCGGCGGTCGCCTCGTTGCTGCGCGCCGTCAGTTCCTCGCCGAGGCGGGCAATCGTCTCGCGCAGGGTCTGGAGCGAGCCCTCGGCGCGACCGCCGATCTCGGCGCCGACCTGCTCGGCGGTACGGGCGAGCGCGCCGCTCGCCGCGTCGCCGCGGGCGGCGATCTCGGCCGACACGCGGTCGAGGAGATCGCGCATCTCCTGGGCTGCGCGCTCGGCGCGGTCGCCGAACGCCCCGCCGGCCTGGGTCGCCGTCAGCGCCAGCGTGCCGGTGGCCTCGGCGCCGCGGGCGGCGATCTCCTGGGCGACCTGATGCAGCAGGCCGCGCAGCTCGTCGGCGGCGCGCTCGGTGCGGGCCGCGATCTCGCCGCCGGCCTGACCGGCCACGAGGGAGAGCGAGCCGGTGGCCTCGGAGCTGCGGGCGGACAGCTCGTCGCCGGCCCGGTGCAGGGCGTCGCGCAGGGCCTGGAGCGACTGGTCGGTGCGGCTGGCGATCTCGCCGCCGGCGTGGCCGGCTGCGAGCGCGAGCGCGCCGGTCGCCTCGGTGCTGCGGGTGGACAGCTCGTCGGAGACGCGGGCGAGCGCGTCGCGCAGGGATTGCACGGCGGCTTCCGCGCGGGCGGAGAGTTCGGAACCGACGCCCTCGGCGGCACCCCGGAAGCCCGCGACCACGTCGGTCGAGCGGGCGGCCACGGAACTGGCGGCTTCGTCGGCGGCGCGGCGCAGGGCCTCACCGGCCTCGCCAAGGCGGGCGGCCATCTCGTCGGCGCGGGCGCTCGCGGCGCCCGCGGTCTCGTCGGAGGCGCGGGCGATCCGCTCGGCGGACTCGGCGGTGCCGGCGGCGAGCAGCGCGGCGGCGGCGACGGCGGCCTCGCGCAGGCGGGTCTCGACCTCGCCGACGCTGGCGGTCAGCGCCAGAACGGCCTCCTCCGCCCCGCGGCGGATGGCTTGGCTCGCGCCGCCGGAGCGGGCGGTGAAGTCGGCGCCGAGGCGCTCGACGCTCTCGCGCAGGGTGGCGGCGGTGCGGTCCGCATTCGACGCGAAGCCCTGGCCGAGGCCGGCCAGAGCCTGCTCGACCTGGGCGACGGCCTGCGCCGCATGCCCGGTCATCAGGCCGGCGACGCGCTCGGCGGAACCGTCGAGGCCGGAGGCCAGCGCCGCGCCGCGGACCGTGATGGTCTCGTCGATGCGACCGGCGACGGCCTCGATCCGGCCGGCGAGTTCGCCGCCGCGACCGTCCACGCCCTCGGCGGCCTTCGTGGCGGCCGCGACGAGTTCGTCGCGCACCCGCTCGGCGCGCGCTGAGAAGTCCTGGGCGACGCTGCCGGCGGCGATGGCCAGGGCGGCCTGGGCGTCGCGACCGCGGCCCTCGATGAGTTCCGACACGCCGGTGCCGGCGGTCTCGATCTCGGCGCGGAGCGCCGCGCCGCGGGCGGAGATGTCCTCGGCGATGCCGGTGCCGGTGGCGGCGAATTGCTGGCGCAGGCCCTCGCCGGTCTCGGCGAAGCGGGCGGTGATGACGCCGCCGGTTTCGGCAAAGCGGTCGGTCAGCTCGGTGCCGCGGGAGAGGAAGGTCTCCTCCAGGCCCTTGGCCGAGCGCTCGAAGGTCTCGCGCACGGCGCCGCCTTGGCTGTCGAGCGCCGCGATCAGGGTGGTGCCGGTCTCGGCCAAGGACTTCGCCACCGCGCCGGCATTGTCGGCGAGCGTGCGGGTGAGCGCGCCGCCGGTGCGCTCGAAGGCCTTCGTCACCTCGTCGGCGCGCTGCTGGAGCGTCGCGGTGAGGTCGGTGCCGATCGTCTCCAGGCTGCCGCGCACGCCCGCGCTGGTGGCCTCGATCTGGCGCACGAGGTCGTCGCCGCGGGTCGAGACGTTGCCGACCACCCGGTCGCCGACCTCGGTCAGCGCCGCGGTGATGGCGCCGCTGCGGGAATCGAGCGCGCCCGTCACGCGGTCGCCCGCGCCGGTGATCGCCGCGACGATGCGCTCGGCGGCGCCGTCGAGTTCGGAGGACAGGTTCTCGTGGGAGCCGGCGATGGCGCCGCGCACCCGGTCGGCGTTGGCGACGATCGACTCGCGCTGCGCGATCAGCTCATCGACGAGGGTGCGGATGCGGATCTCGTTGTCGGAATAGGCCCGCTCCAGGGTCGAGATCTCGCCGCGCACCAGCGTTTCGAGTTCGCCGGCCCGCGCCAGCGCCCGCTCGACGCCGTCGCCGACCGCGGCGACCTCGCGGCGCACCGTCTGCGACATGGTCAGAACGGCATCCGTCGAGAAGCTCTCGGGCTCGGCCAGCCGGATCGCGACCTCGCCGACCGCGCGGGCGACGAGGCGCATCTCGTGGGCGCGCACCGCCAGCATCGCGGTGATGAGGAACAGCACGATCGGCCCGGCGATGGCGGTGGCCACCACCGCGGCCTGGAGCGCGGTGAGCCCGGTGACAAACGCCTTCAGGTCGCCGCCGGACTGGTTCCAGGCGAGCGCGACGAGGCCGTTGAGCCACAGGAACGAGGCGATGCCGGCGAAGACATACGGCTTGCGCGAGGGGCGCACGCGCAGGGTCTGCTGCAGGATGCCGATGTTCTGGCGGTCGTCGTTGGCGACGAGCGAACGGTCGGGCGGCAACAGGCCGCCCTCGCGGCGGGAGCGGCGCTCGGGCGGCGGGAGATCGCCGACGCTATCGAGGTCGAGATTGGGGATGCGCCGCCCGTTGGCCTCGGCCAGCGGATCGGACAGGGGATCGTTGTCGCCGACATCGGGCAGCCGCGGCTCGACGCGGGCGGCCGGAATGTCCAGATTCAAAGCCTGTTCGATCGCGGAGAGGGCAGCCTCCGCCGGATCTTTAAGCTTCTTGTCGGTGGCCATGCAAACGCCTCGTTACGCATCGCCGTCCGGCCGCGAGGCGCAAAGGGCTTTAACCCGAGGCGATCTCAGCAGCGAAGACGGATTTACCCGTTTGACCGGGGCACCTTAGTCCTGCGGATCGCGCCCCGGATAGGCGGACCCGGCGGAGCCCCCATAAAACCTTAACGGAATGGTTACCAAGCCGGGACCTGGCAGGGGGTGTCCGCTTCGAACTCTGACGCGCCGCGGGTTAAACCGGTACGCCCCGCGGGGGCCTGCGCTGTGGATAGGCCCGAGCCGCCCACAGGGGATGGGCCGCAGGGTGAAGAGACCCGCCCCGACAAGACCGTGACGAGACGGCTTATATGAGTGAGCTTCCCCTGATCGACCGCGCGCATCTGGGCGCGCAGACCTTCGGCGATGCCGACCTCGCCGACGAGGTGCTCGGCCTGTTCGTCGCACAGGGCCGGCGGCTGATGCCGCTGATCGCCGCCGTCGACCGACCTGCGGCGGAGCGGGCCGACTTCGCCCATACGCTCAAGGGCGCGGCGCTCGGCGTCGGCGCCGCGCGGGTGGCCGCCGTCAGTGCCGCGGTCGAGGCCGCGCTCCGCGCGGGCGAGGCGGCGCCCGATCTCGCGGCCTTGGAGGCGGCGGTCGCGGACACGCTGGCGCATATCGAAGAAGACGGCCCCGGCTCCGGCACCTGAAGCCCTCGGGCGCGTTTCACGCGAGCCCGCGCGTCGATCTCTCGGCTTGCATTCTGGCGCGGCGGCCCCCAAGCAATCGCCATCCGTCGGAACGCGCGCGGCGCGCGAAAGACGCCCCTGGAGCTAGGCATGCCCAAGATCACCTTCGTCGATCACGCCGGTACGGCCCGCACGATCGACGGCGAGGTCGGTTCGACCGTGATGGAGACGGCGATCCGCAACAACGTGCCCGGCATCGACGCCGAGTGCGGCGGGGCCTGCGCCTGCGCCACCTGCCACGTCTACGTCGATGCGGAATGGGCCGAGAAGGTCGGCCCGGCCGAGCCGATGGAGCAGGACATGCTCGACTTCGCCTCCGACGTACGCGCCACCTCGCGCCTGTCCTGCCAGATCCGCGTGAGCCCGGACCTCGACGGCCTGACCGTCACGACGCCCGCGCGCCAGGGCTGAGCGACCTCGTCACGGGTTTCGAAAGGGATCATCCCTTTCGTGGGTCCAGGGCAAAGCCCTGGTTGACGAGGAAACCGGGGCTCCGCCCCGGTGCCCCGGCAAAGGGATGATCCCTTTGCAATCCCGGACTTATCGCAGGAGCGCGCGCATGGCGCCGTCGAGGCCTTCGAGGGTCAGCGGGAACATGCGGTCGGCCATCAGGCGGCGCATCATGCCGATCGATTGGGTGTAGGCCCAGTTCTCCGGCGGCACGGGGTTGAGCCAGACCGCCTTCGAAAAATGGTCGAGGACGCGCTGCATCCAGACCGCGCCCGGCTCCTCGTTCCAGTGCTCGACCGAGCCGCCCGGATGGGCGATCTCGTAGGGGCTCATGGAGGCGTCGCCGACGAACACCACGCGGTAGTCCGAGGGGTAGGTGCGGATCACGTCGAGGAGCGGGATGCGCTCCTCGTGGCGGCGGCGGTTCTCGGTCCACACCGCCTCGTAGGGGCAGTTGTGGAAGTAGAAGTGGGCGAAGTGCTTGAACTCGGAGCGGGCGGCGGAGAACAGCTCCTCGGCCAGTTCCACGTGCCAGTCCATCGAGCCGCCGACATCGAGAAACAGCAGCACCTTCACGGCGTTGCGCCGCTCCGGCCGCAGCTTGACGTCGATGAAGCCCTGGCGGGCGCTCTCGCGGATGGTGCCGTCGAGGTCGAGTTCGTCGGCCGCCCCGGTGCGGGCGAAGCGGCGTAGGCGGCGCAGCGCGACCCGCATGGAGCGGGTGCCGAGTTCGCGGGTGTCGTCGAGGTCCCGGAACTCGCGCTTGTCCCACACCTTCACGGCGCGGAAGTTGCGGTTGCCGTCCTGGCCGATGCGGATGCCTTCCGGGTTGTAGCCGTAGGCGCCGAAGGGGGAGGTGCCGCCGGTGCCGATCCATTTCGAGCCGCCCTGATGGCGCTCGCGCTGCTCGGCGAGGCGTGCTTTGAGGGTCTCGAACAGCTTGTCCCAGCCGAGCGCCTTCAGTTCGGCCTTCTCCGCCTCGGTGAGGTATTTTTCCGCGAGCTTGCGCAGCCATTCCTCGGGGATCGCCGCGGGCTCCACCGCCTCGCCCAAGGTCTCCAGCCCCTTGAACACGGTGGCGAAGACGCGGTCGAACCGGTCGAGATGGGCCTCGTCCTTCACCAGCACGGTGCGGGCGAGGAAGTAGAACTCTTCCACGCGCTTCTCGGGCAGATCCCGCTCCATCGCCTGAAGCAGGGTGAGGTATTCGCGCAAGCTGACCGGGACGCGGGCCTCGCGCAGGCTCGTGAAGAAGGAGAGCAGCATCGGGGCAGAACGCCCGAGGCGGGCCGGCGGGTCAAGCCGGCGGCGTCCTGTGGAGGACGGCGGATTCCGGTGGATATCGACCCCGCGGGTCTTCGCGCGCGGCACACAACCGTCACCCGCCTCATTGAAGCTGCGTCGGACCCATGCGGAGCGCGTGCGTGACGTGACGACAGGATGAAGGCGATGCCCGTGGTCTTGCGCTCCTTGAGCGACTTCAAGAAGTTCCTGCGCAAGCCCGGCGCGACGCTCCGCATCGTCCAGAACACCTTCGTCGAGCGCCAGGACGCGGCCTCGCAGGAGGCCTACCGCCGCAAGGGCCTGTACGAACCGCGGACGGTGCGGGCCCTGTCGAAGCGCGCGGCGGTGTTCGACGTGGCCGGCCACGACACCACGGTGTGGCTCTACTGGGACCGCGGCACCCGCCACTGGCGCTTCTCCGGCGACACCGTGACGGTGCCGCTCCACGCCGCCCTGGGTCCGCCGGACGCGGTCGTCTACCGCTGCAGCCTGCCCGAGCCGGAACGCAAACCGGCCCATCGCCCGTCACCGCGCCCGGCCCCGAGCGGGCCGGCGGTGCAGACCTCGTTCGGGTTCTGATCCGGCCGGGACGGACCTGCATCGTATGAATATCGACAATCCTCCGCACGCGCCGCGCTTCGACCGGTTCTCGTGACCTCAAGCGCGGCACGCCTCTGTGAAGCACCCGAATCAACCGGTCAGCCGCCCCGTCTCGACCGAACCTCAGCTTGCCCAGATCACCTTGAACGGTGCGAAAGGAACCGTGCGGAGGGCCAGATCGCTCGAATGACGGCGCTGCACCACACGATTTCTCGATTTTGGTAGTCACTTCCCGGGAAAACCCCCTGAAACCCACTTGAACTGTGCGGCAATCCTTATACTTCGAAGATCGTGGGGCAAATCAGGAATTGCAGCATGTCGGAAGCCAGTCAGGTGTCTCAGCTCGATCGTGTCGAACTCGCCGCGGATCTCGTCTCGGCCTATGTCTCGAATAACTCTCTTCCGTCGGCCGAGCTTCCGGCCCTGATCACGCAGGTGCATGCCGCCCTGACCAGCCTGTCGGCGCCGCAGGCCCCGCAGGAAGAAGAAATCGAGAAGGCTTCGTCCGCCCAGATCAAGAAGTCGATCACGCCGGACGCGCTGATCTCCTTCATCGACGGCAAGCCGTACAAGACGCTCAAGCGCCACCTGACCACGCACGGCCTCGACATCGAGGGCTACCGCCGCCGCTACGGCCTGCCGGCCGATTACCCGACGGTCTCGGCGAACTACTCGGCGGCCCGCTCGGCGCTCGCCAAGGATCTCGGCCTCGGCCAGCAGCGCCGCAAGCCCGCGCCCAAGACCGCCGCCGCGGACGAGGCCGTCTCCGAGACGCCCGCCCCGCGCAAGGCCGCGGGCGAAGGCCGCAAGACCGGCGGTCGCCGCAAGGCCGCGGCCTGATCCGAGGATTGGGAAGACTCCCATCGCGTGAGCGTGGTGGGAGTGTCGAATACCCGCACCGTCATTGCGAGGCGGAGCCGAAGCAATCCAGGGCTCCGCACTCATTGGATAAGGCGAGCGCGATCCGACGATTGGTTCGCCGCGATCCGTGAACACAAGCACGAACGAGAAGAGGCCGCCCTTGGGCGGCCTCTTCTCGTTTGGAAGACTGTCAGCGACGAAAACCCGCCGATCAGGCGTCCGGCATCGCCGACTGGATGAACCGGTCGGAGGACAGATCCTCCTCGTCGTAGCCGAGCAGCTCGGCCAGGCGCCCGCGGGCGCGGCTGACGCGGCTCTTCACCGTGCCGACCTTGCAGCCCATGATGGTGGCGGCCTCCTCGTAGGAGACGCCTTCGGCGCCGACCAGCACCAGCGCCTCGCGCTGGTCCGGCGGCAGCTTGGCGAGTGCCGTCTGGAGGTCCTCCACGTCGAGCCGGTCGCCCTGGTGCGGGGCGGTGGCGAGGCGGGCGGCGTAGGAGCCGTCCTGATCCTCGACCTCGCGCACGCGCTTGCGGTGGTCCGAGTAGAAGATGTTGCGCAGGATCGTGAAGAGCCACGCGTTGAGGTTGGTGCCGGGCTGGAACCGGGCGCGGTGCTGCCAACCCTTCAACAGGGTGTCCTGCACGAGGTCGTCGGAGCGGGCCGGGTTCGAGGTCAGCGACAGGGCAAACGCCCGGAGCGACGGCACCGCGGCGAGCAGGCCGTTGCGGAACTCGGGGTCCACCCGCTCGCCCTGCGCCCTGAGGGCGGCTTCGAGCTTGCCGATCAGGTCGGAGAAGCGGGTCGGCGTGTCCTCGCCCGCGCCCAGCGTCTCGTAGACGGTGCGCAGGTGGTCGCCGAGATGCGTGCGGATGGAATCGGAGAGCTTGGGCCGGCCGTCGGTCATCGCGGGGCGATCCAGGGTGGCGTCGGTGTCGTTGTGCATCGGGCTCTGGCGATCACTGAAGCGGCGAGGGTCTCGGGCGGCGGTCGCGGGTCCGAGCGTGGCTTAACATAGTTGTAGCGCATCGGACGCTCCGGCGCACCCTGCGGCGGGCGAATACGGCCGCGCTTGCGCAGTCTGGGGCGTGAAAGCCACACCCATGAGAAGAGATGGCCCCGCACCGACGACCCGAGGATGCGGCAAATCGGACGAGGCGCGCCGCACGCCAGTGATGGGCGCGCCGCCGGCTCGCGGAACCTTGATCGGACCGCCGTCGGACTGCGGATGCTTTTCGCGGTGGCCCGGAATGCTCCACCGTCATTCCGGGGCGCGAAGCGAACCCGGAATCCAC
This sequence comes from Methylorubrum subtropicum, assembly GCF_038442325.1. Lineage (NCBI taxonomy): Bacteria > Pseudomonadati > Pseudomonadota > Alphaproteobacteria > Hyphomicrobiales > Methylobacteriaceae > Methylorubrum > Methylorubrum subtropicum. Next base: position 35,529 of record NZ_JBBXMW010000006.1, on the reverse strand, counting down.
GACTGGCCGCGACGCCGTGTGATGCCGCGCATCACGGGTGGATTGCACGCCTCCGGCGCGCCCCTCCGGGTCCGGGTTCCGCTACGCGGCCCCGGAATGACGGGCGTTTGCGGCGGCGTCAGCCCCCGATCACCCGCACGTCGCCGTCGGTGAGGACCAGGGTGTCGCCGCGGGACAGCTCGGTCCAGGTCTCGTCGCGGGTCAGCGCGCGGGTGGCGATCACGGTGACGATGTCGGTCTCGGTGGTCTCCTGGGCGAAGTCCACGCGCCAATCCTCGTCGATCAGGGTCGCGGTGCCGAAGGGGGCGCGACGGGTGAGGTAGCACAGGCGCTTGCCGCAATGGGCGTAGAGGGTGCGGCTGTCGGAGAGCAGCATGTTGAACACGCCGAGTTCCGATAGGTCGCGGGCGAGCCCGGCGATCACGGATTCGAGCCGGGCCGGGCGCGGCGCCTTGGGGAAGCGCGCCTGCAACTGCGACAGCATCCAGCAGAAGGCGTATTCGCTGTCGGTGGTGCCGACCGGCTCGAACCCGCCGAGCGGCAGCTTCTTCACGCCCTTGAGCTGGCCGTTATGGGCGAAGGTCCAGCGCCTTCCCCACAATTCGCGGGAGAACGGATGGGTGTTCTCCAGGCTGACCCGGCCGCGGTTGGCCTTGCGCACGTGGGCCACGACGATGCGGCTCTTGATCGGATAGCGGCGCAGAAGCTTCGCAAGTTCGGAGCGGGCGCTGGGCTCGGGATCGTGGAACGCGCGGCAGCCGCGGCCCTCGTAGAAGGTGATGCCCCAGCCGTCGGCGTGGGGACCGGTTTCCCCGCCGCGCTTCGCGAGCGCCGCGAACGAGAAGCGGATGTCGGTCGGCACGTTGGCGCTCATTCCGAGCAGTTCGCACATGGGTCGCGGGTCGTCTTTTCGGTGTCGCGCGGGGAATGCCGGACGGGAGGGCGAGTGTAGAGCGTGCGCCGCGGAAAGGGAGAGTTTTTCCGCGAGAAAAGCCGCTCAACGCCGCTCGGTGAAGCGCCGGGCGGCCTCGCGGCCGGGCCAAGCGGGGGTGACGGCGAGCCCCGGAAACAGCCGCCGCAGCGGGGGCGTCAGCCCCATGGCGAGCCCGGCGACGCCGGCGAGCGCCAGCAGGTCGGTCGTGCCGATGCGGAACTTGCCCGCGAAGGAGGGCGTGACGAACCACGCCATCTCGGCGAGATGCGCCGCCACGACGAAGGCCGCGACGAACCGGGTGCGGTTGTCGCCCGGCCGCAGGGTGAGGGCGGCGGCGAGCGCCACGAGGAGGCCGGAGACGATCATGAGGGCGCGGCCCGCCGTGCCGCCGCGGACGCCGTACCATGCGGCCGCCGCCGGGTCGGAGCCGAGCATCAGGAACTGCACCGCGTGCAGGCCCGCCGAGACGAGGAGCAGGACGGCGAGCGGCGTCATCCGGTCGTGGCGGCGCCGGGCCGGGCCGATGTCGGGCGGGGCGATCAGCACCGCGGCGGCGAGCGCGAGGCTCGACCACGCCGCCATCGCGAGCAGGCCGAAGGCGGCGGCGTGGAAGCGCCCGTCCACCGCCATCACGAGGTCGTCGGCGGCCAGCGTCCCGACCACGGTGTGGAGGCCGAGCCCCAGCACCGCCCGCCCGTCGTCGATCCGCCCGGCCTTGCCCCAGGGCTCGCCGCCGCGCCGGGCGAAGAGGAGGGCGAGCCCGATCCACAGGGCGAAGGTGACGGCGAGCCGGACCGCGAAGGCGGCGCGCGAGAACCACAGGGCGGCGAACGGCGTGTCCGGTCCGCCTCCGATCTCTGCGCCTTGCGTCCAGGGATAGAGCAGGGGGGCGAGGAAGGGGATCGGCAGGGCGAGCAAAGCGGCCACCGGCATCAGGGCGAGCAGGCCGCGCAGCGTCTCGAGCAGCGCGGTCTCGGGCTGCGGGCGCCACGCATCGGCCCGCTCGATCATGATGGCGACGGGCAGCGCGCCCGCGGGCAGGGCGAGCAGGCAGGTCCAGGCTGCGAGGTAGGATGGGGCGAGCCGCGCCAGACCGTCGAGCCATGCGACGAGGGCGAGGCAGGCGGCGCCGGCCACGAAGGCGGCGAGCGAGCGCCGGGCGGGATCGAGGAAGTAGCCGGCGGCGGTCTTGGCGCCGAGCGCCTTGCGGGCGGCGGCGCCGCGCTCGTCGACGCTCATGATGCGGGCTCCGCCCGGCGCAGGGCGAGCGGTCGCCCGGCCTTCTCCGGCAGGGCCGACAGGCGCCGGGCGAGCGCGCCCGCGGAGGGGCTTTGGGTATCGGGCATGAGGGTGAGGACGAAGACCTCGCGCCAGTCCGAGGGCGGCGCGGCGGCGGGCCGGCGCAGGTGCCACGCCAGCGCCGCGCCGGCCCCGAGGGCGGCGCCCGCCGCCGCCGCGGCGAGCGCGGGAATCGCCAGCCGCGCCCAGGCGAGAGCGGGGATGTCGGAGAGGCTGCCGGGCGCCCGCAGCACCTCGGCGGCGAGGAAGGCGAGGCCCGCCAGCGCGCCGCCGACCAGAGCAGCCTCGCGCACCGCCCGCTCGTCGCGCCGCAGCGCGGCGGCGGCCTCGGGCATCGGCGCGGGGCCGTGGGCTTCGAGGGGGAGCGCGTCGAGCGTGCCGAGGCCGCGCAGGGCCTCGACCAGGGCGGCCTCGGAGGCGAAGGCGGCGGCGAGCCCGGCTTCCGGCGGCGGGCCGGCGGCCCCGGCGGGGAGGGTGACGGGTCTGCGGTTGTGCATGAGGGCGAGCCCGCGCATCTCGGCGACCGAGACCGCGGGCACGAGGCGGAAGGCGGCGATCAACCCGAGCCCGAACAGGGCGGCGGGCCCGGCCATCTCGGCGAGCAGGGCCGCCGCGTAGCCCGTCGCGGGGGGCGGCACGAGCAGGACATGGCCGGCCCCGGCCCCGAGCGCGACGAGGGCGCCGACGAGGCCGAGGGTGACGGGGCTGTGCCGCGCCGCGCCGACCCACAGCGCCTGGGTCGGCAGCAGACCGACCCCCAGCAGCGTCCAGAAGGCCGGCGCCCCGGTGCCTGCCAGCCGCTCGGCCAGGGCGGCGCGCTCGGGCGGAGCGCCGTAGAGCCCGGCCACCACGGCCTCGGTGACGTGGCAGTAGAGCCCGGCGAGGCCGAGCGCCAGGATCAGGCGCCCGAGGATGTCGAGATGGCGCCCGGTGACGAAGCCGTCGAAGCCCGGTGCACGGCGCAGGGCGGCGGCGAGCGCCGCGATCAGCCCCGCCCCCGACAGCACCGCGCCGACCACGAGGGCGACGGGCAGCAGGGTGTCGGAGCGGTCGCCGAGGCTTGCGAGCGTCAGGGCGAGGTCGGTCTGGAGCGCGAAGGCCGCGAGCAGGCCGGCCAGCGCCAGCGCCCGGCAGGCCCGCTCCCAGGCGAGCCATTGCCGGGCCGATCCGTGCCACCGGAGCGCGGCGCGGCGGTAGAGCCGGGCGCGCCACGGGGGCATCTCCGGCCGCGCGCGCAGGTCGGCGAGATCGGGCACGAGGGCCGCCGCCCACAGGCCGAGCGCGCAGAGCGTCAGCGCGATCAGCGCGGTCCGGTCGCCGGGGGCGGGGTGGAGCAGCGCCACGAGGCAGGCGGCAAGCGCCGCGGTCTGGGCGAGCCGGCCGATGCCGCAGCGCCAATCGACGCGGGCGAGCAGCAACAGCCCGAAGATGGTCAGGCAGCCGGAGGCGAGCCCCGCCCACCAGCCGAATCCGGCCGCAGGGAAGGGCGCCTGCACCGGGGCGAGGACGAGCCAGCCCAGGAGCGCGACGGGCAGCGCGATCTGCGCCAGCCGCCGGGCGGGGCCCGCGGGCGCCAGCACGGCGCGGGCGGCGGCCGCGCCGATCCCCGCCACGGTGACGGTGGGCGACACGACCGGGGGGCCGAGCAGGCGCTCGTCGGCCGAGGGGCCCAAGCCCGCAGCCGGGGGAGGGAAGGGCGGACGCCGCGTCATGACCGCCGGACCGGACCTCATTCTGAACGGATACGATAGGCGGAATCGGGCCGGCGACCCGCCGCGGGATGTGTCCCGGCGCACCTCAAAGAGCAACCGCCATGCCCGAATGCAATGGGGCCGTCCGGCGCACCGGGCTTGCGCCGCAGCCTATCCATGCGAAGAGGGCGGGGCGCCGCCTTCGCCGCCCATCTGAAATCGCCGTGCGAGCCGCCGATGCCCCATCGAACCACCGCGAACGGCCTCGCCGCAAGGCCCGCTCATGCAGCGTGATCCGATCCTGTTCGCCTGGGCCTCCGCGCCGCGGCGCCACGCGGCGGCGCTCGGGCTCGCGGTCGGCCTCGGGAGCCCGCTCGCGCTGTTCGTGCTGATCTGCCTGCGCGACCTCATCGCCGTGCTGACCCGCTCGAGCCCCGACGCGCTGCCGTTCCTGCGCATCGCCCTGCCGCTGCCGGGCCATCACCTCAACGAGGCGCCGGTGCTGTTCTCCGGCTGGCTCCTGCCGCCGTCCGAACTGCCGCTGATGGCGCTGTCCGCGCTCAGCGTCGCGGCGCTGGCGCTCGCCGCGCTCGGCGGCGTCGTGGCGCTCCTGTGCTTCTCGGTCCAGGCGCGGGCGACCGCGCGGCTGCGGACGCGGGCGCGGGAAGCCATTCTCGCCTCGCCGCCCGGCGCGCGGGAAGACCTGCGGGCGCTGCCCGGCCTGGTCGGGCGGGCGCTCGCCCGGATGGGGATGGTCTCGGCGGTCGGCGTCGTCCTGCCGGGGCTGACCGTCGCGGCGATCCTGCTGGCGCTGGTGATGGCCGAACTCGCCGCGCCCCGCCTCGTCCCGGTGGTCGCGCTGCTGCTGGTCGCCACGGGGCTCGCCCGCGCGCTGCTGCTCGGCCGCGCCGCCGCCCGCGCGCGCCTGCGCCGCGACGACACCGCCGCCACGGAAGCGGGCCTGCGCGACCTGATCCGCCGCATGCCCGCCGTGCGCGCCCACGGCGCCGCAGCGTTCGAGCGCCGCCGCCTCGGGCTTCGCGCGCGGGCCGCCCGCTCGGCCCTGGTGCGGGCGGAAGCCCGGCTCGCCTATGCCCGCGCTCCGGCGCTGGCGCTCGTGGTGATCCTGCCCGCGCTCCTCATCGCCACCGCCCTGTGGCAGGGCGAGGCGGCGACAGAAGCCGACAACGTGCTCCCCGGCGCGCTCGCCGCGGCCGCGGGCGCCTTCGGCATCGCCGCGCTCCTCGTCTCGGCCTGCCTGCGGCTCTGGGCCGAGCGCCGGGCCGTCGCCCCGCTGTTTCGCGACATCGCCGCCATCGTCGAGGCGCTGGAACCGAGGCCCGCCGGCGCGGCGCGCGACTTCGCGCCGTTCCCGCAAGCGGGCGTGCTCGCGGCCAAGGGCGTGGGTGCCTACGATCCGGCGAGCGGCGAGCGGCTCACCGGCGTCGATCTCACCCTGCCGATGCCGGCCCACATCGCCCTCGTCGGCCCGCGCGGCAGCGGCGTGCGGGCGCTGGCCGCTCTGCTCGCCGGCCAGATCGAGCCGACCGCGGGCGCGCTCACCTATGGTGGCACGCCGCTGCGCGCCTTCGAGCCCGCCGAGCGGGCCCGGCGCATCGCGCTCGCGGGCGCCGAGGCCATCCTGATCGAGGGGACGCTTCGCCAGAACCTGCTCTACGGCGCCCGCAGCGGCGACCGCGAGGCGTCGGGCATCGCCGAGCGCATCGCCATCCTCAAGCTCACCGGACTCGACGCCTTCGTCTACGAGCGGGGCCTCGAAGCCTCGGTCGACCCGGAGGACGACCCCGCCACCGCCGAGGCCGTGGTCGCCGCCCGCCGGGCCGTGCGCGAGGCGCTCGCCGCGCAGGGGATGGAGCGGCTGGTCGAGCCGTTCGACCCCGCCCGCTACAACCATCAGGCCGATCTCGGCGAGAACCTGCTGTTCGGCGAGGCGGTCGGCCCGGCCTTCTCGCCCGCGCGGCTCGCCGCCCACCCCTATCTGCGCGCCGTGCTGGAAGCCGAGGACCTGACCCGGACGCTGGTCGAGGTCGGGCTGCAGGTCGCCCGCTCCACCGTCGAAATCTTCTCTGACCTCCCCGACGGTCACCCGCTGTTCGAGACCTTCTCGCTGTTCCCGGCCGACGAGCGCGGCTATTTCGAGGATCTCGTCGCCCGCCAGCCGGAGGCCCGCGCCTTCCGCCGCGGCCCGGCCGGGCAGCGCGACCGCGAGCGGCTGATCGGGCTCGCTTTGCGCTACAACGAGACCCGCCACCGCTTCGGCCTGATCGACGTCGCGCTGGAAGAGCGCCTCGTCGCCGCCCGCCACTCCTTCGCCGCGCTGCTCCCCCCGCGCTACCGCGAGAAGGTCGAGTTCTACGATCCCGCCCGGCTCACCGCCGCCGCGAGTCTCGAGGAGAACCTGCTGTTCGGCCGCATCACGCAAGGGGAGGCCGGGGCCGAGGCACGGGTCCGCACGCTGGTGCGCCGGGTGCTGGCCGAGCAGGGGCTGGAGCCGACGGTCTATCGTCTGGGGCTCGCCACCCGCATCGCCGCCGGCACCGCGGGCACGGCGCCGGGCCAGCGCGCGGTTTTGGGGGAGGGCGCCATCGGCCCGCGCGAGCGGGTGGCGATCGAGTTCGTGCGCTGCCTCGTGCGCCGCCCCGACATCCTCGTCGTCGGCTCGACGCTGGACGAGCGCAAGCCCGACGAGATCACCGCCCGCATCGCCCGCCTGCGCGCCGTCCGCGCGGGCGCCGGCCTGATCGTCTGCTTGCCCGACGAGGCGACGCTCCGCCGTCAGGCCCCGTTCGACGCGGTGATCCGGGTGGAGCGGAATACGGTGACCGGCATCGACGGGTTGCGGCTGGAAGCGCCCGCCCAGCGGGCGCCGGCGTGACTTGGCATATCCCACCCTCACCCTCATCCTGAGGTGCCCGCCTCGGCGGGCCTCGAAGGAGGGCTCCAGGGATCGCTGAGCGCACTGGAACCCTCCTTCGAGGCTACGCTACGCTTCGCACCTCAGGATGAGGGGGTTTGTGGGGATACGGCGGTCCTTCACACCTTGAGCGTCGGCCCCCGCAAATCCGCCTCAAACGTCGCGCAGGCATTGGGCCGTGCCGCCGCGGGCGGCGCCGGCCTAAGTGTCTCTCATGAAACTCCCGACCCCATGCGGGCCCGCATGGGGTCGGGAGTTTCATGAGGCACTTCTCCGCCGGTCTCGATCGAGACGGTGCATGCTCCTCCCCGACGCGCCCGCTGCCCTTCTCCGCCGCCTCCTGCTGGCGCTCCTCGCGCTGTTCGCCGTCGCGGTGCCGGCCCGCGCCGACAAGGCGAGCCAGCCGATCCCTGCCGCCACCCTGGCGCTGATGACCGCTAAGGGCACCACGGCCGCGTCCCCCATCCTGCTGCGGGCCTACAAGCGCGAATCCGAGATCGAGCTGTGGAAGCGCAACGGCGCCGGGCGCTACGTGCCGATCAAGACCTACCCGATCTGCCGCTGGTCGGGGCAGCTCGGGCCCAAGACGAAGAACGGCGACCGGCAGGTGCCGGAGGGGTTCTACACCGTGGCCAAGAGCCAGATGAACCCGAACTCGCGCTACTACCTCTCCTTCGACATCGGCTATCCCAACGCCTACGACCGGGCCCACGGCGCCACCGGCTCGGCGATCATGGTGCACGGCATCTGCTCGTCGATGGGGTGTTTCGCCATGACGGATCAGGTCGCGGGCGAGCTGTTCGCGGTGGCCCGCGAGGCCTTTGCCGGCGGGCAGACGGCCTTCCAGTTCCAGGCCTTCCCGTTCCGGATGACGGCCGCCAACATGGCCCGCCACCGCACCGACCCGAACATCGGCTTCTGGCGCCAGCTGAAGGAGGGCTCCGACCGGTTCGAGGCCACCGGCGAGGAGCCGGTCGTCGGGGTCGCCGCCGGGCGCTACGCCTTCCAGCCTTCGCGAGACCCGGACAAGGAAGCCGCCGCGCAGGCGCTCCACCGGAGCGAGAACGAGCGCATCGCCGAGATGACGGAAGAGGGGGCGGCGGCCGTGCGCACCACCTATTCCGACGGCGGCCAGCACGCCTTCTGGGCCCACCGCATCAGCCAGGGCTTTCCCGTCGGCGACATCAGCCGACCCGAGGCCTTGGCCTATGCCGGCCAGGAGGTCGTGCTGATCGCCGCCCGGCGCAAACCGGTGCCGCCCGCCGCGATGCCGGAGAGCCTGTGGGCCGCGGTGATCGGGCCGGGCACGCCGTTCTATTCGTATCGCGCGGCCTACCGGGCGCCGTTCGAGGGCGGGCCGACGCCCCTGTTCGCGTCCGCCACCCGCTACGAGGAGACCCTGCCGCGCCTCGTGCGCGCCGCCCTCGACGGCGGCCTTGCTCCGCCCGCCTTCGCCGATCCGCAACCGACGGTCGAGCGCGTGGCGCAGCGCTGACTTTACACAGATCAAAACGCCGTGTGCGGGCTCGCACACGCACCCGCATGGCCGCCGCCCATCTCAGCGCGGTACACTCCGGCCGCATAGAAGGCCGAAGGACCGCCGCGGATCGTCAAGCGGATGCGTGCGGCGGCGCTGTCACTGTGGAAGGCTCGGGACCCCGCCCGGGCAACGGTAGCGACCCATGACCCTGACGAGTCCGGCCAAGGACGACGCCCTCACCTTACGTTTCTGGGGCGTACGCGGTTCGACGCCTACGAGCGGCCCGGAGACGGCCGAGTTCGGCGGCAATACGCCGTGCCTCGAAGTCCGCTGCGGCGAGCGCCTGTTCGTGATCGACGCGGGCTCCGGCCTCGGCGCCTTCGGCCGCGGCTGCCGCGACGAGTTGCCGAAAGAGATCGACCTGCTGTTCAGCCATCTCCATCTCGACCACAGCGCCGGCCTGCCCTTCTTCAAGCCCGCCGTGCTCGACGCGGAGCGCACCATCCACACCTATTGCGGGAATCTCGACGGGCAGAGCGCCCAGGCGGCGCTGGACCGGCTGTTCTCGCCGCCGCTCTTCCCCGTCACCCTCGACATCCTGCCCTGCACCTTCCGCCACCACGGCTTCCGGGCGGGCGAGCCGCTGACCTTCGCCGACGGGTCGCGGGTCGACACCATCCTGCTCGACCATCCGCAGGGCTCGACAGGCTTCCGCTTCGACCACGCGGGCAAGCGGCTGTGCGTCATCAGCGACATCGAGCACGGCGCCAACTGGCCCGACCCGGCGCTGCTGCGCTTCGTCGAGGGCGCCGACCTGATCGTCTACGACGGCATGTTCACCGAGGGCGAATATCCCTGCTGCAAGGGCTGGGGCCATTCCACGTGGCAGAAGGGCGTGGAGCTGGCCAAAGCCGCCCACGCCAAGGCGCTCGCCATCATCCACCTCCATCCCTGCCATTCCGACGCGCAACTGCGCGGGGTCGAGGCCGAGATGCAGGCCGAGATGCCCACCGCCTTCATCGCCCGCGAGCGCCAGTCGATCGAAGTCGGCCGCCCCCTGGTGGCTTTGGCCGAGCCGCCGGTGCGGGCCGTGGCGCGGCGGGCTTGAGGGCGGCGATCACGCTGCTGCGGGACTTTGCAAAGGCGGTTTCGCCGGACTACCTTCTCCCGATGACGAAACCGGTTCGCCTGGAAGGGGACTTGCAACGGTGGCCGACGGCCCCCGTCCTCTTCGGCACGGTGGCACTCCGCAGCGATCAGACCTCCTGGGACGGGGAGCGCGTACCGGCCGGTGCGTCCGGCACGGTGGTGGAGGTTCTGAAAGGCGGCGAGGCTTATGTCGTCGATGTCGTGGAGCCGTTCGACGCTGTCGTGACCGTTGTGGCGCACGAACTGAACGTCGTCATCGACGACGACTGACGCTTGCTCGACGCGGACCACCCTCTCTTCGTTCGCGTCGTCGACCGGAGGAAGATCACCGACTACCTCTTGAGCCAAGCGTCAGCCAAGGCTGACAGCCGCTACCGCTTCTTCACGAGCTTCGGCTTCGATCCTGACGATCCACAGAGGCTGATCGACGCGATCCACCGCCATCCCGAGACAGGTCTCGTCACTCGATTACCGGACGATGCGTACGGGCAGCGCTGGAACGTCGTCGGCCCGATCAGCACGCCGGACGGTCGCAATCCGGTGATCCGGACAGGCTGGATCAAGGACGCAGCGGGGCCTGCGCGCTTCATCACCGCGATCCCGCAGGCCGAATAGCGAATGGCCTTGCCGAGGGCGTTCGGCAAGGCCTTCGGATAGCTTCGACCCGAGCCAAAACCCTCACATCGCCGTCGTCGCCCGGCCCCCCTCCTCGCGCCCGATGCGGCTGTGGCGGCGGCTCCAGGCGAAGTAGATGATCAGCCCGATGCCGAGCCAGATGATCAGGCGCAGCCAGGTCTCGCCGTCGAGCGAGACCATCATGGCGGCGCAGGAGACCACGCCGAGGATCGGCACCAGCGGCACCAGCGGGGTGCGGTAGGCGCGCGGCGCGTCGGGCTGGGTCCGGCGCAGGATGATCACGCCGATGCAGACGAGGATGAAGGCCAAGAGCGTGCCGATGCTGGTCATGTGGCCGAGTTGGCTGATCGGCAGGAAGCCGCCGAGCGCGCTGGTGAACACCATGAAGAACAGGTTCGAGCGGTAGGGCGTCTTCCATTTCGGGTGGATCGCCGAGAAGAAGCCCGGCAGCAGCCGGTCCTGGCTCATGGTGTAGAACACCCGGCTCTGGCCGAGCAGCAGCACGAGGATCACGGTCGAGAAGCCGCAGATCACGCCGAAGGTGACGAGGCCCTTGAGCCACGGGAACGGCGTCTGGGCGATGGCCGTGTTCACCGGCGCCGCGTCGCCCTTCATGGCGTCGTAGTGGACGAGGCCGGTCAGCACGCCCGCGAAGGCGATGTAGAGGATCGTGCAGATGAACAGCGAGCCGAGGATGCCGATCATCATGTTGCGCTGGGGGTTCTTGGCCTCCTGCGCCGCGGTCGAGACCGCATCGAACCCGACATAGGCGAAGAACACGACGCCCGCCGCCCGCATCACGCCGCTCCAGCCGTACTCGCCGAAGGTGCCGGTGTTGGCCGGCAGAAAGGGGTCGTAGTTCTGCGCCTTGATGTAGAACAGGCCCACCCCGATCACGGTGAGCACGACGGCGATCTTCACGAGCACCACCGCGCCGTTGACGCGGGCCGATTCGCGGATGCCGACCATCAGCAGGGCCGAGGCCGCCACGATGATGAAGATCGCAGGCAGATTGACGAGGCCGTGGGCCATGGTGCCGTCGGCGAGCTGGTAGGTCTCGAACGGCGAGTGGACCAGCGCCCCCGGCAACGTGACGCCCACCGTGTCCTGAAGGAAGCGCGTGACGTAGCGCGACCAGCTCACCGAGACGGTGGCGGCGCCCACCGCGTATTCGAGCACGAGGTCCCAGCCGATGATCCAGGCGATGAACTCGCCCATGGTGGCGTAGGCGTAGGTGTAGGCCGAGCCCGCCACCGGGATCATGCCGGCGAGCTCCGAGTAGCACATGCCGGCAAACGCGCAGGCGATCGCCGCGATGGCGAAGGAGATGACGACGGCGGGGCCGGCATGCTCGGCGGCGGCGATGCCGGTGAGCGAGAACAGCCCCGCCCCGATCACCGCACCGATGCCGAGCCCGATCAGGCTCCAGGGCCCGAGATGGCGCTCCAGCTTGTTGTCGCCGGCCTCCGCGTCGGCGTTCAGCCGCTCCAGCGTCTTGATCCGAAACAGGTCGCTCGCCAAGCCTGACGCCATGTCCGTCCGCCACTCCCGCCGGAGAAAACCTTTGCCGTAAACCGATCTGGTTCTCTCGAAACCGAGATCAATCCCGAAACCGCCGGCCTAGCAACGGGCTGACGCGACTTCGGCGTGCAAGGGACGGGCCGGAGGCGGCGGGATGCGCGCCGCGGGGGCTGCGGCGTGGGGCGGAGGCCCTGTCCTCACGCGACTGTGACCACAGTCCTAGAAACATCCCCTCCCGGCCCAGATTGCCCGGAAGCGCCGCCACGTTCGCAGCGCTTCCTTCATCCCAACACAACGAGAAATCGATGACGCCTCAGTTCTGGCTCTGGCTGGGCTTTGCCGGCATGGCCGCGGGTGCCGCCGCCATCCTGTTCCTGGGCAAACGGCGGACGCAAGCCGAGGAGGCGGACACGATCATCCACGGGATCGTGCCGATCATCGCCGCTTGCTCGTACTTCGCGATGGCTACGGGGCAGGGCAGCCTTGTCCTCCCAGCCGGGCCCGAGGCGGCGGAGGCCGCGCGCCAGTTCTACTTCGCCCGCTACATCGACTGGGCCTTCACCACGCCGCTGCTGCTCGTCGGCCTCTCGCGCACCGCGATGCATTCGGGCCTGCGCCGCCCGGCGGTGGTGTGGGGCCTGATCGGCTCCGACCTGATCATGATCGTGACCGCCCTGGCCTTCGGCCTGTCCGAGGTCGCCTGGGTGAAGTGGACGTGGTTCGCCATCTCCTGCGGCGCGTTCCTGGCGGTGTTCTACGGCATCTTCGTGCAGCTGCGCGAGGAGAACGCGGCGGAGCGCGGCGACGTGCGCGCGGCCTTCCTGCGCAACGCCGTGTTCCTGACCGTGGTCTGGTGCGCCTATCCGGTGGTGCTGCTCGTCGGGCAGGACGGTCTCGGCCTCCTGTCGCCGACCCTGGCGCTGGGCATCGTCGCGGTGCTCGATCTCACCGCCAAGGTGGCCTATGGCCTGATGGCGACGATCCAGACGACCCGCGCGGTCGATCGCGATCTGACCGAGACCCGCCCCTCGGCCACGCCGCTGCGCCGGGCGGCCTGATGGCCGGCGCGGCTCGCCCCCTCGCTCCGCCCCTCGGGGCGAGCCGCGCCCTCCCGGCGGTGGGGGTACGGCTCCCGCACTCGGCCAGGATCGTGGCCGCCGCCCTGGTCGGGCTCGGCCTGAGCGCCTCGGCGCTCCTGCCGCGGGACGCCTCCTGGCTCGCGGCGCTGGCGGCGACCATCGTGCTCGGCGTGCCCCACGGGGCGCTCGACGGCGCGGTGGCCGCGCCCCTGCTGCGCCCGCGCTTCGGCCGGCTGTGGTTCGGAATCTTCGCCCTGCCGTATCTCGGCCTGTCGGCGCTGGTGCTCGTCGCATGGCAAGTCGCGCCGCTGGTGACCCTGGCGGGCTTCCTGGCTCTGTCGGTCCTGCATTTCGGCGAGGAGGATGCGGGGCCCGGCCGCCCCATCGAGGCGCTCGTGCGCGGGGGGCTGCCGATCGCGCTCCCGGCGCTGCTGCGACCGGAGGAAACCGCCCAGATCTTCGCGCTCGTCGCACGCGTGCCGATGCCGGAGTTGCCCACGTGGTGGAGTGCGGCGGCCTGGCTCTGGCTCGCCGGGGCCGTCCTGTGGCTCGCCATCCACCGGCCGCGCCGCGCGGTGCTGGCCGAATGCGCGGGTCTTGCGGCCGCCTTCTGGCTGCTGCCGCCGCTCACCGCCTTCGCCCTGTACTTCGTCGGCCTGCACGGGCCGCGCCACATGCGCGCCCTGGTGCGCGATCCCGTGCGGGCGCCCGCCATCGACACGATGGGCCGGGCTGTGCGCGCCGCGCTGCCGATCTTCGCCCTCACCCTCGGGCTCGGCGCCGGCCTGTGGCCGCTCTACGCGCCGGGCTCGCCCGGCCCGACGGCCACGCTCCTGGCGCTGACCCTGCAGATGCTGTCCGCGCTGACGGCGCCCCACGTGCTGCTCGACCGGATCGCCTCCGCCCGGCCGCGTCCGGAGGCGGGCTTGCGCGGCTGAAGACCGCTCAGCGTTCCGAGGCCGCCGCGCGCGATCCCGCGACGAGGTCGGCCAGGATCGCCCCGGCCGCCCCCGCGATCTCGGGTCCGGCGGCGGCCGGGGTGCCGGCAGTGAACGGCGGCTGCGGCGCGTATTCCGCCACGAGCTGCGCGGTCTTGGCATAGGCATCGCCGCGCAGGCGGGCGGCGAGCGCCAGGGCGAAGTCGAGGCCGGCGGAGACGCCCGCCGCCGTGACGCGGTTGCGGTCGAACACCACGCGCCCATCGACGGGCTCGGCGCCGAGCAACGGCAGCACCGCGTCGCGGACGCACCAGTGCGAGGTGGCGCGGTAGCCCCGCAGCAGGCCCGCGGCGCCGAGGATCAGCGCGCCGGTGCAGACGCTCGTCACCCAAGTGGCGCGCGCGGCCCGGTCGGCGAGGAAGGCCAGCGTGGCGGCGTCGCGCATCTGCGCGGGCGTGCCGTCGCCGCCGGGAACGAGGAGAACCTCAAGGTCGCGGGTACACGAGTCGAAATCGTGGGTCGCGACGAGCGACAGGCCGGTGTCGCTCATGACCGGCCCGGTGCGGGCGGCGACCCACTCGACGGGTCCGAGGCCCGCGAGCATGGTCTGGGGGCCGACCACGTCCAGCGCCGTCATGCCCGGATAGAGCAGGATCGCGATTGTTTTTGTGACGTTCGATGGCGCCGTGGGCTCGGTGAGGGCCATGGCTCGTTCCGGCAGGGCCAGCGCGGCGGCGAGCGCCGCCGCCGTGAAGGCGCGGCGGTCGAGTGTCGCCGCGTCGTCAGACCGGCCAGGCGACATCGCGATAAGCCCCGTCCCAGAACAGGTATTCGAGCTGGGTCGCGCGGGCATAGGCGCGGTGCATCCGCTCGCGGAGCGCCGGGGAAGCGCCCTCGGCCGCCGCGTCGGTCGCGGCGATCATTGCGGCGACGGCCTGCGCGAAGTCTTCCCCCGCATAGGTATCGATCCAGGCCCGGTACGGATTGTCCGCGGCAGATTTCGAAAAAATGTCGCGGCCGACTTCGGCGTAGATCCAGAAGCACGGGAGCAGGGCGCCGAGCACCACTTCGTAGGGCTCGGCGTAGGCGCTCGCCATCAGCCACGAGACGTAGTGGTCGCAAGGAGGCGACAGCGGCGTGGCGGCAAAGGTCGCAGGGTCGATGCCGTAGGTCTGGAAGAACCCGCCGTGCAGCGCGCGCTCGACCACGATGGCGGTCTCGGCCCCGCGGGCGAACTGGACGATCCGGTCGGGGTCCGGCGCCTTGGCGGCGGCGAGCGCGAGCGCCCGGCCGAAGCCGATCAGGTAATGCGCGTCCTGCACGATGTAGCGGCGGAATCTGTCCGCCCCCAGCGTGCCCGCCGCGAGTTCGGCGTTGAACGGCATGGTGCGGATCGCCTCGTAGGCGGAGAGGTTCCGCGCCCAGGCGTCTTGCGAGAACCGGCTCATCCCTGCCGCTGCGCCTGCGTCACCGCCACGTGGATCAGTTCGGCGAGCGTGCGCACGCGCAGCTTCTGGCGCATCTGCGAGCAGGCGTTGGTGACGGTCTTGTAGGAGACTGAGAGGTCGGCCGCGATGGCGCCGTAGGACTTGCCCTGCGCGAGGCGGGCCAGGATCTGCTGCTCGCGCGGGGTGAGTTGCGTCTCGGGCGTGCGGCGCGGGTCAGCGCGCAGCATCGCGACTTCGGTGGCGAGCCGCCGGTCGAGGAAGACTTCGCCGACGCGCACCCGCTCGAAGGCCTGGAACAGCTCGTTCGAGGCGTGGTCCTTGAGCACGTAGCCGAGCGCCCCGGCCTCCAGCGCGCGGGAGACGATGACCGGATCGTTGTGCATCGAGAAGACCAGCACGCGGGTCTCGGGCTCGATGGCGCGCATGCGGCGGATCAGGGCGAGGCCGGCCAGCCCCGAGCCCTGGAAGGTCAGGTCGCAGATCACGACCTGCGGGCGCAGGCGGTGGAAGGCGCGGTAGCCCGCGACCACGCCGGTCGCCTCCACCACGGTCTCGATCCCGGCATCCTCCAGCACCCGGCGGCAGCCCTGGAGCACGATCGGGTGATCGTCGATGACGAGGACCGGCGCGACGCTCGCCGCGTCCTTGCCCACCGGCCCGCGGCCGGGCAGCCCTCGCGGCGCCTCCCCCTTGGGCGAGGTCGCGGACATCGTCTGCGCGTTCATGGCCGGCGCATCACTTTTCCTGGGGCACGGGCGGGGCGGAAAAATCCTCGCCGTCGTGCTCGGGGTCGATCGGGATGACGATCCGGACAACCGTGCCCGGCGCGCCGTTGTCAAGGGTGAAGCGCCCGCTCAGCGCCTCGACCCGCTCGCGCATGCCCGACAGGCCGAGGCCGACGCGGTGGTCGGGAGCGACGCCGCTGCCGTCGTCGCGCACGTCGATCCGTAAGCATCGCCCGCCGTCCTCGGCGACCTCGCGCGCCTCGGCCCAGACATGGGCGGCGGCGCCGTGCCGCACGGCGTTGGTCGTGCTCTCCTGGATGCAGCGGAAGACGGTGAGATCGACGAGGTCGCCGTAGCCCCGCGCCAGCGCCTCGAACCGGCCCTCGAAGGTCGTGCCCGGATGACGGCGGGAGAAATCGCGCAGGAGCAGGTTGAGGCAATCCGTGAGCGGCACCTCGCCGAGCGCGTGCGGGCGCAGGCGGTTGAGCAGGTCGCGGTTGAGCGTCTGCACCTGGCCGACGATGCTGCCGATGTCGGCGGCGCGCTGGCTGAGCCGGGCGCGGTCGATCGCCGTCTCGCCCGCGGCGAGGCGGGCGACGGAAGCGGCGTTGGCCTCCAGCGCGAACAGGCAGGGGCCGAACTCGTCGTGGAGTTCGAGCGCGGTGCGGCGGCGCTCGTCGTCCTGGGCGGTGAGGAGTTGGCGGTTGAGGCGGCCGTTGGCGGCCCGCGCCTCGGCGAGCGCCCCGGCGACGCGGTTGAAGCGCCCGGCGATGACGGCGAGTTCGCGCGAGGCCGGCGGGTCGAGGGAGGCGGTGTAGTCGTGCCGCTCCAGCCGGGTCAGGCCGGCGGCGAGCTGGTCGAGCGGGCGCAGGATGCGCCCCAGCGCGACGATGAGGGCGGCCAGCACCGAGAGGTTGAGAACGAGGCTCGCCAGCGCGAGCGAGCGGGCATAGCCCCACACCTCCTCGATCTCGTCGAGCGGCTCGGTGGTGATCGCCACGGTGCCGATGCGCTCCCCGCCGATCGCGATCGGCAGGTCGTGCTGGCGCGGGGCCGGGGCGATCAGCCCAACGAACCACGCGGGCGCCTCCTGCGCCTCCCGCCGCGGCCGGGACGGGCTCGCCCCGACCCGCGCGCCCGCGGCGTCGAGGATCGCGACGCGGACGTGGCGCAGGGCGCGGAAGCGCAGGTCGAGGGCGTGGAGCACGCTGTCGGGGCTGGGGCTGCGCAGGGACTGGATCGTCTCGGCGACGAGCGGCTCCACGGTGGCGAGGCTCGCGTCCATCTCCACCTTCACGGCGTGGCGGGCGTTGAGGACGATGAGGCCGCAGGAGAACAGCGCGACCAGCGCGTCGATCGCCAGCACGGTCAGGACCAGCCGCGTGCGCGTCGACCAACCGGCCCAGAACGGCGCGGCCGGGTTCTTCGCCGTCACCGCGGGGGCGGGCGCCTGGCTCGGGGGCATCTCGACGGGAGCGGGAGGAGCGGCGGGGTTCGGCACGGAGCCTCGCGATCGGTCAGGCCGACGGCCGGCGCGGGGCGCTCGGGATCATTCGGCAAGTCCGCATCGGTTAAAGGTCTCGAATTCCTGCGGTTTCGACACCGGCACCGTGGCCGATCGGGGGGTGAAAGTCCATGCCGCCGGGCGCCGCGGCCGGGGCCGGGGCACTGATGTTTCTCTTATCTCAGTTGCGCCGCGTCCGACCGATGGTCGAACGCGGCGCGCCCGGCGGACGCCCGCCGCCCCGCCGTCGCGGGGGCCAACGACGAGGAGAAGTCCTCGCCGTTGGGGCGGGCCCTCGGCAGACACCCGCCGCCCCGCCGTCGCGGGAGCCAACGACGGGGAAGAGACTCCTCGCCGTCCGAACCGGGCACGCCGTCCCCTCGTCCCGCCGCGCACCACCGGGGCGGAGGGCGCCATGCACCCTCCGTTAAACCTGTCGCCGTTAAGAGTCGTGAGTTCCCGGGTTAGGCTCGCGTGAGCCGGCAAGACTCCGAAAGTCCTGGCCGGGCGAGGGTCGTCGTCAGATTCGCGGACGCTTTCGCGCGGATGGCGGCCCGTCGAACACTGGATCGGACTGTCAGGACATCTTGCCGCCGCATTGTCGGGGCGGAGTTGTTGCAGGGGTACAACGTGCAAGAGGCCGGCCGCATGTCGGTGGCGATCCACCCGTCCGAGACTCGCCCGAACGCCGGTCCGCCGCGCGCCGGCCGCCCGCGCCTGCGCCTCGCCGCCGGGATCGTGCTGGGCGGCACCGCGCTCGCGGGCTTCACCGTGGGGGCGTTCTCGTTCTTCTCCGGCCTCGCCGACCCGCGGGTGCGGCCGGTCGCGGTCGCGCCCGTGGCCTCGCAATGGCCCGACCTGAAGGATGGGGTGCCGGCTCTGGCCGAGGGACCGGCGCCAGCGCCGACGCGGCTGTCGCTGCCCCCCGCCGAGCCGCCGACGCAGCGGGCGGAGATGCCCGCCGCTCCGATCCAGGCCGCCAAGGCCCCGCCCGCTCAGGTCGAGCCGGCCCGCGCCGAGACCGCGAAGCCAGCGGTCGCCAAGGTCGAAGCGCCCAAGCCCGAACCGAAGGCCGAGCCCGTCCGCGCCGCATCCGGGCGCCCGAACCTGCCGATCGAGCCGGCCTCGACCCTGGCGCCGGCCCGCACCGCGGCGGCCGTCGTCCCGGCGAAGGTCGCGGCACCGCTGGCGCCGGCGCGGACCGAGACGGTGCGGGCCAAGGCCGAGCAGCCGGCCCGCTTCGTCTCCCTGCCGGCCAAGCCGGAGACGCCCAAGCCGCAGACGCCAAAGGCCGAGGCGAAGGCGACGCCGCGCCCCGACAAGGCCGAGAAGGAGGCCGCGCGCAAGCCGGCCGCCCGCACCCGCGTGACGACGGCCGAAGCCACCCCCGCCGCGCCGGCGCCCGCCGCCGCCGTGGCGGACGACGAGCCGGAACTGCTCGGCATGAAGATCCCCGGCGGACGCCAGCTCCGCGACGGCTGGAACGCCACCGTCGGCGGGCTGATGGGCAAGAAGGACGGGGAGTAGGGGCGAGGGCTTCGCTCCCTGACGAGCGACTCGAACCGAGGAAGGCGCGTTCCCCTCCCCCTTGCGGGGAGGGGTCAGGGGTGGGGGTCGGGCAGAAGGCACCGTGACGGTTCCGCCTGAACCACCCCCACCTCCATCTCCTCCCCGCAAGGGGGAGGAGAGGCGCCTCGTCCGGCCAACGCATGGGGACTGGTCCCGTCCGGCGTTCAGAGCGCTCGGCAGACCAGCGATCGACCCGGAGACCGTCTCAACGACGCGTCCGTTCGATCACGCCGTCATTGCGAGGCGGAACTGACGCAATCCAGCGCTCCGCATTCTCCGACCAAGTCGCTCCGTCGATGACGGGACGACGGATACTGTCTCGCCTCATCCAGCACGGTCGCACCCTGGATTGTGTCAGTTCCGCCTCGCCATGAAGGCGCGAGTTGCCCCGAGCCGTGGCGGCTGCGGCAACCCTTCCAAAAAATCCCAGAAGAATCAGCGCTTCTGCGCCGTCTTGCCGACGACCTCGCGGCGGTGCTTGGCCGCGCGCGGGCTCTTGGGCGGCTTGCCGGGGGCGGGGGCTTCGCCCTGCATCCGCTCGACGCGCACGTCCGGGGGACCGCGGCGGGCGAAGGCGTCGGCGAAGGCGTCGGCCGCGCTGCCGCGGATCTCGAAGGTGGTCTCGCGGTCGAAGATGCGGATCGCGCCGATGTCGCCGCGGCCGATCCCGCCGCGGCGGGTCAGCATCGGCAGGAGGCGGCGCGGCTCGGCCCGGTCGCGCCGGCCCATGTTGAGCCGGAACCAGACGCCGGGCTCGTCGTCGCCGACGCGCGGGGCGCCGATGGGGGCGCCGACGCGAGGGTCAGCGCGGCGCGGCGGCTCGAAGCCCGGATCGGTCACGTCCTCCGGCACGGGGATGCGCGAGCGGTAGAGCCGGGCCAGCGAGGCCGCCAGCCGCTCCGGCGGGAAGCGCTCCAACAGCGCCTCGGCCCATTCCTTCTCCCAGTCGCGGTCCTCGTCCGACTCGACTTCGGCGAGCAGCGGGTCGGCCATCATCCGCTCGCGGTCGAGCACGCGGATCTCGTCCGCGGTGGGCGGGCCGCTCCACTCGGCGTTGACCTTGGCGATCGCGAACATCTGCTCGGCGCGCCGCCGCCGCGAGGCCGGCACCAGCACGACGCTGGTGCCCTTTCGACCGGCGCGGCCGGTGCGGCCGGAGCGGTGCTGCATCACCTCGGCGTCGTGGGGCAGGTCGGCGTGGATGACGAGGTCGAGGCCGGGCAGATCGATGCCGCGGGCGGCCACATCGGTGGCGACGCACACGCGGGCGCGGCCGTCGCGCAGCGCCTGGAGCGCGGCGTTGCGCTCGCCTTGTCCCAGTTCGCCCGAGAGCGCCACGGCGGAAAAACCGCGCTCGGTCAGCGAAGCCTGGAGATGGCGCACCCCGTCGCGGGTGTTGCAGAACACGATTGAGACGGGTGCATCGATGAAGCGCAGCACGTTGACGACGGCGTGCTCCACCTCGCGCGGCATCACGCGCACGGCGCGGTAGGCGATGTCGGCGTGGCCGCGGGTTTCGCCCGCGACCGCCAACCGCAGGGCGTCGCGCTGGTAGCGCTCGGCCAGCGTCACGATGGCCTTCGGCAGGGTGGCCGAGAACAGCAGCGTGCGCCGCGCGGGCGGGGTCGCGGCGAGGATGAATTCGAGATCCTCGCGGAATCCCATGTCGAGCATCTCGTCGGCCTCGTCGAGGACGACAGCGCGGAGATTGTCGGTGACGAGGCGGCCGCGCTCGAGATGGTCGCGCAGGCGCCCCGGCGTGCCGACGACGATGTGGGTGCCGGCTTCCAGCGCGCGCGATTCGCGGCGCGGGTCCATGCCGCCGACATTCGCGATCACCCGCGCGCCGGTCTCGGCGTAGAGCCACATCAGCTCGCGCTGGACTTGGAGCGCGAGTTCGCGGGTCGGCGCGATGGCGAGCGCCAGCGGGGCGCCGGGCGGGGGCAGGGCCTCGTTCTCGTCGAGCAGCGTGCCCGCGATGGCGAGCCCGAAGGCGACGGTCTTGCCCGAGCCGGTCTGAGCCGAGACGAGCAGGTCGCGCCCGCTTTCCGCGTCGAGCACGGCCTGCTGGACGGGGGTCGGCTCGGCGTAGCTGCGCGCGTCGAGCGCCCGGGCGAGGGGGGTGGGTAGGGGCGGAAAGGGCAAGGGGTCGCCTTCACGGCCAAAGGGGCCGGATCGGGAATCGGTAGGCCGCTTCTAGCGCCTCGAAGGCACGCCGACCACTACGCGGGCCGCGCGGCGGCGTTGCGCCGGGCCGAAGGCTCCGGGCCAGCCGTGCGGCCCGCTCCCTGCACCGTGACCGGACGGGGGACGGGCCGCTCTCGCCAGGGCCCGGGAAACCCCCGTATCGTCGCCGAACCGATCACACGAGGAGCGCATGGCCGACACGCCCCTGAGCGGACGCCTCGCCGACATCCCCGCCGCGCGGGCGGACGAGCCGGAGCTTGCCCGAAACCTCTCGGCGTTCAGCCTCGTCTGCATCGGCGTCGGCGCCACGGTCGGCGCCGGCATCTTCGTGCTGACCGGCACGGCCGCCGCGCATTATGCCGGGCCGGGGCTGATGCTGTCCTTCGTGCTCGGCGGCATCGCCAGCGGGCTCGTGGGCCTGTGCTACGCGGAGCTTGCCGCGATGATGCCGGTGGCGGGGTCGAGCTATTCCTACGCGCGGGCCACCTTCGGGGCGCTGGCGGCCTGGATCGTCGGCTGGGACCTCGTGCTCGAATTCGCGCTGGCCGCCGCCACCGTCGCGGTCGGCTGGTCGGGCTACGCCCAGAGTCTGTTGGCCGATGCGGGGCTCAAGCTCCCGGCGGCGCTCGCCGCCGCGCCGGGGGAGGGCGGGGTCGTCAATCTGCCCGCCGCCGGGATCGTGCTGGCGCTGACCGCGCTGCTGATCGCGGGCAATCGCGGGGCGTCGCGGGTCAACGCGGCGCTGGTCGCCCTCAAGGTCGCGATCATCCTGGCCTTCGTCGGGATCGGGGCGGCGCATCTCAAGCCCGAGCTTTGGTCGCCGCTGGTGCCGGCCAACGAGGGCGCGTTCGGCGCCTTCGGCTGGAGCGGAATCTTTCGCGGGGCCGGCGTGGTGTTCTTCGCCTATGTCGGGTTCGAGACCATCGCCACCGCGGCGGGCGAGACCCGCAACCCGCAGCGCGACGCCCCCATCGGCATCATCGGCGCGCTGATCGTGACGAGCCTGCTCTACATCGCGGTCGCGGGCGTGCTGACCGGGCTGGTGCCCTATCGGGAGCTGGCCGTGCCGGACCCGATCGCCAAGGCCATCGACGCCACCGGGCTCAGCGGCTTCGCGCTCGCCATCAAGGTCGGGGCGCTCTTGGGGCTGACCACCGCGACGCTCACCGCCCTCTACGGGCAGGCGCGCATCTTCTACGCCATGGCCCGCGACCGGATGCTGCCGGATTTCTTCGCGAGCGTGCATCCGCGCTGGCGGACGCCGTGGGCGGCGCAGGGGCTGATCGGGATCGCGACCGCGCTGGTGGCGGCGCTGGTGCCGATCGACGTACTCGGCGAACTGGTCAGCATCGGCACGCTGCTGGCCTTCGGGCTCGTCTGCGCCAGCGTGCTGATCCTGCGCCGGACCGAACCGAAGCGTCCGCGCCCGTTCCGGGTGCCGGGCGGGCCGGTCGTGCCGATTTTGGGGATTCTCGCCTGCCTCGCACTGATGGCGAGCCTGCCCGGCGACACGTGGCTGCGGCTGGCCCTCTGGCTCGCGGTCGGGCTGGCGATCTGGTTCGGCTACGGCCGCCGCCGGATATGAAACGGCCCGGATCGGGTGATCCGGGCCGGAGAAAATCAGTAGGAGCGGTGGGACGGGCCTGCGTGGCGGCCCCCGCCGTAGCGGCGGCGGACCCACGAAATGGCCTTGGGCAACAGGAAGACGACGAGGATCTGGCGCAGGATGCCACGCATGCGGGGCTTGTCTCCGTTTGGACTGTTGGGTTGCCAGTCCAATGCCGGAGGGGCACCGTGCGTTCCCGGCTTCATAATTCGAGGGTCAGCGTCACCGGCGCGTGGTCGGAGGGCTTGTCCCAGCCGCGCGCCTCGCGGAACACCTCGACCCGGCGCACCGTGCCGGCGAGATCGGGCGAGACCCAGGCGTGGTCGAGGCGCCGGCCCTTGTTGGCCGCCGCCCAATCGGGCGAGCGGTAGCTCCACCACGTGTAGATCTTTTCCGGCTCCGGGGTGAGCAGGCGGGCGGCGTCGATCCAGCCGGCCTCATTACGAAGAGTCTCCAGCGCCTCGGTCTCGACGGGGGTGTGGCTCACCACGTCGAGCAACTGCTTGTGCGACCAGACATCGTGCTCCAGCGGCGCGACGTTGAGGTCGCCGACCAGAATCGCTGGGCCGGACACGCGGCGCCCGCCCCAGGCGCGCAGTTCGGCCAGGAAGTCGAGCTTGTGCGCGAATTTCGGGTTCAGTTCGCGATGGGGCACGTCGCCCCCGGCCGGCACGTAGAAATCGTGCAGCACGATCCCCGCCGCCTGTCCGGCCTCGGGCCCGAGCGCCGCGCAGATGTGGCGCGCGTCCGGCTTGCCGCAAAAACTCATGACCTCGCGGGTCAGGAGCGGGAAGCGCGAGAGGATGGCGACGCCGTTATAGCCCTTCTGGCCGGCGTAGACGACGTTCTCGTAGCCCGTGCCCTCAAAAGCTTTGAGCGGAAACAGCTCGTCCGGGCACTTGGTCTCCTGCAGGCACAGCACGTCGGGCCGCACCTCGCGCAGGAAGCGCAGCACGGACTCGATGCGCAGCCGCACCGAGTTGATGTTCCAGGTCGTGACGGTGAGGCGCACGGGGACAGCCTGAGAGGAGTAAGCCTCGCTCCGATAACCGAGGCTGGGCGGAACGGGAACCGCCCTCCCGTCATTCCGGGGCCGCGCAGCGGAACCCGGAATCCACCCGTGATGCGCGGCCGAAGACGGGTCTTGCAGCCAGCCGTAGATATCGGATTCGCTCTTCAGCGATTCGGATCGACGGCGGAGGACAACGTGATCTGTGCCGTCTACCTCTTGGCGCGCAAGCGGGACGGCACGCTCTATCTCGGCGTCACGCGCAACCTGTCTCGGCGCATCTGGGAGCACAAGACGAAGGCGGCGCCAGGCTTCACCGCGCGTCACGCCGTCGATCGCCTCGTTTGGTACGAGCTCCACGATCGGATCGACGAAGCCATCGCCCGCGAGAAAGCGATCAAGAAATGGCACCGCGCCTGGAAGGTCGCGCTGATCGAGGCGATGAACCCGGATTGGGACGATCTCTACGGTCGGCTGAATGCCTGACCGGTCCGTACCTCGTGCATCCCTTCTCCTCTTCTCCCCGTCATTCCGGGGCGCGAAGCGAACCTAGACCCGAAGGGGCGCGCCGGAGGTGTGCAATCCACGACTGGCCGCGACGGTTCGGCTTCGACCGGGCTTCCCGCATCACGGATGGATTCCGGGTTCCGCTGCGCGGCCCCGGAATGACGGCGGTGTGGTGACGGGGGCGTCCAAGCCTTCTCTCAGGCCGCGACCGCCGCCTCCTCCTCCAGGGCGAGGCCGTGCAGCACGGCGCAGAGGCGGTCGCCGGTCATGCGGGCGATGTCGAAGCCGCTGGTGTCGGCGACATCGCCGTAGCGGTCGGCCTCGGCTTTTGACGCGCCGACATAGGCCATCGACCAGTCGGTGAAGAGGCGGGTCGCGACCGCCTCGTAGGCCAGGAGCGAGACGTCGCCGTGGCGCTCGTCCTGCTGGATGCGCTCGAAGGTGGCCTCCACGGCGTCGCTCGGGCCCTCCAGCACCTGGGCGAAGCAGCCGGCGTTGAACATCAGCGCGCCGGTGACGCCGACGCGGGCGTTGTTGGTCCGGCTCGTCGCGAGGATCGCGCGGATCGTGGCGTCCACGGCCTCGGGCGCGCCGACGGTGCGGTTGCGGCTGTAGTAGACGAGACGGCGCAGATCGTCGGTCATGGGGGCCTCGCAGCGGGTCAGATGAGCAGGGCGGCGGCTTGGTCGGCGGGCATCGGGCGGCCGGTGAGGTAGCCCTGGACTTCCGAGCAGCCCTCGGCCCGGATCGCGTCGAGCTGGTCGGCGGTCTCGACCCCCTCGGCGGTGGTGCGCATGCCGAGACTCGCCCCGAGCCGGGCGATGGCCCGCACGATCGCCCCGCACTCGGCGCTGCCGGCCATGCCGCGCACGAAGGACTGGTCGATCTTGATCTTGTCGAAGGGGAATTTCTGCAGGTAGCTCAGGGACGAGTAGCCGGTGCCGAAATCGTCCATCGAGATGCGCACGCCGAGCGCCCGCAGGCCGTTCAGCACGGTGAGCACCCCGTCGGTATCGTCGAGGAGCGCGCCCTCGGTGATCTCCAGCTCCAGCCGGGCCGGGTCGAGGCCGGTCTGGGCCAGGACCAGCATCACGGTCTCGACCAGCTTGCCGCCGCGGAACTGGACCGGCGACAGGTTGACGGCGATCGAGGCCGGCTGCGCCCAGGACGCGGCCTCGCGGCAGGCGGTGCGCAGCGCCCACTCGCCGATGCCGACGATGACGCCGATCTCTTCGGCCAGCGGAATGAAGGTCGCGGGCGAGATCGGGCCGCGCTCCGGGTGGTGCCAGCGCAGCAGCGCCTCGAAGCCCGACACCGCGCCGGTCTCCAGGCTGATCTGCGGCTGGAAGGCGAGGGTGAACTGCTTGAGCGCGAGCGCCCGGCGCAGGTCGATCTCCAGGCTGCGGCGGGCCTGCACCGCGACGTTCATCGCCGGCTCGAAGAAGCGGTAGGTGGCGCGCCCGTCCGCCTTGGCGCGGTAGAGCGCGAGGTCGGCGTGCTTCAGGAGGTCGTCGGCCCCGCGCCCGTCGTCGGGATAGAGGGCGATGCCGACGCTGGCGCCGACGTTCAGCATCTGGCCGTCGAGCACGTAGGTGCGCCCGACGAGATCGACGAGCCGGGCGGCCAGCGCCTCGGCCGCCCGCGGCTGGTCGGCGCCGGCCCGGCCGACCTGCACCAGGGCGAACTCGTCGCCGCCGAGGCGGGCGATCACGTCCTCCCGGCGGGCGGCGTTGCGCAGGCGCTCGGCCACCTTGCGCAGCAGCGCGTCGCCGACCGGATGGCCGAGCGTGTCGTTGACCGCCTTGAACCGGTCGAGATCGAGCAGGAGCACGGCGAGCGGCGCGCCGGCCCGCTCGGCGGCGGCGAGTTCGGCGCCCAGGCGCTCGTGCAGCTCGGCGCGGTTGCACAGGCCGGTCAGCGGCTCCAGCCGGGCGAGCGCGGCGCTGCGGACATGCTCGGTCACGTCCTCGAAGGTGAGCGCGAAGCCGCCGCTCGACAGGGGCGCCAACGCCGCCTCGACGCGGCGCCCGCCGTTGAGCGCGAGGCCTTCGCGGGCCGGGCGGCCGGCGCGCAGGGCGTCGTCGAAGGCCCCCGGCTCGGCCGCGCCGCGGGCGGCGAGCAGGGCGGGGAGGGCGCGCCCGACCGGCGGGCTCCCGGCGAACAGCACCGCGGCGCGGTCGTTGGCGAAGGTCACGCTGCCGCCCGCGTCGAGCAGGAGCAGGGGGGTGGCCATCTCGGCGAGCGCCGCCTCGAACGGGCCGGCGGGGAGGGACGTCACGGCGGAGGGGGCGGGCATGCGGCCGGGTCACGTCTCGGATGACGCCGCCTCAGCGTGGCGGCACCGTCATTGAGCGGCCGAGACTTGAAGGGATTGTTAAATTCGCTCGCCGTCTTGGGCGTAGTCCCGAATCTAACCGGGTTTTTCGCAGTTTCGAGGGTAACCTAAGTGGGTTTTCGGCGCGCCGATAGCCTATGTTACGGCCCTGAGCGTCTTTTGATATCGCTTCGGGTTTCGCCTCACACCGTCATTGCGAGGAGGAGCCGAAGCAATCCAGCGCTCCGAAGGGGCCGGAGAGATCGCTCACAGAGCCGCGTCCGTCGGCGCGGTCTCGCCGTTTCCGTATGCCGCGCGCCCTGGATCGCGTCAGTTTCGCCTCGCGATGACGGCGCGGGGCGGCAAGCCGAGGCGATCCCCTCGAACCCGGTCTCAGGGGTTCTGCCCCTGGAGCTGGCGCTGGATCGCCTTGTCCTCGGCGCGGCCGTAATTGATGAAGAACATCGACTGATCGACCGCCTTGCCCTTCTGCAGGTTGGTGAGCTGGACCGTGGTGAGGTAGCCCTGCGGATCGGTGATCCGCCACTGCGACAGGGTCTTCATCTCGGCGTCGAAATAGAGCTGGATCTTGGAGGTGCCGCCGAGCGTCGAGCGGTCCTCCAGCGCGATGCGCACGCCGCCCGGATCGTTCGTGACCTCGGTCACCGTCAGGTCGCGGGCGAGGTCCATCTTTTCGCGCAGCAGAAATTTCAGCGGCGTCTGCGAGATGAAGTAGAGGTCCTGGGTATTGAGCTTGCGGTCGCGCACGGCGACCGAGGTGCCGTCGGCCACCACTTCCAGCGGCGAGGGCTGGTCGTACTCGAACCGCAGGCGGCCGGGCTTGACCAGCGAGAGCTTGCCGCCGATGCGCCGCCCGTCGGCGCCGATCTGGATGAACGAGCCGGTCAGCGTCTGGAAGCTGTTGAAGTAGGCGTTGGCCCCGGCGACGATCTGGGCCGGGTCGGCATCCTGCAACGAGGCGCCGAGGTTCGGCGCGCCGACCGCCGCGACGCGGGTGCCGGCGGGCGCCGCCGCGGCAGGCGCGGGCGCGCCGGGCTTGGCCGCCGTCGGCTTGATGCTGCCGGTCTTCTCTTGAGATTTGTCCGCTGCCGCCGCCTTCTCCTTGGCGGGCTTAGACTGCTTCTCCGCCTTCTTGGGCACGGCCGGAGCGGGCTCCGGCTCGGGCTCGGGGGCCGCGGGCGGGGCCGGGGGCTCCTCTTTCCGGCCGAACAGGCCGTCGAGGAAGGACGAGACCTGAGCGTGCGCGGGCTGCGGCTGGAGCGCCAGCGCGGCCATCACGAGCAGCGGACCGGCGGCGGGGCGGAAGCGTCGGCCAGTCATCGTGTGGGCATCTCCCAGAGTGCGGGCGTGGGGGCCGGGCGGGGCGGCCCCATCGGGTGCGGACGGGCCTCGGCGCCGAGGGGGCACCGAGGGTCCGACATCGTGATCTGCGATAGAGCCGGCCCCTGTGGCGAATATGCGACGGGGCCGGATTTTGATTCTACTCGTCGTCGTAGCCGCCGGCAGGCGCACCGGCGAGGCCTTCGACCAGAATCTCGCGTTTCCCGGCGTGGTTGGCCGGTCCGACGATGCCCTCGATCTCCATCCGTTCCATGATCGAGGCGGCGCGGTTGTAGCCGATCTGGAGGCGGCGCTGGATGTAGCTGGTCGAGGCCTTGCGGTCGCGCAGCACCACGGCGATGGCCTGCTCGTAGAGTTCGCCGCCTTCCGCCCCCGCGGTCGCCGCGAAGGCGCCGATGTCGAAGACCGGGGCGTCGGCCTCCTCGACTTCCGCGAAGTCGTCCTTCTCGGCCTTGGCGGCGGCGGCCTTCGAACCCTTGGCGGGCTTTTCCGGCTGGTCGGACGAGCCGTCGTCGGCCGTCACCGCTTCGAGATACGAGGGCCGGCCCTGGCGCTTCAGGTGCGCCACGACGGTCTCGACTTCCGAATCCGAGCAGAACGGGCCGTGGACACGGGTGGTGCGGCCACCACCCGCCATGAACAGCATGTCGCCCTGGCCGAGCAGCTGCTCGGCGCCCATCTCGCCCAGGATCGTGCGCGAGTCGATCTTGCTGGTCACTTGGAAGGAGATGCGGGTCGGGAAGTTCGCCTTGATCGTGCCGGTGATGACATCGACCGAGGGACGCTGCGTCGCCATGATCAGATGGATGCCGGCGGCGCGCGCCATCTGGGCGAGCCGCTGGATCGCGCCCTCGATGTCCTTGCCGGCCACCATCATCAGGTCGGCCATCTCATCGACCACGATGACGATGTAGGGCAGGGCGGACAGGTCCATCTCCTGCTCTTCGAACACCGCCTCGCCGGTGGTGCGGTCGAAGCCGGTCTGGACCGTGCGGGTGATGATCTCGCCCCGCTCGCGCGCCTCCTTCATCCGGGCGTTGTACCCGTCGATGTTGCGCACGCTGATCTTCGACATCTTCTTGTAGCGCTCCTCCATCTCGCGCACGGCCCACTTCAAGGCGATGACCGCCTTCTTCGGGTCGATGACGACGGGGGAGAGCAGGTGCGGGATGCCGTCGTAGACCGACAGCTCCAGCATCTTCGGATCCACCATGATCAGGCGGCACTCCTCCGGCTTGAGGCGGTAGAGCAGGCTGAGGATCATGGTGTTGATGGCGACCGACTTGCCGGAGCCGGTGGTGCCGGCCACCAGCAGGTGCGGCATCCGGGCGAGGTCGGCGATGATCGGCTCGCCGCCGATGTTCTTGCCCAGACACAGGGCGAGCTTGTGCTTGGTCTCGACGAAATCGACCGAGGCCAGCAGTTCGCGCAGGTACACGGTCTCGCGCACCGGGTTCGGCAGCTCGATGCCGATGACGTTGCGACCCGGCACCACGGCGACGCGGGCGGAGACGGCGGACATCGAGCGGGCGATGTCGTCCGACAGGCCGATGACGCGGCTCGACTTGGTGCCCGGCGCCGGCTCCAGTTCGTAGAGGGTGACGACGGGGCCGGGGCGCACGGCCAGGATATCGCCGCGGACGCCGAAGTCCTGCACGGTCTGCTGGAGGTTGAGGGCGTTCTGCTCCAGCTCGTCGGCATCGACCTCCTCGCCGTCGGGCAGCGGCGGCTCGGCCAGCAATTCGAGCGAGGGCAGGGTGTAGTCGGCGTTGCCGACGAAGGTCATC
This sequence comes from Methylorubrum subtropicum, assembly GCF_038442325.1. Lineage (NCBI taxonomy): Bacteria > Pseudomonadati > Pseudomonadota > Alphaproteobacteria > Hyphomicrobiales > Methylobacteriaceae > Methylorubrum > Methylorubrum subtropicum. Next base: position 5,849 of record NZ_JBBXMW010000006.1, on the reverse strand, counting down.
TCCAGATGGCGACCGGCCGGGATCAGGGCCGGGCGCTCGGGCAGATACGCGCGGGGCCGGTTCTCGGCCTCGACGGCGACGGGGGCCGGCTCCTCGGCGACGGGCTCGGGGGCGGCCTCGTCGGCGGGCTCCTCGAACGCCTCGGCGATCAGGGCGGCCTCGTCGGCGGGCGCGGCCTTGCTGCGCAGCAGGACCGGGCGGGCGGCGATCGTCAGCGGCTGGACCGCGGCGACCGTCTGGGCGATGGGCTGGATCTGGGCCGGCTGGGCGACCGGCTGCGGAGCCAAGACTTCCGGCTGGACGACGACGGCCTGCGGGGCAGGGGAGGGGGCCGCCTCCGCGACCGGCGCCTCGGCCGTCACCAAGCCGGGGCCGCTCAGAGCCTCGTAGGTGTCGGCGGGGAAGATCGCGGCGCGGGCCGCCATCGCGTGCAGCCGGCGGCGCGGGGCCGCGGCGAAGGCGGGGCGCTCCGGGGCCGGGGCGGGCTCGACCGGAGCCGGCTCGACTTGGACGGCCTCGACGGTGAAGGCTTCGATCAGCGACGCCTCGACGGCCGAGACCTCGGGCGCCTGGACCTCGGGGGCCAGGGTCTCGGACGCATGGGCCCCGACGACCCGGACCTCGACCACCTGACCCTCGGCGGGGCCGAACCAGCCGTGCAGCTCCGACCAATCGGGCACGTCGGCCCAATCGGACGGCTCGGCCGGGACCGGCGGGATGAACGGGGCGTCGAAGGCGGCCTCGACGGGCAGCGCGACGGCCTCGATCGTGACCGGCTCCGGCGCGACCGCGGCGGGGGCGGGCTCGACGGCTTTGGGCCGGCGGTCGGGGGTGCGGAAGAAGCTGACGCCCGGCGGCGGTACGAACGGGCGGCGCCAGCTCGGCACGCCGACGGCCGATTCCACGGTCTGCGCGGCGAGCGCCCGCGCCGATTCCTCGGCCCGCGCGGCGGCTTCCGCGGCTTCGCGCTCGGCGGTTTCGAGGGCGGCCAGATGCGCCTGCTCGGCCTCGCGGGCAGCCGCTTCCGCAGCGGCTTGCGCGGCGACCTGGGCGTCGAGCAGGGCCTGGGCGCGGTCTCGCGCCTCCTGCTCGGCCTCCAGCGCCCGGCGGCGGCGCTCCATCAGCACCGGATCGGGCGTGCGGGTGAAGCGCACGGCGGGCTCGGGGTTGAGCTGCGGCATCGCCTGGGCCAGCCCCTTCTGCATCGCGTGGACGGCCGGCACGGCCGGCGCCTCGGGGGCGATGGCGGCGGGGCGGCGCGGCGTGCGCACGAGGATGCCGGGCCCGGAGGCGCGGGTGTCGATGCGGCTCTCGAAAGCCGGATCGGCCCCATCGCCGTAGGCCTCGTAGGGCCGGGCCGGGGCGGGCATCTCGAAGGCGGGCTCCTGCGGCTCCCAAGCCGGTTGGGCCGAGCCACGGCCGAGCATGGCGCCCGGCGGCACGAGCCAGCTCGGCATCGCGCCGGAATCGAACCCGTCCGGGCCGGGGAGCGCCGGCTCGGCCGCGTGGGCGAGGGGATGCGGGAGCGCGCGGGGCAGCGCCCGCGGCGGAGCGGGCGGGGCGCCGACGAGGCGCCGGGCGATGTTGGACCGCAGGTTCATCAGCCGGTGGGCGAGGCCGCCCGCCGAGAGGTCCAGCCGGTCACCGCCGCGGCTCGGCCGCGACGGATCTCGATGCGAATGCGGAGGCCGTCCCGAAGCGCGCATGATCTGTGAGATGACTCGAAACAAGGTTCCGGCTCCCCCTGGAGCGGTTCTCCCCCAGTTAGGCGGATCGTCGTTAACGAACGCTTGCCCTCCCCGCGGATCACCCGTCCCGCGGGCGCGGTGCGGATCGCCACCGAACCGGATATTCTCCTGCACGGTTGAACCCTTGGCGGCCTTTTCGGGGACTTGCCCTCGGCTGCTGCCGGAAAGGGTGAGGATACGCCTTCAACCCATTGGTTAATCAGGCTTTCCGTCCTTTTCCGGCGGAAGGCGAGCGTCGAGGTCACGGTGAGCCAGAGCAACCCGCCCAAACCCTTCCGCTCGCTCTATGCCCACGGCTTCGCCCGGGTCGCGGCCTGCACCGGGCGCAGCCATCCGGGCGACCCGGCGGCCAACGTCGCGGCGATTCTGGCGCTCGCCGACACGTGCCACGCGGAGGGCGCGGCGCTCGCGGTCTTCCCCGAACTCTGCGTCTCGTCCTACGCCATTGAGGACCTATTCCTTCAGACCGCGCTCCTCGACGCGGTGGAGGCCGGGATCGCCCGGCTGGTCGCGGCAAGCGCGGGGCTGACCCCCGTCCTCGTCGTCGGCGCGCCCCTGCGCTGGCGCCACCGGGTCTACAACACGGCGCTCGCGATCCACGGCGGCCGCCTGCTCGGCGTCGTCCCAAAAAGCTACCTGCCGAACTACCGGGAGTTCTACGAAAAGCGCCACTTCGCCTCCGGCGCCGGGATCACGGCCGAGACCATCCGGGTCGCCGGCGTCGAGGCGCCGTTCGGCACCGACCTGCTGTTTACGGCCGAGGACGTGCCGGGCCTGCGGCTGGCCATCGAGATCTGCGAGGACCTGTGGGTGCCGCAGACGCCGGGCATGGAGGCGGTGCTGGCGGGCGCGACCGTCATCGCCAACCCCTCGGGCAGCCCGATCACCGTGGGCCGGGCCGATTCCCGCGAACTCCTGACCCGCGCCGCCTCCATGCGGGGCCTGTGCGCCTACGTCTACGCCGCCGCGGGCGCGGGCGAATCCACCACCGACCTGTCCTGGGACGGCCAGACCAGCATCGACGAGAACGGCGTGCGGCTGACTGAGGGCGAGCGCTTCCCCGAGGGGCCGGTGGCGACGCTCGCCGACATCGACCTCGATCTGTTGACCCAGGAACGGCGTCAGGCCGGCAGCCTCGACGACAACGCGCGGGCCCGCGGCGCGGCCTTCCGCACGGTCCCGTTCCGCCTCGATCCGCCGTCCGGCGATCTCGGTTTGAAGCGGCGCGTCGAGCGCTTTCCCTTCGTGCCCGCCGACCCGGCCCGCCTCGCCCAGGATTGCTACGAGGCCTACAACATCCAGGTCGCGGGCCTCGCCCAGCGGCTCGCAGCGACGGGCACCAAGCGGGCGGTGATCGGCGTCTCGGGCGGGCTCGATTCCACCCACGCGCTGATCGTCGTGGCGAAAGCCTTCGACCGCCTTGGCCTGCCGCGAAAGGATATCCTGGCCTACACGCTGCCGGGCTTCGCCACCTCGGACGAGACCAAGACCAACGCCCACGCCCTGATGCGGGCGCTCGGCACCACCTTCGAGGAGATCGACATCCGCCCCGCCGCCCGGCAGATGCTCGGCGACATGGGCCATCCGTTCGGGCGGGGCGAGGCGGTCTACGACGTCACCTTCGAGAACGTGCAGGCGGGGCTTCGCACCGACTACCTGTTTCGCCTCGCCAACCAGCACGGCGGCATCGTCATCGGCACCGGCGACCTGTCGGAACTGGCGCTCGGCTGGTCCACCTACGGCGTCGGCGACCAGATGAGCCATTACGGCGTCAACGCGGGCGTGCCCAAGACCCTGATCCAGCACCTGATCCGCTGGGTCATCGCCTCCGGGCAGTTCGGCGAGGCCGAGAACCGGACGCTGCGCGCCGTGCTCGACACCGAGATTTCGCCCGAACTCGTGCCCGCCTCGGAGGGGGAGGGGCCGCAGAGCACGGAGGCCAAGATCGGCCCCTACGCGCTGCAGGACTTCAATCTTTGGTTCACCCTGCGCCACGGTTTTGCGCCCTCGAAAATCGCGTTCCTGGCGCTGCACGCCTGGGGCGATGCGGGGCGGGGCGACTGGCCGCCGGATTTTCCGCAAGCCAAGCGCGTCGCCTACGACCTGCCGACGATCCGGCGCTGGCTCGCCGTGTTCCTCGACCGATTCTTCCGCTTCAGCCAGTTCAAGCGCTCGGCGCTCCCCAACGGCCCAAAAGTCTCGGCGGGCGGCGCCCTGTCGCCCCGGGGCGACTGGCGCGCCCCCTCCGATTCGACCGCGCGGGCGTGGCTGGACGAGTTGGAGCGGAACGTGCCGACGGAGTGAGGGCGACCCTCGCAACCTTGCCCTGTATCTCATTCTGAGATACAGGGCGGCATGCGGGTGATCTCCAACAAGGCGCTGGTGGATTTCGCGGCGCTCCATCCGCCCGCGGCCACGGCGCTTCAGGCGTGGCGCCGCATCGTCGAGGCGAGCACGTTCCGCAGCTTCGCCGACCTCAAGCGCGCCTTCAACGCGACCGATCGCGTCAAGGATTTCTACGTCTTCGACATCGGCGGCAACAAGTACCGGATCGTCGCCGCGATCCATTTCGACACGCAGAAACTCTTCGTGCGCCACGTCTTCACGCACAGGGAATACGACGCATGGAAGCCCTGACGTTCAGCCATGACGAACTCGACACGCTGACCGGCCATTTCCGGGCGCTGGCCGAACGCGTGCCGCTGCATCCGATCCGCGACGCGGCGGACTACGACGCCGCCGTGCGGGTGATGAACGGGCTGCTCGATGCGGGCGCGGGCGAGGAGGGGCACCCGCTCGCGGGTCTGCTCGACATGCTCGGCGGCTTCATCGGCGAGTACGACGAGGCGCAGCATCGACTGCCCGACGCGACACCTGCCGACATCCTGCGCCTGCTGATGGAGCAGCACGGTCTGCGCCAGGGCGACCTGCCGGAGGTGGGTAGCCAAGGGGTGGTTTCGGAAATCCTGAGCGGACGGCGGGCGTTGAACCTCGGCCAGATCCGGCGTCTCGCGGAGCGGTTCGGCGTCGCGCCGGGATCGTTCCTCTGACGGAGCGGTCGGCGCACCGCCCCGTGCGCCGCCGCACACCCCGCCCTCCCCCGGCCACGATGGGGGCTTGGCCGACACAAACCGGACCGATTGATGGGCTATCCGCCCCGCTCGACGAAGCGGCGAAGTGGAGGCGAGCGATGCGCAGCTACAACGTGTTCCGGCGCAAGGGCGGCGAGGCCCTGTGCTGCGCGGTGCCGGAGAGCCACGCCGTGCCGCGCTTCGTGGGCGGGCGCCGCTGGACCTTCGGCGGCAAGATCGACGGGCAGGCGAGCCCCCCGCCCGGCTTCGACGACCGCGCCGCCGCCACCGCCGTGCGCTTCAACGGCTTCTACCTGTTCCAGGCGCTCGACGAGAAAGTCTCCTGAGGCCCGACTCGGCGATCGAGTCGAGCTTTCCTTAACGGCTGGCGGGTAGGCTCTCCGGAATCGTCGGGGACGGAGGCCGACTCCATGAGCAGCGAGCAGCGCCAGGACATCCGCAAGCGCACCTTCCTGAAAGGGCGCATCCTCTTCAACAAGGGCGCGTCCTCGATGGACTGCCTGATCCGCGACATGTCGGAGACCGGCGCGCGGCTGGAACTCTCCGAGACCAGCACCCTGCCCGAGGTGTTCGACCTCTACATCCCGCAGAAGGACGAGACCTTCCGCTCCGCCCTGCGCTGGCGCCGCGACGGCGGCGTCGGCATCGTCTTCACCGACCACCAAGCGAAACCGGCCGCCGCCGAGCCGCCGCCGATGCCCGACGCCTCCATCGGCGTGCTGCTGCGCCGGATCGCCGAGCTGGAAGCCGAGAACGCGGCCCTGCGCTCGGTGCTCGCCACGCTCGGGGCTGCGAAGGCGAGCGCGGCCTGAGCCGTCTGTCCCACCCATCCCCCTCATCCTGAGGGGCCGCGCAGCGGCCTCGAAGGAGGGCTCCAGCGGTCTAGGCCGCGAACTCATAACGATTGGCACGGTTGCCCACGCTGATCGTTGGTCCTCCAGCCATGGAGGATCGTGAATGGCACGGTTTGATCTGACGGACGCGGAGTGGGCAGCGATCGAGCCGGTTC